>JAQVDW010000053.1 GCA_028698185.1 Erysipelotrichaceae bacterium | reverse complement strand
GTTGGAACTGTTTGATTATGTAAACTGGTTCAACAATAAAAGGAAACATGGAAGTCTTAACTACAAGACACCAGTACAATTTCGGTTGTCCTTATAAAAGTTGTTTAAAAAAGTGTTGACTATCCACAATTACTTTTTGAGCGAACAGGATCTCTATGCCTACAAGCTTTCCAAACAAGAGCGGATTCTGGTCGCTTCCGTTTTGCTTATCAACACAGCCAATTACATCACCTTGTCGACCATAGCCGAAAATTTGTATGTATCACGGGCGACAATAATCAATGATCTCGATTCGATCAAGAGCTACATCAAGGAGTTCAATCTTGAGGTCACATCCCACCCAAACAAGGGTCTTAGGGTCGATGGCAAGGAAAGCGATAAGCGGCTGTTCTTGATGCAGGTCGCCTTGAAAAAGGACGATAATTCGATGATCAGCCGCTACATCTCCTTGCAGGCGGGCAACCGGATCACAATCCAAAAGGTCTTAAGCGAACAGGAAAGACTTTACGAATATTATCTCACCGACAATTCCTTCGAGTATCTGGTGACGTATCTTGGCATAATGGTCAACCGGAACGGGATGGGGGAGTACCTCGAGGAAATCGAGAAAGCCAATAATGACAAGTACTTAATGGCTTTGGATATCCTGCGCTTGATATCCCAATATTGTCACCTCAAGACAAGTGAAAACGAAATCCAGTTTTTAAGCGAGATTCTTCTCAAGTCCCGCTACATCAAAAAACGACACAAGGATGACATGATGATCAAGATCCAATTGGTAACCCGCCAGTTCATTGACCGGGTATCCTATGACTTGGGTATAAATCTGGCCGACGATTACGATTTCTTTGAAAATCTTTCAAACCATCTGGAGTCGATTCTTAAACCGGAAGCGCCTCTTTATCCCCAAAGCGAAATAGTCGATGAACTGCTCAAGGACAATGAAGAAGTGGTGGAGGCGGTCAATTCCAATCTGGGAATAATCGAACAGTATGCGATTCGGGAACTCACCTCCATCGAAACCGGATATATCGCCATCCATATATGCGCGCTGGAACGCAAGAAAAACAAGGAAGTGGCATTCCACGTAATTTTAGCCTGCCATGCGGGTATCGGGACTTCCCAGTTGCTTATCGAGAAGCTGAAGAAACACTTCAATTTCCAGATTGTCGATATCATTTCGGCTCATGAAGCGCCGCATATTGAAAGCAACCGGGCTGACCTTATCATTTCAACCATCCCCATTGCCAATTCGAAGATAGATGTCGTTACTGTATCACCTCTGTTGAATGACGAGGATTATTTGCGGGTCGGCAACAAGATCGATTCACTACGCAACAGCCGCCATCTGCCATCGCGAATCGGGGACCTGGAGTCATCACCGCGGGGGCTGCTCGATAAAATCAGTCCGATTCTCAAAGCGATGGCTCCCGAGAAATACGATGGGATGTTCCATGAAATCAAGAAGGTTGTCCGGGAATATTTCAATAAGCCACTGGAGTCAAACCAGGAGATGTTTTCTCCCTATCTTCATCATCTGCTGCCCTCTAGCCATATCCAGCTTGATGTCGAATGCCTAGACTGGCAGGATGCGATCACCAAGTCGGCCAAGCCTTTGTTGGAGGCGGGTTACATTGAACAACGATATATCCAGGCAATGATCGACAACATCAATGAAAACGGGCCTTATATTGTCCTGTCGCCAGGATTCGCCTTGCCCCATGAAGGTTTGGACCGGGGCAGCGTCAAAGTCGGAATGAACCTGATCAGGCTCAAAAATCCAGTTCCATTTGGTGCGGATGAGTTCGATCCAGTGGAATTTGTCTGCTGCTTGAGTGCCATCGACCACAAGACCCACCTCAAGGCATTCTTCAACCTGGTCAATATGCTGACTGATGAAAAGTTCAAAAATGAACTGCGGGAGGCAAAGACATCCAAGGAGGCAGCACTCGCAATCGAAAAGTACGAATACCTCCATATCTGACAATGGTTGAAAAGGTTTCCAATGATCCGGAAATTTTTTCAACCGTTTTATTTTATTTCCAAAATAATGAAATACCTTTGACTGTTTTTAGTATCAGGCCGGTGGTACGATATGAGTGTAAAGAAAATCACTAGTGAACAATCTTTAAAAAGGAGGAACAAATTTTGATTTGGGAAGAACTTAACAGTGCACTTATTTTTACTGATTTGGATGCAACGAACAACGCAGATGTTCTTGAAAAAGTTGGCGCGGCTTTGATCAAGGAAGATTATGCAAAAGATACTTATGTTGAAGCTCTGTTAAAAAGAGAAGCGGAGTTTCCAACCGGACTTGATGTCGACGGTGTCGGGGTGGCAATACCCCATACCGATGTCTCTCATGTAAAGGTCCCGGGGGTTGCAATCGCGGTGTTGAAAAACCCGGTCGATTTCATCCAGATGGGCAGTGACGATGATAAGGTTTCCGTTTCGATTGTCTTCATGCTAGCAGTGGTAAATCCCCAGGCTCACCTGGAAAAACTGCAGCGGATACTGGCAATCATTCAGGACAGCGAAGTATTGAAAAACATCAAGAGTGTCAAGAGTTCCGATGAGATAATCGGACTTATCAAAAATAAGGAGAACACACTATGAAAAAGAAAGTAATTGTTGCTTGTGGTGGTGCGGTAGCGACTTCGACTATCGCTGCCAACAAAGTTGTGGAATTATGCAAAAACAACAGCATCGATATCGAAATCTGCCAGATAAGAATTTCGGAGATCGCTTCGAACTTGCCGGCTGATCTGATTATCACGACTTCGAAAGTGAAAAAAGATTACGGAGTGCCTTTGATTACCGGGATGCCGTTCATCTCAGGTGTCAACGTCGAAAAGACGGAGCAGGCGATCCTGGATGTATTGAAAGACTAATAAGGAGAGAAAGAGAATGTTAGGATTTTTTGGAGATATTATCAATTATATTATCGACATGGGCGCATCGGTAATGCTGCCTGTGGTTATCGCCATTATCAGCATCATGATGGGAATCAAGATCGGTAAATCAATCCGCTCAGGTCTTATGATCGGGGTCGGATTTGTCGGATTAGGTCTGATTGTCGGGATGATGAATAACGAGCTTGGCCCTGCGGCACAGGCAATGTCAGAAAGATTCGGTCTTACTTTAAGTGTTGTCGATATCGGTTGGCCAGGGGCTTCACCGATGACTTGGGCATCAAATATTGCAACTGTGGCTATTCCCATCGCCATCGCAGTAAACGTGGTTATGCTTTTATTGAAACTTACCAAAACAGTAAATATCGATGTATGGAATATCTGGCATATGACATTCACCGGAGCAATCGCTTATGTCGTCACCGGTCAGTTCTGGATCGGGATTGCCGGGGTAATCGTTCATGCCATCATTGCTTATAAATTAGGGGACCTCTGGGGACCATTGATGGATGACTACTTTGAGTTGGACGGTCTGACCGTACCTCATGGAACATCGGCTTACATGGCTCCAATTGCCTGTCTGATCGATGCAATCATTGAAAAAATTCCGGGTATTCGGAATATCGACTTCACTGTGGACACATTGCAGGATCGTGTAGGCGTGTTTGCGGAACCGATCGTGATCGGTGGACTTCTAGGAGCTGGAATCGGTTTTCTAGCAGGCTATGATGCCCAAGCGGCGTTGCCTTTGGGTGTTAAAATGTCGGCGGTTATGGTATTGATGCCTAAAATCGTAAAATGTATCATGGATGGTCTGCTGCCACTTACTGAACAGGCAAAAAAACTGTTAACGAAACATTTTGGGAATTCCGAATTTTATATCGGGATGGATCCTGCGGTATTGTTGGGGGATCCCCAAGTAGTGACAATCGGTCTGATTTTCATTCCTTTGACTCTGTTGATCGCAATATTGGTTCCAGGTAACCGGGTTTTGCCATTTGGTGACTTGGCGACAATCGGATTCTTCATCGCCATAGCGGTTGCGGTCCATAAAGGAAACCTGTTCCGTTCATTGATTTCAGGAACTGCCATCATGTACATGACTATCTGGATTACCAATGAAACCATTCCTTGGGTGACCGCATTGGCGCAGTCAACCGGAGCGACCGATGGTGGCAACATGTTGGCGGCGATGGACCAAGGAGGAAGCCCGATTACTTATATCTTCACTCAAGCGTTCACGATGCAAAATGTACCAGGTCTGGCAATTATCACGGTAATCTACTTGATCAGTATTGTCTTCACCGTGGTCCATTCGAAAAAAAGAGCGCAAGCATTGGCCCAAGCCCAGGAATTGGCTAAGGATTAGGGGGGTACAATGAAAGCAGGAGTAGTACACGGCAAGGATGATCTTCGTTATGAAGATCTTGCCATGCCGGAAGTCAAAAGCAAAGAAGTATTGATTAAAGTGAAATATACCGGAATCTGCGGTTCGGATCTGCCGCGGGTCAACGAGGGTGCCTGTCACTTCTTCCCGGTGGTCCTGGGTCATGAATTCTCAGGAACGGTCGAGCAGATTGGAGAAAATGTAACCAGCCTCAAAGTTGGTGACCGGGTTGCAGGGGTTCCTTTGGTCCCATGCCTCGAGTGCGAGGACTGTCTTAAAGGCGATTATTCGCTTTGCAAGCACTACAGCTTCATCGGTTCACGCCAAAACGGCTGCTTTGCGGAGTATGTTGTGGTGCCTGAAAAGAATGCGGTCAAATTCGATGACGAAGTGACATTCGAACAGGGGGCATTTTTCGAACCGGCGACTGTCGCTCTCCATGGCTTGCAACGGGTCGATTACCACGGGGGAAAAACCGTGGCGGTTATCGGCGGTGGTACCATTGGAATGTTTGTGATGCAGTGGGCCAAGATATTTGGAGCCAAGGAAGTTGTGGTTTTCGATATTTCTGATGAACGGCTGGAGCTGGCCCAAAAGCTGGGTGCGACCGGAACGATCAACACAATGGAACCCGATTTCATGGAAAAAGCGAAAGCATTGACGAAAAACAAGGGTTATGATTATGTTTTTGAAACAGCGGGAAGCACCATCACCATGAAGATGTCTTTCGATCTGGCGGCAAACAAAGCGAATGTCTGCTTTGTCGGTACGCCTACCAAGGATCTGACCTTTACCGTAAAAGAGTGGGAGAACATGAACCGCAAGGAGTTCAATCTGACTGGCTCATGGATGTCATACAGCGCTCCTTTTCCAGGTCAGGAGTGGGAACTCGTTTCCCATTATTTCAAGACGGGTTTGTTGCAGTTCGATGATTCATTTGTCTTTAAAAAAATGCCTTTGAGTCAGATTGCCAACGCGTTTACTTTGTATAAGGAACCTGGCCTTGTAAAAGGCAAAATCCTGATAGACAGTGAAAAGTAGGTGATTGAAATTATTACAACAGTTACATTAAACGCATCGATTGACAAGGCTTATTATATGGACAGTCCAATCGAAAATGGTACCGTTATGAGGGTTGCAAGATGCAAGAACTCGGCGGGAGGCAAGGGCCTCAACGTTGCGAGAATCGTCAAGCTGTGTGGCAGTGAGGTGCTGGCAACCGGACTTATCGGTGGCTTCAATGGACAGTATCTAGAACATCTTTTACAGGAAGATGGAATAGATTACGACTTTGGCCATGTTGCCGGAGAAACCCGCAGCTGTCTCAATATTCTCGATGAAAAGTACGGTTCGACCGAATATCTCGAACCGGGATT
>JAQVDW010000052.1 GCA_028698185.1 Erysipelotrichaceae bacterium | reverse complement strand
TCATAAGCAAGTGGGGTAAAAAATACCCAAAAGTGGCGAAATCCCTTGAAGAGAATTCGAACCTATTCACATTCTATTTGTTCCCTGAATCGGTACGCAAGAGCATCTATACAACCAATCTGATTGAAGGGTTCAACAAGCAACTCAAGCGAAAAATCAAAGCTAAGGAACAATTTCCAAATGAGGAAGCAGCTGAAAAATACATCGTTTCGCAATTTGAGCAATATAACCAAAAATTCATGAACCATACCCACAAGGGATTCAAAGGAATCTCATACGAGCGATGGTTCCTGATGGAAGACTAATAATCAAGATCATCAGAAGAACTAATTTTACTAATTTACACAAAAATATTGACACTACCAATTATTCTTTATTTTTTAACTCTAATAATATAGGTGCTATATTTAGTAAGATTGAAACAATTGTAAGAAACCATAATGCTTTTTCCATACCAGGAACAACATCTAATAAAGCCGACCAATCTTCAACCTTTACCCAATCAGACACCAATCTGTATTCTGCAACAAGCGTTAATGCAGTAAATGATAATCCCAATGCCATAGCAAGCCTATAATCTTTTCCTGTTTTATACATATAAAGATTTATAAAAGTTGCTACTATAGCAATAAGCCCTAATACTACCCACATAATTATACCTCCATCATACCTCTATTATAGCTACACACAAATCTACTTACCTGTAATTAATTTTAGCCTATTATACTTATTATACCATAGTAAAATGGGATTAGAAGATTAAAAGACCTCGATCATCATAAACGGAATTACCAGTTTCTCCACCACAACGGATCGCTCGGTCAAGAGCCATGATTGTGGCAACAGCACCGTCAATCTTCTTTGTGGATTTTTCTTTATCTGCTTTAATGTTTCCAGCAGGGTCGGTTCTAATAAAGATATTATCCATCATCCAGCGGAGAACAGGATGACCACCGTGGGCTATCTTTTCTTCCAGCGTCAGCTTCATCAATTCCTTAGTCGGAGGAGACATATCTTTGAAGCCCTGACCAAAAGGAACAACTGTGAAACCTAAATTCTCTAAGTTCTGTGTCATCTGAACTGCACCCCAGCGGTCAAAGGCGATCTCACGGATGTTATATTTCATTCCAAGTTCTTCAATGAAAGTTTCGATGAAACCGTAGTGGACCACATTGCCTTCAGTGGTCAACAAAAAGCCTTGTTTCTCCCACACATCATAATTTGCATGATCCCGCCTAACTCTTAGATCAATGCTGTCTTCTGGTATCCAGAAGTACGGAAGAACCACATATTTATCATCTTCATCCTGTGGAGGGAAGACCAGTACGAAGTCTGTAATGTCAGTGGAAGAGGAAAGGTCCAGTCCACCATAGCAGACGCGGCCTTTAAGGCTTTCTGGATTAACGGGAAAAGCACAGGCATCCCATTTATCCATTGGCATCCAGCGAATAGCCTGCTTCACCCATTGATTGAGTCGAAGCTGTCTGAAGCTGTTTTCTTCAGCGGGGTTTTGTCTCGCAGACTCGTAGGCCATCTTTACTTTATCCATGCTAACAGTGATGCCAAGGGATGGGTTTGCTTTTTTCCACACCTTTGGATTGGACCAGTCATCTTCTAGAGCTGCACCATAAATGACGGGGTAGAAGGTAGGGTCGTTCTTTCTTCCTGCCATGATATCCAGTGCCTTTTGATGAACCTCCCAGCAGATACTGTTTTGATTATCTCCAGCAGTGGTGATTAGAAAGTACAAGGGCTGCATCCTGGCATCGCCACTACCTTTGGTCATAACATCATAAAGCTTTCGATTGAGCTGAGTATGAAGTTCATCGAAGACAACGCCATGGGTGTTAAAGCCGTGCTTATTTCCAACATCGGCTGAAAGCACCTGATAAATGCTTCCGGTGGGTTGGTAGATCAGTCTTTTCTGTGAGTCCAGAATCTTTACCCGCTTGGATAAGGCTGGGCACATACGCACCATACCACATTAAAAACGATAGAGGCTTGGTTACGATCTGCAGCGCAGCCATAAACCTCAGCCCGTTCTTCGTTATCTCCACAGGTCAAGAGCAGGGCAACAGCCGCCGCAAGCTCACTTTTTCCCATCTTATTTGGTATTTCTACATAGGCGGTATTAAATTGACGATAGCCATTTGCTTTTATGGTTCCAAATAAATCCCGGATAATTTGTTCTTGCCAATCTATCAGTTCAAAGGGCTTTCCTGCCCAGGTTCCTTTGGTGTGGGAGAGGCATTCAATAAAGCCAACTGCATAGTCCGCCATTGGATAGTCAACACTTTTTTAAACGATTTTTATAAGGACAACCGAAATTGTACTGGTGTCTTGTAGTTAAGACTTCCATGTTTCCTTTTATTGTTGAACCAGTTTACATAATCAAACAGTTCCAACGATAATTCTTCTAGATCATTGAATTTACGATTGAATGCAAACTCTGTTTTGATTATTTTGTAAGTTGATTCGGATACCGCATTGTCAATCGGTTTTCCTTTCGCACTTAATGAGCGTTGAATATTATTACTTATCAGTAATTGTTCAATCTTCTCATTTTTGAATTCTGAGCCCCTGTCGGTATGAAAAATATCGACATCACTTAGTTTGCCTTGTATATCGTTAAATGCCTTCAGGACCAGGTTTGCATCTTTGTTTGGCCCACTGGCCTGGCCAACGATTTCTCGGTTGAACAAGTCGATTATCAAGCAAATATAATGCCACTTCCCGCCGACTTTTATATAAGTTAGATCACTGGTGAGATATTGCATCGGACGATCTGCCTTGAACTTCCTTTTAAGCAAATTATCAACATTATCTTCGTTTACTTTGCCGTGATTCTTAGGCTGTTGTTTGATGGTATATTGGCTTTTTAAGCCATATTTCTTCATGACCTGGCCAATTTTTCTTCTGCTTGCCACGATTTTTAAATCATTCAAATCATCTTTGATTTTTCTTGTTCCATAGTTTTTCTTGCTTTCCTTAAATGATTTGATGACTGCGGTTTCCATCTTTGAATCTATTTTTCGCCCTTTTGGTTTGTAGTAAAGAGTCGCCCGTGAGATATTCAGTACTTTGCACATGGCGCTGATAGAGTATTTGTGTTTATTGGCAAAGATTACTTTTCTTTTCGTCCCATTATCAGCGCCGCTTGCTTTAAAATATCATTTTCCATCTTCAATTGTTCGATCTCTTTTTGTAACTTGAGCATCTTTTTTTCATGATCCGAGCGGTTATCAGCTTCAGTAAAAGATCCTGTATCATTGTACCTTTTCACCCATTTATTGAAGGCCGAAGGAGTCAGGTCATACTCCCTGATTATTTCCGATCTTGGTTTACCGTTATTGTAAAGTTGAACCATCTTGACTCTGAATTCATCAGTGTAAGTTCGTTTAGGTCTGCGTTGTGTCATTTCTTGATTCCTCCGTTAATTTAACAAGATTTTACCATGTCCCTATTATCTTGTCTAATTAATTATAACCTATCCAGTGTGACTTTTGGTACTCCGGTAGCGATGCCCGGAGCCGTGTCATTAAGTTTAGACCCCAACGGTGAACCATCAAATTTCTATGCTGATGGATATGCCTACTACACCATCTCCAACAATATGGGATATGAAGGCGACTTGGAACTAGCCATGGTTCCCGAATCATTCCGGACCGATGTACTAAAAGAATCGCTCGATGACAACTCTGTTCTAATCGAAAACGCCAATGTGGAGACCGTCAATTTTGCCCTGTTGTTTGAATTTGATGGCGACTATAAAAAGATCCGTCACGTGCTCTACAACTGCTCTGCGGCAAGACCGAACATCGAATCATCAACAACCGAAGATGAGATTGAAGAAACCTTGGCCATTACTGCTTCACCTCTAGCTAACGGTTATGTCAAAGCGAAAACCGGCGATACAACAATATCATCAGTTTATGATGCCTGGTATCAAAGCGTTTATGCTGCATCATTCACTGTTCAAAATCCGTGAGGCAGCATATGAGTCTAATTAAAAATATCGAAATAGATGGTAAGTCCATCCCGTTTAAAGCTTCAGCAGCAATACCCCGTATTTATCGGATCAAATTCCAACGGGATATCTACAAAGATCTGCACCTACTGGAAAAATCAATGGGATCAAGCAACCCTAAAGAATCATCCTTAGACATGTTCTCTTTGGAAATATTTGAGAATATCGCCTATGTCATGGCCAAACATGCCAACCCTTCAGTGCCCGAATCACCGGAACAGTGGCTGGATGAGTTTGATACCTTTTCAATCTATCAGGTTCTGCCTCAATTGATTGAACTTTGGGGATTAAACACTAAAACCGAGGTAACCGCTAAAAAAAAGCTCGAGCAACTCAACGGGAAATGACGACACCCCTATTTCTCCTTCGCTGCCTCCAAATTGGTTTAAGTATTTATGAGCTTGATCTCCTTACAATCGGCATGGTCAATGATATGTTTGTTGAAAGTCATAATGATGAATACAAATATCCAATTTTAGCTACACAGTCAGATTTTGATAAATTTTGATAATAATAGTTACACTATTGAAAAATGAGTGTACACACTGCTATAATAAATATAAATTATTATACAAGAAGGAGAAAAAGCTATGAGTAATGTGATTGTAACTACAGGGGATATCTCAAAGCCGTATGAGATCTTAGGGCCTGTATATTTTCAGGTTTCAAACAAAGGATTATTTGGTAGTGCCCTTTCAAAATTAGTAACAAAATATCAAGTTGAAATTGTCAATATGAAAAAATCAGGAATGATGTCAGAGGGCCAACCAGATTGGGGATTTTTATATGGTGAGTGGTCTGTCGGTCAAAGTGATTTTGAAAAAGCATTCTTCATAGCTACCGAAGAATTAAAGAAGAGGGGAGAAATGGTTGGCGCTGATGCGATAATCTGTATGCGTCAAGATATTGACATGGATACCAACGCATTTGCTTATTTCTATCTTCAAATGTATGGAACAGCAGTAAAATTCATATAGCGTAAATGAATATCTATATTCGCAACATCTATCAATTATGGTAGATGTTTTTGTTTTATCAATTTAAATGGAAGGAGGTGAACCTAATGGCTAATCGAATTAAAGGTATTACAGTTGAAATCGGGGGCGACACAACCAAACTTCAATCGGCATTGAAGGGCGTAAACACCCAAATCAGAGATACTCAATCCCAACTTCGCGATGTAGATAAATTGCTAAAACTGGATCCCGGTAATACCCAACTTCTAACCCAGAAGCAACAACTCTTAAGCCAGGCAGTTGCCGATACCAAAACTAAACTGGAAACTCTAAAAGTGGCAGCCACTCAAGCTAACGATGCTCTAGCCAATGGCAAAATTACCCAAGAACAGTATGATGCATTGCAACGCGAGATTATCGAGACCACAAAAAATCTAGAAGGATTGGAAAGCCAGGCTGGTGAATCGGCAACTGCCCTCCAAAAGGTATCGATAGCCGGTGAAAAACTCCAGACTTCAGGAGATGGTCTCGTTAATGCTGGTAAGAAGCTAACCGTTGTTTCTGCGGCGATTGGTGCCGTTGGTGGTGCCAGTGCGTCGATGGCGATGGAGTTTGAAGATGCCATGGCGAAGGTCAATACAATCGCGGACACCTCCCAAGTTCCCCTTGAAGAATTAGAAGATTCGATTATCGAACTGTCTAACCAGACCGGAGTCAGCTCAAGTGAGATTGCTCAAAATGTCTATGATGC
>JAQVDW010000024.1 GCA_028698185.1 Erysipelotrichaceae bacterium | reverse complement strand
CCACCTCCACCAATCTTATAGCGCTTTTCTCGAGTCGAACTAGATGAGAGGAGTTCATATAAATATTTACATCTTCGGCAGTTATCTCCACCTTGTTAAGGTAGGTCTCGATAACTGTTTTTTTGTCTGGTTATCTTTCAAATCCTCTATCTTTTCGATGAATTTTTCCAGGTAGATTCCAATATAAGATTCGTCGCTCTTGACCATTTTATTGAGCAACTCCTACTTCTGCTGCATGTTTACCAGTGCGCGCTCTTTTTCGCTTCCTTCGTTTTTTGGCTAAGCACTTCCTGATTTATGGCATTCCCCGGATTGAACGGATATATGATTCTTTTCAGTAAGCCAGACTAAACGATTTCTTCAAGGTGCAAAATGTCCGGTTGATAATGTGGGCTTACTGGAAAGAAATCGATGACAAGTCACCGACGAAGTGGTCAATGGAGGCACTGTCGCAGCAAAGCCTTTAATCAAGCTGATTGGAACCGGAATTGTCGATATCATCATCAACCAAGTCTGCTTTGTTTACAGCTTCGAGGAAGACGGCGCGGTGGAAATCTGTAGCTAGTCACATTATTTGGGCACCTATTCTTCAAATTATTTGAAGTTGATTTATATCTCTTTTAGTTGTCCTTGAAATTATTTGGCGGTAATAGTCACATTATTTGAACACTGATGTATATGAAAAATAATCGCCGCTAGACGATTATTTTCTTTTCCCATAATATCTTCATTGCTTGGGCGAGGGCCTCACTTGTAATCTGATCAGTTTCCCTTAGAAGGTTTGAACGATTCCAAAAATCATCATTAAAATATGATAATTCCAAACCTATTTTCATTAACGGAACGCAAAGCCAGTTGGTCAATTTTGATTTACCGATTAGCACTGTAATCTGATTTCCGTTGTATTTCAATGAGAATTCACACTGGATATCGTTGATACTGATTTCCTCGATATCATTCTGCCATACAATCACGTCATAGTCGCAGCTAAAATTTAACATCATACACTAACCTCATCAATTGACTGCAACAATCAAAAAATGCCCTGGATTCTACATGAGTATTCCGACAATTCAGAGCCACTATGTCCGGAGTTGAGAGCCACCTTGTCCACTTAAGAGAGCCTTGCCAAGAACATTTGCTCGTTCATCATTTTTTCATCCGGTATAAGTTGCCTTCTTGCAATTATATTTTACCTACAATCAATGCAGTTGAAGCGAAGTATTGATCGTATTTTAATAGATTAAATGTACAATAATATTCTAAATATTAGTGGTTTAATAGCCATATTTTGCTTGTAATAACGTTTAATTACATATCAATTAACTAGGTTAATTATGTTTTGGATCAATGAAAACAATTCGTCTTTATTCCAGGCGCAGCTGCCGACGAAGGTGGATCTAAACATAAAATTATTTGGGATATTCTCTCATTGATCCGGCTCTCATTAACGGACAATATGGCTATATTGGCCGGACACAAGTGGCTCTGTGACTCCGGAATATTCATCTAAAATAAAAGATTACTACTTCATGTTTATAAAGCCTTTAGAATTACTAGAAAGTGAGACGAATAAATGAAAAAAAAAATACAAACAGCTGAGATTGCAGACAAAATATCAGTTGCCTTGAGTAATTTAGAAAACAGTGTTCCTCGATCATTTAAAGAAACATTTACTTTTAAAGGAAGGAAATCGCCTGAAATAATATGTAAAGTACTTGAAGTTTTAACAAATGAAAATGACGTTATTCTTGATCCTTTCCTAGGGACTGGAATGTCTATTATTGCAACTCAAAGGACAAATCGTAAATTTTTTGGAATTGAGTTGGATAATTATACTTATGCGATCGATAAAGTATTGTTTGAGAAAATTGATTACAAATTACTTGCTTCATATTTTAAACAGATTGAAGATGCTGTTAAAGAAAAAGTAATGTATTTGTATGAAACAGACTGTTGCGGTGAAAAAAATTATATCAAAAAGGTTTTGTTCGATCCTCAAAATGGTAAAGAGGGTTATTATAACCCTTCTCCAAATAGAGAGATAGTTGACGGGTGTAATATTAAGCTAATTTATAAATGCCACAAATGTGGTAGTAACACTAAAAAGTTTGAAGATATTGACTGGAACAAGCTTATTCAAGTTTCAAAAATAGATGTATCATCATTTCCTAAGGACACTTACTTAGTGAACAGCCGAATAGGTAGTGTCAATATTTTTGTGTAAATTAGTAAAATTAGTTCTTCTGATGATCTTGACTATTTGTCTCCCAGCAGGAACCATCGCTCGTATGAGATCCCTTTGAAGCCCTTGTGGGTATGGTTCATGAATTTTTGGTTATATTGCTCAAATTGCGAAACGATGTATTTCTCAGCTGCTTCCTCATTTGGAAATTGTTCTTTAGCTTTGATTTTTCGCTTGAGCTGTTTGTTGAACCCTTCAATCAGATTGGTTGTATAGATGCTCTTGCGTACTGATTCAGGGAACAAATAGAAAGTGAATAGGTTCGAATTCTCTTCAAGGGATTTAGCCACTTTTGGGTATTTTTTACCCCACTTGCTTGTGAACTCCTTAAGCGCTTCACTTGCTGCTTTTTCAGTTTCGCAATTGTAGACGCGTTTAAAATCCTGCGCAATCTCACTGCGCTCTTTCACTCTTGCTTTGGCGACAATGTTTCTTGAAACATGCACCAGGCAACGTTGAATTTTGGCCATCGGAAAAGTGTCTTCAATGGCATTCTCAACGCCGGTTAGGCCGTCAGTGCAAAACAAAGCAACTTCTTCCATGCCGCGTTTTTTGAACTCTTCAAACAATTCTCGCCATGTTGTCGCAGATTCGGTTGGCGCAATTGAATATCCCAGTATTTCCTTTGTTCCCTCTAGAGTTACGCCTATAGCGATGTGAACAGCCTCTTTAGACACGGTATCTCGTCGCAAAGGGATGACGGTAGCATCGGTATAAACAACTGCATATTGCTTGTTTAACGGGCGATTTTTAAAAGCTTCAACATGGGCAACTATTTCCTTGGTGATATTGGAAACAGTCTGTCTGGAGTATTTCCTGCCATAGATGGATTCAACAGTTTTGACAATGTCACTGTTGGTCATTCCTGAATTAAATAGATCGATGACAGTGTTGGTGGTAGCCAGATCGTTTCGCTGATATTTAGGAACCAGCGGTGAATCAAAGTCACCTTGACGGTCACGCGGTATGCGCAAGTTCAACACACCATATTTGGTGTTGTAATCGCGATTGTAATAGCCATTTCTTGAATTTGAATTCTCAGATCGGTCGTATTTCTCGTAATCAAGAAAAACGGTAAGTTCGGACTTCAAAATATCGTTGATGGCATTCTCCAATTCGCTCCGGAAAAGTTCTGAAACTACTTGCTCAAAAGCAGGCAGATTATTATCATTTGATATTAGACTTCTAAGTAAAGTTGTTGTAAAATAGTTCATGGGTGTAATCCTCTCGTAAATTGTTTTCGCAGAACTAATTTTACAAGGGTTACGCCCTTTTTTCTACTTGAAAGTTGAAATCCTATTTACACAAAATATTTTACACTATCTGGAGGGGACCAAGTGAATTTAATAGTAAATATAATTAAATATTTTGTTGATCGAAAACAAGAACAGGAAAATGCCTGCTTGCTTTTACAAAATGAAATAGTTACAGAGAAACAAGAACTGATCAACATTGCCGAGAACTTCATCGACCATGGGATTGCCAGCTATGAAAGCCAATTGACTATTTGCAAAGTTTTGGCCGATAAATCGCTTCGCTACGAAAGAAGTTTCCGTAAATGTGTTAGTTATCCGGAATATCTTAATTTGACCAGAAGTTTTCAGGAATTGGTTGCTGAATATTCGAAGAGAACCAATGACTTTCGTTTGCTGCAAAAAGAGTATGAAAATCGGTTGAAACAAGAAATCAGTCATGGTTATGAAGTCATCGGCAACATCGAGGGAAGGTCGCTGGATCATAATCAGATGGCGGCCATTGTCAAAGACCCAGATAATCATTTGGTTTTAGCGGGAGCTGGTACTGGCAAGACGACAACTATTGTTGGAAAAGTGAAATATCTCCTCTATTCCAAAGCTTGCCATGAAAAAGAAATACTGGTATTGTCATTTACCAGTGCAGCGGCCAAGGAAATGAAAGACCGGTTATCAAGTGAGATTTTGGCAGATATTTCAGTATCTACTTTCCATAAGTTGGGACTGGATATTATCCGCAAAGTCCAAGGAAAGAGTCCGTTGATATACCAGGAAAGCACCCTGAAATTTATTTTTGAGCAGTTGAAGGAATGTGTAAAAGATGACGATTACAAAAACAAGCTCATCCATTACCTGTTATTCGGACAAGTTAATGAAAAATCGGAATTTGATTTCAATTCTATTGAGGAATATCAGGATTACCTTGAAGTCAATCCACCAACCACCATTAAAAACGAGAGAGTAAAAAGCTATGGTGAAATGGAAATAGCCAATTTTCTTAATCAGCATGGGATTATTTACGAATATGAAGCCAGTTATTGTGTCGATACCCGCACAGCGGAATATGGTCAGTACCATCCGGATTTCTACTTGCCAGATTACAATTTCTATATTGAATATTATGGGATAAATAGAAATGGGGAAGTTCCTGAATACTTCGAAGGCAAGCATGGTCGCAGTGCTACCGAATTATATCAGGAAAGTATGGAATGGAAGAAAAACATACATGAGACTAATGATACAACCCTGATTGAATGTTTTGCCTATGAACATCTGGAGGGTAAACTGATTGATAGCCTTGCTCATAACCTAATCAGCCATGGTGTTGATCTAGAAGAAGTGGATCTTGACGTACTATTTGGTGAGATGGAATCAACTAAAATGCAGCAGTTGCAAAATTTCAGTGAACTGTTGCAAACTATTTTGATGCTGACAAAAAGCAACCAATATTCAATTGAAGACCTTATTAAACTGTGCGAGGTAGAAAGAATTGGTAGACAAAGCTTGTTGGTGGAATTGTTTGCCCCAATCTTCTTTGCATATGAAAAAATGCTTAAAGATAAGGGCGCCATCGATTTTAGCGATATGATCAATAAGGCTACTGGTTATGTCACCAAAGGGGAATATCAACATCAATACAAATATATCATTATTGACGAATACCAGGATATTTCCAAAGCCCAATACCGGCTGCTTCAGGCAATGCGCTTATCACGTGATTATAAATTGTTCTGTGTCGGGGATGATTGGCAAAGCATTTATCGTTTCGCCGGCAGCGATATTGGCTATATCCTGAATTTCAAAAAGCATTGGGGTGCCTGTGAAATCAGTACAATCGAAACAACTTATCGATTTTCACAGCGACTGATTGAAATATCGAGTGGCTTCATTACCAAAAATCCCAACCAGATATCCAAGAGAATAAATTCCAATCTTGAAAGTGAAAAGCTTGTTCTTGGGGAAATTGAAGGATACAATGAAACGTTGGCGATTGAATTCATGGTTGAAAAGATCAAGGATTTACCAGTGAATAGCACAGTTTTTTTTATCGGCCGCTACCAATTTGATGTCGAAATGCTAAGAGGGAATCCAAATCTTGATGTAAGATATGACAATGTGGCCAAGACAATCAAAGTAGCCATGACTGGTCGTGAGGATCTGAATATGAGCTTTTATACGGCCCATAGATCCAAAGGTCTTCAAAGCGATTATGTCTTCATCATCAACAACCGTAATCGGGGCATGGGATTTCCAAGCAAAGTTCAAAATGCACCATTGATCGAATTGTTATTGGAACAAGCAGACAACTACAAATTTGCTGAGGAGCGAAGACTGTTCTATGTGGCAATGACCCGGGCTAGGAAAAAGGTCTATCTGGTTACGGCAAAGAATAACCTGTCGATTTTTGCTGGTGAGCTGAAGGAAAAATACCAGACGGAGATGCGTAAAGAAGCGTTTGCCTGTCCTGTATGTTCAGCACCATTGGTGAAACGTTCGGGGAAATATGGTGATTTCTTTGGCTGCTCCAATTATTCGAAAACTGGATGCAAATACACGAGAAAAGTTCAGTCGCGGCAATAAGTTGCTTGATAACAATAAGAAAATTTGCGCGCTATTGGTCATGAAGCGATATTATATCTAATAAATTAAAATAGGGTGAGGGATTATATGAAATTGGTATTGAAGATTTTTTTGATTGTACTATCTTTCTTTATGTTCTATTTCATCTGGGAATGGACGACTGCAACAGTCGTAAAAGGATTGATCACCACTGTTTGGGGTTTTGGAGTGGTGACAATCTCCAAATCTAAGTGGTTTTCAATAAGGTAACTGAAATTTTCTAACCGTTTAAATGAGCGACTTTGTTTTGGGTTTTATATTGCCATAGTTGATCAATTCCGGTAGATCGGGTTGTGCAATACATTATCTTCAATACAAAAAATCGATTGCCCCGATCATGGTAAGGTAATCGATTTTTATATTATTATATTATCTATTGTGATCCGATGTCATGAATCTGATTGCTTTTATCTCCATCAAGATGATGGGGATATTTTTTGGTTTGGTGATGTCGAGGTCCAGGAGTGACTTGATCTTGTTGATGCGGTAAGTTACGGTATTTTTATGGATGTTCATGGCTTCGGCTGTCATGATCAGGCTACCTTGGTTTTCGAGGTATTTCTCCAATGTTGGGATGAGGGTGGAGTCGTTGGCATTGTCGTACTCCAGGATTTTCTTGAGCTTGTCAGGATAAGCTGAGTTGATTATTTCGCTGTTTTCAATCATGAAAAGCAGTTTGTATACCCCCAAATCGTCATAACAGATGCATTTTCCTACCAGGAGTTGTCTTCTTCTGGCGGAGATGACTTTCTCTCCCTCAAGGTAGCTGTTTTTGATCGAGAGGATGTCCGTAGTGGAGTTGCCGATTCCGATGGTCAGGGAAATCGGCTTCATATAATACTTCTTGTTTTTGATATAGTCATTGATCTGTCTGGTCAGCTTTTTAAGGATGTTGTTATCACCTTGATTGATTTCGATGAATTTGTTTTTGTCGACATCTTTGATGATCAGGATTATCTGGTCCTCGTTTTGAATGTCCATGTCGCTGTAATGACCCAGTTCACTGTTGCTTTTGACCAGGTTGTAAAGTTTGCTTTTGATATCGTCGAAAATTTCTTCGGGAATGCTGGAGGTGAGGATCTCGTAGTTGTCGATGGATATGATATAGGCGAAGTAGCTGGTCTTGAGGTTGATATGGTTATCCTGAGCCATTTTCACCAGGGCATTGCGATCACCATCATCTTCAAACAAAATCTTATGGATGAGATCCTGGGTTCCTTTTTCAATAAGGGACCTTTTTATCAGTTGCTCGGTAAGTTCCTTGTTGACATCGATATAGCTTACTTCCCACGGTAAAGTGAACACGGGTAGATTCAACGATTCGCAGTATGCGATAATCTCGTCGGGGATTTCGTAAATGTAGCGGCCTAGAAAGAATACCAGCCCGGCAGCTTTGAGTTCGTAGACATCATCGACGAGATCCTTCAGAGTGAAGAAGTTATGACTCGCCCCATGGCCGACACAGAAAAACAGGACCTCGGTATTTTTCTTGAAGAAGTTCTTTTCCAAGTTCGGCGAAGTTTCGGCCAGGTAGATCCAGTTTACCTCGCGATCAAGGTTGCAATTGGTGGTAAGCAGGCTGCTTTTCTTGAACGAGTCCAAAGCGGCAACATCTTTAAGTGTGAATGACATTCATATTCCCCCATTTGTCATGTTTTATCCCATTCTACTCCATTGCTACGAATTTGTATATATAAATACCAAAACCGCGCCATAATTCAAGGCGATTGTTCGCTCCGAACAATAAAGATTGGCACCGGCGAACATAGTTAACGAAATCACGTTTGCTATAATGGCACTATCTTAAACATACCGGTGTTCAAGATGAGATATGAATATTAAAAACGAATATGAAGAATGAAAATGAAAAAAGAGATAAGAGAGGGAAAATGAAAATGAATAAATTATTTGGATTGTTATTGGCAGGTTCAATGGTATTGACTGGATGCTCTTCAAGCGCATCCGCTACTGAGGATTCTTCGAATGTCTTGCGGGTGGGGATGGAATGTGCTTATGCACCGTTCAACTGGACTCAGGAAACGGCTGAGGTGGCTGATGGTTCGACAGCCGTTCCAATCTACCAGTCTGATTATTATGCTTATGGTTATGATGTCATGGTATCCCAAATGATCGCCGATGAATTGGGGATGGAATTGGAAGTCCATAAAGTCGAGTGGGATTCAATCGGTCTCGGGCTGACTTCGGGAGAATACGATGCGATCGTCGCCGGGATGGGTTACACGCAAGAACGCGATGCCAGCTATGATTTCACGGATCCATATTACTTCCGCGAAAACGTGATCGTGGTAAGGGCTGATAGCGAATATGCTTCTTTCACGAAACTGTCGGACTTCGCCGGAACCGGAGCTGTGGGGACAACCCAGCTGGGAACTTGTTGGGTTGGAATCATGGACCAGGTGCCTGGTTACACTCAAGGGGCGTACTACAGCACGACTGCTGAATGTTTCATGGCAGTTTCCAATGGCGCAGCTGATTTCACAATCATCGATTTGCCGACATCACAATCGGCATTGTTGACCAATCCGGATTTGAAAATATTGGAATTGGATGAAAACGACACGCTGAGCGATCCAACTGGGGCGACAAATGTCTGCATCGCCGTTGCTGAAGGTGACAGCGAATTGCAACAAAAAATCCAGGATGCCATGGATGCTTTGGATCTGGACAAAGACAAGATGAATGAATTGATGGGATTGGCAATCGAATTGCAACCAGCTTCTAATTAATAGCGAGGAGGAATATTATGCACTTACTATCATTAATGGCCCAACCGGGCAGCAACTCGACCTTGATTGACTGGATGATCTTCCTGGTCAACAAGTATCAGGGATTGTTCATCAGCGGTACGATCAACACTTTGTATGTGGCGGTAATCGGAACCTTGCTCGGTTTCCTGCTGGGAGCGATTATCGGAATCATCAGCGATACCCAAACTTCAAAAGAGGATACTGCCCTCAAATTGATGATAGTGAGGTTCCTGAAATTCATCAGCGCAGTATTGTGGAAATCTTTAGGGGAACGCCAATGATCGTCCAGGCGATGATCATCTACTACGGTCTGTTGCAAGCGGGAGTCCATATCACTTCGGTGGTCGCCGGGGTTCTGGTTGTCGTGCTCAATACCGGAGCCTATATGGCCGAAACTGTCCGGGCGGGAATCAAATCGATCGATGTTGGCCAACGCGAAGGCGCTTCGGCTTTGGGAATGTCGGGCATCCAGACGATGACCTCGATCATCCTGCCCCAGGCAATCAAGAATATTATGCCGGAAATGAGCAACCTGTTCTTGACCAATCTGAAGATGACTTCGGTCCTTAATGTAATCGGAGTTTCGGAGTTGTTCCTGATGGCCAAAACGGCTGGGGGAACCTACTACAAATATTTTGAAAGTTATCTGGTTATTGCGGTTATCTACTTTGTCTTGTGCTTTGTTTTCAACCGGGTATTCCAATATGTCGAGCATCGGATGGCGGATAAGGAGAATTATGTCCTGGCTGCCGAGTTTATGGAAAGCGAATAGGAGGTCACTATGGAACAGTTAATACATGTCGAAAATCTAAGCAAATCATTCGGCGACCATGAGGTTTTGCGCCGGATCGATTTCACTGTCGGCAAGGGTGAAGTCATCTGCATCGTCGGTTCTTCCGGTTCGGGCAAGTCGACCCTGCTGCGGTGCATCAACAAGCTGGAAGTCCAAACCAGCGGTAAAATATTATTCCACGGCCAACCGGTCAAAAACACTCCCAAGGATGTCAACAATTTCCGGGAGAAAGTGGGGATGGTCTTCCAGTCATTCAACCTGTTCAACAACCTGACCGTGTTGGAAAACTGCATGATCGCCACCCGGAAGGTCCAAAAAATAAGCAAGGAAGAAGCCTACAAACGGGCCATAACCAACTTGAAATCGGTGGGCATGGCGCCTTATATCAATGCTTTGCCTTCCCATCTTTCGGGCGGACAGAAACAACGGGTGGCCATCGCCCGGTCGCTATGCATGAACCCCGAAGTCCTATTGTTCGATGAGCCAACCAGCGCTCTTGATCCCGAGATGGTGGGGGAAGTCTTGAATGTCATGAAAGAATTGGCCCAGTCGGGTCTGACAATGATCATCGTGACCCATGAAATGGCGTTCGCCCGTGATGTCTCTTCAAGAACGATATTCATGGACAAGGGTTATGTGATCGAAGACAACAAGCCGGAAATTCTCTTCACCAATCCGAATCATGAAAGAACCCGGGAATTCCTGACCCGGTTCATGGCGGGGTGACGATTATGGACAATCTTGTAATCACCTTTGCCCGGGGCTTTGGCACAGGCGGCAAGGAAATAGCCAGCAAGCTGGCCAAGGAGCTCAACATCAACTGTTATGAAAACCGGATCTACAAGCTCGCTTCACAGATGAGCGGCTTGGATGAGGAACTGTTTGAAAAACAGAGTGAGAAACTGGTAGAGAAAAACGGGATTCTCAATATCCTCAAAACGCTGCCAAAGACGAAGCATTACATTGCCCGGAATGAAGAATTCAACGGCGACGATATCCTGTTTTACTACCAGAAACAGATAATCAACGACCTGGCCGCCAGTGAGTCATGTGTCATCGTGGGCAAATGCGCCGACTGGATCTTGCGGGGCAATCCCAATGTGGTCTCGATCTACATCGAAGCGCCGCGGGACTTCTGCTTGAAACGGACGGTCGAGCACATGCATGTAAGCGAGGAAGTGGCGACCAACACCATCAAGAAAACCGACCAGTACCGGGCGGACTACTACAAGTATTACACCGGGGGCAACTATTGGACCAACCCCGTCAATTATGACATGACATTGAACAGTGAAAAAATCGGAATCGACAACTGTGTCAGTCTGATCAAGGAATATATCAAAATCAAATATCCCGACTATCAAGGGAATCTGATTGCCACAAACAAGGAGGACATATAGATGTTGAAAGATGCATTGCCTAAAATCATCAGCGAGGAGCTGCCAGGAGCCATTACCAAGGAAATCCTGAAAATAAGAGAAGAAAATACTGCCGGAGCGATAAAACCATTGTATCCGTTAAGCATAAAGAGCGGTCAAGGAGCGATGGTCGAGGATTTCGAAGGAAACCGCTATGTCGACTTTGTCGGTGGTGTCGGAGTATTGAACATCGGCTATTCCCATCCCGAAGTTATCGAGGTTGTCAAACAACAGGCCGACAGTTTCTTCCATTCGATGTACAACATCACCACCCATGAGAATTATGGCTTGCTGGCAAAAAAACTCAATGAAATCGCACCTACAACCGGAACAAGCCGGAAAACTTACTTTGCCAACAGTGGGGCGGAGGCAATTGAAAATGCGATCAAGGTGGCCAAATCGGCAACGGGACGCAAAAACATCATCGCCTTCACCGGAGCATTCCATGGCCGGACTTTGATGGCGGTGACCCTGACTGCCAAGAAATCACTAAGCAAGGGAATCGGTGCCGATGCGCCAGGTGTGTTCCGGGCCAAATATCCTTATCTTTACCGCAAACCGGAAGCCATGAGCGATCAGGAAATGATCGACCATTGCATCGAATCGATCAGCCAGATCTTCGAGCATTCGGCGCCTGCCGATGAAGTGGCCGGAATCATCATGGAGCCCCTCCAAGGCGAAGGTGGTTTCGTTCCCGCTCCAATCGAGTTTGTCAAAGCGTTGCGCCAGGTCTGCGATGATCATGGAATTGTCCTGATCGCCGATGAAGTCCAAAGTGGTTTCTGCCGGACCGGACGGATGTTCTGCACCGATTACTGGGCCGAAGCCGGGGTAAGGCCGGACATCATCTGTGTGGCCAAATCGATTGCGGCTGGAATGCCTTTAAGCGGGATTGTGGTCAACGGGGCCATCATGGATAGGGTTCTGCCTTCGACAATCGGGGGAACGTTCGGGGGCAATGCCATGTCAGTGGCTGCCGGATTGAAAGTCATTGAAATCATGGAACGGGAGAAACTCGACGAACGGGCTTTGGAAATCGGCGCAACCGTGACCAAACGATATGAAGAATTTGCCCGGAAATATCCATTTGTGGGCGATTACCGGGGGATCGGGGCGATGATCGGGCTGGAACTGGTCAAAGACAAGGATACTAAAGAACCTTACCCGGAAAAGGTGAACGCAGTCATCGACTATTGCTTCCATCACGGCTTGCTGATTGAAAACGCCGGTGCCTATGGCAATGTCATCAGATTCCTGGCACCATTGGTAATTACCGATGCCCAGTTGCTTTCAGGTCTTGATATTCTCGATGATGCCTTGGCAAATGCCCTCGCATAGCAGGAGCATCGATTATGGCCAAATTCAAAATCACTCCGGAAATAGCGACTTATAAAACAGTATCTCAATTTATCCAGGATTTCCCTTTCACCAGTCGGGATCTTGTTGTCGCCAGCAAGCGACTTCATGAAAAATATCTCAAAAAACACCTTGGTCCGGCCACATTCATCGATTTTCGCACCTATTTCGAGGGCGAGCCGACCAGCGCAGCCATGGAAAAGATGCAACAGGAATTAAGCGCCATCGGTTATGACCGGGTCATCGGGATTGGCGGGGGCAGCATCCTTGATGTCAGCAAACTGCTGGTCATCGACAACTCGATTTCTTTGGAATATCTCTTCCTTAAAAAAATCGAACCAGTAAGAACCAAGGAGCTGATCCTGGTTCCCACAACCTGCGGGACCGGTTCGGAAGTCACCAATATCTCGGTGTTGGCCATCGAATCGCTCAACACCAAGTATGCCCTGGCTCATGATGCGCTTTTCGCCAACCAGGCGGTCATGATTACCGAACTGCTCCATGATTTGCCTTACGATGTTTTTGCTGCCAGCTCCCTGGATGCCTTGACTCATGCCATCGAGTCGTTCCTGTCGCCCTTGGCCAGCCCGATTTCTCTGACCCAGTCCCGATTGGCAATCGAGCTTTTGCTCGAGAACTATGTGGGGCTGACGAATATGGGTGTCGAAAAATATCGGGAAAAACTCAACGACTTTTTGATGGGTTCGCTGGTGGCAGGCTGGGCCTTTGGCAATTCAAGCTGCGGCCCGGTCCATGGCATCTCCTATCCGCTGGGAACGAAATATCATGTGCCCCATGGCGAGTCCAACTACACTTTCCTGATTGCCGTATTGAAACAGTATGCCGACCTGGACGATTATACTAAGCAATCACGCTATGACAAACTCAAGGCAATTGTGGCCAATGTGCTTGATTGCCAGAAGGATGAATGGTTGGAAACTCTGGAACAGTTGCTTTTGAAAATTATTCCAATCAAGAGATTGCATACTTATGACATAACCATTGAAGAACTCGATGAATTCACCGAAAGTGTCTACAACAACCAGAAACGCCTGCTTGGTTGCGGTTATATCGAGTTCGACCGTGACCATATTCTGGAAATCTATAAAACTGTCTATTGAATCCTACCGTAAATATAGTCTTTTAACCATTTAATCAATCATATGAACCCAAAATCATTACTGTAAATCCAGTTTGGCTTTGGGTTTTTTGTCGTTTAAATGGTCAGGGAAGCCTATTGACTAGTTCCTTTGATTATGGGGTTTGGGATTTTTGAATAGATTACAATATCATCATGCGATTTATCAATTCTAAATCTTCGTTTCATACTGGTTTCTTACAATATATTTTCATTGTAAGTGGCAGCCCAACAAGAATAATGTTAAAATATAAATAGTTGGAATTGGGAGGTAAATTAAGGTGTGGTCCTTATTTGAAGATGAATCAGTAAAAATAAAATGGGAGGGAAAGATAATATCGATCCAGCCCCGGACACGGGTTTGGCGGTATCTTACAAGCAACCGCACTCATTACCATATCGGTTACAATATTTTTGTTGCAGGCAAGTGTGATGAGGGTCTGGAAGTTTTCTGTGTTGCCATATCGGAAAAGCAACATTTGAAGTCTGACTTCAGGATCGGGGATGTCGTATCGGGAACCGGCTGGACCAAGAAGTATTCAAATAGGGAGTTCGCTGATTTTTATCGTGCCGGTTCGCTTAAAATCCATAAAAAATGCAAACCGGCAGAAGATAGTGAATGTCCGTGGACCGGTAGAATGCCCTTGATGGATGTTTACGAATATCGGGGCGCCCGGATGTTGGCGAAAAGCATGTGGAATGGCAAATGCTTCACCTGTTATTATGCAGCAATGGCCAATGTGGAGATCCAGTGGGATTTCGACCGGGATGTCAAGAAATACCGGTTTGAATCGTTTTGTTATGGCCCGAAATCATGCAAGAATTACAAACCAGGTAGGTCAAGAGCGGTTCCATATAAGGGTGGCAAGTCCGCACTTGATGACGGTAATCTTGATGAGATGTTGACCGATCATCGCGATTTTGATGACTGAGGCTATCTGCAGTAATAGTCGGTTAAAATCTGGTTATGTCCCACTAAGCAAGTGTGAATACTTGTACATTCAATGATTTTTTTAAGGCTGATGGAATTGGAGATAAAGTCGCCGCAGCTAGACAACATAGAAGGAGAGAATTGTGATGAAAATTGAATTGGATGAAGTAATTGATGCGCTGGAATCGGCAAGTCCGGATCTCGATTTCTTCTACAACCGTGAGACCGGAGAAATCATCATGCGCAGCGATGACATGATTATGGGCATGGACGATGATGAATTCGAAGAACAGTGGGATGACTTGATCAGGCTGCCAGGCCAGTACGAGATTGACGAATATTCGATGATGGATGAGTTCGTCGCCGGTCTTCCTGAAGGCAAAGCCCAGGATGAATTGGATCAGTCTTTGCTTGGCAAGGGTGCATTTAGAAGATTCAAAGACAAGGCTAACCGCCTTGGTCTGGCTGATTCCTGGTATGAATACCGGAATAATCAGTACTTGAAAATTGCCATCGAATGGTGTGAAGCCAATGAGATCGAATATATAGTGAAAAAGGAGGGCTCGACTAATGGATGAATTCGAAATCCAAGTTGCCAAAATAAAAGGCGAAAATGAGAAGTACCTGGAGATGTTTGCCCATCATCTGGAAAGTCAGGGCTTAAAAAACAAAACAATCAACCGTCACGTCTTTAATGTGGATTTCTATATCAATGATTATCTATGTTACTACGAGCCGCTACGCATCGACCAAGGAAGCGAGCCACTGCATCATTTCTTCTCGTCGTGGTTCATCCGCAAGGCAATGTGGTCAAGCAAAGCAACAATAAATTCGACCGCCGCGAGCATTAAGAAGTTTTACAAGTTCATGGCTGAAGCGGGCATAGTCAAACCCGAAGTATATCAGGAAATTGCAGAAACAATTAAAACATACAAGGAATTGTGGTATGAATATTTGGAAGAATATGAATCTGGTGGCTTTTCAATTTTTTAATAAGCCGTTGATATCGTGGGGATTTACTAAAATCGATTCATAAAAATGAAGAGTGCCTTTTAAGGTTAGTCAAGAAAAATTAACGGGAAATTGATCTTTATTTTGGTTGGTGAAAATTCGATTTGAATGACCATATGGCTTAGGTAATGATTTCATTAATTTGCAAATTACCCAAATTCTTTCAAACTAGGATGAAATCCACTATATCTGATAGTTAGATATAGTGGTATTTAACAACTTGAAATGTTTGCCTGAGTTAAGTGGTCATTCAAAAAATTCGATTATTTGAACTCAGATATTTTTTAAACGATTTATTTAAAAATGTACAACAGGCCAGCAATATTTATGCACCGGTTGGTGGGAAAATGATAATTATCGAAGATATGTCCAACGAAGTCTTCTCATCAAAGATGATGGGTGATGGGGTATTCTCGCTATGTTCCGATAAACTGACATTAGTGGGGAATAACGATCATGCTTTTGGAATTACGATGGCCACGTAGTCAAGATTCTGGTTCATATCTAATTGGATGCCGTTAATCTCAATTGCGCTTGGCTGACTGTTTTTACATGCCAGTGCAGTGATGTTATCAAAGGTATTCCGGTAATCGAAGTCGACCGCGAGCAGATGAAAGAAAAAGACATTTATCTGACTGCGCCGATGGCAATCACCAATAAAAACAGCCCGGATTTGAAACAAGTGATCGAATCGATGATTGTTGAACAAGCTGATCTGATGTTCAAAATATAAACATCAAAGGCGGACTGAAATGAAAGTCATAAAAAATCAATAACAATGTTGCCCTGTGTGTTGATGACCAGAATCATGAGCTGATCTCATTTGGAAATGGAATCGGTTTTCCCAAAATGCCATACGTTGTTAAAGACTTGAAGGATGTCGAAAGACCTGTGGATGAATTGGCAGGCCGAAACGAAAAGTGAATAACATGTTGCGGCAGTGGAGAATGTGACGAAGTTACGAAATGTGCGGAAGTCTATTCACGTCACATACTAAGAATCAGTCGTATATAACGGCTGTTGTTTGACAATCGCACACTAAAAGAAATCAACGACAAAGTCATCTAAGCCATAATAAATTTAATCCGGGAATCAACGGTTATTATTCCATTCACGATTATTAACGGAAATCGTCCATTTGGAGATATGAAATGAAAGATATAGATAAATTCCGAGGCTGTCTTATTGGCGGTGCGGCAGGTGATGCTCTAGGTTACCCGGTGGAATTTTTAAGCGCGGCGAATATATTCGCCAAATATGGTCCCAAGGGCATAACCGAGTATGAAAAAAGCGGTGGCAAGGCATTGATATCCGATGACACCCAGATGACGTTGTTCACCGCCAATGGCTTGCTGTTTGGCAAGACAAGATATATGACACGGGGCATCGGGGCTCCTTATGAGATGTACATTGCCCGATGCTATCATGACTGGTATCTCACCCAGACAAAAAGCTATCCTCTTGAAGCTGAAGCAACCTGTTCCTGGTTGGTCAACGGACCTGAACTGTTCAGTCGCAGGGCACCGGGTACAACTTGTCTGAGTGCCATCGAGAGCGGTTGTGAGGGCACGATAGAAAAACCAATCAACCAAAGCAAGGGCTGCGGCGGCATAATTCGGGTTGCCCCGATCGGACTTTATTTTAGCGCGAGCGATTATGAACAAAGGGAAATCGACCTCCTTGGCGCCCGGGTGGCCGCTTTGACCCACGGCCATGAACTTGGCTACATGCCAGCTGCCATGCTGGTCCATATCATTTCCTTTATCTGCAAGTATCCCGACAAGAAATTGAGGGGGGCTGTTGTTGATTCATTGGCAATGCTGGATGATCTGTTCCCTGGCGCAATCCATAAAAATTATCTCAAAAAGCTGATCAAAAAAGCCGTCACCTTGGCTGGAGAGAAGATGGATGATGTGGAAGCCATCGGCCAACTTGGTGAGGGCTGGGTGGGAGAAGAAACGCTGGCCATCGCCATCTATTGCGCGCTGAAATACAATGATGATTTCGACAGGGCACTTATTGCGGCGGTCAACCATAGCGGCGACAGCGATTCAACCGGTGCGGTTACCGGGAACATCCTGGGTACATATCTAGGTTTAAGCAATATTCCCCATAAATATCAAATCTATCTCGAACTGTGGGATCTTTTGCTGGCAATCGCCGATGACATGTACAATGATTGTCAGATCAGAGAATATGATTCATTCAGCGATGAGACATGGGAACATAAATACATCTATCACGACTACAAAATATGATCAGCGAAGCCGGGGAGTCTATCCTGCTAGCTTCCAATTTGCATTAAAGGAGAGTGAACAATGGTAAAGTGCGATATTTGCAATCAGGAAAAAGATGAATCGGAACTGACATTCCTGTACCACAAGCAGATTTACATCTGCAAGGAATGCGAGGATAAGCTGAAGTTGCAGGACGAAGATGATTACCTGGAATACATGTATTCCACTGGCGGCTTTGAAAAATAAGCAGGCCAACTATAATTCCAATTTGAATATCTCATCATTTCGGGGCGTAATGCCCTTTTTTGTTTTTGCCAATTGTCAGGATTGATGATTTGGCTGGCGGTCGTTTCAAGCAACCTGGCTTGAATCGGTTTGGGTCTAAAAGCCAACTTGAGTTAGCCCAATTGGGGCCTGCCATATTACTTGATGTGATTGCAATATCATGAATCTTTGGAATTTTTATATGATAACTGGAAATCTTTTGATCTCTATCATTTTCTGTTGGGCAAAAATAATAATTGACGTCATCATTGTTCACATACAGGAAACGGCCGAATAACTTTTCCCGTTGGCGTAGCCGGTCAGCATTGTGATTGTTTACTTTTAATGTTCAGATCGCCAAATTTAATGTTTTAATCAATGGTTTCTTGAGATATAATGGGACAAGGTGAGGTGGTTATATGTATAAAATTATGATTGTTGAAGATGATGAAGTGATTGCCAATACTTTGCAAAAGCATCTGGCAAGGTGGGATTTTGCGGTTGTTGTTGTTCGGGATTTTCAAAATGTCCTTAATGAGTATCTCCGGGAACAGCCGGATTTGGTCCTGCTTGATGTCTATCTGCCTTTTTACAATGGTTATCACTGGTGTGCCAAGATCCGGGAGTTGGCCCAGGTTCCCATTGTTTTTATCTCTTCGGCCAATGAGAATATGAATATAGTCATGGCGATGAATATGGGCGGGGATGATTTTATCAACAAGCCGTTTGACCTCAATGTGATCACGGCCAAGATTCAGGCCATTTTGCGCCGGAGCTACAGTTTTGCCAAGGAATCCTATGCTCTAGCCTTTCAAGATATCCTTCTTGATTTGGCAACCGGGGAGGTCACCTATCAAGACCTTAAGCTGGAGCTGACTAAAAATGAAGTCAAAATCATGGAACTGTTTTTCCAAAAGCCTCAGACGATCATTACCCGCGAAGAATTAATGAACTTCTTATGGGATGATTGCCAGTTTGTCGATGACAACACCCTCAGTGTCAATATCAACCGTTTGCGCAAGAAGCTAGAAACCATCGGTTTAAATGATCTGATCAAGACCAGAAAAGGCATGGGTTATCTCTTTGGTTAGGGCTTATTTCCAAGCAAAAAAAGGCTTGATGGCTCTATTGGCAATCGTTGTCATCTTCAATCTGGCAGTTTTAAGCTTGGCTCACATCGAATCCCAGCTGATCTCGTATTTGACTGTGGTCAACCTGTTTTTTGTCGGGGTGGGACTGATTTTTGACTGGTATTGTTTTCGATGCAAATACTTGTTGCTTCAAAAAGCGATTCAGGACCCGCAAAGAAGTCTTAGCTATCTTGATTTTAAACCCCGGGGTCTTGAGGGGTCTTTTCTTCAAATCATCACCGGTTTAAACGAATCGCTTGATAAGCAAAACACGGCCAACCGCCGCAGTTATCAAGTGATGATCAATTACTATACTCTCTGGGTTCACCAGATCAAAACCCCAATTGCCGCCTTGAAGCTTTTGACCCAGGAACAAGGCAACAATCTGATGATTATGGAGTTGATCAAAATCGAACAGTATGTCGCGATGGTGTTGGAATACCTGCGCCTTGAAGATATCCACAATGATCTCAACTTTGCCAGGCTTTCCCTGGAAAAAGTGGTGGCTGGAGCCTTGAAAAAGCAAGCGGGCTTCTTTGCTGCCAAGAAAATCGGCCTCGATCTTCAAATCCAAGATGTGACCATTCTTTCTGATGAAAAATGGCTGACATTTGCCCTGGAACAGGTTTTAAGCAATGCCTTGAAATACACCCGGCAAGGCAAAATCACAATCTACAACGAAGGCTGCCGCCTTTACATCAAGGATACCGGGATTGGAATTGATCCAAGTGACCTGCCCCGGGTTTTCGAGCGGGGCTTCACTGGAGTTATCGGGCGCCAGGACAAAAAAGCCAGCGGCCTGGGCTTGTATTTGACCAAACGGATTCTCGACACCTTGAATCATCCCATCACGATAGAATCAATCCGCAACCAGGGCACCACCGTCATGATCGACTGCCATAAAAAACAAATTGATGATTGATTGTCCTTTTCGGGAAATCTTACAAAACTGTAAGATTCCCGGCGCCAATTGTAAGGATCATCAATGGCGGCCCTTGATTTTTTTTAGTAGACTGGTGTTGTTAAGGAGGAATTATCATATGTCATTATTACAAGTCAATCAATTAAAAAAAGTATATACGACTCGTTTTTCCAAGCAGCAAGTCGAGGCGCTAAAAAGCGTCAGCTTCGAAGTCGAACAGGGAGAGTATGTGGCGATCATGGGCGAGTCCGGTTCGGGGAAGACGACCCTGTTGAATCTTTTGGCGGCTCTTGACCAGCCCAGCGGTGGCCAAATTCTACTTGATGGAACCGATCTGACCAAGATCACCCAACGCCAGATCTCCGCCTATCGGCGCGCGAATCTGGGATTTGTTTTCCAGGATTTCAACCTGCTCGACACTTTCAATGTCGCCGACAACATCTATCTGCCCCTGGTTCTAGCCAAACAAAAACATCAAGTCATGGCGGCCAAATTGGACAAGCTGGCGCCACGGCTGAAAATTGACGGTCTTTTGGAAAAGTATCCCTATGAGATTTCCGGAGGCCAGAAACAACGGGTTGCCATTGCCCGGGCGTTGATCACCGAGCCCAAACTGATCCTGGCCGATGAGCCAACCGGGGCCTTGGATTCAAAGTCGACCGACAGCCTTTTGGAAATCTTTGAACAGATCCACCAGAGCGGGCAAACCATTTTGATGGTCACCCATTCAATCAAGGCCGCCAGCAATGCCTCCAGGGTATTGTTCATCAAGGATGGCCAGATTTTCCACCAGCTCTACAAAGGGGATATGACCAATGCCAAGATGTACCAGAAAATATCGGATACCTTGACAATGCTCCTTTCGGGAGGGCAGTAGGATGTTTTTTTACACCAGACTGGCTCTCACCAATCTTAAAAACAATGCCAAGTTTTACTTGCCGTATCTGCTTTCGACTATCTTCACCACGGCCTTGTATTACATAATCTCTTCATTGCGCTTTAGCGAGTCTTTACAAGACCATTCCAGTCTTATTGCCTTTTTGGACGTGGGAGCCAACGTGATTGTCGTCTTTGCAGTTGTTTTTCTCTTGTATGCCAACAGTTTCGTGGCTAAAAACCGCAAGAAGCAGCTTAGTCTTTACAATATCCTGGGGATGGAAAAGCGCCATTTGATTGTGATGATGATGGTCGAAACGCTGATCACCGCCATATTGGCAATTGGCCTGGGTCTTCTGGCGGGAATTGTGTTAAGCCAGTTGATGTATCTGATCATTGTCAATTTGACCCAGGCTTCTTTGGAATTTATCATCACCGTCCCGCTGGTAAGCATGTACCGTAGTGCCTTGTTGATTTTAGCGATTTTGGGGCTGTCATTGTTGGCAAACTTGGTGCGGGTGATCCGCTCGAATCCCATTGATCTTTTGGCGCAACAAAGCCAGGGAGAAAAAGAACCAAAGACCAAGATTTTCCTGACCTTGGTTGGCCTGGTCAGTTTGGGGGCCGGTTATTATCTGGCAATTTCCATTACCGATCCGATGGCGGCAATTACCATGTTTTTTGTGGCGGTGCTGCTGGTTATGCTGGGCACTTATTGTCTTTTTACCGCAGGGAGCATTGCCCTGTTAAAAGGATTGAAAGCCAACAAGAACTACTATTACCTAACCCGCCATTTCACTGCCATCTCCGGTTTGATCTATCGGATGAAACAAAATGCGGTAGGCCTGGCTAATATTTGTATTCTTTGCACCTGTGTCTTGGTGACCTTGTCAAGCACGATTTGTCTTTACAGCGGGATCGAAGACAGTGTCCAGCTGCAGTGTCCGGTGACCCAAATGATCACCACCTACTATGCAGAAGATCAAGAATTGCTGGAAAACATCGTCAAAAAAAATATCGAGTCCATCAGTTATGATGACTACTTTTCGATTCGTGCCTACCAGACTATCGGTTTGGTCCAAGGTACAAGCATAACCTTTGATCCGGACCAATTCGATAACTTCGACAATTACGCTACCATAAATATTTTAAGTCAAAGTGACTATAACCGGGGGTTCAACCAGGATTTGGATTTGCACGGCAATGAAATATATCTTTATTCGAACTATGGCTACAAAGAAAACCGGATCACGTTTGCCAATGAGACTTATCAAATCGCCGGAACCATCACCCAAAAAGCCATCATGGCAGACAACTCCTATTCACCAAAACAGCTGGCAATTGTTGTCAATGATGAGACAATCGCCAATATCGCCTTTTTGAAAAACTCAAGTCCCAAATTTACGATTGGCTTCAACAGCGAAGCGGATCTCGAACCGGTGATCGAACAGGTGGAAGCCGATTACACCAGCTCCAAGGAAAAGGTCCTTTACTCCTTGACCAATATTGACCAACAGCGGGCCTATGGTTATGAACTTTATGGCAGCATGCTTTTTATTGGCATCTTCTTGTCTTTGATGTTTATGATGGCGGCCGTTTTGATAATCTACAACAAGCAGCTAAGCCAAGGCTATGAAGACCAGAACAAATTCGAAATTCTTCAAAATGTGGGCATGTCCCAGCAGGAGGTCAAACAGGCCATCCAATCCCAGATTTTGATTTTCTTTTTCCTGCCGTTGGTGGTGTCGGTAATTCATCTAGGCTTTGCCTATAAGCTGATCTTGAATGTCCTGGACCTGTTTTTGATTGGCAATACAAACAACTATTTCAAAGCGACCTTGATCTGCATCGGGGCGCTGGTGGTAATTTATTGTCTGGTATACCGCTACACTGCGAAAACCTACTACCAGATTGTTAAAAAATAAGGCAGGAATCCCGCAAGTACCGATGGGGTTTGCCTTTTGAAACGTTGAAAAGCATTAAATGACCCCGGAGTCGAATCTCCAATCAGAGGACCTATCTTTTTTGATAGGTCTTCTTTCTTGTCACAGTGGAAGCCCCAGGGAGAAAGCTGTTACCAAGCAGGATTTGTCCAATATTTTAGGGGTGGATCCCGATGGTTTTGGATTTTTTTTAGGATCATCCAACCCATTTACCGTCAAATCGACTGATTATTCTTCGATGATTTTTGGTTGCGTCCGATGTTTTTCTTTGAACAGGCAAAGAAGGTTGCGTTTTTCAACAGCCAATCAGATGTGGCCTAGCGGTTTGGCTTCTCGATGGATCAGGGCAATGGTGAAAAATTGGCTTGTAGTGGCGATTAACCATGCAACGAAGAATTCATCGACCATTTCAACGGCAGCAGCCGTTGTTTCACGGAGCGTTTGTCTGCATTCCGGTATCGATGCTGATAAGCATTTTCCAAAATCCTGATTCCAGGGGCTGGACTGAGTCCAAAAATCCCAATCTTGACGAACCCATTGTGCCTTTGGATTTCCCTTTCTGGTAAATTAAAATCCATATTGATTATCATCGACATTAAAAAAAGCGACACCTCGAGACCACCAAACATTCACCAAGTCAAAAAAAATAATTTCCAAATATGAAAAAAGCAAAAAGCAACGATTAATAGTGGTAAAATTCAATCATTAACTCCCAATCAGATCTTTGTGTTTTTTAACTAAAGGATGAAGCATGACTAGGGGCTTATTGTTTATCAATATTTACGCGCGCATGTGAAAGGGGAGATTGCAAATTGATACATGTTGTGTGCGGGATGATTGGTGCTGGAAAAACAACTTTTTGTTATAGACAAGAATGCGACGTTATTTTGGATTTGGATTGGATCGATAATAAAAACAAGTATGTGCAATTGGAATCCCTTTTGAAGAATTTGGATAAGGAGGTCTACTATACCACCTGTTATCCAACATCTTTGGAACTGAAAACTTTCGACCTGATCGATAATGTTGAATTTTTATGGATCAATACTGGTATCACTCAGTGTTCTATCAATATCCTGAAGCGGAATAGAAATGACGATTTAATGTTTTACAAAGAAAAGGTACAAGAGAATATTTTACTCCAAGGGTTTTATTTGGAATCGGACATCAATTTTAAAGTAGTTGATGTTTTTTTGTTGGATGAATGGTGGTATTTTGACCATCCTGGCATATTTCCAAAACCGGCCGATAGGACACCTTTTGACATCAAAGGTGATAGATGTTTTTCCAGGCCGATTTTTTTGCAGAAAAAAAGGGGATATCTCCGGGATAATAAGTTCTGCAAAAACATTCTGGATTATCGCCACAACCGTAAACATAAACAAGTTCATACTGGAGAACCTTCCTAAACCATATCGTCACTAGAATGAATTATTTTGCAGCGATTGTGGCTAGCCTCTTTGCGGGGCTGTTTGAAAATCATAAAATACGTGTGATGGAATTAGAACACGTTTGTTTCAAGTCTTGTCACAGGCGTTGATACATTTGCATTTTTTAATTCTTGATGCCAATCATTAGCTGTTATGCCCATATTCCATCCAATTCACCACCTTATCACGAAATCATACCAGCTCTATTCATCTTATCTAAATATTCAATATTCTAAAAGCTTTGAAGACCCCCTTCTCCGTTTCATTGATTGGAGTTTTGATATGTGTTACAATTGTGACATACATATGGATTACCGGCATCCACAAATATTATAGTTCAGTTCTGTCCTTTTAGAATGGCAGATTGGAGGGACAGCGCCAGACCATCACATATCAACCCAAAGGAAGGCAGGAATTAACATGGGCTTACTCAATATTGGGATATCAGTAAGTGAGCAAAGAATCCCGGAAGTGCAAAATGTAGTGTTGTCTAAAAATACGAAGCTATCCTCTTGGGGTGCTGTGTATTTGTCGGTAGTGAATAGCGATTTTTTTCCTTCAAGTTTTCGCATTCAATACAAGAACATGGTCATATATGTTGATCCTCTTAAAATCGAATCAGGAGATATTGCCGACTATATCCTGATAACCCATGGCCATCCGGACCATTTTTCTTTGGCTGATATTGAGAGAATAAGAGATGCCAAAACTAAAATCATTTGCCCTAAAAAAGTTGCAAAAAAACTTTTTGAACATAACATCAGAATGGTTCGTCCAGGCGAAAGCGTCGTATTTGATGAGATTAAAATCGATGCGGTTGCCGCTTACAGTATCGGATTCCCATCTCATTCCAAACGGAATGATAATGTTGGATATGTTATCACAATCGATGGAATGCGGATCTACCATGCCGGGGACACTGATAAAATACCTGAATTAGAACAACTTGATAAAATCGATGTGGCGTTGATACCGATTGACGGCGGGAATCTTACCATGACCACCCTGGAGGCAGCAACGATTGTCAATACACTAAAACCGCGGATTGTAATACCGATGCATTATCTTGTCAATAAAGGCAAAGCCCAGGAGTTTAAAAGACTCATAGAAGAAGGGATAGAAGTGAAGATTCTAGCCGAATGATTTTCTAATATCACAAATTTATAAGAAGATTGTTTCCGTGATGCTTGGCAAAATCCTAATTGATGGTTGTACCCCCTATTTCCCAAATACAATTCAAATTTTTCATGTAGTTTTGTATATGTCCATACGCATTTCGACGCGATTATTATTACGTGCTCGAATCTGTAGGTCTATTTAAGTTCACAAATATAACCGTTCTTGGCGGTTTACTTGGCGATTTTAATGATTCTAATAATCAACTGGATGCACATTATATAGTACCGTTAGAAAATATGATTGGTTAAAGGATCGTAAAATTATCCGATATGAGTGGATGCGGGATTCATTACAAAATATAAGCGCACTTGATGAGATTCTTAAAAGAATGCAAGTCCATCAGCATAAGAAAACCCCGATATTATGCGCATTGGACCAAAGCCATTAAAAT
>JAQVDW010000006.1 GCA_028698185.1 Erysipelotrichaceae bacterium | reverse complement strand
CAAAGACAACGAAATTCAAGGTTACTACAGGTATTGGATGCATTAAAGGTTCGAGCAAATTCGATATCGGGTATATAAATTAAAAGAAAAAACGGCCGTAATAAGCCGTCATTTTTAGTATGGTGCGGGTGAAGGGACTCGAACCCCCACGGTTACCCGCCAGATCCTAAGTCTGGTGCGTCTGCCAATTTCGCCACACCCGCAATATTCAAATGGTGACCCGCAGGCGACTCGAACGCCTGACCCTCTGATTAAAAGTCAGATGCTCTACCGACTGAGCTAGCGGGTCTTGATATGGTGCCGGCTAAAGGACTTGAACCCTCAACCTACTGATTACAAGTCAGTTGCTCTACCAATTGAGCTAAGCCGGCTTATAAAAAATGGTGGGGGTTAACGGGCTCGAACCGCTGACCCTCTGCTTGTAAGGCAGATGCTCTCCCAACTGAGCTAAACCCCCAAATATATTAATGGTGACCCGTACGGGATTCGAACCCGTGAATGCATGCGTGAAAGGCATGTGAGTTAACCGTTTCTCCAACGGGCCCCAAATGGCGCTTGAAGTAGGACTCGAACCTACGACCGCTCGGTTAACAGCCGAGTGCTCTACCAACTGAGCTATTCAAGCAGAATCTGTATCGCTTAGTGCCCATTGATAATAACACCTAATCGGCACTAATGCAATACTTTTTTACAAAAAAAACTACAATTTTTTATATAAACGAAAGCCTCAAATCAAGACGGGGTCTACTTTATTTGAAGAATACGTGGATTAATCGGACCTTTTTCGATTCTGATATATTTGTTTTTGAAATACTCGTTTATGATTACAATAAGCTCGTCGATATCGATACTGCTGTCCTGCTCGTCATAGACCAATTCCAGTGACTGGGAACCGCAAGTATCGTGGAGTTTGATCTTGGCAGGGATGTTTCTCTCGTTGAATATTTTATTGATGAACGGCGCATCGAAGGCTGATACTGATTTCATATAGTGATTCTCCTTTATTTTTTTTTGGACATTATGATGATATAATAAAATAAGAAATATTACAAGGAGGATGTATTATGACATATGAAGAAGCTATTGAGGCGGGGCGCGACCTTGAAGTATACCTGGAGTCTGAACAGGCGGATCAAAAAGCTGACGAGGACGTATTGGATGCCCTGTGGCAAAGCAATTACGATGTATGCAAGCTGATTGTCAGCGGTATATTGGATGGTTTCAATCAGGAGGAGTTTGACGAGGCAATTTACTGGCTCAAGTCAACCAAACACCTCACAAGAAACTATAAGGAATTTGCGGTTGAAATGGAGATGGGTCAATTTGGATAGGATACTCATAGTTGCCGATTCCACCAGTTCGATGGACAATGAACGGGCAGCAAAAGAAGGAATCGAGTTGCTCTCTTTATCTGTCATTATCGATGGCGTCGAATACAAGGACCAGATCGATATTTCCACTGGCGAGCTTTATGAACAGCTAAAGTCCGGAGCTGTGCCTTCTACCAGCCAGCCCAATACCGGGTACATAATGACCAAAATGCAGGATTGGACAGAAGAAGGCTACGACCAAATCATCGTCCTTTGCTGCTCAAGCGATCTCTCGGGGACTTATTCCGGGGTCAATCTGGCCAAGGAACAGCTGGAAATGGACAATATCACTGTCATCGACACCCGGACCATCGGGGCGCCGATCTTGGATATGGCCATCACCGCGAAGAAAATGGCTGTTTCTGGCGCGAGTAAAGATGATATAGTCGCCATGGTCAAACACAAAATGGACCATAACTTCTCTTTTCTTTATCCCGAAAATTTCAAACAGCTGTCAAGATCAGGCAGGCTTTCGACATTGGCGGCCGGCGTGGCAGGGATGCTAAAAATCAAGGTCCTGCTGGCCTTGAAGGAGGACGGGACCCAGATCGACAAGTTCGAAATGGCCCGGACCGAATCGAAAATCATGTCTTCCATTAGGGATCATTTCGCCAAAATCGGGGTGAATGGAATAAATTATAAGATATATCTCGCTCATGGAAACAATTCGCCCCTAGCAAAGAAGTTTGAGGAATATCTGAAGCTCCATTTCGACAACATTGAAACCGAAATCGTCGAGTTGCCGGCGGTGCTGACCAGCCATGCGGGTCTAGGCAGTCTGGCGATCCAGACAATCATCAAGAATTAACGGCATGTGAAAAATCTCCATTTGAAACGATGCGTCTAATTTTTCGAAACGGCTTGACAGATTACTGATATTGTCTATAATATATGTAACTCGTGGAAAAAAAGAGTAAGATTATGGAAGTCTCAAGCGAACTGACGATGGTGGAAGGTCAGCGACATAAATAATCCCAAACGCATTTTGGAGAGGAAAGTTGGAAATCAAGTATAACTTTCGGGTGACTGCCCTTATCAGTGAAAGAGGTCATCAGGTCAACTGATGGCAAGTAGAGTGGTATCGCGTTAACAACGTCTCTTTTTTAGAGGCGTTTTTTTGTATTTTTCTTTGATTGATGGTATTATTTTATCGAGGTGGCTTATGAGAATTGTGGATTTGCACTGTGATACGATAACCCGGCTGTATTTCGATGATGAAGACGATCAACTTCGTGAAAATGAATGTCATCTCGATCTTCAAAAACTCGAGTCCGGTGATTATCTGCTCCAGAATTTTGCGATATTTTTGGATATGACCGAGTATGAAAACTTGGATGATCTGACAAAAAAAATCATCGCCTATTACTATGAACAGCTCGAGGCCAACAAGGAGAGAATCAAACCGGTTTTCAAATATGATGACCTTGACCATTCAAAACTAAACGCGCTTCTTACCGTCGAGGACAGCGAGCTTATCCCTTATGAAAGGCTTGAGGAGTTCTACGGTCTAGGGGTAAGGATGATAACTTTGACCTGGAATTATCCAAACCGGGTCGGCTTCCCCAATCTCGACGGCTACAATCTCGAGAGCTACGAGGACCTCAGGCGGATCGATCGGGACAACGGTCTTAGCGCTTATGGAATCGCCTATGTCAAGAAGATGGAGGAGCTAGGCATAATCATCGATGTGTCCCATTGCTCGGACAAGGTGGTCGGCGACGTCCTGGAACATACCACAAAGCCTTTCGTAGCGTCGCATTCTAACGCCAGGGCATGCTGTGATGTCGGGCGCAATCTGCCTGATGATCTGATTGTGGCGATGGCTCAAAGAGGCTGTGTCATAGGTCTGAATTATCTTGGGGATTTCTTGAGCGATGATCGCGCCAATGAATCAAGGATAGCGGACATGGTCCGCCATCTGAAGCATTTTGAGAAGTTGGGCGTGCTTGACAATGTCGGTCTGGGGAGCGACTTCGACGGCATCGATGGCAAGCTGGAAGTTTATGACGGCCGAGCCCTGCCCAATCTGGTTCGGGCATTGAAAAAGGAATTCACCCCGGTGGAAGTCAAGAAGATAACCCACCTGAATGTTTTGCGCTTATATCAACAACTACTTTAAAGGAGAAAAACATATGAACTTGAAAAACAGAAGCTTTTTAACCCTTAAGGATTACACAAAAGAGGAAATCCGTTATTTGCTGGACTTGTCGAAGGAATTGAAGGCCAAGAAAAAACAAGGCATCATCGGCAGCTCGCTGGCGGGGAAAAACATTGTCCTTATTTTCGACAAAACTTCGACTAGAACCCGGTGCTCATTCGAAGTTGCAATCAATGATGAAGGCGGGAATGTGACGTTCCTTGACAATTCGCAATTCAATGTCAAGGAATCTGTTGAAGATTCTGCCAAGGTCCTAGGCGGGATCTATGACGGGATCGAATACCGCGGTTTTTCCCAACAATTGGTGGAAGATCTGGCCAAGTATTCAGGTGTGCCTGTCTACAACGGTCTGACCGACGTGGATCATCCGACTCAAACACTGGCTGATTTCTTGACCATCGAGGAGAACCTGGACAAGCCTCTAAACGAAGTCAAATTCGTCTTCGCCGGAGACATCCGCAACAACGTGTGCTACGGTCTGATGTACGGGGCGTGCAAAATGGGGATGGATTTTATATGTCTTGGACCGGATGCATTAGAAGTCGACCCTGAGGTGCTGGCATACTGCCAGGAAGAGGCGAAAAAATCTGGCGGTTCGGTCACTGTGACATCATCTTTGGATGATATCGAGGGAGCAGATGTCATCTATACTGACATCTGGGTGTCGATGGGAGAACCTGAAGAATTGTACAAGACCCGGGTCGACCTGCTACAACCATACAAGGTTACCCCTGTAATGATGGCAAAGACCAAAAACGACAATGTGCTGTTCATGCACTGTCTGCCTTCATTCCATGATTTCAACACAGTCCTGGCTAAAGAAAAGAAAGAACAAGGAATCGACATCCGCGAAGTTGAGGATGATGTTTTCCGTTCGAAGAGTTCGGTTGTCTTCCAGGAAGCTGAAAACCGGATGCATACGATTAAGGCTGTTTTGGTGGCAACTTTAGGAAAATAAGAATAATCCAAAGAAATTTAAGAATAACCAAGAAAATAGTTGACAATGAACGGTTATTGTCTATAATGAATGTAAATAAATTGAACTCGATGACAAAAAGAGTAAGATTATGGAAGTCTCAAGCGAGCTGACGGCGGTGGAAGGTCAGCGACATAAATAATCCCAAGCGCATTTTGGAGAGGAAAGTTGGAAATCAAGTATAACTTTCGGGTGACTGCCCTTATCAGTGAAAGAGGTTATCAGGTCAACTGATGGCAAGTAGAGTGGTATCGCGTTAAAAACGTCTCTTTTATGGGGCGTTTTTTTGTATTTTAAAAGGAGAGAAGAAAATGGTAAAAGTAGGAATAGTAGGTGCAACCGGATACGGTGGAAATGAATTGGTCAGGTTATTGTTGAATCATCAGGAAGCTAAGATTGTGTGGCTTTCATCACGTTCATATGCTAAGGAACAGTTCAGTGACATTTATGGCAGCTATTTCAATATCGTCGATGACGAGCTCATCAGCGACAATCTAGAAGACTATCTTGATCAGGTTGATGTGGTGTTCTTTGCGACGCCTCATGGGGTGGCTTCAAAGATGATCACCAAGGAAATGCTCGAAAAAGTGAAGGTCATCGACCTGTCGGCGGATTACCGTCTTGATGACCAGGAGACATATGAACAGTGGTATCAATGCGGACATCCTAGCTGGAACATGATGGAAAATGCGGTGTTCGGTCTTTGCGAAATCAATCGCGACCAGATCAAAGACGCGCGGCTGCTGGCCAACCCGGGATGCTATCCTACATGTTCTTCGCTTTCTTTGTATCCACTGGTTAAGGCGGGACTTATCGAAACCGACACAATCATCATCGATGCCCTTTCAGGGACATCGGGTGCGGGCCGCTCGGCTAAGATCCCGAACCTGTTTTGTGAAGTCAATGAAAGCGTGAAGGCGTATGGAATCGCAAATCATCGCCATACTCCGGAAATCGAAATGATCCTCAATGGGGCTTCAGGCGAAAAGTTCAATGTGACTTTCACGCCTCATCTCATCCCGATCAACCGCGGAATCCTGACAACATCGTATGCGACTTTGAAAGAGGGAATCACCCAGGAAGATGTGGCCCGAGCATACAAGATGTACGACGATGAAAAATTCCTGAGGGTGCTTAAAGACGGGGTGTATCCGGAAATCCGTAACGTGAGATGCTCGAATTATATTGATATTAACTTTAAAATCGATCCTAGATGTAATAGAATAATAGTAGTGGGAGCGATGGATAATTTGGTTAAAGGTGCGGCCGGTCAGGCAATCCAGAATATGAACATCATGTATGGTCTTGAAGAATCGATGGGAATCGACCAGGCGCCAAACAGTCTTTAGAAAAGGAGAAACATATGAAAATAATTGAAAATGGAACAGTTACTTCACCGATCGGCTATCTGGGTGTCGGTTGCTATATCGGCATAAAAAAAGCCAAAAAGGACCTGGCGATGATCGTTTCGCAAGTGCCGGCCAAATGTGTCGGGACATTCACTACCAATGTCGTCAAAGCGGCTCCTGTGGTTTGGGATAAAAACATTGTCGACAATTACTCGACAGCAAAAGTTATCGCGATCAATTCAGGCGTTGCAAATGCCTGCACCGGGGTTGCCGGAGAATTGAACAACCAGCGTTTCGCCCGGCTCGTGGCTGAAAACATGGGGCTCGACGAACATGAGGTTTTGATCTGTTCGACCGGGGTCATTGGAAAACAATTGCCTATGGACATCATCGAAGCCGGTTTGCCTAAAGCCATCGATCTTCTAAGCGAATCGGATCAGGCGGGAATCGACGTGGCTACAGCGATCATGACGACCGACACGAAACCGAAGCATATGGCAATCGAGGTTTCCCTTTCAGGTAAGACCGTGACGCTTGGGTGCTGTGCCAAGGGATCAGGAATGATCCATCCCAACATGGCGACCATGCTAGGATTCATCACCACTGACTGCAATATTTCCAAAACAGTCCTTGACGCGATGGTTAAGGAAGTTGTCAATGAGACTTTCAATATGATCTCGGTCGACCGCGACACTTCGACAAACGATACGGTTCTTTGCATGGCCAACTCGCTGGCGCACAATCCCGAAATCGTAGGACCTGGTCATGACTATGACCTGTTCAAGGAAGCATTGAGCATCATCTGCACTTATCTTGCCAAAGCGATAGCCGGAGACGGAGAAGGGGCTACCAAATTGCTGGAAGTCGATGTTGTCAACTGCTCTTCAAAGGAAAATGCGAAAATCATCGCCAAATCAATCTGCACATCACCGCTGGTCAAGACTGCGATGTTTGGAAATGACGCCAACTGGGGTCGGTTGTTCTGTGCAATGGGCTATGCCGGAGTTGATTTTGACGATACGATTGTCGATATCTATCTGCAATCCAACGGTCAGAAGATCAAACTTGTTGAAAAAGGGATGGCTACCGACTATTCGGAAGAAAAGGCGACTGAAATTATCGACAATGAAAAAGTTAACGTGCTTGTCGACATGCATGAAGGGGATCAGAAAGCTCGGGCTTGGGGATGCGATCTGAGCTATGACTATGTCAAAATCAATGCCGATTATCGGTCATAAGGAGGCAAAAATGGTAAGTGAACAACAAACAGCGCAAGTATTGGTTGATGCGCTCAGTTATATGCAGAAGTTTTCCGGCCACATCATGGTCGTCAAATACGGCGGATCGGCAATGGAAAACGAGGAAATCAAAAAAAGCGTGCTTCAGGACATCGCTGTTTTGAAAAGTGTAGGTATCAAAGTTGTCATCGTCCATGGCGGCGGGAAAGAAATCAACCGTTGGCTGGACAAGGCGAAAATCAAATCGCAATTCAAAAACGGATTGCGGGTTACCGACGAGGACACACTGGAGGTCGTACAGATGGTATTGTGCGGCAAGGTGAACAAGGATCTGGTTGGATACCTGGGCGAACATCAGGTCAAAGCGGTCGGCCTTTCTGGCAAGGATGGTCAGATGATCAAAGTCGAACAGAATACCGATTATGGTTATGTGGGGACGATCAAGGAAATCGACCCTACCCTGATCAACTCGCTGCTGGAACTAGGCTACACTCCGGTAATCTCATCAATCGGGGTTGACGATGCCGGGCAGGGCTACAATGTCAATGCCGATGATGTGGCAACCGAAGTCGCTCGCAGCCTGAACGCTTCGAAACTGGTCTTCCTGACCGACCAGAAAGGCGTACTTTCGAATGTCAACAATCCCAACTCTCTTATCCACCATATCAATGAAACCATGGCCAACAACCTGATTGAACAGGGCGTCATTGAAGGGGGCATGGCAGTCAAGATCAAAAACTGCATCGCCGCCCTGGACAAAATCGAAAAAATCCATATTCTTGACGGCCGCGAACCGCATTCAATGATCATTGAAATCTTCACGGCCCAAGGAATCGGGACAGAAATATCAAAATAAAAAGCGCCAGAACGAAGATCTCTTCGGTCTGACGCTTTTTAGGTAAAAAAATTGGAGCAAAGACGAGGGGACATCTTTGCTCCTTGTTCAGGTTAAGGGCTACCCAAACAGTAATTATTATAAAAAAGGGAAAATTTACATATGTAGCAAGCAAGGAAACTTACTACACTTGTAATATATGATAGTATTGTGAACTCAATATGAACTAATTGTTAATGATTGGAATTTCACATAATTTATCGTTGCAATTGCAAATAAATGAATTAAATCCGATGCAATCGAACAAATTCATTGATTTTAAACGGTTACAAGTGTTAATTTAATAGAATAATTGATTTTTCGACTGTTCCGTTAATTCGCGTTGTGTTGACTTACAACTGCAAAATAGCGCCGAAAATTAATCTTAGAAACAATAAAAATTAATTTAAAAACCAAATGAAATAATGTATAATGACACAAGGAGGCGCGCTATGAAAAAATTGTTTTATCGATTGATTATTTTTTTAGATACTGCTGATGATAATGATACTAATTATAATATCGGGTGGTATCTGGCTCACCACTTTTCAGAAATTGCAACGATGGGAATCAGTGAACTGGCAAAAAAATGCTACGTTTCGCCTGCGACGATTTCACGATTTTGTCGAGCGTTAGGATATGAGAACTTCGCCCATTTGAAACAGGAATGTGCCGAATTCTCCTCAGATATGAAAAAATTCAACAATTTGATCGATGTCGACATCGATTTGATGACAAAAAAGCCAAAAGAAGCGGTCAGCTATTTTGCCAGCAAGGTTTCCGATGTGATACTCGATCTGCCAAATTATCTTGATTGGGATGAAATTGACCGCGTTTTGCACCTTATCAATCAAACTGAAAGTGTCGCTTTTTTTGGGACCCAGTTTTCCCAATCGATCGCCTTGCATTTCCAGACTGACCTGCTGATGCTCGAGAAGTTCACCATGGCATATCTCGATGATGAACGACAGCTCAACTGTGCCCAGAATCTTGATTCGGATTCGGTAGCCGTGATCATCTCCGTCAACGGGCTTTATGTCACCGGCAACAACAAGACTTTGGCTTACATCAAGAAGTCAGGCTGCAAGGTAATCTTGATCACATGCAACCCGGATTTCGAAAAAATGATAGATCTAAAAATTTCCCACCGGATCATCATCGGAGACAAGGACAAAGCCCGGGTGGGAAAACATGCGTTACTCGCGACCATCGAACTGATGTCGCTTCGCTATTATTCTTTATTTTATCCAAATGTAGCAGGGAGTATTATCAAATGAGAGAAATTAGATGTCAGGACATCACTGCCACCATCGCCAAACTGGCGCAAAAGGCGGCAGTCGAGTTGCCTGAAGATGTGTCAATAGCCCTTGACCGGGCAATCGCCGCGGAAGATTTTCCGCTGGCCCAGGAAACTCTAAAAACAATAAAGCACAACAATGAAATTGCCAGAACCACATGCAAACCGATCTGCCAGGACACCGGGATGGCCAATGTCTATATCACCATCGGTCAGGAAGTGGCGATTACCGGAGGCAGCCTGAAGGATGCCATAAACAAAGGTGTGGCTCAAGGATACCAGGATGGTTACTTGCGCAAATCGGTAGTCGACGATCCGCTGTTCGACCGCAAGAACACCCAGGACAATACACCGGCTTTGATCTATATCGACCTTGTCGAAGGCGATGAATTCAAGATCGTTTTCGCCCCCAAAGGTTTCGGTTCGGAAAACATGTCGAAAATAAAAATGCTCAAACCCAGCGAAGGGGTAGCCGGAGTGCGACAGTTTGTCGAAGAAGTTGTCACCACGGCTTCATCGAATCCTTGCCCGCCAATCGTGGTCGGAGTGGGGATCGGCGGGTCCTTTGACAAGGTTGCCTATCTTGCCAAACAGGCGATGCTCCGAAAAATCGGCAGCCATCATCCCGACGGACGTTATGCCGCTTTGGAAGATGAACTGCTGGAAATTGTCAATGCGACCGGAATCGGACCCGCCGGGCTTGGCGGAAAGACTACCGCTCTGGGATTGAATATCGAAACGATGCCGACCCACATTGCCGGATTGCCGGTTGCTGTGGCCATTTGCTGTCACGTATCGCGACACATGGAGGCGAGTCTATGATCCACTTACAAACACCACTCACATCTGACAAGCTGACGAATCTCAAAAGCGGGGATCAGGTGCTCCTCTCTGGAACAATCTATACCGGCCGGGATGCGGCCCATGCCCGTCTTGTCAAGCTGATTGACAACAATGAAGAACTGCCTTTTGATATAAAAGACGCCACCATCTTCTATGTGGGTCCGACACCGACCAAACCGGGCGAGGTTTTTGGCAGCGGCGGTCCGACCACGTCATATCGGATGGACAGTTTCGCACCCAAACTCATTTCCCTGGGACTTAAAACAATGATTGGCAAGGGAGACCGCAGCCAGGAAGTAAAAGACGCCATTGTCAAATACCAAGGTGTCTACTTCGGTGCCATCGGAGGTACCGGAGCCCTTATTGGCAACTGCGTTTTGAGTTCGACAGTAATTGCCTTTGAGGATCTCGGTCCCGAAGCCATTCGCAGACTTGAGGTGAAAGACATGCCGTTGGTTGTGATCAACGACACCTATGGCAATGACCAGTACCAGTCAGGAAAAAAACAATACTTGGAATTTAAGGAGAAAAATAAGTGCTAAAAAGAAGCAACTCGTATAGCTATTCGTATGGTCGAAAAAGCAACAACAACTTGAAAATATTTGGGATAATCGGCTTGGTTGTGGCGATTGTCGCTGTGGTCGTATTCCTGAATTTCAACCGGATCCGGGCCCTGGTCAAGGGCTACAATTTCACCCAGGCCAACCAGATTGTGGCGATGGAAGGCGAAGCTGAAAATGAGATTTTGGCATCGGATTTCATGGAACATTTTGATATCTGGCATGACCTGGAAGCGACCCCGGTAAATTATGATGATTACGAAAAATATTACGAACTTTTTCAGGATTATCAGCCATCGGAAATTGTCAGCTACGTCGATGAACTCAATGGTGAGATATATTCTCAGCTGGAAGAATTGGGATTTGACCATGACGGAATCTGGGCGATGGTTTCAAACAGCGCATCAATCAGCGACTTCGAGTACCTGATCGACAACAAACTGAGTGCGACCCAAATCGCGCCATACCTTGAAGTTAACGGCTACATGGTCAAAAACATGAAAGCCTACATCGAAGCCGACAAAACGAACAACAATCCGACATATACAGTCGGGATTACGAATTATCCGTTCATCCTGTCGACCGCTGAATACAGTGGCCGCGGTTATACGATTACCAACCCTGATGAGATTCTAACTTTGGTAAAAGCCGGATTCTACCTTGACAATTCATATGAGCCAGGTGATCTGGTTGAGGCACCGATGCCGATTGCTCCGGATTGTGAAAATCCATTGGTGCGCCAGGTTGTGGCAGATGCCTTGCAACAGATGTATGAAGATGCCAAGGCTGAAGGGCTGAGTCTGGTATTCAACAGCGGGTACCGCTCATATACGGTCCAAGCTCAGACTTATCAGGATATTGAGACCCGTTATGGTGGCCTGTACGCTTCCCAATATGTGGCATTGCCCGGAGCAAGCGAACACCAGACCGGTCTAGGAGTCGATCTTACCAGCCAGTCGGTTGTCGATGGTACGAGAATCACTTTCGGTGACACCGCCGAATACAAGTGGGTTTTGGCCAACGCGGCAAAATATGGCTTTATCAACCGTTACCCTGAATCCACAAGCGATCTGACCGGAATTGCCCACGAACCGTGGCATTTTAGATATGTCGGGGCTGAAGTTGCCCAGGAAATAACGGATGCAAACATCACATTTGAACAGTACTGTTTAGAAAACGGCATTTTGCCAACAGTGGTTGCACGCTAAGCCTGATTATTCAGGCTTTTTTTAAAGGAAAAACATGAAAACAATAATTACTACTCTAAACTCCAAATTCATTCATAAGGCCCTGTCTTTGCGCCTGCTCTATGTCGCCTGCAAGGATCACCATGATGTCGACTTTGTCGAATTCACTATCAAGGAAGAAAGCGAAATGATTCTGGCCAGTCTGATGGACTTCCAGCCGGACAACCTTGTCTTTTCCGTCTATATATGGAACGTTGAAAAGACCATGGCTTTGATTTCCACGATAAAAGCAAGGTTCCCGGCAATAAACATCATCGTAGGCGGTCCGGAAGTAAGCTATGATGTCGACCATTTCATGGACAATTATCAAATTGACTATCTCATTTCCGGCGAAGGTGAAGTGGCGCTAAACAGTCTTCTTGACTGTATTGAAAACGGCCAGGAAGTTTCCATCCGCGGCGTTTCATCAAGACATAAAAGGGATCACTACCAGACCAGACTGGTTGATCCTAGCTATATTGAAAGCCTCGACTCACCTTATGTTCTGGACAAGGATCTCAAGGACATGAAAAACCGGATTCTCTATTTCGAGACAAGTCGTGGCTGCCCCTACCAGTGCCAATATTGCCTTTCCTCGCTGGAAGTCGGACTGCGCTTTTTCTCAGTGGATTATCTGACCGGACAGCTTGATGCCATTATCGCCAGCGGGGCCAAGACTGTGAAGTTTCTTGACCGTTCGTTCAATGCCAAATATGAGCATGCGTTGGCCATCCTGGAATATATTGTGACGAAAAAGGATGCCGGGGTTGTTTTCCAGTTCGAAATAAACGGCGATGTCCTCGACCAACGCCTGCTTGATTTTTTGACCCAGCAGGTGCCGCCTGATCTGGTGCGGCTGGAAATCGGGATCCAATCGACCTATGAACCAACGAACCTGATTGTGAAAAGATATCAGAACTTCCAGCGGCTTGAACAAGTCATTACTACTCTCCAACAGGCCCACAATATCGTTCTCCACCTCGATCTGATTGCCGGATTGCCTCTTGAAAAGCTTGCAAGGTTCAAGAAATCTTTCGATGATGTCTTCGCCTTGAAACCCAAGGAATTGCAGCTAGGCTTCTTGAAGCTCCTGCGGGGAACGAGCCTGCGCCAGAATCATGAGGAATATGGCTACGAGTTCGAACAGACAGCCCCTTATGAGATAACCAGTTCGGCGGATCTGAGCGCTGAAGATATCGCCAAGATCCACCTGGTCGAAGATATGCTGGAAAAATACTGGAACAGCGGCCGCTTTGAGGCGACCATGAACAAGATATATGAACGCTATCCTTCGATGTTTGATTTCTTCTTGAAACTCGGCGAATTTTATCGGGGGCGCAATTTCAAAAAGATGGGGTACCAGCTTCACGAACTGTATGGCTACCTCTTTGAATTCCTGCAAAAGGAGAATCAGGCCCTGTTCAAGGAACTTGTCTGTGACTACTTCACGAATGCCAAAGTGAAACCCAAACGCTTCTATGAACCGACCCTGAGCATTGGTGAGGCCAAGAAAGTCCTGCATCATCTGGTGGATAAGGGTTACGATCAGGAGTTGCTGTTTCGCTACAGCCTGGTTGAAAGAATCGGGAATGATTATATCGTTGGCATCTTCAAAGATTATCGTGTACAATTGATTTGTGGAAATTGGAGGGATATCGATGATTAAGCTGATATTGAAGCGTGACGGGTCGCTGGTGCCTTTTGAGCTCGACAAGATTGCCGTTGCGATCGACAAATCGTTTCAGGCAAGTGATTGCATAAAAAACTATGACAAGCAGGTTCCAATCCAGCTTGCCAATGAAGTTGTAAAAATAATCGAGACCAGGGATGTTGAAGTTCCCACAGTCGAGTTTGTCCAGGATATTGTCGAGGAAGTCTTGATTGAAAAGAACTATATCCGGGCGGCCAAAGCCTATATCCTGTACCGGGAAAAGCGGTCGAACCAGCGCAAGATAGCGGCGACCCTGGGGAGCTCGTTCGAGCAGCTGGAGTCCTATCGGCCTAAAAACAGCTTCTATAACTCGCCCAAAGAGCGCTCTCGCATCTTGGGGGAGGCCAGCCTGGCAAATTACAACCAGTCGAATCATTTTGACTGTTTTGTGACCAAAGCTCTCGAGCAGAATATAATGAGCATAAACAACCTCGCTTACCTTGATGACCTGATCTACCAATACGTGATCGACTGTTCCAAGATAACGGGGGAAAACAGCGATGTTTTATTGAACCGGTTCATGCAAGTCGTGATGTATTTTGACAGATACCAGCAAGGACCGTTGCGCCTTTGCAACTTCAAGACATTCCTGGACCTACTCACCGGCGATTCCGGTTTTATGAAGAAATTGGGACTCGTTTTCGACAGTCTCGAGATTTTCCTGGAAAACAGCTTGGAAATTGAAGCCGGTGATCTAGAAGAAGTGGTTTGCCAGGGTCTGACAAGGCCTCATATCACTTTTGAAAGTGATTTTGCCGGTGCCAATGTCATCTACAATATCGCTGTCGATGTCGCCTTGCTCGATAAAAAAAGCCCGGATCTAGGAATCGACCTGGTCGGACTCGAGAAGCGCCTGAAAGTGTTCTTGAACAAGTCCAGTCGCCAGCTTTTCATCAACAGTACAAAAATGCTGGGAATCTACCGGCAATATCTGGCGTTCGACACCACTGTCAACCAGCTCGACCTTATCAACTCCCAAACGGGCCAATCCCTTCAAGACGGGCATCTTTTTGAAGGCCTTGATGGTCAGCTGATAATAAACTACAAATAAAAAATGGGTCCATTAATAAAACGGACCCATTTTTTTATTTGTCAAGCGAAGTAAGAAGCGGGGCGATCAGGGTTTCCTGGTACCATTGCTTCTCGATGTCATTCAGACCGTATTCGATATTGCTGTAGACGAGCTGGTGGTAGTCGCATAGCTGTTTTCTCTCTTTATCGTTGAGCATGGCAAGATTGATGCCATCAAGATCGATGGGGACCATGGTCAGGGTTTCGAAATGGAGGAACTGGCCATAGAAGTTCTTTTCTCCCTTTGTGACCAGGAGCTCGTTTTCAAGCCGGATGCCGTATTCGCCAGCCAGGTAAATGCCCGGCTCGTCGGTGACGATCATGCCCGGTTCGAAGATTGAATCCTGGTCGTTTTCCCTCTTCACCGGGCGCAGACCGTGGGGCCCTTCATGGACTGAAAGGTAGTGACCGACCCCATGTCCGGTGCCGCATTGGTAATCCAGGTTTTCCTGCTGGATTATCCCGCGGGCGAGAATATCTAGGCCGACACCGGTTTTGCCATGCAGGAACCGGGCCTGCTGGAGGTTGTTCATCGCCTTGAAGACCAGGGTGAAATGGTGTTTCTGGACATCGCTGATCGGACCTAAGACAAATGTTCGGGTTGTGTCGATTGTCCCCTGGAGGTATTGCCCGCCGCTATCGATAAGAAGCAGTCCCCTGGGTTCGAGTCGGGCGTGATTTTCTTTTGTGGCGCTGTAGTGCATCAGGGCGGCGTTTTGTTCATAGGCGCAGATTGTCGCAAACGACAAGCCTTTGAAATCGGGTTGTTCCTGGCGGTATCCAGTCAGGATCTCATCTGCGCTCAGTTCGTCCATTGCGACATTGGCGATGCTGGTTTTGAGATAGTGCATGAACTTGGTCATGGCCAAGCCATCCTTGATATGGGCAATCCGGGTATTGGAAATCTCGGTTTCGTTCTTGATTGCCTTTAGCAGCTGGCTTGGATTCATGCAGTCGACCACGGTCCCTTCAAGGCTGGAAACGATCTGGTGGTTGACCACGCTGGTGTCGAGCTGGATGGAACCTTCGATCGTTTTGGCGTCATCGTAGATGGCATAGTAATCCTTGATGGTTACTCCGTCTTGTTCAAGCTCAATTTTCAGCGTTTCGCTCACAGAATCTTTGTTCAGGTATAGAATTGCCTGAGTTTTGGAAATCAGCGCGTAGCTGTAGAAAACGGGCGTGTGGCAGATGTCGTTGCCCCGCAAATTGAAAATGTAGGCGATATCGTCCAATGTCGTGACGATATGGGTGCCAGCATTCATTTTATCGCGGATTTGAGCCAGTTTTTCTTTGCGTGATTGGCCGCAGTATTCTATACTGTAGTTATAGACAGGTTCTTTTGAAAGTTCCGGACGGTCAGTCCATACCTGGTCGATCAAATCGATATCGCTGACGATCGGATTTTTGATGGAAGCGGCGAATTTGTGGGATACGCAGCGACCGTCAAAGCCGACAACCTTGGTTTGGTCCTGATTGAAGATGTCGATCATGTCGATGCATTCGGGCTGGCCGATCTTCATGACCGTAATCATGCTCAAGTCGACTTGCTGGTCAGCCTGAATGAAATAGCGTCCGTCGACATAAAGGTAGATCTTTTCAAGACCGAAAAGAAGGGTTCCTGCCGAACCGGTGAAACCGCTGAGGTATTTGCGGCCTTGGAAATAGGCACCGGCAATTTCACTTGAGTGGAAATCGCTGGTTGGCACGATGTAGTAATCAATCTTGTTTTTTTTCATTAATTCTTGAAATTTTATAAGTTTATTTTCTTTCATGGGATCGTCTCCTTGGTCTAGATTATAACATTAATTTCTCACTTTTTAAAGTCCGAGAAACATGGTTACGCTTACAAAAAAAATATGTAAAATATGTTCATTTTAATTTGATTCATGTTGTCAAAAGAGTATAATAAACGGTTGAAGGAGGGAGAAAAATGGATAATATAATTCAGGAATTAGTCCGAATCGATCATGAGTGTGCTAATCGTGTCGAACAGGCAAAAAATCAGAAGTTCCACGCTACTGATGACATGCAGTCGATAAGAAAAGAACTTTATGAAAAATTATGGGCTGAAAAAGCCGCAGAACTTGAAAAGCAAAAAATTGAATTCCAAAGCAATCTTTTGGCCAAGACTTCGGCAAAAACCAAAGATTACGATAGTTCCAAAGCCGAATTAGAACTTAAGTTTAATCAAAACAAAGACGCTTGGATAGACGAATTAGTACAACGCTGTTTATCCTAAAAGGAGAGCTATATGTCATCTAATGTATTAAGTACCAAGGCAAAAGCGCGGTATGGTAATCGGATTCTTCAAGATGCATATATGGAATTGGCGCGCAAACAGACAATTGGTGATGTTGTAACCTATTTGAAACAGAAATCTTCTTACAGTGAGGCATTTCAGGATGCCAATCCTCGGATCATTCACCGTCAGGAAGTCGAATCGATTTTAAATCAGGAATATTACCGCCGCTGTGCAGGGCTGCTTCGTTTTGCACCGAAAGAGAAAAAACAGTTTTACTACATGGAAATTATGGGTATCGAGATTAATGTAATCCTCGAAAAAATTGCAACCATAACCACAATGCCTGAGGCATTTCAAGTCAATGTGTCGCAGTATGTTGCCGATCACGCAAGTTTTGATCTGCGCGGTTTAATTAATGTGGATACTCATAAAGAACTAGTAGCGTTTTTAAAGAACACCAAGTACTCCTTCCTGATCGAGGGCATCGACTTCGAGATGCCGATCAATTTCAACAAGTTGAACAAGGAATTCATGGAGTTCTATTACCGGACATATTTTAAAGCGATTAAAAAGAACTTTTCAAACAAGACCAAATCGGATCTTCTGGAAATCCTGTCGATGTCAATCGATCTTCGCAATCTCGCGAAGCTTGTGCGATATAAAACGTATTTCCCTGACGAGGCCAATGAAGTCATCTTGCAATCGCTCTTTTTAAAATATTCCCGCATTTCCAAAGAGAGCTATCAAGAGCTCCTGGAAGCCAAAAGCATCGAGGCGTTGTACTCGATGATCAAAGAGCGAATCCGTTATAGTGACGCTTCGCAATTAGCTCCCGATACTTCGATTGAGGAATCGGTAGCCTTTGTCAGATATCACATGTGCCGTCATTTCTTGTATTTGACAAGCGATGATGCGGTAGCCTATCTGGCATACACTATGCTTGCCAAAATAGAGATCGATAACTTGATTCATATCATCGAAGGCATCCGCTATGGTCGCGATGGGGCAAGTATCGAATCGTTATTAATTTATAGTTAGGAGAAAGTCATGGCAATTGTACCAACGCACTTATATAATGTGACCTTTAATTCTTCTGATTTGATGCAAGTTTTGATTTTGATTAAGAAAAACGAGGACAAGATGTTCCCTCTTGATTCCAAACTGTTGGCAAACAATGTCAAGGGTGTAACTGTGATGGATCAGGAAAATCCTTATAACGAGACATTGGAAAAAATGTATCACCTCCTTGACAATCTCGGTCTTGAAAAACAGACATCAGAGTATCACGGTGAATCGCTAAGCATTGCGCTAGCGAACAAGCTGATTGGCGAAGTGAGCGAAAAACTGGATCTGGCTGTGAAAATCCGCGACGAGATCGTGACTGTTCGCGAGGAAAACTTCAACGCAATCCAGATCTTGAATGAAATTTCTAATCAAAATATCAACTTGGATGAAATCGAAGCAACCCAATTTATCAAATGTCGCTTTGGCCGAATTCCTGCAAGTGAATATGAAAAATTGAAGTATTACAACGAATATCCGTTCATATTCAAGGAATATTCGCAAAACAAGGACTATATATGGGGTATCTATACCGGTTTGACCAAAGACATCGCTGAAATCGACAATATTTTCGATTCGGTTTCGTTTGAATTGGTTAAACTTCCGGATTTCGCTCATGGTACTTTAGACAGTGCCATCAGTGAATTGAAAACGGAATGTGAAGCGATGAACAACTATATCGGCCACATCAATGAACGGATTGAGGTAATTTCTCAGGAGTATCAACAACAGGTGTTGAGCGCCTTTACCAAAATCTACAACTTGAAACTATTGTTTGATCAGGCCCGTTATGTGGTTGATTATTCGAACAAGAACGCCATTTATGCCTTTTCGACTCTGTCAGTCCTTGAAGTTGAAGGCATTTTCAAAGGGATTGAGGGAGTCCGTATCCTTCAATTGCCAAAAAACATATACAATTCCAGAGGTATCGAACCACCGGTAATCACTCACAATAACTTTTTTGTGAAGTCGTTCGAGGGTATCCTGAAACCTAGACACAGGGACACTGTCGATCTGACGCCTTTTATTGCAATCGGCTATTCATTGCTGGCAGCCTTGTTCTTGGGTGATCTAGGTTGGGGCGCTTTGATTATGCTTGTCGGAGTCCTTTTCGGGCACCGGACAACAAACATCGGCCGTGCCTTGTTGACCCTTGGCGGTTGTGGTTTTGTCGGAGGACTTTTCTACGGTACTGTCTTTGACACTTACCACCTGTATCCTGCCATCATCATGATCCCGTTGCAGCCAATCCATAAAGTCGTTTATTTCTTTATCGGAATCATTTTGCTGACGGTGATTCTGGCTGTTGTCCGAGGTATGACAAGCAAAAAAGTAGAATTTTAGAAGGGAGGATTATTTGTGGCAATTACAAAATTAAATCTGGTAAATATCAATTTTGATCGTCGCAGTCACAATGAATTACTTGTCAATTTGTTGAATTACAATGAAATTCATCTGGAGCCCGCTTCTAAATTCACTGCCAACGTAAAAAGTCTGGCAGCCTGGAATGATGAGAATATTTATGAGGATCTGCTAAACAAAATTGAATCGGCAGCGAAAAAATACAAGTTCGACCTGGTTGAGCAAAGCCACATTTCAAACCGGATCAACATGATTACCGCCAAGCATTACGTCGAAAACTTCATCAATGAAGTCGACAAATATGGAGCGGTAATCGAGAAGCTTGAACGGCTTGTCAAGGAAAACGGCGAAGCTGTGATTCATATCCGCAATGTAGTTGAAATGGATGTCAACTTTGACGAGCTTTTCACGACAAAATATCTCCAAATCCGGTTCGGGAAGCTCCCGACCAAGAACCTGGCAAAGCTGCGCTTCTATGAAGGTATGCCTTTTTTCATCAGACAGTTCCACGAGGTTGAAGATTTTACCTGGTGCATGTATGTGACAACGCCAAATGACGCGCCTGAAATCGACAACATGTTTTCGTCGCTATTGTTCGAGCGGGTTCATATTCCGGCGTTTGCCCATGGGGATCCCAAGCGGGCGATTGAGGAAATCCAGGAGGAGACAAACCTTTCACAGAAAAACATATTCAAATATCAGAATCGAATCCAAAAATTGTATCAGAACAATTTTGAGGAAATTAATCGGATCTATACCGTCGTCAAGCATCTCAATGCGATTTTCATCATGCAACGTTATGTCTACGTGGTGGGCGACCATCTGGCGATAACCGGGTTTGTGGAAAAAAGCAAATCCGAGGAATTCAAGGCCAATTTCGAGCGTTTCGAAAATGTCCATGTTTCCCTGCGTCCCGCCGACAGCGATGTCCGGCTTGTCCCGCCGACAAAACTGACCGAAAACTGGTTTTCCAAACCGTTTAGAATCTTTGTCGAGATGTATGGCGTGCCTTCATATCGGGATATCGACCCGACTAGCTATCTGGCTCTGTCGTATTCGTTGCTTTTCGGGATCATGTTCGCCGATGTCGGGCAAGGTCTGCTTATCGGCATCATTGCGAGTCTGATCTACCGTAAAACCAAAAACGCTCTTGCGGGAATCGGAATGCGGGTTGCCCTTGTCTCGATATTTTTTGGAGTCATCTTCGGTTCGGTATTCGGTTCCGAGGAAATTTTGACACCGATTTTCCTTCCGATGGAATCGGCCAACACCATGACCCTGTTAGGCTTTTCGGTCGGCCTGGGGATCGCTTTGATCGTCGTTTCGATGTCGATTGCGATAATCACCAACCTCCGTCGCAAGAAGTACGTGGAGATGGTGCTCTCCCAAAACTGCATTTCCGGTCTGGTTTTCTATGTCTCGGTGCTGCTATTGGCTCTTGGGATGTTCGGGGTCGATCTTGGCATCAAGCCGGTCCTTACCGTTCTGGCGATTGTAACTTTCTTCTTGATGTTCTTCAAGGAGATCATCGAACGGAAAATCGAAGGCCACAAGCTTTTCCCTGAAGGGGTGGCGATGGGGCTGACCGAAGCGTTCTTTGAATTGTTCGAAATCATGCTGACATTTTTGGCGAATACGATGTCATTCTTGCGGGTTGGTGGATTCGTCCTGTCCCATGCGGGGATGATGCTGGTGGTATACACCATCGCGGAAATGTTCGGCGGTATCGGTTATTATCTGGTCTTGATATTCGGTAACCTGTTCGTAATGGGGCTTGAAGGTCTTATCGTCGGGATCCAAGTATTGCGGCTTGAGTTTTATGAAATGTTTTCAAGATATTATGATGGTGATGGAATGCCATTCAAGAATATTGTCAATAAATAACATAACGAGGAGAATCTTAAAATGAAATTAGTAGAATTTATCTTACCTTTAGTTGCAGTAGTACTGTTGTCTTTACCTTTAGTAAAAGTATTCCAAGGGAAATGTGATGTGAAATCGGCTAAGTTCCGTCTTGCGACTCACGTTCTTGGTTTCTTTGGAGCGGTAGCTTTGGTGTTCACTTTCTCAATCATGACTAACGGCGTATTGGCAGAGGAAGCAACAAACCCGATGACTGGGACAATCGCTCAAGGTTTGGGATTCGTCGCAGCTGCATTGTCGACCGGTCTGGCGGCTTTGGGTGCCGGGATCGCCGTTTCTTCAGCATCATCTGCAGCCATCGGAGCATTCTCTGAAAACCCTGCAAACTTCGGGCGTTCATTGATCTTCGTAGCCTTAGGTGAAGGGGTTGCAATCTACGGATTATTGATTTCTATCTTGATTATCAACTCTTTATAAGGAGCGACCAATGAAATTCTATTTACTTAGTGATAACGTGGATACTCAAGTTGGGCTAAGGTTAGTAGGTATTGAAGGCGAAGTGGTTCATGAACGACGCGAGTTCCTGGAACTGCTTGAAGAAAAAATTAAAGATAAATCCATTGGAATTATCTTGATTACGACAAAACTTATTGAGCTAGCACCTGATGTTATCTCACAAATCAAACTAAAACAACGTCAGCCGTTAATTGTGGAGATACCTGACCGCCATGGCGAGTCGAAAATCGGTGAGACTATCGACAGATACGTATCGGAAGCAGTTGGGGTTAAACTATAGGAGTAATGTGATGCCAAATAATGATCAAGTATTTCTTTACATGAAAGAAGAGATTGAACGAGAAGCAGCCACTCAGGAAAACAGACTCTTGGAAGAAGCTCAGGAATTAAGAGAAAAAGCTAAAGAGGAAATCAAACTGGAGGTTGTCAAAGAAATTCAGGCTCGATTCGACAAGGAACTTGCGGCACTTCAATTGAAATCGACTGTTGCCAGTGCGACAGACGCGACCAAACAGCGCCAGGAACTGATAAACCTGCGCGACGGTTATGTCAAAACGGTTTTTGAAGGTGCCAGAGCCAAACTGATTGATTTTACAAACAGTGAAAAATATGAGGAATTTTTGTTGTCAAAAGTAAAAGCGGCTGCCCAAAATCACAATTTTGATGAAGCGCAAATCTTAGTCAGCGAAAAGGACAAAAAATACGAAGCGAAAATATTGAGCGCGTACGGATTGAAAGCTGAAGTAGTTGTCAGTGAAAAACTGACAATCGGAGGATTCATATTGTTGAATCCGAAGACAAATGTGGTCATCGATAACTCATTGAGTTTCATTTTGGATGACCAAATGGCATATTTCACTAAAAATTCAGGCTTGATAATCAAATAGGAAGGGGAAATTGTATGAGCGATGTAATTTATTCAATCAATGGACCCGTTGTTAAAGTAAAAGACTCGAAAACATTCCAGATGTTAGAGATGGTTTATGTCGGACACAGTCAGTTGATGGGGGAAGTAATCTCAATCAATGACAAGTTCACAACGATCCAGGTTTATGAAACGACCACTGGATTAAAACCCGGAGAGCCAGTTTTATCAACAGGTTCACCAATATCGGCGACACTTGGTCCCGGAATTATCACAAACATATTCGATGGGATCGAAAGACCATTGAAAGATTTAGAAGAACAATCAGGAGCCTTCATCGAAGCCGGTTCCAATGTCCCATCATTGGATCTGGAAAGATTGTGGGATGTCACAATCCAAGTGGCACTTGGAGATGAACTGGAAAGCGGTGCGGTCATCGCGACCTGCCCGGAAACACCGTTGATCACCCACAAATCGATGGTACCGCCAAATATTCGCGGGACAGTCATTGAAGTTGCTCCAAATGGACAGTACAATGTCCAGACAACATTGGTGAAATTGGAAGATGCCAATGGCAAAGTGCATGAAATTTCCCTGATGCAAAAGTGGCCGATAAAAATCGCCCGTCCGATCAAGGAACGTCTGCCGATCGCGATGCCCCTTGTTACCGGGCAACGGGTAATCGACACCCTTTTCCCGATCGCCAAAGGCGGGACTGCCGCAATTCCAGGCGGGTTTGGTACCGGTAAGACAATGACCCAGCATCAGATCGCAAAATGGTGCGATGCCGACATCATCGTCTATGTAGGGTGCGGAGAACGTGGGAACGAAATGACCCAGGTTCTTGAAGAATTCGGAGAGCTGATCGATCCGAAATCAAACCGGCCGTTGACCGACCGTACAGTGCTTATCGCCAATACTTCAAACATGCCGGTTGCGGCGCGTGAAGCGTCAATTTACACCGGGGTGACTTTGGCGGAGTATTATCGTGACATGGGATACCACGTGGCAATCATGGCGGACTCGACTTCTCGCTGGGCCGAAGCGTTGCGCGAGATTTCCGGACGTCTCGAAGAAATGCCAGCCGAAGAAGGATTCCCGGCATACCTGCCATCACGTCTTTCTCAATTCTATGAACGTGCCGGATACATGGAAAACCTTAACGGAAGCCAAGGTTCGGTTACAATCATCGGTGCCGTTTCGCCTCAAGGGGCTGACTTCTCGGAACCGGTAACCCAAAACACAAAACGTTTCGTCCGTTGTTTCTGGGCGCTGGACAAATCATTGGCTTATGCCCGTCACTACTTCGCAATCAACTGGACGCAGTCATATTCTGATTATGTCCTTGATCTTAGCTCATGGCTTGATGAAAACGTCAGCGAAAACTGGGTCAAAGACCGCCAGATTCTGGCTTACCTTCTGGCCGAAGAGGCGAAATTGCTGGAAATCGTCAACCTGATGGGGCCTGATGTCCTGCCTGAAGACCAAAAACTGATCATCGAAGTGGCCCGCATCATCCGGGTCGGGTACCTGCAACAAAATGCCTTCCATAAGGATGACACATATGTCCCAATGGCCAAACAGTTGAAGATGATGGAAGTAATCATTCACTTGTACAACCGTTCGAATCAAGCGGTCGCTGGCGGTCGGGTCGTTTCCCAACTGGTTAAAACCGGAATTTTCGATAAGATTGTAAAAATGAAATATGATGTTCCAAATGATAATATTGAATTGCTCGACAGCTATATCAAAGAGATCGATCAAGCAATCCAGTCAGTAGCTTAGGGGGGATAAAATGAGTCTAAAATATGTCGGTTTAAATGAAATCAATGGACCATTGGTAGTTTTGGATAACGTTGAAAACGCCAGCTACGACGAGATGGTCGAACTGCATCTGGATAACGGCACAATGCGTAATGGCCGGATTGTCCAAATCTCTGGCAAAAAAGTCGTTATCCAGGTCTTTGAAGGAACATTCGAGCTTTCGCTCACTAATTCACAGACCCGCCTTACCGGGCATCCGATGGAACTTGCGGTTTCCAGAGAGATTCTGGGGAGAGTATTCAACGGAGCGGGGAAACCGATCGACGGTCTAGGACAGGTTTATGCAAACAAGTCAATGGACATCAACGGTTTGCCTCTTAATCCGGTATCTCGTGTTTATCCACGTGATTACATCAATACCGGTATTTCTACCATCGACTGTCTGACTACCTTGATCCGTGGTCAGAAGTTGCCGATTTTCTCGGTTTCAGGATTGCCCCACAACCAGTTGGCGGTTCAAATCGTAAAGCAGGCAAAAGTGGCGCAAGACAATGGCCAAGGTTTCGCGGTTGTCTTTGGAGCTATGGGGGTTACCAACGACGTTGCGGATTACTTCAAACGGAGCTTCAAGGAAGCGGGAATCATGGACCGGGTTGTGATGTTCTTGAACATTTCAAATGACCCGATCATCGAGAGAATCCTGACTCCAAGATGCGCTCTTACCGCAGCTGAATACCTGGCTTTTGAAGAAAACATGCACGTACTGGTTATCTATACCGATGTCACTTCATACTGTGAGGCGTTGCGTGAATTCTCTTCTTCAACCGGGGAGATACCAGGCCGTAAAGGGTATCCAGGTTACCTGTATTCGGATTTGGCATCACTCTATGAAAGAGCGGGGATTTCCAAATACGCCAAAGGATCGGTTACCCAAATTCCAATCCTGACCATGCCAAACAACGACATCACCCACCCGGTTCCCGATTTGACCGGATACATAACTGAAGGTCAGATTTCAATGGATATCGATCTTAACAGTGCGGGAATCTACCCTCCAGTAGGAGTGCTGCCCTCACTATCACGTCTGATGAAAGATGGTATCGGGGAAGGTTATACCCGTTATGACCACCAGGATGTTGCCAACCAGCTGTTTGCCTGCTACAACCACGTCAGCGAAGTAAAATCATTGATGTCGGTTATCGGTGAAGACGAGTTGTCTGATCTTGACAAGGAATACGTGAAGTTTGGCCGCCTGTTCGAAGGACAGTTCGTCAGACAAGGTTTCGATGACAACCGCTCAATCGAATATACTCTGGACTTGGCTTGGGACCTGCTTTCAGTCTTGCCAAAGACCGCATTGGATCGTCTTGACAATGCCTTGCTGGACAAGTTCTACAATCATGCAAAAGCGTTGGAACGCTTCAACATCAAGGAAACAAAGATTATCAAAGAATTAGAAAAAGTAGGTGAATAATTATGGCGATGAAGGTTGTGCCCACAAAGGGCAACTTGCTTGCTAATAAGAAATCACTCCAGCTAGCCACCGTTGGCTACGATTTGCTGGACAAAAAAAGAAACATCCTGATCAAGGAAATGATGCAGCTGATCGATTCGGTCAAGGTGATCCGTGACCAGATAACAACTTCCTATCAGGATGCCTATGATGCCTTGCAGGATGCCAATATTTCCTTGGGGGTAATTGCCTCTTTGGTAAACGAAGCTCCTGTGGACACCGGAATCACCATCGCCTATCGTTCAGTGATGGGTGTGGAAATTCCCAAAATAAACTATGCCAAGGCGCCGCTTGTTTGCTACTACAACATGGAACGTTCAAATTCCCGGGTTGATTATGCATACCAATGCTTCTACCGGGTAAAGGAACTGACAATCCTGTTGGCTGAAGTCGAAAACAGCGTATACCGCTTGGCTGACGCAATCCGCCGGACCCAGAAACGGGCCAACGCCTTGCAAAATATCACTATCCCTCGTTTGAAGGAAACCAATAAATTCATCAGCGAGTCCCTTGAAGAAAAGGAACGGGAGGAATTCACCCGCCAGAAAGTGATCAAGGAAAGAAAAAATCGATTAGAAAGCTAATCGATTTTTTTGTTGAACATATTTTTGAAAAAGTCCATAAGGCCGGAACTCGATTTCCTGTTGTGGTTGTTGTTGATTTGATTTTGGGCAATCTGGGCGTTCATCTTGGCTTTTTCCAGCAGGATTTCCTGTGAATTCACCAGTTTGCCATCTTTGACGATTTTGACATACTTGCCGTTAGGCTGCAGGTAAGAACCCTTGACGTTGTCCGCCATGGTCAGATCGATTATTTCCTGGATTCGCGCCTTGATCGAATCATCCTTGATCGGTGCGCATATTTCCACCCGACGCATTGTGTTTCTAGTCATCATGTCCGACGAACCGATATACATCTTGTTCTGTTCATTCAAGCCGAATGAATATATCCGTGAGTGTTCCAGGAATCGGCCGACGATCGATTTTATTGTAATGTTGTCTGTCTTGTCTGGGATTCCCGGAACGATGCAGCAGATGCCTCTGATGACCAGTTCGATCTTGACTCCTGCCTGGCTGGCGACCGCCAGGGCATCGATGATGGTCCGGTCGGTCAGGGAATTCATTTTCATGTAGATGTAGCCGGTGCCGCCATTTTGGGCTATCATCGTCTGGCTTTCAATCTCGCCGATAAGACTTTCACGCAGATTGTTTGGAGCGACAAGCAGGGAACCGTATTCCCCGTACAGCTCGTTTAAAGTCATGTTGTTGAAGAAATTCACGGCATCGAGACAAATGTCGGAGTCGGTTGTGATCAGTGAAAGATCGGTATACACTCTCGAGGTCGATTCATTGTAGTTCCCGGTACCGATCTGGGTGATGTAGGAAACATTGTTTCCTTTTTTCTTGGTTATCAGGGTGATTTTGGAATGGACCTTGTAACCTTCGAAACCGTAGATGATCTTGCATCCCGCGTCTTCGAGCACTTGGGAATAGTTGATGTTGTTTTCCTCATCGAATCTTGCCCGCAACTCCATCAATACCAGGACGTCCACTCCGTTTTCGGCGGCTTCGGCCAGGTATTTGACGATTTTAGCTTCCTTGGCAAGACGGTAGATTGTGATCTTGATCGATATTGTCTCGGGATCACGGGCGCTTTCCTTGAGCAGGTTGATATATGGTTCCATCGATTCATAAGGGAATGAAAGCAGCTTGTCGGAGTGCATGACTTGGGGCGTAATGGGCGCATTGAAATCAAACATGGCCGACTGATAAGGCCTGAATGGCTTGTAGTTGAAATTTTCCTGGAGCTTGATTTGCAGTTTAGCGTTGATCTCGCCGATAAATTTCCAATTGAATGGGACGTTGGTGATAAAGAACGAGTCATCATTGATTTTCAAATTGGGCTTCAGGAAATTGTATACTTTTTCATTGATGGGCTTGTTCGATTCCAACCGGACAACCTCAAGTCGGCGTCTTTTTTTGATCAGCTTTTTCATGGCTTCACGGTAATCCTCATCAGCTTCATCGGGATCGATATCGGCCGAGCGGGTGACCCGGATCAGTGAAGTTGACTTGACCTGGTAGTGGTTGAAAATCTGTCCGGCAAACAGCTCAAGAAGATCCTCCACCAGGATCAGGCGCAAGGAATTGCCAGGCAGGAAAATCACTGGCGCGAATTTTGGGTTGAGTGGAACCAGACCGTAGCTGGATTCCTTGGCTCGATCCAACAAGACTGCCAAATAGGTGTTGCCGTTTTCCAAATGAGGGAACGGGTGTAGCGGAGAAAGAACGATTGGCGTAAGCAAAGGGGCGACCGTGTCGGTGAAGTAGGTCTCAAGGAATTTGAGATCCTTTTGCTTGAGATCACCCGCTTTGCATATCTGAATGTCACGAAGAATAAGTTCCTGATTGAGATCGTTGTAGATTTTTGTCTGTGAACTTGTCAGTTTCTTGACTCTTTTGAGCACATCGCTTAACTGTTGCTGCGGGGTGAGGCCGCTTCTTGAGTCATGGTGGATGGGATCCGATGCCATCATGTCATGCAGGGAACCGACCCGGACCCGGAAAAATTCCTGCAGGTTTGACTCGTAAATTGCCATGAAGCGAAGCCGCTCCATCAACGGCACTTCAAAATCATTCGCCTCTTTCAAGACGCGTTCATTGAATTGTAACCAAGATTTCTCGCGATCTTGGGAGTAACTGTAATCTATTTCATCCATATAAAAGACTCCTTGTATTGATTGGTTGATTACATTATACCAAATTTTGTCGATTTGGTAAAAATAATAAGGCAAAGTTAATTATAATTTACATTTTGTAACAAATAAAGGGACTTGGCATTCTGTTCGATATGGAATGATTTTTTCCTGTTGTGACAAAGTGGAGTTTCAAGGGCCGTTTTTCCTGTCATTTTTCTTAAATGGTGGTATAATTTTTTCAGGAGGGATTTTATGAAAGAGTGCAAAGTTAATGATTTGGTGTTGAATAATGAAAAATCACGAATCTGTGTCCCGGTTACCCAGAAAAGCGATATCGACATTATTGAACAAATCAAATCTTTACAAACAAAGGGGATTGATTTAATTGAATTGAGGATAGACTGTTTCGAAAATGTCAAAGACGATGAGGCGCTGACTACCTTGTCTAATAATATAAAGATGATCAACCAATTGCCGATTATATTCACCTTGCGGACCAGAAATGAGGGGGGCAACCTTCACGTTGAGCCCCGTGAATATGCTCATATAATTGAAGTTGCGATCCAAACCGGAGCTTATGAGATCTACGATATCGAGCTGCTTATCAACGATTCGGTTGTCATCGACCTGGTCGCGAAGATACATGAACGTGGCAAGAAAGTCATCATGTCGAACCATGATTTCCATAGGACGCCATCAATCAACACGATGAGCATGCGGTTCATGAAGATGGCCTCATTTAACGGCGATATTCTCAAGATTGCTGTCACGCCATCCAATTACCTTGATGTCTTGAAGATTTTGGAATTCACGGACGAGTGCAATACCATATTCAACGTTCCAGTTGTCGTCATCGCAATGGGCAAACTTGGAGTCTTGACCCGGATGACCGGTTCGCTTTTTGGCAGCGCCATCACGTTTGCCAAAGTCGGCGACGGATCCGCCCCTGGTCAGGTCGACCTCGAGGATTTGAAGACCGCGATGAACATCCTGGAAAAATACAGCCTATAAGCAATGTTGTGGCAAAGATACTTCGTTGAGGTATCTTTTTTTTCATATTATGATATAATGCACAAAAGCGAGGTATGACTATGATTATCAGATGTAAAGAATCAAACCGCGAAGAGGTCTTGACATATGTAAAACAGGACGTTGTCATGAACCTTTTCATTATAGGCGACATCGAGACTTATGGATTTGACAGCCAATTCCAGACTGTTTTCATGGACCGAGAGTATGATAATATCAAGACTGTTTATCTGGTTTACCGGAGAAACCTGGTCATCGGGTCGGCTCAAGGGATTGTCGATCAGGGCTTTGTCGAAAAGTTGGTAAAAGAATATGGGCTGATAGATATCAACGGGGATTACAAGATCATCAAGCAGTTAAATCTTGGGGATTTCAAGCTGGAGAAATGCAAGATTGCGATGCTTGAGAGTCTCGATAAAAAGATCGATTCACCGGCGGTGGAACTGGAAATCGGTGATCTTGAAGCGATGGTCACCGATTGCCAAAGAATTTTCAACCGCAAGATTGATCTTGAACAGGAGAAAGACAACTTCGAAAAGGGGACGTCCCGGTATTATGGATGCAAGGTTGGAGGCCGATTGGTTTCTGGAGCCAGGACCAGTGCCCACTGTGACGGGGCGGCTATGATCATCGGAGTGTATGCCCTTGAACAGTACCGCAACCAGGGATATGGGCTGGCGACGGTGTATAGATTGTGTCATGATTTTTTAGAACAAGGCAAGAAACTGTGCCTTTTCTACAACGATCCCTTTGCGGCGAGGCTCTATCATCGACTGGGTTTCAAGGATCACGGTGATTATGGTTTGTTACGGCTCAAGTGAAATTGAGCCTTTTTTGATTGGTCTTTGCGTTTACTGACCTATGTCGATTATTTGGGCTATATTTACCAGATTTATAAAAAAATGATTATCGCGATTGATATAATAAACGGTGTGTGTTATAATTATCACAAGATAAATGGGTGATTCTTCGAACAAATTTGGATATTTATTCGCCTTAGAGGATAATGTAGCCTAATTGAGATTATTCATCGGTATTTTTGTTAATCTAGTATCCTATAACTCAAGAATCAAACAAATGACTAAAAAAACCGGTAAATAACTTGATTTTGTGGCCGATATCCTGTAGTATTGTCATGTGGTAAATAAATACACTTATAATTTTTCTTGAGCAAAAAGATGTCGAGTGTATCAAAGCCTAACAACAAAATTTTTTAAGGATGGAAAAAGATGGATAGAAGAACGGTTAAAACCAAAAAAGCGATTAAACATGCATTGATTCAGTTGATGACTGAAAAGGACGTTTCAAAAATCACAGTAAAGGAACTTGCGGAAACTGCAGACATTTCACGGAAAACATTCTATGTTCACTACGGACAGTTTATTGATGTTTTAAGCGAAATCGATGACGATATCTTCAATCGTCTTCATGCGGAATTGGCAGAAGAAAAATGGAATGAAGGACGTCCGGATTTCTCGGTGCTGTTCAAACATTTGAACAACATCATCCAGGAAGATGAACAATTTTTCAAATTGCTGGTAGGATCTAGTTATTGCAATACCCTTAGTGCTCATATCCAAAAATTATTAGAAGAAGAAATTGCTTCGGCTTTACAGGACAACATCACTGTGGCGCCAGAATTATTCGCATTGTCAATCGAATATATTTCAGCTGGAGCTACAAGCCTTATTATCGAATGGCTAAGATCTGACTCTAAAGTGACGGCAGAAGAAGTTACTGACTGTATCGCGGGAATCATGTCAAACGGTTTCTACGCGTACATTAATTCCCAAGCATAATTAATAAATAATCCCCAAACATTTATCTAATATGCCATGATCCTCTAATGACATCAATTGTCTTCAGGGGATCTTTTCTTTTTATAAGCGAAATGTGAGGATAAATAAGAAAAATCTAAAATTCCAGCTATCTGTTTTTTGAAAAGCCAAAATATCCGACAATTTTAAAAATTGTGTTGACATTGTTTTGGAGAATGGTTAATATACGTATAAATACAGTGATAAGAAATAGTAGTGACGATCATTTTGGCTAGAGAGTTCTTGGTTGGTGGAAAAGAATCAGAAGTTGTCATGAATACATCTTTGAGTAGAACGTTGAAATATAGTAGGCGTCTCCGGTTATAACCGTTATATTATGTGGGTATGATAGTACCCGAAGAGGTTGGCATAGTGATGTGTCAATAAACAAAGGTGGTAACGCGATGACTCGCCCTTTACAGGGACGGGTCTTTTTTTGTTGGAAAAGAAAAGGAGAAATAATTATGATTATAGTTTTAAAACCTGAAGCGACTCAAGAAGATGTCGCCAAAATTGAAAACCTGGTAAAATCAAAAGGACTTACACCGCATATTTCCGCCGGTGACGAACAGACAATCATCGGTCTGATCGGTGACATTACTAAAATCGATCCATCGGCGATCGAAGTTTTCTCGGCAGTTGAAAAAGTGATGTATGTATCGGTGCCATACAAATTGGCCAGCCGCCATTTCCATCCTGAAGACAGCGTGATCGATGTTTCCGGAGTTAAAGTCGGCGGGGGCAATTACTGCTATATCGCCGGACCTTGTTCGGTCGAAAGCGAAGAACAGGTTATCGAAATCGCCAAGGCAGTGAAAAAAGCCGGGGCGAACATGCTTCGCGGTGGAGCGTTCAAGCCACGTACCAGTCCATATGCCTTCCAAGGGATGGGGTCGACAGCTTTGGACATTTTGCTCAAGGCCAAGGAAGTCACCGGTTTGCCGATCGTTACCGAACTGATGGATGAATCGCATATCGAGGAATTCGAAGAGAAAGTCGACCTGATCCAGATCGGGGCCCGCAACATGCAAAACTTCTCATTGCTCAAGGAACTTGGAAAGAGAACAACCAAACCGATCCTGTTGAAACGCGGTCTTAGTGCGACTTACGAGGAATGGATCATGTCGGCCGAATACATCATGGCCAACGGAAACCCTAATGTCATCCTATGCGAACGGGGAATCCGCACGTTCGAAACGTACACCCGCAACACCCTTGACCTGCAGGCGATTCCTGTATTGCAAAGAATGACCCACTTGCCAATCGTGATCGATCCATCCCATGCCGGAGGCAAATACTGGCTGGTTGAACCGATGGCTCAAGCGGCGATGATCGCCGGGGCCGACGGTCTGATGATCGAGGTCCACAACGATCCTGAATGCGCGATGTGCGACGGGGCCCAATCGTTGAAACCGGAAAAATACGAAGCATTGATGACAAAAATCAAAAAAATCGAAACGATCATGTAATCATTTCGATAATATTTCCACTCCTTCTGGAGTGATCAGAATTGTATGTTCAAACTGGCACGAAGGATATCCGTCCTCGGTATAGACGGTCCACTGGTCCTCTTCATCGATGAAGATTTCCTCGCCGCCAAGATTGAGCATCGGTTCGATAGTAAAGACCATGCCAGGGATAATGGTATAGGTCTTTTCATTTGGCTTGAAATGGTAGACGTAAGGTTCCTCGTGCAAAGCCAACCCGACTCCATGGCCGGTGAATTTCTTGACGACGCTCAAATCATGTTCATTGGCGTAATTCTCAATAATTTCGCCAATGTCGCCGATGGTCGTCTCATAAGGGACAATTGCATCGATCGCCTTTTCTAGTGCCTCTTTGGTATGGTGGACAAGGTTCTCGATGAGTGGATGCACCTTGCCGATTACGAAGGTCCGTGAAGCATCACCATAATAATCGTTGTACATGGTGGTGGCATCGATATTGATGATGTCGCCGTCTTGCAAAACGACTTCGGCGCTGGGAATGCCATGGCAGACCACGTCGTTGACCGAAGTGCATATATGCTTTGGATAGCCCATGTAGCCAAAGTCTGCGCAAACGGCATTGTGGCTGCTTGTGAATTCCAGGGTCAAATTGTCAATCTCCAGGGTAGACACCCCGGCTTTTACGTGGGGTTCAAGATAGTCTAGAAGCATGGTGTTTAGCGTGCAGGCTTCCTTGATCCCGGCGATCTGCTTTTTGGTCTTGATCATTTCCGGAGGCGGAATAAGACGCCCCTCTTTTTTAAGCTGCGAAATTCTATTAAGGTCGATAAAATCAGGATACATATGTTCACCTCTTGTTTTTTTAAAATTGATGTACTTGATGCACCTGTATTATAACACGAATCGGCGGATTTCCCATCAATAAAGACCATGACTGGAGCCGATTTCTTAAATGTAAGTAATAATATGGGATATATTGGTAAATAAAACCCTGTAATAAAAAAATAACTTAAAATATTTCGAATATGTACTTGAATTTACTTTGTAATGGTGTATAATGATATAGAATTTAGAGTCGAAGGGGGGAATTAGGATGGCAAAGACAGTTGTAAGAGATAACGAATCGTTAGATGACGCTCTTAGAAGATTTAAAAGACAAGTTTCTAGAACTGGAACCCTTGCAGAAGCTCGTAAAAGAGAATTTTATGTGAAACCAGGTTTAAAAAGAAAATTAAAGTCAGAAGCAGCTCGTAAAAACAACAAGAAAAAAAGATAGACTCATTCCTTGAGTCTTTTTTTTATGCCGATTTTCCCGACCGGTCAGACCCGGATTATCCGATGTTTTTTTCGACATGATTATGCTTGAATGTTGTCAAAACGGGCCCCGTTTGTTAGAATTGAGTTAGATAGAGGTGACTTATATGAAAGAGACAATTCAAATAAATGATTTTAGTATCGACAAGTTAAGCATGTTGAGCGGTTCGAACGACAAGCATTTTGAAATCATCGAGGAACAGCTAGAGGTGGAGATTTCCTTGCGGGGCGATATGGTCACAATCACGGGTGACAATCCAAACAATGTCAATGAGGCCAAGGAAGTCATCGAAGCCCTCATAAACCTTATCAAAAAAGGAATCCAGATCCACCGCCGCGATGTGATCTATGCCTTGCGTCTGGAAAACAAGAAGGATCTGGAATCGATTGAGGAATTGTACAAGATAAAAATCGCCCGGACCCTGACGGGAAAGCTTATCTATCCCAAAACTTTCGGCCAGAAAGCCTATTACCACGCTTTGCAGAAAAACGATATCGTATTTGGGATCGGGCCGGCCGGCACCGGTAAAACATATCTTGGGGTTGTATTTGCCGTGAATGCGCTCAAGAACAATGAGGTTCAAAAAATCATCCTGACCCGTCCTGCAGTCGAGGCCGGTGAGTCATTGGGTTTTTTGCCAGGCGACCTCAAGGAAAAAGTCGATCCGTATTTGCGGCCACTCTATGATGCGCTCTATGACATGCTAGGTTATGAACAGACCGAGAAGCTGATCGAAAAAGGGGTCATCGAAATCGCGCCTTTGGCCTACATGAGGGGCCGGACGCTCGAGGACGCCTATGTCATTCTTGACGAGGCCCAGAACACAACCAAGGCCCAGATGAAGATGTTTTTGACCAGGCTAGGCTTCAATTCGAAGATGATCGTCACCGGCGATATCTCGCAGATTGATTTGCCATGGAAGGTCGATTCCGGCTTGAAAGAGGCGGCAAATCTGCTCAAGGACGTCAAGGGAATCCAGTTTGTGTATCTTTCACCGATGGATGTTGTGCGCCACCCTGTCGTCCAAAGGGTTATTGAGAAGTACGAAAGCTCCGAAAAATAAACCATATTTTCACATCAAATTATTGGAATTTATCGGTACTGTTACGTTATAATTTAGCCAGATATCAAAGGAGTGATCATATGGAACAACAATCTAAATACAATAAATTCATTACTTTTGTTTTGATTTTACTTGTGGTTGGCCTGGTTGCCAGCAATCTTTATTTCTATAGGGAGATCCAAAGTCTTCAGGCTTTCAACCAGTCGCTGACGACAACGGATGATTCGACTGCAACTACTGTAGCCAATGTGCAATACGATGTGACGACCACAACCACCGAGGTGGTGGATTCGGTTGAGAATTCCGTTGTCGGGGTTGCCAACTATGTCAGAAACCAGCTTTATTCAACCGGTTCGGGAGTTGTCTACCAGATCGATGGTGACACGACCTACATCATCACCAACAACCATGTAATAACTGACGGTACCAGCTTCGAGGTGGTGTTTGCCGATGGCAACACCTACGACGCCACATTGGTTGGCGGGGACACTTATTCGGACATTGCCGTTTTGGCGGTAAAAGGTGTCGCTGATCCCAAAGCGATGAAACTCGGATCGACTTCGCTGCTTGATTCCGGGGAAACGGTTGTCGCAATCGGATCGCCGCTTGGGCTCGAGTATTCGGGGACAGTGACCCAGGGGGTCATATCCGGCAAGGATCGGACAATCACTTTGGATTTGAACGATGACGGTGTCGAAGATTGGGATATGAATGTCATCCAGACAGACGCGGCAATCAACCCTGGCAACAGCGGCGGTGCCCTGGTGAACATGGCTGGCGAGCTGGTGGGAATAACTTCCTCAAAACTGGCGGCAACCGATGTCGAGGGGATGGGCTTTGCGATCCCAGTCGAAGATGCGACAACATATGCCGACCAGATCATCGAAAATGGTGAAGTTTCCCGTCCGGTATTGGGAATTTCATCAGTGTCTTTGGAAAACTATTCTTCATACCAGCGTTCTTTCTACGGCATTTCGTCCGACCTTGATTCGGGAATCTACATCGCCAAAGTCTATGATGATTCCGCTGCCAGTACGGCTGGCCTGGAAGAGGGCGATGTGATTGTCAGCTTCGACGGTCAAAAAGTCACAACGTACAAATCGTTTTTGACATTGCTCTACTCTAAACAGCCCGGTGAAAAGGTGGCGATAGTCATCAATCGCTCCGGCAAAGAAGTTACAGTGACTGTCACATTGAAATAATCAAAAACCAGCGGTGAGGATCTGTAAGATGATCCTCACCGCTGGTTTTTTATCGGTTAATTGACGCAAAATAAAAAAACGGCAATGCCGTTTTTAGAAACTATTCAACAACGATAGCTTCAACTGGACAAGCAGCAGCAGCTTCTTTAGCAGCTTCTTCGTTAGCTCCTAAATCACCTTCAACTGCGAAAGCTAAACCATCATCGCCTAATTCAAATACTTCAGGTGCGATTCCTACACAAGCTCCACATCCAATACAAGTTTCCAATACAGTAGCTTTAGCCATTATTGAGTCCTCCTTTTTTTTACAGCTAGATTATATCATAGTACTAGCCAAAATAAAAGATGTTTGTTTCATTTTATTGTGGTATAATGGACCCGTAAGATATTATATATGGGGTGCAAAAATATGTCGAGATATGAGAAATATCGTAGTGTGCGTGAAGGAATTAAGGATTTGAATTCCAAAAATAAACAAGGAAGAACGGTTGTCGAAAAGGACGCCGATCAGGAGGATGATTTCCTGGGATTTTTAAAGGAGCCAGGGCAGGCGGTTTCAAGGGTTGAACATTTTGAGGACACTTTGGAAATCGCCAAGACTTTCGATGATGTCAAGAATGAACCGACACCGGAAATCGACCGGGCCATAAAATCGGCCAAGGAATCTTTGGGGGAGCATGAGGATACCCGCCTTAGCATCTTGAACAAGATCAAGAACCCTCAGGTAGAAGTTGTCACTGTCGACGGTGACGATAGATACCAGACCCAGGACTTCAAAAAAGGGATGTTCATCAATGAATCACTGGACCATACGGCGCAGTATCCGGCGCCAAAAGACGACCAGGTAAAAGAGGGGGCTGCCATTCAGGAACAGGCCAAAGAAAACAATAGGCCGAAATCTTTGCTTGAACGTCTTGAGGAGATTTCACAAAAGGACGCCAAAGTCAAGGAAGTTCCGAAGGTTCAAGGGAAGGACTTGTCTGAGGCTGAACACAAGGAAGAAAAACCGGCCTTCAAGAGTGAGGAAACTTCCCCATTCGAAGATATAAATCCGGACAAAACAATAATCGTGGCCAGAAATGAGACGGTGGACATGGATATTCATGACGAAATTGGAGAAAATTCCAAAGGAGCATTGATATTGAATGTGATTATTGTTATTCTAGTAGTGATATTTGTACTGCTTTGTTGCTACATCGCGATGCAAATACTATAAGGAGTAATAAATGAAGAAAATTTCAATTGCAATAGATGGACCAAGCGCTTCAGGGAAATCTACTGCAGCAAAAATTGTTGCAAAAAAGCTCAACTATATTTATATTGATACAGGGGCGATGTACCGTTCGGTCTGCCTGTACTGTCTGTCTAATGATATTGATATTAAAGATGAAGCAGCCGTTAGTGCTGCTTTAATTGATATTGATATCGATATCGATGAAAAAGGCGCGATTTTCCTGAATGGGACTGATGTCTCGAAGGAAATCCGCCAGGACAATATCTCAATCGGGGCTTCGGTAGTCTCGCAATACCAGAAGGTCCGTGATTTTCTGGTATCCAAGCAGCAACAGATCGCTGCTAGTGGCGGGGTTGTGATGGATGGCCGGGATATCGGTACAGTGGTGTTGAAAAACGCTCAGCTGAAAATATTCCAGGTGGCTTCAAGCAAGACGCGCGCGCTGCGCCGTTATCATGATAATATCGAAAGAGGCCTGGAAGCGGATTACGAGAAGATTCTTGAGGAAATAGAACATCGTGATTATCAGGATACCCATCGTCAGATTTCGCCTTTGAAAAAGGCTGATGACGCAATCGAAATCGACACTTCCGACAAGACAATCGAGGAAGTCGTCGGACTGATTTTAGAACTAGTAAAGGAAAAGGAGGCAAAATAATGGCAGGAGTAGTAGCTATTGTCGGTCGTGCGAACGTCGGCAAATCGACCATCTTCAACCGGATCGTGGGACAGCGAATTTCAATTGTCGAAGACGTGGCCGGGGTAACCCGTGATAGAATCTACGCCAAGGCAAGCTGGCTGACCAAGGAATTCCGGCTGATCGACACCGGCGGAATAGAGCTGGAAAATGCGTCGTTCACCGACCAGATCACCATGCAGGCGCAAATCGCGATCGAAGAAGCCGATGTCATCGTTTTCGTGGTCAACGGCCGCGAAGGTGTGACTCGTGAGGATGAATACGTGGCCCGGTTGTTGCAACGAAGCAAAAAACCAGTGGTCCTGGCGGTCAACAAGATTGATGACGGCGATTTTAAAAATGAGATATATGAATTTTACAATCTGGGAATCGGGGATCCAATTGCGGTATCCGGATCTCACGGTATCGGTATCGGGGATCTACTTGATGAGGTGATCCATCAGCTCGAATTCGTCGAGGAAGAGGAAGTCGCTGAAGACGAAATCAAGTTCTCGATCATCGGGCGGCCTAACGTGGGCAAATCGTCATTGACCAATGCCCTGTTGGGGCAACAACGGGTAATCGTTTCGGATATCGAAGGGACAACCCGTGATGCCATCGACACCGCGTTTGAAAAGGACGGGCAGAAGTATCGGGTTATCGATACGGCTGGGATGCGCAAGAAAGGCAAGATATACGAGAATGTCGAAAAATATTCGATATTAAGAGCGTTGTCTGCCATCGAGAAAAGCGATGTGGTTCTGTTTGTGATTGACGGGGAATCCGGAGTCCGCGAACAGGACAAGCACGTGGCCGGTTATGGTCATGAGGCTGGAAAAGGGATGATCATTGTCTACAACAAATGGGACTTGGTTGAAAAAGACGAGAAGACCATGTCCAAAATCGAAAAAGAGCTGCGCACGCAGTTCAAATATCTTGATTATGCGCCAATCGTATTTGTATCGGCCAAAACAAGACAAAAGGTTGACCAGATTTTCCCGTTGATCAACACGGTATATGAAGCAAGCAACAAGCGCGTTCAGACTTCGGTGCTCAACGACGTGCTGATTGATGCCCAACTGATGAACCCGACGACCACTTTCAACAACGGAAGGCTCAAGATCTACTATGCCAACCAGGTTGCCGTGGCACCGCCGACATTCGTCCTGTTTGTCAATGATCCAAACTACATGCACTTTTCATATAAGCGGTATCTGGAAAACCGTTTGCGTGAGGCTTTCGGTTTTGAAGGAACCCCGATCCATATAATTTGTAGAAAGCGGGATTAGAATGAGTAAGATTGCGATTTTAGGAACTGGTTCCTGGGCAACGGCCTTGGCCCAGGTGTTGGTTGACAATTCCCACGAGGTCCTGCTTTATGGGATCAACGCCGATGAGATTTCGGATATCAACAACAACCGCCAGAACAGCAAGTTTTTTCCAGGTGTGAGTTTCTCGCCTAAAATCAAGGCCACGACCGATTTGGAAGCGACGGTCGACAACGCCGATTATATCCTGGTCACCGTTCCGACCCAGGCGGTTCGGGCTTTGCTCGAACAGGTCAGACCGCTGCTAAGAAGAAAAGTGACGGTTGTCAATGCGGCCAAGGGATTTGATCTTGGATCGAACAAGCGGATGTCATCGACAATCCGGGCCGTTCTGCCAGCGGAACTTATCAATCCGGTCGTATCTTTGATCGGTCCTTCCCACGCCGAGGAAGTCATTTTGCGGATGCTTACCGCAGTTACCGCGGTATCTCTCGATCTGGAAACGGCCAAGGATGTCCAACATCTTTTTGCCAATGAGTATTTCCGGGTCTACCGCAATGATGACGAGGTGGGCAGCGAATATGGCGTGGCATTCAAAAACGTCATTGCTGTAGCGGCCGGATGCCTTGTCGGACTTGGTTATGGTGACAACACCAAGGCGGCCCTGATCACCCGGGGCCTGGCTGAAATGGTGCGCTACGGGATGAAAAAAGGCGGGCGGTTGGAAACTTACCTTGGTCTTACCGGAGTCGGCGACCTGATCGTCACCTGTTCGTCGGTGCATTCCCGCAACTTCCAGGCGGGTCTGGAAATCGGGCGGACCAACGATGCCAAGACATTCATGGAAAACAACACCAAGACATGCGAAGGGATCAGGACCTGCAAGGTCATCCACGAGGATGCCAAACAATATGACGACATTGAATTGCCGATAATCGATGCTATTTACCGGGTTTTATACGAAGGTAAAGAGCCGAAAGTTGAAATAAACAATCTGATGACAAGAGAACTTAAAATCGAGGACTAAAATTATGAAATTACACTTGACTTATAGGGCACTTTTGGATAAAATATCAATTGCGGTTATGGAAAGGTGATTATTTTGAAATACAACTTACAATGGATTGTTAAACAAAAAGGAAACTTTGAATTTAATGAGGATGTCCAATATCCTCAAGAACTATTTAAATCGTATTCTCAAATTAATGGCCTTAAAGACATTAATGTCTCAGGTACCGGAACCTTGACTGGCAATCAGGAAAAACTGATCGTCAGCCTCAATATTAAAGGGATAATGCTTTTGCCATGTGCACTAACACTTGAAGAAGTTCAATACCCTTTCAATATCAGTTCCACCGAAGTATTTTCCTTTGTAAAGCCTGATCCGCTAAGTGATGAACGCGAGGTAAAGAAAAACATAGTTGATTTAGCTCCTGTAGTTCTAGAGAACATTATGATTGAAGTGCCAATGCGAGTCGTCAAGGATGATGCTGAGATTAAATCTGAGGGAAAAGGTTGGAAAATCTTGGAAAAAGATGAAGCAGATCAGGAGGATTATATCGATCCCCGTTTGGCGAAGTTGAAAGATTATTTTAAACAGTAGGAGGTGTACTTAATGGCAGTACCATTTAGAAGAGTATCAAGTACTAGAAGAAACAAAAGAAGAACTCATGATAAGCTTACAGTACCAGCTGTAGTTGTTTGTCCAGAATGTGGTGAATACAAATTGTCTCACAAAGTTTGTAAACACTGCGGAACTTACAAAGGTCAAAAAGTCTTATAGTATCGGGTCTCCTGCAAAGGAGACTTTTTCTTTTGCTCCCTTCAGGCAGGGGAGCTTTTTTCATCCACTTTGCCCCACTGCAAAAATGCCCGAAAAATACCGGTTTGGATACGAAGCTACTACAATCGTGACCACTAAGGAAGCAGAACTTTAAATAATGGCGCTATAAAGGGTGAAATCGCGATGATTGTCTTGAATTGGCTTGGCAGTTAGGTATATAATGGTGTTATAAAGTGGAAAGAGGTGGGGCAAAGTGTTTTTTGGTGAATATCGTCACAACTTGGATGCGAAAGGCCGATTGACAATCCCTGCCAAATTCCGGAACCAATGCCAGGACACCGTTATGGTGACCATCGGATTTGATGGCTGCATCGCCCTGTACAACCACGAAGGCTGGCAGGATTACTACAACGAGCTGATTGCCGCAAACAAGAACGCCCGGGACACCCGCAAGCTTCTACGGATAATCATGGCCCGCACGAGCGAACTCGAATTCGATAAGCTCGGCCGGATCAACATCCCCAAACAGCTAAAAGACAAGGCTGTCTTGGAAAAAGAAGTCGTTATCAACGGCGCCGGTGACCATGTGGAAATCTGGAGCGAAGCTATCTGGGATGAATTCGCAAACGGTGCGGAAGAAGAATTGGATGACATTTTTGAAAAAATGTTTATGGATAAGGAGTAAATTATGTTTGAACACATCAGTGTTTTAAAAGAAGAGGCAATAACCGGGCTGAATATCAGACCCGATGGAATATATGTGGATTGCACCCTCGGGGGAGCCGGCCATTCCAAGGAAATCCTGAAACGGCTGACCACCGGTCATCTGTACTGCTTCGACCAGGACGACCAGGCAATCGCCTATGCTAGAGGCCAATTGGAGCAGGTCGGAGAGAATTTCACGATCATCAGGTCGAATTTCCGGTATTTGAAACAAGAGCTTGAAGCCCGTGGGATTGAAAGGGTAGATGGGATTCTGTTCGATCTTGGCGTGTCATCGCCCCAGTTCGACCAGTCGGATCGGGGATTCTCGTACAATTACGATGCCCGGCTTGACATGCGGATGGACACGAGCGCCACAAAAGATGCTTACCAGGTTGTCAACGAATATCCATACGAACAGCTTGTGCGGATCTTGTTCAAGTACGCGGATGAAAAATTCGCCAAGTCGATTGCCCGCCAGATTGAAAAAGCCAGGATGGTCAAACCGATCGAAACGACTTTCGAACTCGTTGAAATCATCAAGGATGCCATTCCGGCCCGGGCGCGCCGGACGGGAGGCCATCCGGCCAAACGGACATTCCAGGCATTGCGTATCGAGGTCAATGATGAATTGGCCGTATTCGAAACAGCTCTAGACGACGCGCTTGACATGATCAAGGTCAATGGCCGAATCGCGGTGATCACCTTCCACTCGCTCGAAGACAAGATATGCAAGTACACTTTCAATGAGGTGACCAAGCTCAAAGATGTGCCTAGAAACATCCCGGTGATTCCGGATTATCTCCAGCCAAAATTCAGACTGGTCAACCGCAAGGCGATAGTTGCCGGCGATATTGAATTGGAAACAAACAAACGGGCCCACAGCGCCAAATTAAGAATAATAGAGAGGGTAAGGGAAAATGAAAGCCTATAAAAAAACACCATTTGAAAAATTATGCATCAGGGTATTCACATCAGTTTTGATTGTCACAACTCTTGTATCCATGGGGTTTGGCACATTTGCGACTAAATACAACCGCGATATTCAAACAATCAATAATGAAATTGCACAACTTGAAGGGGATATTGATTCTTTGACTATCAACAAACAGGAGCTGACCTCCTTTGATCGCATCAGCGATGTCGCGACCGGCAAGGGTTACACTTACCAGAACGATGCCGTTGCCACTAACGTGGGATCTTCCCTAGATGAAAACCAATAAAATTGCTTATCTGGCTATAGCCTACATGGTGGTTATAGCCTTAATCATCGCAAATGTCGGTTATTTGATGGCCACTGGCAAGAATCTCTATTCCCAGGGCAATATCCAGGCCTATGCACAGAACCGGGCGGTCAAGACAACTCCGGTCTATTCGCAACGGGGGACAATCTATTCAAGCGACGGCCAGATAGTCGCCCAGGACGTGACCAAATACAAGCTGGTTGTCATCATTGACGCGAGCCGGCCCGGGTATGGCGATACGCCAAGCCATTTGGTCGACTATGATGCGCTGATAAATGACGTATCAGTCATCATCGGAATGGAACCGGCCAAGATGAAAGAAAAGCTCCAGTATTCGAAGGACAACAACCTCTACCAGATGGAGTTTGGTTCCTATGGCAATTCCCTTTCGGCGATCCAGAAAAAACAGATTGAGGCATTGGACATTGCCGGTATCGAATTTTCGGAAGTGCTGTCGCGCAACTATCCTTTGGGCGATTTCGCTTCTTATGTTGTCGGATACGCCTTGAACAAATATGTCAGCGAGGATGACCAGAAGATCGTCGGCGAGTACGGAATCGAAAAGACGTACAACGACCTGCTTGCGGGAGTCAATGGCTATGAATCCTACCAGGTCGACACCTCGGGTTATGTCCTGCCAGGGGGGATCATCGAGGATGTCGAACCGGAAAACGGCGACATCATCAACCTGACCATCGATTCTTCCTTGCAGCGCGATCTTGACACCCTTATGGAAGAAAACCTCTCGGGGGCTGGTGCGACTCTTGGAAGCTGTGTCATTATCGAAGCCAAAACCGGCCGGATTCTTGCCCAAAGCAACTACCCTTCATACAATCCAAATGACCGCAATATCGAAAATTACACCAATTTCTTAACTGAATACCCTTATGAGGTCGGTTCGATCTTCAAGCCATTTGTATACTCGTATATGATCGATAACGGACTTTACAACGGGGAGGAACTGTACCAATCCGGTTCATACCAGGTCAAGACATCAAGCGGCAAGGTGACCGCCACCATCAGGGACTGGAACAATTCCGGGTGGGGCATGATCAGCTTCAACGAAGGCCTGTACCGATCGAGCAACACGGCAATATGCAACCTGCTCAGCCGGGTTCCTGACCACGACGACCTGGTCAATTTCTACAAGGAGCTAGGATTTTTCCAATCCTCGCAGGTCGACGGCTTCGACATCACAGGAGGAATCGGGCCAAACGGCGAGCTGACCAACTTCTATACATCAGGTTTTGGCCAAGGGACGACCCTGACCTTGTATCAGCTGGCCCGCGCATACAGCATCTTCGCCAATGACGGCAAGATGATCACGCCTTACTGGATCGATTCGATCATCGACGGGGACTCTTCGGAAGTGCTCTACAGCGCCAATACCGAGTACTCTAACCAGCTGATTTCCAGCGACACGGTTTCCAAGATGAAGGATCTCCTTTATAGGGTGACCCATTTCGAATACGGGACCGGAGCGCGCTACCAGATTGACGACAGCGAAATCACGATCATCGGGAAAACCGGGACCGGACAGATTGCGGAAAACGGAGGCTACTCTTCGGATGAATATTCCCATTCCTTTGTCGGCCTCTTCCCTTACGAGGATCCCGAAATAATCATCGCCTTTTGTTATCTTGGCGAATATGCAACCGGGTCATGGCCGGACAACATCATCAAGGGGATCACCCCGGCGGCGTACAACACCGTCCACAAATATCAAGAAGACACCACCTCGATCGAGGGAATGGTCAACACCCTGCCTTCGTTTGTCAATCAGTCGACCGGCTTTGCGACAAGCCAGATCGGCGAATCGAAACTTGAAGCTGTCGTCGTGGGCAACGGCTCGACCGTTGTATCCCAGTATCCGACGGCTTACACGACTGTCAATGTCGGCGACAAGATTTTTGTCAAGACCGATGGCAATGAGATAGCGATGCCGGATGTGACCGGATGGTCCCGCAAAGACATATCCACCTTTGCTTCCATGGCAAACATCTCCGTCAATATCAAAGGTGATGGCCAGGTGGCCACAAGCCAGTCGGTAGCGGCCAACACCGTTTTGACCAGCGGCCAGAGTGTCGAGGTTGTACTTGGAAACTAAAAAGACTCTCATGAGTCTTTTTGTGCTTTAAATTTGCCGCCAATTGAGTTAAAATCATCTTAGATAAGATGTTCAGGAATATACTTTGACAAAAGCGACATTATGTAATAGAATAGATAAAATAATTCATTTGATAAAGGAGATTTAAATTGGATACCTCCCAGAGCACAACAATAATATTCTTAATAATTTTATTGTTCACTTCTGCGATTTTTTCAGCAAGCGAGACCGCGTTTTTGTCGGTGAACAAAATCAGGATGCGCAACCTGTCGCAAGAAGGAAATAAGAAAGCCCAGCTGGTCGAAAGACTGTTGGAAGATACGGACCGCCTGTTTGCTTCAATCCTGGTCGGAAACAACCTGGTCAATATCTTGGCGTCTTCAATGACGACATCATTGATCATTTCCGTTTTCGGAAATGAGGGTGTCTACATCGCCTATGCGACCGGTGTCGTCACGCTGCTTATTCTGGTTTTTGGGGAAATCACACCGAAAAGTCTGGCTACCAAAAAAGCCGACAATCTGGCTTTGTTTTTGGGCAAATTCATCAATATGGTTGTCCTGGTAACCACTCCGGCCGTAATCATTCTAAACCATGTTTCCCGGGTCTTCATAGTGCTTCTAGGGGGCAGTGGGGAGGCGCGTCCGACGGTTACCGAGGAAGAGCTCAAGACGATTGTCACGGTATCCCATGAAGAGGGTGTCCTCCAGGAAGAAAAACGGAAAATGATTCACAACGTTTTCGATTTCGGGGAAACAGAAATCCGCGACATAATGACGCCGCGGATCAATGTCACTGTGCTCGATGAGGACTGCGACTATGACGAGCTAATCGAAGTGTATCAAAAAGACCGCTATTCACGTTATCCGGTCCATTCTGAATCGTTTGACGAAGTTGTCGGCGTTTTGAACATCAAGGACCTGCTGTTTTTCCAGATCAATCCCGAAACGTTCAAGGTCGCGGATTATCTGCGTGACGCCTTTGTCGTCTATGAGTTCAACCATATCGATACGGTGTTCGAATCGATGCGTAAGGAACATGCGACAATGGCGGTCGTGCTTGATGAATACGGTGTTTTTTCGGGGATTGTGACATTCGAGGATATTGTCGAGGAAATCGTTGGTGAAATCGCCGACGAGTATGACGACGAGTTTGACAAGGAAATTTTCGCGATTTCGAAGAATGAATATCTTGTCGACGGGACCACAAACATCATTGAAGTAAATGAATATTTAAAGACAAATTTTGATGAGGAAGAATTCGATTCAATCGGCGGCCTGGTGTTGGGAGCTCTCAAATCGACACCGGAAGTGAATGACGAGATAGTCATCGACAACTATCTTTTCCAGATCATCGCCATCGACAAACGTCGGATCGACCATTTGAAGATTACCAAGATTGAAAGTGAGGAGTCTTAGCCCGGTAAGCTAAGCATTGTAGGATGAATAAAGAAATAGAAATCAAAAAAATAGGAATAAACGGAGAAGGAATCGGCTATATTGACAGGAAAATCACCTTTGTCAAGGGGGCTTTGCCTGATGAGACAGTCATCGCGGACATAACCAAGTCGACAAGGACCTTCCATGAAGGCAAGATCGTCAAGATCGTCAAGCGTTCAAAAGACCGTGTGCCTTCGCCATGCAAGCAATACAAGAACTGCCAGGGATGCAATCTGCTCCACCTCGATTACAAGGCCCAGCTCAATGCCAAAAAGGAACTTGTGCGCGAGTCCTTCCGCAAATATACAAGATACGACCTCGATCAGGTCGTGTTCAAGGATGTAATACCATCAACCAAGACTGAAGGGTTCATCAACAATGTCAACCTGCCGGTTGTGGAGTTCAATGGCTATTTGAATTTCGGGATTTACCAGCGTGATTCGAAGTATCTTACCTTGATGGACCGCTGCTTCAAGCATCACCCGCTGATCAACCAGGCCTTGACCGACCTGTCGAAGATTCTCAATGAGACTCATTGCAAAATTTATGACGACAAGTTCAAAAAAGGAATCCGCTTTTTGAAGCTGACATTGCGAAATGAACTGGTCACAGTCGTCTTTATCACAGGCAAGGACGGATTGGCCCGCGACGTGATTGAAAAAGTTTCACAACTCAAATATGTGGGAGCCTTGTTCCAATCGACCAACACGACCAAGTATTCGAGCTTTGAAGAAACAGGCTACACAAAGTATTTTGGCGATGCCCGTCTGCCGGTCGATTTCAACAGCCAGACTTACCTGTATTCTGTGAAGACAAAACTGCCGGACAATCTCGATAATGCGTTGAAGGTTTACAATGCTATCTACAAGATGCTTGATGATTCGCAAAAAATCATCTCAGTCGGTGGCGACTCTTGTCTGTTCGAGATGAACATCAAAGACAGTGATGTTGTCATCCTCGAGGACAAGAACTATGCCCGTGACGATTTCAAGCTCAATGCCAAATCGAAAGCGCTGGAAAACATCAAAGTCAAGTCAGGATCGATCGACGATTCGATCGTTTCATTGGCCAAGAAAAAGGAATATGATACTGTTGTCCTGTTCTTGAATAACTCGAACATTTCCGAAGCGATCCGCAATTCCCTTGTACTCGGGAAAATCGAAAATTTCATCGTTGTCGGTGACAACTATTCGACCATGGCCAAGGACCTAGGCGAGATTGAAAAATATTACCGTCTTGAAAGGATTGTGGGAGTCGACACTGCGCCTCATGTGGCGTCACTGACAACCATCGCCAAACTCAAACGTATCTAGAGCACAGTGAATCTGTGCCTTTCTTTTTGCTTTGTTGCTTTATTTTAGCCGGGTAATTTGATAGAATGATATAAAAAACAAAGGAGAGTCGCATGTCCAGTAAAGTTAAGGGCTATCTAGCCAGCATATCGGGAGCCTCGTTCTGGGGCGTGTCGGGAATCTGTTCCCAATATTTTTTTGAAAACTACGAAGTCTCATCGGCCCAGGTGACGGTGATCAGAATGATTTTTACGGCTTTGATTTTGTTGCCGATCTTGCGGGTGCAAAAGGGCAAGGAAATCTATGCGATCTTCAACAACCGCCACGACACCTTCATCCTTGTCGTTTTCAGCATATTCGGACTGCTTTTTTGCCAGTACGCCTACATTGCCGCAATCTATCATTCCAATGCGCCTACGGCGACGGTAATCCAGTATCTCGGTCCGATCCTGATTTTGATCTACCTGTGTTTCAAACGCAAGTCATTGCCGAATCTTCAAGAATCGATCTCGATGGCCCTGGCCATTGGCGGGGTCTTCTTGCTTGTCACCCATGGCAACATCGATTCGCTGGCAATTTCGCCTGAGGGGATCTTCTGGGGCTTCAATGCCGCTTTGGGGCTGGCTTTGTACATGCTTATTCCGTTGCGGCTGATTTCCCGGTATGGGGTTTTGACTGTCATCGGATATGCCATGGGTATCGGCGGCGTGGCGCTGATGGTCTTCAACCGGGTCGACATCTTCTCCTTGCATCTCGATTTGGCCGGATATGTGGCGGCCTTGATCATCGTGGTGGTCGGGACACTTGGGGGATTTGGCCTGTATCTGTACGGCTCTTCCTTGGTGGGGGCGATGGATGCGAGCATGCTCGGATCGTTCGAACCGCTGACGTCGCTTGTCCTCTCGGTTCTCATTTTCGATCTTGATTTCATCGCCCTGGACTATCTGGGCTTTGCGATGGTTCTGGCGACAATATTCATCCTGGCCTACAAGCCTGAAAAGAAGGTTTCCTGATCGTGGGACCTTTTTTGTTTTCCAAGGAACCGGATTTCGATCAACTGCACTTTTTGCAGTATCGAAATACAACCTTAATCCAAATTATGATATAATGAAACGAGGTGATGATATGAAGGGTAATATAAATGTTGTAACGAGTTACTCGTTTCAAAAGAGCACAGTTTTGATCAGGGAACTGGTCGCTAAAGCTAAACAATTGAATATCGGCGCCCTGGGAATCTGTGACCATGACAATATGTACGGTGCCCTGGAATTTTATCATGAATGCGTCAGATCCGGAATCAAGCCTTTGATCGGGTTGAATGCATCGGTGCTAATTGAGTCGCAGACCTATCCGCTTTTGCTTTATGCCAAGAACTACCAGGGCTACCTGGAGCTCGTAAGGATAACTTCGATCATCAACACCAGCGGCAATAATGCCATTGAGATCGAACAGCTCGCAAAAAAAGCCCGCAATCTCCATGTTGTCGGGGGCGACTACAACGGCCTGATTGCCTATTCTTTGAAGCGGATGATGCCCCAGCGGGCAAACGCCAATTTGCTTCTTTTCAAGGAGTACTTCAAGGAGAATTTCTACCTTGGTATTTCGGTTTCATTGATTGAAATGGAAAACCAGATCAACGCCCAAATCATTGATCTGGCCAACAGCCACGGGGTCAAGGTTGTCGGCTACAACAAGGTCAGGTATCTCGAACGCGAGGATGCCTTTGCCTGTGATCTGCTCGAAGCCAGCCTGAGTGGGGCGAGCCTGAGTGTCCACGACGAGCCAAACAACCCGTGCAACTATCTCAAGAGTCTCGATGAGGTCAGCGCGCTTTTCGACGCCAAGATCAACGGAAATGTCGACGAGTTTATCGATGGCTGCAATTTGTCTCTTGATTCGATGGAGGCCCATCTGCCAAGATTTCCGCTCGCGCCAAACCAGACCGCCCAGAAATACCTGAATGTCCTGTGCCATGTCGGACTCAAGAAGCGCTTTGCCAGCCAGGTAACACCCCGTTACTTGCAACGGCTTGACTATGAACTCAAGATAATCCACGAGATGGGCTTTGACGACTATTTTTTGATAGTCTACGACTATGTCCAGTACGCCAAAAAAAACAAGATCCTTGTGGGACCGGGCCGGGGTTCGGCGGCAGGCTCGCTGGTGTCCTATTGCCTTGGCATTACGAACATCGACCCAATCAGGTACGACCTGCTTTTCGAACGCTTTTTGAATGTCGATCGGATTTCAATGCCTGATATCGATATCGATTTCCAGGATACCCGCCGCGACGAAGTCGTCAATTACGTCATCTCCAAATACGGGGTCGACCATGTGGCCGGGATTGTGACATTTACGACTTACGGCCCGCGGGTTGCCATCAAGGATCTAGGCAAGGTTATGGGTCTTTCCCTGCCGTATCTCGAGATGCTTTCCAAACAGGTTCCCACCGGGCCCAAGAATAAGAAGACAATCATGGAAGTTTACAACACCTCCAATCATTTCGCCTCTTTGGTGGACTCTTCGCCGGCAATGGCTAAGATCCTTCGCAGTTGCGCCCTGGTTGAAAGGATCCCCAAGAACGCCTCGACCCATGCGGCCGGAATCGTCCTTTCATCGAGCAACCTGCTTGAAGTGGCGCCGGTAGGCATAAACAACGGATTGCGGGTTGTCCAGTATTCCAAGGATTATATCGAGGAAGCCGGATTCTTGAAGATGGACTTTCTAGGTTTGCGCAACCTGAGCGTGATCAAGTCGATCGTCGATCAAGTTGAAATCAACCGCGGCCTCAGGATCAACATAAATGATATCGGCTTCGATGACAAGCGGACCTTCAACCTTTTAAGCCGCGGCAACACCCTAGGCATCTTCCAGCTTGAATCATCCGGGATGACCGATCTGATCAAGCGGATGCAGATTTCTAGTCTCGAGGACATAATCGCGGCAATCGCCCTTTACCGGCCCGGTCCGATGGAAAATATCCCGGACTATATCGCCCGCAAGAAAGGTGAAGTGCCAGTCGACTACATCATTGACGATCTCAAAGGCATCCTTCAATCGACGTATGGCATAATGATCTACCAGGAACAGATCATGCTCGCGGTCCAGAAAATCGCCTCGTTTTCGCTCTCCAAGGCGGACAAGCTGCGCAAGGCGATGTCAAAAAAGCAGGCTTCGCTGATGATGGAACTCAAAGACGAATACATCCAGGGGGCAAAGGCCAATGGCTATTCCCAAGACCAGGCAAACAGGTCGTTTGATGTGATTCTCAAGTTCGCGAACTACGGCTTCAACAAGGCCCACAGCGTCTCTTATGCCTACGTGGCGTACTACCTCGCTTACCTCAAGGCGAATTTTCCCCTTGAGTTCTACAGCGCCATTTTGACGAATGATTCGTCCAACACCAAGACGCTGATCAAGGCCATCAACGAGTGCCGCAAGCTCAACATCAAGATCTTGCCACCTTCGATCAACTACTCATACAATTACTTCAGCGTTGAAAACGGGAATATCCGCTTCTCGCTTGTTGCCATCAGGAATGTCGGACAGGCATTCTATGCCAAGCTAGAGCAGGTACGGTCGGACCGGCCGTTTGAAAGCATCGATGACTTCATCTACCGGATGGACAACAAGATCAATGCCCAGACCATGATGGCTTTGATTGATTCGGGATGTTTCAAGGAATTCAACCATCCCCCTCATGAGATCAAGGATAATCTTTTCGCCCACGTCGCCCGGTATGAAAACATCAAGAAGTTCAATCTTGACAAATTCGCCCTTGGGGACCTGGAAGTCGCCTATCAGGACGATTGGGGCGGCAAAAAACAGGCGGCAATCAACCTGGAGCTGGAAAAGCAGGCATTGGGTGTCTATCTTAGCTCCCATCCCCTGACAAATCTCAAGCAGACCCATCACGTCGATATCGATGTGATCGATCTGTCAAGCCATATCAACCAAAAAGTCCGGGTCCTGGTCAACCTGACCAGAGTCAAGGTCATCCAGGACAAAAACGGCAACAACATGGCCTTTATCGAAGGCCAGGATGAGACGGCCAGCCTGGCCGGCGTCCTGTTCTTTGAAAGTTACCAGCGCTTTGCCAAAATGCTGGTGCGGGGGTCGAACGTGATCATCGAAGGCCGGGTCGACTATTCGCGCGAGCTGCAGATAATCGTCAACTCGCTAATCAGAGTGTAAAAGGAGATACAAATGGATAGAATTATAATTATTGACGGCAACAGCTTGCTGTACCGGGCCTATTATGCGACCGCGGCGATGGGCAACCTTATGATGAACAAGGACGGAGTTCCGACCAATGCGGTTTACGGTTTCTCGAACATGATGGAGAATCTTCTCAAACAGGAACCCAAATATGTGCTGGTTGCCTTCGATTACGGCAAGAAGACATTCCGCAACGAACTTTTCGATGTGTACAAGCAGACCCGTTCATCGGCACCTGATGAGCTAAGCGCGCAGTTTTCCATGGTCCGGGAATACCTCGATGCTCATGGGATCGTCTATCAGGAAGTCGAAGGCTATGAGGGTGACGATGTCATCGGGACCGTCGCGACTCAACTCGCCAATGAGGGTATCCAGGTGGATATCATCACCAGCGACAAGGACATGCTCCAGCTGATCAAGCCCAACGTCCACGTCCTGATCACCCGCAAAGGGGTCAATGACATCCAGGTCATGGATGAGGCGGCCTTTTTTGAACAGTACAAGCTTGTACCCGACCGGATGCGCGACATCAAGGGTCTGATGGGCGACAAGGCCGACAACATTCCTGGAATTCCGGGAATCGGTGAAAAGACAGCCCTGAAGCTGCTTCATGAATACGACACTATTGAAAACCTGGCAGAAAATGTCGATCAGCTAAAAGGCAAACTCAAGGAAAAGATAGCGACATTCATCGACCAGGGGCTCCTTTCGAAAAAAATAGCCACCATCATAACCGATGTCGAGATCGACATCGATCTGGCCAATTACGAATACAAGGGTTACGACTACCAGGCACTGGCGGATTTCTACAAGCGTTACGATATGAACTCCCTGCTAAAAAAGATGGGCAGCCGTGACGATTTGAAGCCTTCCCAGTTCGAATGTGCCATCGTCTCCACCTGTCCCGACAATCTAAAAGACATCGCCTTGAGCGTTGCGGTATATGACGCCAACTACCACAAGTCACCGGTGCTAGGGTTCGGGATAGCGGCCAAAGAGAAGGCTTATTTCATCTCGTTCCAGGATGCTTTGAGCGACGCGAAGTTCAAGTCGATGCTTGAAGATGAAGACGTCAAGAAGACGGTATATGACCAGAAAAAAGTCAAGCTGGCTTTACGCTGGAATTCGCTGGAAATCAGGGGAATCGATTTCGACGTCCAATTGGCGGCCTACATCCTCAATCCGGCCACCAAGGACGAGATCAAATATGTGGTCGACAACTATATCCCGACCGCAATCGACTATGACGAGAACGTCTATGGCAAAGGGGCCAAAAAACATGTGCCCGACAATGCGGTTCTTGCCCGTCACCTTTGCTTGCAGGCGGATGGGATCATGAAGATCAAAGACCGGCTTGTCGAGGAGTTGAACCATTCGGGACAGTACGATCTTTATGCCGATATCGAAATGCCGGTAAGCGACATCCTGGCGGACATGGAATTTTTCGGGGCAAAGGTCGATATCGCCGTCTTGAAAGATCTCGAAAAGACATTCAACGAGCGTATCGACGAACTTACCAGCGAAATATTCAAATACGCGGGCCATGAATTCACGATATCATCGCCAAAGCAGCTTGGTGTCGTTTTGTTCGAGGAGCTCGGGCTAAAGAGCTTCAAGAAGACCAAGACGGGATATTCGACCAATGTCGATGTCCTTGAAAAACTCAGTAACGACCATGCCATCATCGATGCGATCCTTGAATACCGCCGTTTGACCAAGCTGGTGTCAACCTATGTGACCGGATTGCAGGAGCAGGTTTTTGGCGACGGCAAAATCCATACGATGTACAATCAGGCACTGACCCAGACGGGACGTCTTTCGTCGACGGATCCCAACCTCCAGAACATCCCGGTCCGCACGCCGGAAGGGAAACTTATCCGCAAAGCCTTTATTCCGGCCAATGACTATCTAGTCTCTTATGACTATTCCCAGATCGAATTGCGGGTTCTCGCCCATCTTGCCAACGTCGAGCCGCTGATCAAGGCGTTCAACGACGACCAGGATATCCACCGTTACACCGCCAGCGAGGTGTTCAATGTCCCTTACGAAGAGGTGACCAGCCAGATGCGCCACAATGCCAAGGCGGTAAACTTCGGAATCATCTACGGCATCTCCGATTTCGGTCTGGCCAGCCAGATCAATGTGAGCCGCCACGAGGCCAAGGAGTATATCGAAAGCTATTTCCAGAAGTATCCCCAAATCAAGACGTACATGGATAAAAACATTGAAAAATGCAAGAAGGAAGGCTATGTGACGACCATCTGCAACCGCAAGAGGTTCATTCCCGAAATAAACGAGAAAAACCGGATCCGCCAGCAGCTAGGCGAAAGGCTGGCGATGAACTCGCCAATCCAGGGGTCGGCAGCCGATATCTTGAAACTGGCCATGATCAAAGTCAGTGAATCATTCAAGAAGCACAAGCTCAAATCAAAGCTGATTCTCCAGGTCCACGATGAGCTGATATTCGATGTTTGCGCCAGCGAGCTCGAACTTGTCGAAGCCCTGGCGATCAAGGGAATGAAAGAAGCTTATGATCTTAAAGTAGAATTGAAAGTTGAAGGTAATCATGCCAAGAACTGGTATGATCTCAAGTAGGTGAAAAAATGCCAGAACTGCCGGAAGTTGAAACAGTCAAAAACACACTTAAAAATTTTATAGTAAACAAGAGGATAGTCGACATCAGGGTCAACTATCCCCGCATCATTGAAAACGATCTTGACCAGTTCAAGCGGGCGGTTGTCGGTCAGTTGATCACCGATCTCGATCGGGTGGGCAAGTATCTTATCTTTGTTTTGGAGGATACCGCGTTTGTTTCCCATCTGCGCATGGAAGGCAAGTACAACATCCTGACCAAGCCGGAATTCTCCAAGCATGACCACATCATTTTTTATCTTGATGACGGCACTTATTTAAGCTACAATGACACCCGGAAGTTTGGCCGGATGGTGCTAAGTTCCAAATCGGATTACAAAAACCAGCTCCCTTTGTCGAAGCTGGGGCCGGAGCCGTTTTGCGCCGATGCCAAGGTGGTGTACCAGAGAATCCACAAGTCGGACATCCCGATCAAGCACCTGTTGCTTGACCAGACAATCATGGCGGGAATCGGCAACATCTATGCCAACGAGATCTGTTTTGCCATGGGGATCAATCCATTCACCCCGGGTAAGAGACTGACGCTCAAAAGGGTGGAACAGCTTGTCCAGGCCAGCTGCAAGATACTCGAGGCGGCGATCGCCCAGGGCGGCACGACGATCCATTCCTTTTCGGCCAACGGAATCGACGGGTTATTTCAGGTGAGTTTGCAAGTTCATCTTCAAAAAGAATGTAAAATATGTCATAGTGAAATTATAAAAGAAAAAATAAAAGGGCGTTCGACATACTATTGCCCTAAATGCCAAAGGAGGAAATCATGATGATTCGTTGGGGAGTAATCGGTGCAGGAAACATTGCAACCAGATTTTTAAAGACAATCAAGAATATTGATGATCAGGAAGTTTTTGCCATCAGTTCAAGGAACCTGCAAAAGGCGCAAAGCGTGGCGGCCCATTTCAACGTGCCCCACAGCTATGATGACTATCATGAGATGTTGAAACAGGACTTGAATTTCATTTATATCGCCACACCTCATGATTCCCATTTCCAGATCGCCAAGGAAGTCCTTGAAAAGGGGGTTCCGGTATTGATCGAGAAGCCGATGACCATGAGCCTGGCCCAGACAAAAGAGCTGACCGATCTGGCCAAGGAAAAAGGAGTCAAGGTCATGGAGGCCTTGAAGAGCCTTTACACTCCCGCTTATCGCAAGCTCAAGGAAGTTCTCGAAAAGGAGCCAATCGGCCGGATAATCAAGGTAGAGACGTGCATCTGCAACCTTGACGAACGGTTTGATTCCTATCTGTACAATCCGGCCTGCGGGGGATCCCTGTACGATATCGGGGTCTACAATGTGGCCTGTTTAGTCGACATCCTTGGATCGCAATACCAGATCAAGGATGTCAAGAAGAATGAAAGGGACGGGGTCAATCTCTATACCCTGGCATTGCTCGATTTCAACGGGGTCACTGCCATTGTCGAATGCGGCATCGATCGCAAGAAAGCGAGCATGATGAAGATAATCGGCGACAAGGGGATAATCGAAGTGCCCCTGATGCATCGCCCCGTCGAATTCAGTGTGATCCAGGACCATATAACCAGATATCACCAGGATTACGAATATGACGATCTGTACTCGCAGGTCATCGCATTTACGAAAAACTACTACGAAGACAAAATCATGACTTACAGCAAGTCGCTGACTGTCGCGAAGATATTGGAAGAGATCCGCGACTATCCATGTTAGCGGTCGGCCTTACCGGGGGGATTGCCTCAGGCAAGTCGACAGTCGCCAGAATTATCAAGGAGCTGGGCCATCCGCTAATCGACGCCGACATCCTGGCCCGTGAGGCCCTTGACGATCCCGAGATATTCAAGCTGGTTACCGGGGCATTCGACTGCCTGGAAGGCGGCAAGATAAACCGCAAGAAACTGGGCGCCATCGTTTTTTCGAACATGGAGGCCAAGGCGAAACTCGAGGCGATTATCCATCCTTATGTGATCGAAAAAATGAGGGATTTCATCGCAAAAAATAAGGATGAGAAGCTCGTCTTTCTCGATATCCCGCTGCTTTATGAAAGCCATCTTGAGTATCTGTGCGACAAGGTTCTGGTGGTCGACATATCTCCAGAAAACCAGATCGCCCGCCTGCTCGAACGCGACGGCATCGACCGGGACTATGCGCTTAAAATAATAAACAGCCAGATGCCGCTGCGCCAGAAGGCGGCCAAAGCCGATTATGTGGTCGACAACAACGGCGATCTTGAAAATCTCAAAGTCCAGGTGAAGAAGGTGATTGGAAAATTATGGAGCTGCTAGCATCAAGCAAATACGGGATCAAGTGCAATTATCCCTTGGAAATAATCCAGGTCAAAACGCTCAACATGCTCTACCAGCCGCTGATTGGACATGAGGGGGTTTCCCTGTATCTGACGCTGGCCAGCGATGTCAAGCAGCTGAGTCTGACAAGATCGACTTCCCTGGTCAGCCGGATTTTGAAAATCACCGGCATGTCGCTCAAATCGTTCAATGACGCCTTGAAAAGGCTCGAAGCATTGAAGCTTGTTACAACCTACATGTATCAAGGCGACGAGCGCTGGTTGTTGGAAATCAATCCGCCTCTGGAACCTTTGCGCTTTTTTGAAAACGGCATCCTGAACACCTTGTTAAAGGAACGGCTGGGCGAGGACGACTATTCCAAAACGGTACTCAATTACAAGATTCCGGTAATCAAAGAGGAAAGCTATAAGGATGTCTCGGCCCGGTTCGGCGATGTTTTTGAAATCGTCAACCAAGGTGAGCGTTTTGTCGCTCAGGCCAAATCGATCGTCAACAAGCCAAGCAACCGCATCTTTGACTGGGACTACGCTTCCTTTGAACAGGAGCTTGGCAACTATCAGATTCCAGTCAAGATCATCACTCCAAAAATCAAGGAGCGGATCATCCAGCTAGGCCACCTCTACCAGGTTGATGTGTTGACGATGCTCTCGATTGTCCGCCAGAGCATCGCCGCAAACACCATCAATCTCGAAATGATGGCGCAGCTCGCCCGGAATCATTATGACCTGATCGAACCGGCGACCATCGAGAATGTCTACCGCTATGCGCCCGTGTCGCCCCAGCAGCTGGGAAACGTCAAGGACAAGCACCTTTACTATCTCAAGAGCGCATCGCCTTTTGAAATATTGCAGGACCACCAAGGCGGGGTTGAACCGGTCAAGCGGGACCTCCAGGTGGTCGAGTCCATCATGACGAACCTGCAGCTTAACGTCGAGGTTATGAATGTCCTGATTGAATTCACGTTGATGGTCTGTGACAACAAGATTGTCAAGGCGTTCATGGAAACCCATGGCGCTTCCTGGCGGAGAAGCAAGATTGAAACGGCCGAACAGGCAATCGAAAAAGCCCGCGAATACCGCAGTTTCCAGAGCGCTTCACCCATCAATATCGATACTGACAGTCCGCAAAAGGAATACAAGCCATCAGTCAATGAAAATGACCTGGAAGATATTCTCGATTCATTCAATTAAAGGAGTCTAAAATGGAAAAAATAAACAAAGTGGCAATCAATAATCTCGAAACAATCAAGCAAAACAACATCACCCAGCTTATGGCCACGACCATCATCCAGGAAGCCTTGAGCAAATACCGGCTCACCCGCGGCGACATTGAAAACAATTGGATCGAGTTCATCAACTATCACGATGACCACAAGCAATGCATCGGGTGCACCGGGCTGGATAAATGTCCCAAGGCATCAAAGGGGTATGTCTATCAAATCGAGTCCGACCAGAACCGCAATGTCAAGCTGATCGCCACGCCATGCCGTTTTGGCAAGATTCTCCAGCAGCAGTACGCTATCCTTTCAAACGTACTGGTAAGCAATATCGACAAGAAGATAATCCTGACCAGGGCCAAGGATATCGATCTTTCCCAGAATGAAAAGCTAAAGGAAATATATGTCGCCTTCAACCAGAATATCAATGCGGGAAGAAAAAAGGGGATGTTCATCAAGGCGCCCATGTCCAAGGAGAAACTGCTTGTCCTTGGCTCTATTGCCCGGACGTATGCCCTGGACCACAAGATCGGCTTTATCAATTTCCCCAATTTCATCATCGACCTCAAGGGCCGGATGGCATCAAGCGACTATCTCGACTCGCTCAACAGCATCAAGACGGTCGAATACCTTTTCCTTGATGACATCGGCAACGAGTATGTGACCAACTGGTCGCGCGATGAAATCCTTTTTAGCATCATCGCCTATCGGCTCCAGAACGACCTGGTCACCTACATCTCGTCGGAATATGATTTGAAGCAGCTGGCAAAATACTATACAATCCGCTCAGGTGATGAATATCGGGTTAAATCTCTGATTGAAAAAATGAAAGCGCTTTGTGATACCTGATTGAAATTTGTGTGATAAAATCACAATTTTAATTGGATTTTGTTGTAAATTATATTTAAAAAGTTTTTAATATATGCTACAATTACTCATGTTATAAAAGATAAAAGGAGCTTATAGATGGTTAAATGCATTGGTGTTTTAACTTCTGGTGGCGATGCGCCAGGAATGAACGCAGCTATAAGAGCTGTTGCTAGAACTTGCTTGAACAAAGGCATCGAGGTATATGGTGTCCGTCAAGGGTACAAAGGTCTGTATGAAGGTGACTTCATGAAATTCACTCTTCATGAGACTCGCAATATCATCAACCTTGGTGGTACTATCTTGAAATCTGCCCGTTTCCCGGAATTTAAGGATCCAGAAATCCGTAAAGTGGCAATTGAGCAGATGAAAAAAGTGGGAATGGAAGCATTGGTAGTTATCGGTGGCGACGGTAGTTACAATGGTGCTTTGAAACTTACTGAAATGGGTGTTAACTGTATCGGTCTTCCAGGGACAATCGACAACGATATTCCGGATACTGACTACACTATCGGGTTCGATACAGCGTTGAACACGATCGTTGATGCTTTGGACAAACTTCGCGACACTTCTTCATCACATCAAAGATGTACTGTCCTTGAAGTAATGGGACGTCGTTGTGGCGATTTGGCGGTTCATTCAGGTATTGCCTGTGGAGCGGAAATTATTATCACTAGTGAAATTGGTTTTGACAAAGAAGCGGTTATCGAAAGATTGAAACAATCAAAAAGATCGGATAAGAAACATGCGATTGTGGTAATCACTGAACATATCACAGATGTAAACCAATTGGCAAAAGACATCGAAGCCGCTACCGGTTTTGAGACTCGCGCCAATGTGTTGGGGCATATGCAACGTGGTGGACGTCCTTCAGGTCGTGACCGTGTATTGGCAAGCCGCATGGGAATCCTGGCAGTTGAATTGCTTGAACAAGGCGAAGGAGGACTTTGTGTCTCTGATGTCAAAGGTAAACTGGTCGGACTTCCAATCGAACAAGTATTGGGACATAGCAGAGAAATCGATTTTAGTATTTACGAAGACGTAATCAAGCTTCGTTAATATATATAGAATTAATTAGATAAGGTGAGGAAACTAAATTAATGGAATTTAAACAAGAACAAAAGAAAAAAACACGTGTTGTCTGTACGATCGGACCTGCAAGTGAAAATGAAGAAATGATGCGCAAGCTGATCATGGCTGGCATGAATGTAATGCGTCTAAACTTCTCTCATGGGGATTTTGAAGAACATGGTGGCCGTATCGTTACTTTACACAAATTACAAAAAGAAATGAACAAAAACGTTGCTATCCTTTTGGATACCAAAGGTCCAGAAATCCGTACCGGAGCTTTCGTAGGCGGAGCTACTGAATTCAAAAAAGGTCAAGTTTCAGTAATCACTACTGAAGATATCGAAGGTACCTCAGAACGTTTCACAATCACTTATAAAGAATTATACAAAGATGTAAAACCTGGTGGTTTCATCTTGGTGAACGATGGTCAAGTTGAATTATTGGTTGACCACGTTGAAGGAACTGACATCGTATGTGTCTGCGCAAATGACGGTGTTGTCAAAAACCGTCGTGGAATCAACGTTCCAGGAATCAAATTAGGTTTCGAATACTTGAGCGACAAAGACCGCGGAGATATCACGTTCGGTTGCGAACAAGGTGTAAACTTCATCGCGGCTTCATTCACTCGTCGTGCTCAAGACGTTTTGGATGTCAAAAAACTGTTGATCGAAAACGGACGTCCAGAAATCCAAATCATCGCTAAAATCGAAAACAGCGAAGGTGTTGAAAACATGGATGAAATCCTGGCTGTGGCTGACGGTATCATGGTTGCCCGTGGTGACTTAGGTGTTGAAATCCCAGCTGAAGACGTTCCTGGAATCCAAAAAGAATTGATCCAAAAATGTCGTGCCGCTGGTAAAGTTGTAATCACTGCAACTCAAATGTTGGACAGCATGCAAGAAAACCCACGTCCTACTCGTGCGGAAGTATCTGACGTTGCCAATGCGATCTATGACGGAACTGACGCAATCATGCTTTCAGGCGAATCAGCTCAAGGTAAATACCCTGAAGAATCAGTTAAGACAATGACTAAGATCGCTGTTAAAACTGAAGAAAAACTGAATTACCATACATTGCAAAGATTCGCTGAAAAGACAGCCCAATTGAACACTTCAGAAGCTATCTGCATGTCAGTATCTGACATCGCTTCTCGTTTCGATATCAAAGCTATCGTTGTTTACACTGAATCAGGTTCAACTGCTCGTCGCGTGTCTCGTTACCGTCCACAAGCCCGCATCCTGGCATGTACTCCACACGAGGAAATCACTCGTACATTGGCTTTGAACTGGGGTGTTAAAGGAATGGTTTGTCCGGCAATGAATGACCGTTCAGCTCAAGTTGAATACGCTAAAGTGATCTCTAAAGAAGATGGATTCGAACCTGGTGACAAAATTATCGTGGTGGCTGGTGCTGTTGGGGTAAAAGGAACTACTTCATTCCTGGAAGTTGTAGAATTATAATAAAAAAGATGAGCCAGTCTCATCTTTTTTTGTATCGCTTACATCAAAAAAATCGAATTTAGTTGAACCTATCGTTGTTTTTTTATTTGTATCGATATAAAATTATGGTATAATAACTAGGTTAATGAGGAGATTATTATGAATATTAGAAATATTGCAATCATTGCCCATGTCGATCATGGGAAAACTACCTTAGTCGATCAGTTGCTTAAACAATCGGGAACTTTTCGCGATAATGAACAAGTAGCTGAAAGAGCGATGGACTCGAATGATATCGAACGTGAACGCGGTATCACCATTTTGGCAAAGACAACTGCCATCAATTACAAAGGCAACCGCATCAACATCATGGATACCCCAGGCCATGCCGACTTTGGTGGGGAAGTTGAACGGATCATGAACATGGTTGACGGCGTGTTGCTTGTCGTTGACGCTTATGAAGGAACGATGCCTCAAACCCGTTTCGTTTTGAAAAAAGCCCTGGCTGCCAAGGTTAAACCGATTGTCGTTGTCAACAAGGTTGACCGTCCGGTTGTCCGCATCAAGGAAGTAATGGACGAAATTCTTGAGTTGTTCATGGAGCTTGGCGCTGATGACGACCAGCTCGAATTCCCGACTGTATTCGCTTCGGGGCTTCAAGGGACATCTTCGATGTCGGACGACATCACCACCCAACAGCCATCAATGGATCCTATCCTGGATCTGATCCTGGCCGAAATCCCGGAACCGATGGTTGATGAAGAAGGACCGCTGCAATTCCAACCGGCTCTGCTCGACTATAATAACTTCGTTGGACGTATCGGTATCGGACGTATTCAACGTGGATCTGTGAAAGTCAATGACATGGTCTCATGCGTGCGTGTCGACGGCAGCAAAGTCCAATTCCGGATCCAAAAGCTTTACGGATTCCTGGGACTCAACCGTATCGAAATCGAATCGGCTTCAGCCGGAGATATCGTGGCGATTGCCGGTCTTGAAGATATCGGAGTCGGTGAAACTGTATGTACTGTAGGCAAAGAAGAAGCGTTACCATTGCTGCATATCGACGAACCTACAATCCAGATGGTATTCGGGACAAACACTTCACCGTTTGCCGGTAAGGAAGGGAAATTCGTAACTGCCCGCCAGATCGAGGAACGCCTTTTTAGAGAAACAAACAAAGACGTGTCATTGAAAATCGAGAGAATTCAAAATGCCGAAGAATGGATCGTTTCAGGCCGCGGTGAGCTTCACTTGTCAATCCTGATTGAAAACATGCGCCGTGAAGGGTATGAGCTTCAGGTGTCAAAACCTAAGGTTATCATCAAGGAAATCGACGGTGTGATGTGCGAACCTTACGAAGAAGTAAATATCGAAGCGCCTGATGAGACCATCGGTTCGGTAATCGAATCATTGGGACTGCGCCGCGGAATTTTGGAAAACATGTCAACCAATGAAGGGCTCACTTCGGTCACTTACACCATTCCTTCACGTGGTATGATCGGTTTCATGACAAACTTCCTGACGATGACAAAAGGATACGGAATTATCTCACATTCATTCCTGGAATACCGCCAAATGGAAGGTGAGACGGTTGGTGAGCGCCAATTGGGTGTCCTTGTATCGATCGACAACGGCCAAACTACAGCATACGCCCTGGGTTCAGTTGAATCGCGTGGGGTTATGTTTGTCGGACCTGGTGTCGAAGTTTACGAAGGAATGATTATCGGTGAACATTCCCGTGACAATGATCTTGTTGTCAACGTTACAAAAGGTAAACAGCTTACCAATACCCGTTCTTCATCAAAAGATTCGACGGTGGTATTGAAAAAACCACGCCAGTACAACCTGGAAGCTTGTCTTGATTACATCAACGATGACGAATTGGTCGAGGTTACACCAGAGAATATCCGTCTAAGAAAACGCTACTTGACTGAACAGTTGAGAAAGCAACATGCCCGCGGAAAATTTCAATAATATTTAAAAACTGAGATGGAAGCATAAACAAATGCGGCCATCTTTTTTTGTGGAATAAAAGATTTCCCCGTCCAAAGGTCCGGCTTGATCGCCTGATATGATGAGGTTTGGAGGGCTTTTGTATAAAGTTTTAAAAAAGTTATAAAAGTTTTTTAAGTTTTTGGAAAAAACTTATATAATTCTACATATATGTTTAAATGAGTTATAAAAATTTATATAGAAAATGAAAAAAACTTAGATATTACTACACTGATATTGAAAATGATTCTTAAAACACTGGTGAAAATGTAGCTGCTAATTTCTAAAAATCACATGAATTCATCGTGTTTTTTTACTAAATTAAGAATTTTAAAAGAAACTTTTTAAATTTATTTGTATACTTTTTATAACTGTGTTATATTTTTTATATGATTTAAAATACTAGGAGGGATATTTATGACAACAACAATCAACGTGCAATTCAACGAGAAAAACAGTGAAGTAAAAGAAATTGAAAAAGCAGTAAGAGAAGAATTGAAAGAGCAAGGGTACAAAGTAACTAAAATGGAATCGCTTGAAATTTATTTCAAACCTGAAATGGCAGCGGTTTACTATGTGGCTACTTTCAAAGATGGTCAAACGGTAAAAAACGAAGAAGCATTATACTTATAAAAGGGCGAAAGCTCTTTTTTTGTCGCCCCCGTCCCTGCGATTGGGCAAACATGAGCATCTGTTTGTTCAAGGTTTTCAAGGCCGTTTACCAACGGTGCCGCCATTGCCGGTACGCAATAAAGATGGCTGGAAATCAAAAGATTTCCAGCCATCTTACATAAGCTTCAAAGTCCTAGAAGCCAACCACGTCACGTCTATTGCAGGCCCTGAAAAATGAGGGCTGTTCCATCCGGCAATAATGCAAGCCGCAATATTAAGAGACTGCTGATGACTCTTTTAGAAGGCAATCCAGCCGCCGTCAACAGGAATGATCGCCCCGTTGATATAAGAGGCCAAATCGCTAGCTAAAAAAAGTGCGACTTTGGCAACATCGGATGGTTCACCAGGAGGGGGAGCTAGTTTCAGTACGCCCTGAAGCTTGTTATAGCCTTCCACGTTTGGCGTACCCATGCCTGAACCGATCTCGGTGTTTTTTATGCCACCAGGTGCGATCATATTGCAGCGAATCCCTTCCTTTTGATACATGTAGGCGGTGTTCTTGGACATGGCGTTCAATGCGGCCTTGGAAGCGCAGTAGATGGGTCCGGCCGCCTGATGCATCGAGCCTATGGAGGAGATGTTGATGATATTGCCACCGTTGCCCTGCTGTAAAAATACCTGACAGGCCTTGCGCATGGTTGCCATTGGCCCATACAAGTTAACCGCCATGACTTGCTCATACTTCTCGTCAGAGAAACTGCCTATAGGCGCCATGTCATCCATAACCCCGGCGTTGTTTATCAGCAGGTCCAGCTTGCCATAAGCCCTGATGGCAGCATCGATCATGCCTTCGGCGTCTTCACGCTTGGAAACATCGCCGGTGTAGGCGACAATATTGCCGGGTTCGTCATTGAGCGAATCAACCAGCGCATCCAGGCGCTCCTTGCGGCGAGCGGCAGCCACCACATTGGCTCCCTGGTGCACAAACAGACGGACGATTTCTTCACCCATGCCTGATGAGGCTCCGGTTACAACTACCGCTTTTCCTGTTAAATCATACATAATAATGACCTCCTTGATCTAATTGTCAAATCAAATGATTCAAAGTATCTATCTTCACAAGTATTTTATCACAAATCAAATCATTGCTCAATCAATAGTGAAAGGGTTTTCATTCAGTTTTGGAGAGAAGCGGTTCCATTCTTGTCTTGGGCATTGTTCTTTTAAAACTGATTGTCCAAACAATAATTACCATGAACCAATGGCAAGGCTGTTTGCCATGGCGGGGCTTTTTTACTGAACAAGAGCGGTTATGACCATTCATCAGACTTCAAGCACGAACATAGGTTACATATCATCACCGGTGAAACGGGAGTGGCATGAAAAAATGAAAAATCATGCGGTTATTGAAAATCTCTTTGAACCGCGATTTGCCCGAGAAATCCCACAATTCACATAATTTACAACAATTTAGCTATAGTCTATTTTTCCCAGTCATGCTATAATAACTTTTGTTTTAAGGAGAATGTGGATGAAAAAAATTATACTGACTTTATCGGTATGTTTTTTGCTTACAGGATGTTCTGGCAATGAAAATAAGGATATAATTATTGAAAACAATCTGGGCCTTCATGCGCTCGTCAATGGCGAGGGCGAACTGGTCGTTGATTTTAAATATATAGAATTAGATAAACTCAAAAGCAATTACGTTGGAATAAGTGAAGAAAATATCGAATTAATAAATGAATCTGGCAAAATATTGAGCCAGTTTGAACTTGGGGATTTGAAAGTCGTGGGGCAGCTGTTTGCAATCACGGCAGAACAAGACGACAAAATCCTGACAACTATATACGACCAGGATGGCAAGGTTGCATATCAATCAAGCGACAGCGTCCAAATATTGGTCGATGATTTGTTTGTCATCACCCAGAATGACACCTCGACGATTTTAAGCGAGACCGGGGCGGTGCTTTACCAAACCGAGGAAGAAATCGACAACGTTTCCCTAGGCGCCGATGAGCTGTTTGTTTCATTGCCCTCAGGAAATGTCGTCATGGATTACAGCGATCCTGAAAATCCCGTCAATCTTGGGGTGCTGGGAAGTTTTGAGGCAGTCGCCTCAAGCGATGCCATCGGTGATGTCCTATATGACAAAGACAATCGCCGGATGGTTGTGGTCGATCAGACCGACACCGTCATCTGCGATCTGGTCGTTGCTTTTGACCGCTGCTATTTTGACGAACTTGACAATTTGATTCTGGTCGAGTCGACTGACAATATCATCGTCGATCTCGCCAATGGGAATTTGATCAAACTTAACAGCTATTATTACAACAGCGGTTCATACATCACTAAGAACACAAGCAAGGTATACGGACCCCATCAGTTCTATAACGACGGGACCCAGGTCGAGGTCAATGACATCCAGCTTGCTCCATTTGGCAGCCTGTGTGTAAACGGACTGATTCCGGTTTATGTCCGTGACCAAGGGTTCACCTATTACAATTACGACGGGACCCAGGCAATTATGGATTTCTATGATGAAGTATCGCCATTCACCCGTGACAATGTGGCTATCGTCAAACGGGACGGCCAATATGCCCTGATCGATATAGAAGGAAATATGCAAGTCGCGAACAAAGAGGCCATCAATGTCATCGCACCGGGATTTTATGGCGCTTATAGCGACAATACCAGTTATCAGGTCATCTCAGCCAACGGCACCGTTTTGATCGATGACACATTTGTGGGCAGCGGCGAGATCTATCAAGGCGGGGATCACTTGATTGGCGTTTTTGCCAAAGCTGGGGTATACTATGTATATGATATGGCTGATGGTACGGAAATCTTCCATTATGAAGGAGATGTCGTTTATCTCGATGGCTACCTTTATGGTGGCGATAAGGTGGTTTTCGACTTGGAGGGCAACATTGTTTATCAAAGAGGTGAGTAGATGAGTTATTACACGATTTTTTTAATCGAGATTTTAATAATGCTGACATTGTTCAAAATCATTACAATGGAGTTGGAAAACTATCAGGCCCAGAAACGGGGCCTGGCATATTACTATAACCGTTTTTCCAAACCGTTCCATTACCGGCGCAATACCCTGATGATCATCGTGGCCGGTCTGACTTACCTGACCATCAGCGATGCCGCTTTGGGTTCGTTCCAATGGATTTTGGAGATTCTCGGTCTTGTGGCCACCGCGACTTTAGGTGATGTCTTGAGCCAGTGGCTAGGCTACCAGTATGCCAAACGCCGCTTCAAGAAGTTCATCGGCGAATATCAGGAGCTTTTAAAGCAGATAACCGAAGCGAAAAGCAATCCCGATTATAGCGAGGTTGTCGATATCGCTACGCCAAAATACGAAACCAACCAGGTTCTTGAAAAATATCTCGAACCAGAAGACCATCTGGCGGTCATGGCCAGCGATGGGGGCAAATTCATGAAGACCTTGCGCAACCTGCCGCCGATAACTTATCTGGTCGATATCAACAACCTGGCAAGTGGAGTCCAGTTTGATGACCAGGTCAAAGTAACCAGATTGACTCCTGAGGGCCAGATGCCTTTCAAGGAGGAAAAACTCGATGTGGTTATCTCCGCCATGGCCAACTACGACAAGTACGAGATGTGGCGGATTCTTAAACCCGGAGGCCGGGTCATAATCGAACAGCTCGGCACCGACAACTACAAGGAAATAATGCACTCGTTCATTCCGTTTCGGATCAAGGGACAATGGGATTTGAATAGTGCCCAGGAGACCCTGCGCCAGATCGGTTTTGAAATCGAGGAATCGCATGAGGACCGCGGGTTCATCAGATTCAACTCGATCAAGGCCCTGGTCAACTTCACCAAGGGGATTGTACCCGCCAAGGTGGAAACGGCCGAATCGTTCATGTCGTTCTATCTCAATGCTTCGAAGTCGATAAAAGAAAATTCGCACTTCGACCTGACAACTTATCGCTTTATACTTGTGGCCAAAAAGCCTGAATAATCCAAAAAAATGCGCTTATTATCAATCAATTGTGTAAGCGCATTTTTTTTGCAAAAAACCCTTTTCAATCAAGGCTTCAGGTGCTATAATGATTTTATAAATTCAAGGAGGAAGTCAAGAAAATGGCAGAAAAATTATCATTCGTAGTATCTGATCCTGTAGGATTACATGCTCGTCCAGCTACTATTTTAGTAAACCAAGCAAGCAAATTCACATCTGATATTACTTTAACTTACAATGGTAAATCAGTTAACTTAAAATCAATCATGGGTGTTATGTCTTTAGGCGTACCTACAAAAGCAACTGTTGAAGTTGTAGCTGAAGGTGAAGACGAAAAAGATGCTATCGCTTCAATTGCGAAAGTAATCAAAGAACAAAAAGTAGCAGAATAAAAATTGGGTCCCCGCAAGGGGGCTTTTTTTGTAGGAGGGAATATGGCAAAAAAATTCAAAACGAACGCACTGAGGATTCTAGACAACCATAAGATCAAATATGAGATTCAGGAAGTCGGTTACGACGAGAATGTCGATCTGATCGACAAGATCAAGGCCAAGGCGACCTACCCGTTGGCCAACCATCTCAAGACAATCGTCTGTCAAAGCGAACACGGCTATCTGGTGGCCTGCATTTCCATAGACCGCGAAATCGACCTCAAGGCCCTGGCGAAGGTAAGCCGGAACAAGAAAGTTGAGCTGATCAACTTGAAGGACCTTTTTGCCATCACCGGCTACCTGCGGGGCGGCTGTTCCCCGGTCGGACTCAAGAAGCCTTTTCCGGTTTATTTCGACGATGCGGTCGCCTCAATGGAGACCATACTCGTCTCAGCTGGCAAAAGGGGATACCAGATGGCTGTGGGAAAAGATGAGATTGTGGGATTGCTTAATGGAACCGTTGCTAAAATTGCCCGGGATTGAGTAATTCTGCCGGATTTGTTTTGTGATGATTAATCCGGACTTTTTTTGGTAAGTGAATGGAATAGGTGTCAAAAACGACACGGTAAAGCGCATACAAAGAAAAAAGTAGTAGTTTTAAAAAACCGTTTTTGATATAATCTAGTTAGAGGTGATGATATGAATTATAAAGAGGAATTTAGTCGCTGGAATTCATTTGCCGGCTTGGACGCCAAATTGAAGGCCGAATTAGTCGCAATGGATGAGGCGCAAAAGGAAGATGCATTCTATACCAATGTTGAATTTGGTACAGCGGGAATGCGTGGTATTTTAGGGGCGGGTACCAACCGCATGAACATCTATACAGTCCGCAAAGCCAATGTCGGTTTTGCTAAGTATATTTTGGATTTGGAAGAAGGTAAACAACGCGGGGTTGTCATCGGATATGACAACCGCCATATGTCATACCAGTTCGCGATCGAATCGGCACGGGTTTTGGCCACCTATGGAATCAAGTCTTTCATTTTTGAATCTTTAAGACCGACGCCCGAACTGTCGTTTGCAGTCCGTCACTTGAAATGTGCCGGGGGAATCATGATCACGGCGAGCCACAACCCAAAAGAGTACAATGGCTACAAGGTCTATGACGACACCGGTTGCCAGTTGATTCCCGAATGGGGTAAAAAGGTCGTTGATTACGTCAACGAAGTCGAAGACGAGCTCAACATCGACCTTATCTCAATGGACGATGCTTATCCTTTGATCAACTGGATCTCCAGTGAAGTCGATGAGGCTTACTATGAGGCTGTTATGGGGATTGCAATCAACGGTGATGTCAACAAGGACGACTTCAAGATCGTCTTCTCGCCCCAACATGGGACATCGAACATTCCGGTGCGGACAGTGTTGCCAAGACTTGGCTACAACCTGATTCCGGTGCTCGCTCAATGCGCTCCGGATCCTGATTATACCAACACCAAATCTCCAAATCCAGAAGAGGCCGTGTCTTATGAATTGGCGATCAAAAAAGCCAAGGAAACCGACGCCGATGTCGTAGTAATCTGCGACCCTGACGGAGACCGTCTGGGTGTCGTTGCCAAAAAAGGTGACGAATATGAGCTTATGTCAGGAAATCAATCGGCTGCGGTGTATCTTGAATACATCCTGTCACAACTTCAGGCAAAAGGACAGCTTCCTGAAAATGCGGTAATGTACAACACTGTTGTAACCAGCGATTTGGGGGAACTGGTATGCCGCAATTACGGAGTTGAGGTTGAAAAGACTCTGACCGGTTTCAAGTTCATCGGTGATAAAATCCGCAAATATGAAGCGACCAAGGAAAAACAGTTCATCTTTGGTTACGAGGAATCATATGGCTGTGTTGTCAAAGACTTCGTCCGCGACAAGGATGCCATCCAGGCTGTGTTGCTTGCAGCCGAAGCCGGAGCCTATTACAAGGCCCAGGGTAAAACATTGATCGATGTGTTGGATGAACTTTATGCAAAATACGGTACGTTCAAAGAATCACAATTGGCCTTGAAAAAAGGCGGTAGCGAAGGTGCAAAAAGAATTAAAGAAATAATGGATAATTTACGTCAAGACGCTCCTAAAGCTATCGGTGGAATTAACGTTGCAGCTGTTGAAGATTTCAAAATGAGCGAACGTTATGAGAAGGGTGAAGTGACACCTATCGATTTACCAAAATCTAATGTTTTGAAATACTATCTTGAAGATGGTTCATGGATTGCCGCTCGACCAAGCGGAACCGAACCAAAATGTAAGTTCTATTTTTCAGTCAAAGGCGACAGCGCCGCTGACGCAAGTGAAAAAACGGAAATCTTGCATAAGGATATGTTGAAGATTATTGGGGAATAATTGCCAGGAGACAGTTTTGATACTGTCTCCTTGTTTTTTTACCTAAATTCAAAAAAGGAGAAAGCATATGTTAAAAGTTGATTTGATTAATGATTTCTACGCTGGAAATTCAAGTAACAGCTACAAATTGTTCGGGGCCCATTTTGAGAATTACGAGGGCGAAGATGGAGTCCGCTTTACTGTTTTTGCTCCTAACGCCATAAGCGTCCAACTGGTCGGGGATTTCAACGATTGGGACGGCAGTGACCATTACATGGAAAAATATGACGACGAGGGCATCTACACTCTGTTTGTCGAGGGGATCGAGGAATACGAAATATACAAGTACCGGATCGAAACCCGGTCGCATGCGACAGTCGACCGCAGCGACCCTTACGCATTCTTCAGTGAGGAAAGACCGTACACCGCTTCGAAGACATATGAGATCGAACATTTCACCTGGTCGGACAAAGACTGGATTAAAAACCGTGACTTGAACTTCACCAAGGCGATGAACATCTATGAAGTCAATATCGGTTCATGGCGGATGAAAAAGGAATTCTCTGATGACGGAAGCGAAGATGGGGAATTTTACAGCTACGAGGAAATGGCGGACATGCTTATCCCATTCGTTGTTGAACAGGGCTATACCCACATCGAGCTGATGCCGATCACCGAGTTTCCGTTTGACGGGTCATGGGGCTATCAGACAACAGGATATTTCTGCGCTACCAGCCGTTATGGAAACCCTAAGCAGCTGATGCACCTGGTGAACAAGGCCCATAAGGCGGGCATCGGGGTCATTGTCGATTTCGTGCCGACTCATTATGTCAAGGACGGCCATGGCCTGTATCTTTTTGACGGGGGGACTGTCTACGAAAGCGATGATATCAACCGCCGCTACTCTTCTTGGGGCAGCGTGTACTTCGATTACTCGAAAAACCATGTCCGTTCGTTCATGCTTTCGGCGGTCAACTTCTTCGCCACATATTTCCATTTCGATGGATTCCGATTCGATGCCATCGCCAATATGATCTATTACGACGGCAACCGCAATGCCGGAGAAATGGGACATTCGATTTCCTTCATCAAACAAATGTGTGACACAATGCACCACCTCCATCCGACCGTGATGCTTATCGCCGAGGATTCAACCGATTATCCGGGAGTTACCAAGTGGCCAAGCGTCGGAGGTCTAGGCTTCGATTACAAATGGGATCTTGGCTGGATGAATGACACACTCAAATACATGGAGATGGATCCATATTTCCGTTCGAACAAGCAAAACCACAACCTGATCACTTTTTCGATGCATTATTTCTATACCGAAAATTTCCTTTTGCCTTTCTCGCATGATGAGGTTGTCCATGGCAAAAAAACTATACTGGATAAATGCTGGGGGAACCTGGAACAGAAAATAGCCCAATTCAAAGTGCTTTTCGCCTACATGATGACCCATCCGGGTAAAAAACTCAACTTCATGGGCAACGAAATCGCCGAGTTCAAGGAATGGGATGAGAAAAAAGAAATCGGCTGGTCGATCCTGCAATATCCGCTCCACGAAGCGGCATTCAGATTTGTCAAACAGCTCAACCACCTTTACCGGAACTACTCTTGTCTTTATGCATCGGATTACGACCACAACAAGTTCCAGTGGCTGATTGTCGATGACAATCTCCAGTCAGTGTTCGCATATTACCGCAAATCAGACAAGGAGAACGAACCAGGATTGATCACCATCCTCAACTTTGGAACCAATGTCCACCGTTATTATTCGGTGCCGGTCCCTGGCAAAGGGGTGGCCCGGGAAGTTCTCAACAGCGACCTGGAAACATATGGCGGAGCGAATCTTGTCAATCCTGATCCGATCAAAACCCATCCGGGACAAAATGATGACAATAACCACTACCTTCCGGTACTGATAGCGCCGTTTAGCGCCCTGGTTCTGGAATTTGTGGAAGATGATGACGCATTAAGTTAATAAATAGAATCTTTATAGGGGGGGATTTTATATGTTTAAAACGAAAGAAGAATTCAAAAAAGAATATTCCAAAAGAGTAGTTGAAATGTACGGTCGGGAAATAAGCGAATCCCATGTCACGGAAAAATTCCTGGTGCTCGAATCGCTGATCCGGGATTACGCCTCAGTCAACTGGGTGGAAACGAAGCATGCGATTGCGAAAAACAAGCTCAAGGAAGTCCATTACTTTTCGATGGAGTTTTTGATGGGCCGAATGCTGACAAGCAACCTGATGAATCTTGGCATCTATGGCTTGGTTCAGGATGGCTTGGCGGATCTTGGCATCGATGTCCACCAGTTGGAGGAAATCGAGACTGACGCAGGTCTTGGCAACGGCGGCTTGGGAAGGCTGGCGGCCTGCTTTTTAGACTCGCTGGCATCGCTCGATTACTCCGGCCAGGGTCATACCATTCGCTATCAGTACGGCTTGTTCAAGCAGAAAATCGAGGATGGCTACCAGGTCGAATTGCCTGACAACTGGATGGCGACAGGATTCAAGTGGGAGGTTCGCAAGCCAAAACACAAAAAGGTAGTAAAATTCTATGGTCATATCGAATTCAACGAGGATACCAAGAAGTTTGAACTCATGGACGCCGAGGAAGTGTATGCGGTGCCTTACGACGTCCCGATAGTCGGGGCGGGAACGAAAACGACGAACACCTTGAGACTGTGGAATGCCGAAAGTGCGGACCGGATTCCTCGCGGTCAGGATTTTTCAAATTATATCACGAATGTCCGCGACATCTGCCAGCAACTGTATCCTGACGATTCAAGCTACAAGGGGAAAATGCTCCGGCTCAAACAGGAATATTTCTTCACCTCGGCTGGAGTCCAGGCGGTTGTTTCCAAACACCTGCGGACCAATGAAAGTCTCGACAATTTCCATGAGCAGCATGTCATCCAGCTCAACGACACCCATCCGGTTCTGGCGATACCCGAACTGATGAGGATCCTGATGGATGAGCATGGTTATGTGTGGGAGGATGCCTGGGCGATCACGACCAACACTTTCGCCTACACCAACCATACGATCCTTAGCGAGGCCCTGGAAACATGGCCGATCGACATGGTCAAGCAGTTGTTGCCGCGGGTGTATCAGATCATCGATGAGATCCACCACCGTTTCAATGGCTTTTTGCAGGGTAACTCATATGGGCATCTAGCTGATGAAGTGATGATTCTCAAGGATGGTTACGTCCACATGGCCCGTCTGGCCATTGTGGGAAGTTTCTCGGTCAACGGGGTAGCCGCATTGCACACAAAGATCTTGATCAACCAGGAACTCAAGGCTTTTGCGAGCATCTTCAAGGAAAAGTTCAACAACAAGACCAACGGAGTTACCCATCGCCGATGGCTGCGCTATGCCAATGGCCAGCTGGCAGATTTGCTTGATGATACGATCGGAACTGACTGGGTGAAACATCCGGAAAGACTCGAGGATCTTATCAATCACGTCAACGACCCGGCGGTGATCGACCGCTTCTTCGAAGTCAAGAGGGCACGCAAAGCGATCCTGGCAAAGAACATCAGGGAATGCACGGGAGTCGAGGTCGATATCGACTCGATCTTCGATGTCCAGGTTAAAAGGCTCCATGGCTATAAGCGCCAGTTGCTCAACGTGTTCAACATCATGGCCCTGTATTTCGAACTGAAGGAAGATCCGGCCAAGAAAATCGTGCCCCGGACCTTCATCTTCGGAGCCAAGGCGGCATCAAGCTACCATTTCGCCAAGAATGTCATCAAACTGATCAATTCGGTTGGTGATGTTGTCAACAATGATCCTCATGTAAGCAAATTCATGAGAGTCGTATTCATCGAGAATTATGGTGTATCCAAAGCTGAAATGATCATGCCTGCGGCCGATGTGTCTGAGCAGATATCCCTGGCGGGAAAAGAGGCTTCGGGAACCGGAAACATGAAATTCATGATGAACGGGGCTTTGACTCTGGGAACGCTGGACGGGGCCAATGTCGAAATATCCGAACAGGTCGGTCATGAAAACTGCACCATTTTCGGTTTCACCAGCGATCAGGTTTCAAAGATCAAGGCCAACGGCAGCTATCAGGTTTGGGATTACTACAACAACGATGGCATGATCAAACGGATCATCGACAGCCTTACTGACGGAACCTGGTCAAGAAACCGCGAGGAATTCCGGATCGTCTTCGATGAGCTGATGCGCAAGAACGACGAATACCTGGTGCTCGGCGATTTTGAAGCTTATCGTCAGGCCCAACGGAAAATCGACCGGCTCTACTTGGACAAGCACCAGTGGGGCAAGATGATGCTTATAAACATTGCCAAATCAGGCTACTTCTCATCCGATCGGACGATCGAGCAATATGTCGAAGACATATGGCATCTTGACAAGCTGAACAAATATTATTAGCGCAAAAAAGATACTCATCAGTTTGAGTATCTTTTTTAGATGTGAAGATCGATAAAATCGAATATCGATTCGAAATACAGTTTGGGATCAGCCAGGTAGCTGCGGCCGTGCTGGCCGTTTTCGACCATCAGCAGCCCTTTTGCGCCAGCACTCGATTCATAGAGTTTTTTTGACATGTCTGCCGGGATGAACGGATCGTCGACACCATGGATGAACAGGGTCGGGGTGTTGGATTTTTTTACCATGTCTGCCGGCCCGATTTTGAAATCGTTCTTGTTTTCCAATTTATTGAACAAGTTGACAAAATCAAGGAGAGGCCGGGGCGGGGTATTGTAGATTTCCTTGAACTGGAACTTGTACAGGTCCCAGGGACTGGTGAAGGCGCAATCGGCGATGGCGACCTTGACATTGGCGGGCAGCTTTTCGCCAGTCGCATTCAATACGGCTGCGCCTCCCATGGACACTCCATAAAGGATTATCTTTCCTTGAGGCTTGATGGCGTTGACAAGAGCGATCCACTCGAGCAAGTCGTAATGGTCGGGCCATCCCATTCCGATCATTTCACCTTGCGACTGGCCGTGGGCGCGCAGATCAGGGCACAGCACATTGTAGCCCCGGTCATGGAATATCTTGGCGATGGGACCTTTGCGATAGGAGTTGGAATTGTAGCCATGGATCACTATCGCGGTATCTTCGCTGCCGTTTTCCACGTATCGGCCATGAAGGGTGAGGTCGTCGCGGGATTTGACATAGACATCCCGGTATTGGACAATGTCAAAGAAGTCCCGGTTCGCAATTCGCTTGTCGATGGACCTGTCGGTTGTTGTTTTGTCAAGGATCTTTGATTTGTCGCTTTGCTTGGACATGATCTTCTTATATACGCGATAGCTGCCAAGAAGCCAGAATCCAGTCTGGAATATCATTGCCAGGCTCAGCCAACGGATAGCCTTGAGCAGTTTTTTATTAATCATAATGTGTACCCCCTGCTTCGTAATTATATCATATTTTTTAGATATGTTTGGGAATTTTGACAAGTTTGGCCAAAGTCCAAGCTCGCTATTTAAATATCCCGGTTTTTGCGCTATAATCTTTGTGTAAGGATTGAATCATTAGTCTGTTTAGGGGAAGAAAATGGAAGAATCTGCAATCAGAATGATTGCGCAGCTAATAGGTCTGACAAAGATTGTCGTGAAACTGTCGAAACGGTATTATGGCGGAATCTCGAAGACCTTCTATTTGCGCAATTTGGATAAAGACAGCTTTATCAAGATCGACTTTGCCAACGAGGGTGAAGACAAAGATTATCATTATTATTATTTCAACAATATCCCGGATCTTTATCTGGGCGACACATACCAGGTTGTCGACGCCTACGGTTTGGCGAAAATCCTGACCTACACCAAATTGGTGCAGATGGATGATTTCGACACGCATTTTTATTATGACAAGGACGACCTCGGGGCAACCTATGCGCCAGGTTGCACTGAATTCAGGGTCTGGGCGCCTACCGCCATCAAGGTCATGGTCAGGGTAAACAAGGGGAATTATTTCAATGCCTGGGCAATGGAACGGATGGATAAGGGCGTGTTTTACGTCCGGCTTCCCGGAAATTTCGATGGATGCGAATACAACTATCTCATCAAGCACGATGAAAACTGGATCGAATCGGTCGACCCTTACGCTTTGAGCTCGACCGCCAATGGCAGATCGTCGGTAGTGATCAATCAAAAACGCCTGATCGAGAATCTGGGTCATCACTTTCTCGACCGCGGGATTGAGCGCCAGGATGCGATAATCTATGAGGCGAGTGTCCGCGATTTCACCATGAGTTCGACCATAAACTGCAGGAACAGGGGCAAGTTTCTCGGATTCGTCGAAAGGGGCCTGAAGACGCCCCAAAACAGGAGTGCCGGACTCGACTATCTGATTGAACTGGGCATCACCCATGTGCAGCTGCTGCCGATTTTCGATTTTGCCACAGTTGATGAAAACTATCCCGAAGTCTTGTACAACTGGGGCTATGACCCGGCTCAGTACGGACTGCCGGAGGGAAGCTATGTCACTGATCCCAATGACGGATACAAGCGGATAATCGAATGCCAGACAATGATCAAGAAGCTCCATCAGGCCCGGATCAGGGTGGTAATGGATGTGGTCTACAACCATATCTATGACATCAACGATTCCGCCTTCGAGAAGACTGTTCCCGGCTATTTTTTCCGGAAAAACGAAAACGGTAGCCTATCAAACGGATCATGGTGCGGCAATGATCTCAACACGACAGCAAGGATGTGCCGCAAATACATTGTCGACATGTGCTTGAGGTGGCAACGGCTTTATGGGATTGACGGCTTCCGGTTTGACCTGATGGGGATCATCGATGTGACGACCTTGAACCAGATCGACCAGAAGTGCCGCAAGCGCGATGAGAATTTCATCATGTATGGCGAAGGCTGGGATATGGATACACCTTTGCCTGTATCCAAGAAGGGGACTCAGTTCAACCACTCGCTGATGCCAAACATATCGTTTTTCAATGACGATTTTAGAGACTGCATCAAGGGCGGTTCCGCGGCTAACGAATTGGCGAACAAGGGCTACCTTGCCGGAAATATGTACAACGCGGAAATATCGTTAAATTACTTGATAAATCTTAACCGGTATACTACAATTAATCAGTCGGTCAATTACATCGAATGCCATGACAATGCCACCACTTTCGACAAGCTGCAAGTGAGCAATGGCGAAGAAAACGACATGACCAGGATCAAACGCCAGCTGCTTATGAACGAATTCGTTCTGGTGGCCCAGGGCATCCCGTTCATCCATGCCGGTCAGGAATTTTACCGTCAGAAGATGGGCTTCAACAACACATACAACAGTCCCGATTGCATCAATGCACTGGACTGGAACCGCAAGGATCATTTCCTCGATGACATCGAAATCATCAAGAAACTGATAAGGTTGCGGAAGGAAAACAAATGTTTCAAATACAATACAAGAGAGGAAATCGATGCCTTCATCGAACTCAAATGCATCAATTACAACATGCTTGTCTATACCCTGCGTCAAGACCAGGGCCATTATGACAAGATTGTGATATACATCAACCCTTCATACAATTCCTATCGGGTAGTCAATGAGGAGGATGTCGAGTTCATTGTCGGCGACGAATGCAAGGAAGGCGTAATCGGCCCGCTTTCATTCACGGTTGTAGGATACGTTAGGAAGTGAAATTGATAGTGGGGTTGGGAAACCCCGGCAGAAAATATGAAAAAACCCGCCATAACTGCGGGTTTATGGTGGTTGATGAACTGGCAAGGCAACTCAACATACCCGTCGACCAGAACAAGTTCCAGGGTCTTTATGGCAAAGGCAAAGTTGACGGCGAGGATGTGGTACTGCTCAAGCCCCAGACATACATGAACCTTTCGGGGGATTCGATGATTCATTTCATGAATTATTTCAAGATTCCAATCGAGGATGTCATCGTCGTCTATGACGACCTGGACCTGCCTGTAGGCAAGATCCGTCTGCGCACCAAAGGTTCCCCCGGGGGCCACAACGGAATCAAGAGCATCGTGGGACATCTCAAGACCCAGAATTTCAATCGCATCCGGGTGGGAATCGACCGCGACAAGTTCATCCCGGTTGTCGACTACGTCCTAGGAAAATTCACCAAGGAAGAACAACCAGTCCTTCAAGAGAGCATCGCTTTGGCCAGTGCGGCACTGAAATTGTCCATACAGGAGGATTTCACCAAGGCGATGAACAAGTTTAACCAGAGGTAAAAAATGAATAAATTGATAAGCATTATCAAAGACAACAAGGCGGTCAATGCCTTGCTTGAGAAAAAAGACTATGTGCTTGTTAATGACATCTATGATGAGGCACTCCTTATATCCAGTGCCTTTTTGAAGTCTAAACAGCCTTTGCTTGTAATCAAGCCAAACTTCTATGAGGCCAACATGCTCTATGAGCTTGTGAGCGGTTTTTTAAATGAGGATGTCCTGTTTTTTGGCAGCGACGAATCGTTCCGGGTCGAGGCCCTCGCCTCTTCGCCTGAGCTGCAAAGACAGCGAATCATGACCCTTAGCTCCCTGGTGACACGAGAACCGAAGGTATTGATCGGCCATGTGCATTCTGTTATCCGCTATGTGCCTTCCAAGGAGACGTTTGTTTCCAGGACGATCGATCTGGCGGTAAGCCAACGCATCGGTATCGACAATCTCCAGACGCTGCTGGTCGAAGCGGGGTACAAGCGGGCGGTCAAAGCCGACCAGATGATGTATTATGCCCGACGGGGCGGGATCATCGACATCTACCCGGTCAATTTCGACCATCCAGTCCGGATCGATTTTTTCGATGACGAGATTGACGAAATCCGTTTTTTCAACGAGGAGAACAACCGTTCGATCGAGAAGGTCAATAATGTCCGGATCATTCCCGCCAGCGATGTCCTTTACGACCGCGATTTTCTTGCCAGCAACAAGGGGGAAATCGAGAAGCTGCGCCAGGGAACATTGCCTGAGGTGCTTGAGCAATATCGCGACGACTTCGAAGAGATGGTCGCCATCGAAATCGAGAACCTCAAGAGCTCAAGCGATGCGACGATGTACAAGTATTACAGCCTTGGCAAAACCGCGACAAGCATCTTCGACTATCTCGAGGGCTATCAGGTTGTCCTGGGGCAAAAAGAGGCGATTGACCAGAGCTACCTGCGTTATGTCGAGGAAAACTTCAACTATTATCTCGAACTGGTTACCATCGGCAAAGCCTTCAAGGATCTCGATTATTTCCTGGATTACACGAAGCTGGTCAAGGATCACACCTGCATCGAGAATTTCTCGCTGGAACCCGGGGCGGTGACCTTCAACACAAGGCGGATTCAGGAGCGTTTCGACAACGAGAACATCCTCCTTGGGGGGCTCAAGGATTATCTTAATTCCAACCGCGTCCTTATCTGCGTGGAAAACGGCCACCAGTCCGGATTGATGAGCGAGTTTTTCGAGCGCCATGGCCTCCAGTTCTCATTGGTGGGCACCAAGGATGTCCTCAATCAGGGAATCAACCTTTATGCCGGGACCATCCCGTTTGGGGTCGAGCTCCTCGATGAAAAGGTGGCCATCATCACGGCCAAGGAGATCTTCGTCAAGACCGCAACCAAGATCAAACATTTCCAATACAAGGAAGCCAAGATGATCTCGAGCTACCAGGATCTAAGTGTGGGCGACTATGTCGTCCATGACAACCACGGGATCGGGCAGTATCTAGGCATCAAGACGCTCCAGGTCCAGGGCTACTCGAAAGATTATCTCCACGTAGCTTATGCTCACGACGACAAGCTCTATATTCCAGTCGAGCAGTTCAAGCTCATCCGTAAATATTCTTCGGCCAGCGGCAAGGTGCCGGCGCTCCACAGTCTAGGCGACAACAAGTGGCAGCGTACAAAACAGAAGATCAAGAACCAGGTTGACGACATTGCCGAAGGTCTGATTGAGATATATTCGCAAAGGCTCAAGCAGGTCGGTTTCGTCTTTCCTGAGGACAATCAGGAACAGCTTGATTTTGAATCTGAGTTTGGCTATGAACTGACCCGCGACCAGCTGCGTTCGGTGGCGGAAATCAAAAAGGACATGCAAAGCCCGCTGCCGATGGACCGGCTGCTTTGCGGCGATGTCGGCTTCGGGAAGACTGAAGTCGCGTTCAGGGCCGCCTTCAAGGCGTGCAATGCCGGCAAACAGGTGGCTTACCTGTGTCCGACAACCATCCTCTCGATGCAGCATTACAATACCGCCAAGGCTCGGTTCAAGAACACGCCGGTCAATATCGCTCTGCTCAATCGCTTCACCAGCGCCAAGGAGAAAAAGGTGATTCTTGAAGGGGTCAAAACCGGTTTGATCGATTTCGTGATCGGAACCCATCGGATCCTTTCAAAGGATATCGAGTTCAAGGATATCGGACTGTTGATCATCGACGAGGAACAGCGTTTTGGCGTCAAGCAAAAAGAGGCCATAAAGCAGTACCGCAAGACGATCGATGTGCTGACCCTTTCCGCCACGCCGATTCCCCGGACGCTCCACATGTCACTTATGGGCATCCGTGGTTTCTCGCAAATCAACACCCCGCCTAACGACCGGCTTCCGGTGCAGACCTATGTGATCGAGAAAAACAATACTCTAGTCAAACAGGTCATCGAACGGGAATTGGCCCGCAACGGCCAGGTTTTCTACCCCTTCAATGATGTCAGCCGGATCCACAATCTGGCTTTCAACCTGCAGCAGATGTTGCCCAAAGCCCGGATTGCCATAGGCCATGGCCAGATGTCCAAAGCGGAGCTAGAACGGGTGATGGTCGATTTTGTCAACCACGAGTATGACATCCTGGTGTGCACGACAATCATCGAAACCGGGATCGACATCACCAACGCCAATACGATGATTGTCGAGGATGCCGACCACTTCGGCCTCTCGCAGCTTTACCAGATCAAGGGCCGGGTTGGCCGGGGCCGCCGGACAAGCTACGCCTATTTGATGTACCAGAAAAACAAAATCCTCAACGAGGAGGCCAGCAAGCGGCTCAAGGCCATCAAGGAGTTCACCGAGCTTGGTTCGGGTTACAAGATCGCGATGCGCGACCTTTCAATCCGTGGTTCTGGTGATATTCTAGGCGGCAGCCAGTCGGGTTATATCGATACGGTCGGTTTCGACATGTACATGAAGATTCTCCAGGAAGCCATCCAGCTCAAAAAAGACGGCCTGGTCAAGAAGCCAAAGGAAAAGAACATCATCACCACTTCATTGAAGCTCGACGGCTATATTCCTGAGGAATACATCGACAGCGACATCGAGAAGCTCGAACTGTACCAGAAAATCGAGGGTGCGACAACGATCAAGACAATCGACGCCCTGAAAAACGAGTTCCTTGATTTTTATGGCCATCTTCCTGAAGTGGTCGAAAACCTTGTTTTGAAAAGAAAGCTCGATATCCTCGCGACCGATCAGAACATCGAGGATATCCTCAACGAGGATGATTTTGTGGTGCTTGTATTCAAGAAAGAATTTGCACAGAAGATCAAAGGCGATGAATTCTTTGTGGACATCAACCGCCTGTTCACCAAACCCCGTTTCAAACAGTTTGAAGGAAAGATCACGGTAAGCGTCAAGAACGATGAAAACGTCATCAGACGGATCATCGAACTGCTTGGCTTATACTCATTATCATAAAACAAAAAGAAGCCCGGATAAATAATCCAAGCTTCTTTTTTACTGCCCGTTAAGCGCTGCAGTGATGGTTTCGAGGTCAAATCCCAGCGTGAATCCCAAAGCCAAGTAATCGTCGAAGGTGTTTTCGTAGTCGGCAAAGCTATAGTTCTGCTTGATTTTGAAAATATCCTGGTAGAGCCTGAAAAACAGGTCGGAAAGGGCCGTCTCTTCTGGTATCTCCTGGAAGTTCTTGAGCCGGTCGACCTTGATTTCGTAACCAAGGGCGATAAGGGTCTTCAAGCCGTTGAGATAATTTTCCCTCAAAGCTTCGCTTTCAACCGGGCTCTTGTCCCAGAAACTGAAGACTTTGGCGTCGTTGGCCACCATTGCCAGGTCGTAAAGCATCGCGAGGATCTTGAGGTCGATCAGGTGGATATTGAGCAGTTCGTGGTTGGAACTGTAGGGAATCAGTTTGTTTTTGACGTAAGTCTGGTACAATTCGTTCTTTTGGCTCATTAAAATCACTCCTATTCTATGTAGTCTTCCTGGACGAATTCAGCGAGGTAGTTGTTGTTCGTGTAATTCTGGATCTCATCGAGCAGGGCCGGATCCTTGATATGGCATTCGAATGTCACGTCATTTCCGTAATCCTTGGCGATGATCGGAACATTGCGGGAATTGAGCAGATGCTCGATCTTGTTGGCGAAATGATACTCGACCGTGATAAGATAACGGGGCACGAGCTGTTTCTCGATTATCGTCGCTTCCTTTATGGCGTCGGAGACGCTTCTAGTGTACGCCCGGGTCAGACCGCCCGCGCCCAGCTTGATTCCGCCAAAATAGCGGGTGACAATGGCGATGATGTTGGTGAGCTCCTGTTTTTGCAGGACATTGAGCATCGGCATCCCGGCGGTCTTGTTTGGTTCCCCATCATCGTCGAAACGCATCGAGTTGTTGATGATGTAGGCGACGCAGTTATGGGTGGCGTCATGATATTTTTCCTGGTGCTTCGCGATTATTTCTTTGGCCTTTTGTTCATCATCACAAGGAATCAGGGTGGTGATAAAGGTCGATTTCTTGATCTCCCATTGGTAAGTTGTCAATTCTTTGATTGATTTCATTAAAAGTCCTCCAAAGCCATTATAGCACCAAATCAGACAAGAAAAAAGTAGGGGCGCTTGCAAGAGGTGGAATTATTTTGTATCATTGTAGTAGACAAGGAGGAAGCATATATGACAAAAATAGCGGTTTTAGTGGACAGCGGGTGCCAGATCGCCCCGGGCACCATGGATGATGAGGGGATTTTTTCGGCCAGCCTTGCCATCGAGATCAACCAGAAAAGTTATCGGGATCTCATTGACATCTCCAATGAGGAAGTGTTCAGGAAGATGGCCCGGGAGAATATCGTGGTCAAGACATCCCAGCCGGCGACCGGCGACATCGTTGCCCAGATCCAGGCGATAAAAGCCGCCGGCTATGATCATATAATCGGGATATCGATAGCGACCGGTCTTTCTGCGACTCTCAACGGGATGGCGCTCGGGGCGGATATGGAGCAGATTCAAATTACCCTGATCGATTCCAAATCGACTGCCGCCAACCACCGCTATCTGGCATTTCTAGCCAAGAGGCTGATCGAGCGGGGTCTGCCCGTTAAGAATATCGAAGCCATCTTGAAGGAGGCGGTGGAAAACGCGGCCACCTTCATCACCACCCCGAATCTCGACCAGCTCCAGCGGGGCGGACGGATAACCCCGGCGGTGGCGATGCTTGGGAAGATGCTCAAGATTGTCCCGATCATGAAACTCAATCATGAACTTGGTGGCAAGATTGACAAGTACAGCCAGGTGCGCACAGCCAAGAAAGCCAACCGGCTTATTGTCGATGCCATAGTTGAAGAAGGGGTCAACAACAAGGATTACCTGATTACCATCCAGCACGTTCTGGATCCGGACATGGCATTGGCGATGAAGGAATATCTCATCGCGAAAATCGGGCCTTGCGACAATATCGAGATCGCCCTTTTGCCTTCGGTCGTCGGCGCCCATATGGGAATCGGCGGAATCGGATACCAATATATCAAGTTGGTGGATTAAAAAAGAACCTGACCGTTTTTGGTCAGGTTTTTAGCTCGAGGTGAGCAACAGCAGATAATCGTAGGTTGTCGACTGCTGCTCGACGTTGCAGATGACTAGAAGCCGGTCATTGACTTCGACCACCGTATTGCCGTTGGGTATTATCTCATGATGACCCCGTTTGATTGAGACAAGCAGGACGTTTTCGGGCCACATCAGCTCCTTGATTTTTTTGGAAGCGATGGGGCTGTCATTATGGACGAAGAAAGTCTGGAGAACCTTATCGTCGGCAAGGTTTTTTTGATACTCGAAATCGCAGTTGCGTTTGAGCAGGTTCTCGAGCAGGCTGTCGTAGATCGGTTTGGAACGGCATATCTCGGAAACGATGAAAGAGACGATTGAAACAAACGAGATCGCCAGCAAGCTGGTCAAAGAGCCGGTCATCTCGAATATCAGGATGATTCCGGTGACGGGAGCCTTGACAATCGAACTGAAAAGCCCGGCCATGGCGACGATGATGAAGTTGTCGACATAGATCGGGTCAATCCCGAAGTTGTTGACTGCGATATTGGCGGCAATCTTGCCGATGATGCTGCCTAAAACGAGCATCGGGAAGAATATCCCCCCGGGCGCCCCGGAGTTGAATGAGATCAGGGAAAACAGAAGTTTTCCAATCAGGATGACAATCAGGGAAGTCGTCGCGAAGTTGGCGACATTGAGCTGTTCGATTATCGCATCCCCGCCCCCTAGAAGGATCGGGAAGGTATAGGCGATGACACCCGCAAGCATGAAGGGGATCAGCAGTTTCTTGAACTGGTTCAACGATGGATGGCTGTACATTTTCTGGATCTTGAGCAGGGAGCTGTTGTAAATTACGCCCCCGAAGCCCAGGATGACTCCCAGAACGATGAGGATGGGAAAGAAATCCGGAGTGAACGACCTGGTTATCGTAAAGTCGAATATCGGTTCCATCCCCAATATTGCGGAAATGAAATAGTCGGCAGTCAGTGACGAGGTCATAACAGCCAAAAGCAGGGCAATCGAGAACTGCTTGTGGACTTCTTCAATCGCAAACATCACCCCGGCCAGGGGTGCATGGAATGCCGCGGCCAGTCCGGCGCTTGCGCCGCAGGTCATCAGATAACGTTCCTCGTTTTTGGAACGGTTGAGAGTTTTCGAAATCCCTTTGCCAAGCATAGCGCCAAGCTGGATGCTTGGTCCTTCGCGGCCCAGAGACAGACCGGCGAACAGGGCGAGAAATCCACCGATGAATTTGTTTATTAGCACCCGATACCATTTGGTTGAAAGATGTCCGGTCAATTCGGCTTCAAGTTGCGGGATTCCGGAACCGGAAATCAGCGGCTCCTTTGTGACAAGCAAGGAAACCAGATACGCCATGATGCCCAGGATCAAAAACCAAACTCCGATAAGCAGGACGTTGTCCTGGGTCGCTTCGATTATCAGGTGCAGGCAGTTGCTTGCCGCTTTAAGGCACCAGCGATAGGCGACAATCACGATTCCCGAAAGGATCCCGACGACGAAGGCCTCGATAATTAGACGGACCCGGCTGTTGTCGTCAAACGCGATGATTTCCTTAATTCTATGATTCATTGATTAAATACCCCCTTACAAACAGTCTTATTATAAGCCTCCAAAATTCAAAATTCAAACTGAAATCCGTATTTTTTCAATCTAAGCGCTTGCATCTTTTTATGTTGAGGGCAGCCAAAAGCCGATAATGGAAACTGCGTTTTTTATCGGGGGCGAATCGGGCGGGGTGGCTTGAAGCGAGTACGAGGATCTCCACGCTTTCTGGCTGGTAGGGCATGATCAGTCCGATCATTGCTTTGATGGTGCTGCCCGAAGTGATCACATCGTCGAATATTAGGACCTTTCTTCCCCATAGCCGATCGCCACACTCGATTTTCAAAGCATCCTTGACCAGCTCGCGACGGATCTGGCTGGTCTGCTTGTAAAAGTGTTTCTTGGTGATCCCTGTGAAAATGTCATTAGTGAAAGTCCGGGCAATGGCCAGATTGGGGCAGAAACCGCGGCGGCTGTTGTCGGGTTCGCTTGAGGGCGCGATGACAACCAGGTGGCTGGCATACTGTTTTTTCAAACGGGAAAGATGATTGGCAAGGAAGGCATCCTTCAGGGCATAATCGTCACGGCCCTTGTAGTTGAACAGGACTTTTTTGAAAAATTCATTGTAGTGGTAGAGGATGGCCAAAGGCTTTTTGGAAACGGAAAAATTGCCCGACGTCGCTTCGAAGCGATGCAGGCAATTCTGGCAAATAGGGGGATGATAAAGCAGGGAAAAAAGAGCGCAGTCATCATCCAAAGGGGCAAAACAAATCAAGCATTGGCCTTTTTGATCGCTTGGATGCATTGTCTTATCTCCTTTGTCTGGCGCCGGGCGTAGATTTTTACTTCCCCGCCGGGATATTCCTTTTTGCGACCGACCCTCCCGCAAATCTGGATGAGAGTCTCCAATGAATAAGTCGGATGGTCACCTTCAATGACGAGCACCTGGACGTTGGCAATCGTGATTCCTCGCTCGAGCAAGGTTGTTGTCACGATGCAGTCGTACCGGTGCGCCTTGAGATTTCCAATCAGCTTTTCCACGTCTGGAATCTTCGAATGGGCGATTTCGCATTTGATCTTGAACAAAGCAAGCAGCCTCTTGATGGAAGCCGTCCTGGCGATTGTCGGAACGAAAATCAGTGCCGGCTTGCTTTTGCTTTTCCAGGCTAAGATATCCTTAACCATCATCGCCGCGGCAATTAAACCGGGCAGGCACAGGCACTTTGGCACTGGCAGTGGATGGCCGTGAAACCGCGCATTGAGTTGGAAATCGCATCTGGCATTGGTTGCCGACATCATGATGTAGCTTCCCTTTATCGCCTGGAAGAACAGGCTTGAAAGCAGGTCGTTGCCCGCAAACGGAAAAGCGTCAACTTCGTCGATGATCATCAGATCGAATGTCTGATGGTAGCGATAGAGCTGGTGGGTCGTGCAGATGATAAACGGACCCGCGACATTATCGCAGTGGCCCCCGTATACCAGCGTCACCTCGATGTTCGAAAAATCCCGTTGGATCCTTGCGCCAAGTTCCTTGATCAGCTCCTTGCGGGGCGTGGTGAAACAGACCCGATCGTTGTCGTTCAAAGCGGATTTTATCACTTCGTAGACTATCTCGGTCTTGCCGGCCCCGCAGACAGCCTTGACCTGGCTGTTTTGGCCGTTTTTGTAATTGGTCAGCAGTCTGGCTGAAAGGTTTTTTTGGGCAGGGGTCAGATCGAAGTCAAGATGGTAATCCACCTGGCGGTTATCGCTTTTGTGCTTCGTTTCCAGGATTTCGTCGACAAAAACCCTCTGGAAGCTGATGCATTTCCGGCAATAATACCGGCCGTCAAGACTGTAGAAATAAAGCGGATCATCATTATGGCATTGTGGACATCGCATTTTCATCACCCAAGCAAATTTTATCATGGGGCGATCAGTTTTTGGTTTCATCTTTGTTTCATCTTTACATTTAGATGGCAACCGGGCTATCATTGTAGGGGAAGAGGAAATCAGCCATGAAAAATAAGACAACCTTGTATGTAAGCGACCTGGACGGGACGCTGATCAATTCCAGCTATATGATCTCGCATTACTCGATTGACACGCTCAACGATCTGATCGCCCGGGGACTCAATTTCACCTACGCCACGGCCCGTTCGTATCATTCATCCTGCAGGTTCACCCGTGAACTGAAACTGACCTGGCCGGTGATCGTCTATAACGGGGCAATGATTGTCGAAGGGACTGATGGCGCGATCCTCGATGTCCAGGTATTTTGCCAAAAGAGCTCGAGGATGATCGAGGCCGCCTTGGCAAAATACCGGATCAATCCTCTTGTCTACACCATGATTGACACCAAGGAAAAGGTGCTGTGGCACTGGCGCCGGCAAAACGACCATGTCAAAGACTATATCGCCTCGCGCAGGGGCGATCTGCGCTTCGTCGCCAGAAACGATGATGAATCGATCTATGAGGGATCCATTTTTTACTATACCGCCATCGACGACTTAAGCGCCCTCGAAGCTGTATATGGCTATCTCAAGACGTTGCCGGGGATAATCTGCAGTCTGAAAAAGGAACTGTACACGGATGAATATTTCCTGGAAATCATGGCTCCGGGGGCGAACAAGGCCAAGGCGCTCGAACGGCTCAAAAAAATCCGGGAATACGACGAACTTGTCTGCTTTGGCGACGAGACCAACGATCTGGAAATGCTCAAGAAGGCCGATGTGGCGGTGGCGGTCAAAAATGCCGCGGCCAAGGTAAAACAGGTTGCCTCATCCCACGCAGGGTCCAATGACGAAGACGGAGTGGCCCGGTGGATTGCGGCAAATTTTCATGATTATATTGACAACTGAGTAATATCGTCTATAATTATAGACAAATATCAACGGGAGCTTGTGACCAGGCTGAGAGGAAATTGGAATTTCGACCGTACCTGATTTGGGTAATGCCAACGTAGGGATTGAACATAGATTTTTAATTTATGGGATGGACCTTTTTGGTGCATCTTTTTTTGGTTTTGGCAAAAAAGATACTCCATTGATATTAAAGACAGAAGGAGAACAAATTATGAGTGTCAAAAAAATCAGTTTTGCCGGCTTCTTGATCGCCCTGGCGATCAGCCTTTCATCTTTGTATGTGCCTACGGCTTTTGCCAAGGCTTTCTTTGTCCAACATTTCATCAACCTAGTGGCGGCAGTCACCCTGAATCCGTTTCTTGCGGTGATGGTGGCCTTTGCGACTTCGCTGGTGCGCAACATCCTGGGAACCGGAACGATCCTGGCATTTCCAGGAAGCATGATCGGGGCATTCTTGGCCGCGGCGCTTTATGCCCGCTACAAGTCGGTGTTCGCCGCTTATCTAGGTGAGATCATCGGAACCGGCCTGCTGGGATCTCAGGCTGCGGGAATCCTGGCCAATCTGGTCCTGGACAAAGAAGGGATGGGGCAAATCCTGCTTGTGCCTTTTTTGCTTAGCACCCTGGTGGGGGCGACACTGGCCTTCGTATTGATTGGCACCTTGAAAAAACGCCATATCCTCAACATCTTCAGCAACCAGCCAAAAGGAGATACCAATGAATAAACTGACACAGATGGCCGCAGCCAAACAGGGAATAATCACCAAAGAGATGGAGATTGTCGCCAACAAGGAAGGTCTCGATCCTCGAACAATCATGGAGCGGGTGGCGGCTGGAACAATCGCCATTCCCGCAAACAAGAACCATCGCAACCTCGATCCCAACGGGGTCGGGCAGGGATTGAAAACCAAGGTCAATGTCAACCTGGGAGTATCCCGGGATTGCGCCAATTACGAGATGGAATTCAAGAAGGTCGAAGTGGCCTTGGAAAACGACGTCGAAGCCATTATGGATCTTAGCAACTATGGCAAGACTTACGATTTCCGGGAGAAACTGATCGCCATGAGCAGCGCCATGATCGGGACGGTTCCCATCTATGATGCCATCGGCTATTTCGACAAGGATCTCATCGACCTTACCGCAAAGGATTTCCTGTCGATTTTAGAACTCCATGCCAGCCAGGGAGTCGACTTCGTCACCATCCATGCCGGAATCACCCGCAAGGTGGCGGCCGACTTTAGAAAAAGCGAGCGTCTGACCAATATCGTCTCAAGGGGCGGTTCCCTGCTTTTTGCCTGGATGGCGATGACGGGCAATGAGAACCCTTTTTACGAATACTATGATGAGGTGCTTGACATTCTGGCCAAATACGACGTGACCATCTCCCTGGGTGACGCTTTGCGGCCGGGCTGTCTCCATGACGCCACCGATCCCGGGCAGATCGGAGAGCTGATCGAATTGTCGCTACTGATCGAGCGGGCCTGGGCCAAAAATGTCCAGGTTATTGTCGAAGGACCGGGCCATATGGCCATCGATGAGATCGCCGCCAACATGAAGATCCAGAAGCGCCTGTGCCATGATGCCCCTTTCTATGTGCTTGGTCCTATTGTGACCGACATCGCTCCGGGCTATGACCATATAACAAGCGCCATCGGTGGAGCCATTGCGGCTTCGAACGGGGCGGATTTCCTGTGCTATGTGACTCCGGCGGAACATCTGCGCCTGCCTGATGTCCAGGACGTCAAAGAGGGGATAATGGCGGTCAAGATCGCCGCCCATGCCGCGGATATCGCCAAGAAGATTCCCGGGGCCCGCGACCGGGACGACCAGATGGCAAAAGCCAGAAACAAGGTCGACTGGGAAGGGATGTTCGATTGTGCCCTTGATCCCCAAAAAGCCCGGGACTACTACGACTCGATTCCGGCCGCACAACAGAAGACCTGTTCGATGTGCGGCAAGATGTGCGCCTTGCGGACCACAAACAAGATCCTCGACGGGGAAATCGTCGACATTTTCTAACCAGGGCCTGTTGCATCCGCACCGATCTGGTGCTATCCTTTTTACATAAGGGGGGATTTTCATGGACATTAGAATCATGGGCATCGATGACTATGACCAGGTCGTCGCTCTGTGGAAAAACACGCCGGGCATGGGTCTCAATGATGTTGACGACTCAATTCAGGGCATAGCCCGGTACCTGGCGCGCAACGAAAACAGCTGTTTTGTGGCTGTCGCTTCCAGCCAGGTCATCGGCGCGATTTTGGCCGGTCATGACGGTCGGCGCGGTTTCATCTATCATCTTGCGGTCGCTCCCTCTTTCCAGAATCAGGGCATCGGCAAGGCCCTGGTATTCCGGGGCCTGGACGCCCTGGCAAAAGAAGGTGTGACCAAGGTGGCCCTGGTGGCCTTCAAAAGCAACGAATCGGGCAACGCCTTCTGGAAGAAAGTCGGGTTCACTTTTCGTGATGACCTTGTCTATCGCAACCGTTCTTTGGCGTAGTGCCGGCCAATATGGCCTGAAAGCCAGTTCCCTTGTAAGGGGGCTGGCTTTTAGCTTTCACTCCAATAGTCGAATGGGGCCTGGCTGGTCTCGATGAACCAGCGGTTTTTTTCCTGATAGAGTTTTATTCTTTTGTGGGCCACCTTGCACTCGTACAGGATGCCCCCACCTCCGGCCTGGCTTGCGGCCGGAAAAACCCGGTAGACCAGGTCGATTTTATATTTGACGCCCTCATTCCAGACGATGTACAGCGGCTTGAGCTGGCCGGTCATGTTGATGTAGGCGATGACTCCGACATAATGCTTGAACACCTGTTCCATCGCTAGAAGTATCCCTTGGGAGCAATTGTATGGTCACCCTTGGGGTTGAAGTCGGTCAGGTGGCTGTTCGCTCTGGTCAGGCCCCGGGAGATGCTGTAGTAGCCGTACCGGGCCCGCAAAGAGTCGATGGCCGTCTCCAGCTTGTACATGTCAACCTTGGCGTTAGGATCCTCGAAAAGGCTCAGCTGGCACTGGCGGTTGTCGAAAATCAGGTCGCTGACCCTCACTCCGACCGAACGGTAAGCGGCGTTTTCGTCGCGGTGTCTGGCCAGCAGATCGTCGATGGTGGCCATTATTTCCTGGCACAGGTTGGTGGCTTGTTCGCGCTTTTTCTGGCGGGTGAAGCTATGGAGCTGCTTGTCGCGCAAGGACAGGGTGACCACGAAACCCTTGAGCTGATGGTCCCTGAGCCTCGAGGCGACGCTGTCGCAAAGGACAAGAAGCACGCTGCGCAGTTCGTCGAGGGTCGTCAGATCCTTGATGGCCGTCACCCCGTTGCCCACGGACTTGACGACGCTCTTGCTTGTCGCGAGCATCACGGCGGACATGTCGAAACCGTTGGCAAAAAGCCATAGGACTTCGCCCATCTTGCCAAGGAGCGATTTGATGTAGTCTTTCGAACAGCGGGCGAGCTGGCCGATCTTGGTGATGTAGACCTGGTTCAACTTGGTTTTGGTGGCCTGGCCCACATAGAACAGGTCGCCGATATCCAGGGGCCAGACGATCTCCCGGTAGTTCTCTTTGGATATGTGGACCAGGCCGTAGGGCTTGAACATGTCGCTGCCCATCTTCGCGAAAATCTTGTTGAAGCTGATGCCCACCGAGACCGTCAGGCCGATCTCGTTTTTGATGCGCGTCTGGATTGTTCTGGCGATGTCAATGGGGTCACCAAAGAGCTTGAGTGACCCGGTGATGTCAAGCCAGGCTTCGTCAAGGCCATATGATTCGACCTGATCGGTGTATTCGTGATAGATGTCCTTGACCTTGGTCGTGTAGTACTGGTAGTCGGTGAAATCGGGATGGATTATCCTGAGCTTCGGACATTTCTTCAGGGCGTCGCGGACCGGTTCGCCGGTCTTGATCCGGTATTTTTTGGCCAGAAGATTCTTGGCCAGGATGATGCCGTGGCGGTTCGATTCGCGGCCGCCAACGGCCATGGGTATTTCCTTGAGGGCCGGATTCTTCATCTCTTCAATCTGGGCGTAACAATGGTTGATATCAATATGTAGGATCCATTTTTCCATAAATATTCCTCCAAAAAAGTTGCATATATTCTCTGATATGCAATTATACTACCACTGGAAGTTGCATTTATCAATATCCCAGTGCTTTTTATTGCTTTGAAGTTCAAAAAAGTTGCTTTAACGTCGAAAAATGATATAATTTTTTTATTGGAAATCCGCTTTTGATAACGGATCAGGATGGAGGACTAAAATGTTCAAAGATGATATGAGACAGGCCCGCAAGAAATTGAAGATATCGCTCGAGCAGCTCGGCCGGGAAGTTCAATGTTCGAAAACGACCATCATGCGCTATGAAAGCGGCGCGATCGCCAACGTTCCCAAGGACAAGATGGTTGCCATCGCCAAGCGCCTCAACATGGATGTCGACAAATACCTCGATGAAAGCATCGCTCCGGCCTTCACCCGGCCCCTGCTTGGCTTTGTCAAGGCGGGCTATGACCTGTTTTGCGACGAAAACTACATCAGGGAAATCCCGGTGAGCCAGAAGGAATACTATCAAGGCGACTATTTTCTCGAGGTGGTCGGGGATTCGATGATCGGCCTCCACATATATCCAGGCGACCAGGTTTACGTCCGCAAGCAAAACGATGTCGAATCTTCGCAGATCGCGGTCGTCTTGATCGACCAGGAAGAGGTGACCATCAAGAAGGTCATCAAAAAGGGCGATGTGGTAATTCTCGAGTCGGCCAACCCCGATTATCCAAACCGCTATTACTCCAGTGTGGAGATCAAAGAAAACAAGATGGCGATAATCGGCCGGGTCCTTTTTGTCAAAAGGGAATTTTAAGGCGGACCTTTCTTGATTTTGGCCAAGAATAACCTTATAATAGTTACAATCGAAAGGAGCTTCCAATATGGCAAACAGAAAATTAGGAACCAAATGCATTCGCTCGGGGTACGTCCCTAAAAAAGGGGAACCCCAGGTATTACCGATAATCCAAAGCACCACCTTCAAATATGACAATTCGCAACAGATGGCCGAATTGTTCGACCTGGAGGCCAGCGGTTATTTCTATAGCCGGCTTCAAAACCCGACAACCGATGCGGTTGCAGCCAAAATCACCGACCTTGAAGGTGGTGTGGCGGCGATGATGACAAGCTCCGGTCAGGCGGCCAACTTTTTGGCGGTGATCAATATCGCCAGCGCCGGGGACCACGTCCTGGCTTCAAGCAGCATCTACGGGGGGACTTACAACCTGTTTGGGGTGACGCTCAAGAAACTTGGAATCGACTGCACCTTTGTCGACCAGGATCTCGACCTTGAAGAGCTCCAGAATGAAATCAAACCGAACACGAAACTTGTCTTCGGGGAAACGATCGCCAATCCGACAGTCAAGGTTCTCGATATTGAAAAATTCGCGGCTTTGGCCCATAACAACGGCATCCCGTTGCTTGTTGACAACACTTTCGCGACACCGGTATTTTGCCGCCCGTTTGAATTCGGGGCGGATATCGTCACCCATTCCACCAGCAAATACATGGATGGCCATGCGATCAGCCTGGGTGGCTGCATCGTCGACAGCGGCAATTTCGACTGGGAACAAAACGACAAGTTCCCCGGTCTGACCACCCCTGATGACTCTTACCACGGACTGATCTATACCAAGAAGTTTGGCAAGGGCGCATTCATCACCAAAGCGACCGTCCAGCTGATGCGCGACCTTGGTTCGACAATGGCGCCGATGAACGCCTTCTTGTTGAATCTTGGGCTGGAAACGCTGCACCTGCGGATGCCCCGCCACTATGAAAATGCCCTGGCGATCGCCAGATTCCTCAAGGACCATCCCAAGGTTGCCTGGGTCAACTTCCCCAACCTTGAAGACGACAGTTATTTCAATCTGACCCAAAAATACCTGCCTGAGGGAAGCTGTGGCGTTTTGGCATTCGGTCTGAAGGATTATGACGCGACCACAACCAAATTCGTCGACAAGCTTGAACTTGTCTCAATCGTGACCCATGTGGCCGATGCAAGGACCTGTCTGCTCCATCCAGCCAGCCACACCCATCGCCAGATGACCAAGGAACAATTGCAAGAAGCCGGAGTGGCTCCGGACCTTATCCGCCTTTCGGTGGGAATCGAGGATGTCAGCGACATCATCGCCGATCTCCAACAGGCATTACAAAGCATCTGACGACCCGGCAAATGTCGGGTTTTTTTGTTTGCCAGTCTTAATTACGGGTTAAGAGTTTAACGGGGATTATACACAAATACCTTTGAATTTATAGCGATAAATTGTTATAATCTCATGTTTTACACTTGATAATCTAGAAAACAGGCAAAAGCCCCTATAAATAAGGGGTTTCTGCCTGTTTTTTTAATATTTCATTTTCGTACTATTTCTTGAATTTGCGACTCGTGTAAATTTTT
>JAQVDW010000023.1 GCA_028698185.1 Erysipelotrichaceae bacterium | reverse complement strand
TTCTTAAAAGCGTTATTTATTTTACACTAATTTATGAATATGAGATGAGATTAACAAGAAAATATTAATAAAATTAATCATTTTGCTTATAAAATGTGTTATTTATCGATCGTTGTCGATTTCTTCAGCCACCAGCTGCGACACTTGGCCCAGGATGACTGTCACTTTGTTGGTTGTCTGGACAATTCCGGAAGCTCCCAGTTGTTTAAGATCTTCAATTTTAAGTTTCTGATCATCTTCCAGCACTACCGACAGCCTTGAATTCGTCGCTTTGGCAGAAACGATATTGCCCTTGCCCCCAAGCGCGGTTATTATTTTTTCCACATCGATATTGACCTTGCGGCTCGTTTGGATTTTTTTCCCTTTCAGGTAACGGGCCAGGATAAACCAGACGACAACGATTGTCAGTGCCAGGCCGGCAAGGATATATGGCAAATATTCATTCATGGTAAAAAAACCTCCTAAACATTGTTTTAATTTCAAATTATAGTATACTATAATACGTCAATAAAAACTATTATTTTTGTCGGAGGTTAGTATGCCCATAAAAGAGAAGCATCTGGTTTCCTTCCGGTTTGTATTGGCGGTATTGATCATGGCGTCGATCTCGATTATCGCCATCTGGGGAGCCACCCCTTTGATCAACTACGCCAGTCCGGAAGGTTATTTTATAAAACAGGCATTTTTCTATGCCATCGGTCTTGTTATAATTGTCGCCATCTTCAATTACAGCAACGACCGGATATATTCAGCCAAGTGGGTCATCTACTGGTTTCTGATCGCCCTTCTGGTCGGTCTGGCGATTGAACATATCGCCATCACAAAGTTTGGGATGTCGATCATTCCCCGGGCCGTCCATCTTAACGGCGCCACTTCTTGGTACTCGATTCCCGGATTTTCCCTGCAGCCATCAGAGTTCATGAAAGTCTTCCTGGTGGTGACGCTGGCCGATATGATTTATGAACACAACATCAACGGTAAAAACAAGATGCTCGAGGATGACCTGTTTTTGATTTACAAGATTCTCAAAGCCACAATCTTGCCGATATCTCTGATCCTGCTTCAGAATGATACCGGAGTCACTTTGATCATCATTGCATCAATTGTGGCGATCGCTTTCTCGGCCGGCTTGAACCATCGCTGGTTTTCCGTGATGTTTATCGGGATGGGGCTGGCGATCATCATTGTCGCATTCCTTTTCGTCTTCCATCACCAGGTCATCGTCGACATTTTCGGTGGCGACTACAAGCTGGGCCGGATCTACGGCTGGCTTGATCCTGAAGGAACTTACGAAAAACAAGGTTACCAGTTGCTTAATGCATTGATGTCATATGGGACATCGGGCGTGTTTGGCCACGGGTTCCAGTCAGTTATCATCAACTTCCCTGAAGCCCAGACCGACTTCATCTTCGCAGTAATCTGCCAGGATTTCGGATTCATAGGTGGCGTGGCCACCTTGATGGCGATTCTCTTTCTCGATTTCTCAATCATCTATGTAGGAATCCGTTGCGAGGACCCCCGCAACAAATACCTGATTGCCGGATTCATGGGAATGCTTATCTTCCAACAGTTCTGGAACATCGGGATGATCCTGGGACTGTTGCCAATCACCGGTATCACCCTGCCGCTGCTTTCCTATGGTGGTTCGTCATTGCTGTCATACATGGTCGTTGTCGGCATGGTCTTCGAAGCCGAAAAACAGACCCGCATCAAAGAAGGAAAGAACCGTTACGTCATAAACTAAAAAAGGCTTGAATGGATTGACTTAGTCATTCCCTTCAGCCTTTTTTTCTTTGGCATAGTCCAAGAGCCTTTTGATTTTCGAATCGCAGTTTTCCTGGTATTCAATATCATATTTTTCCAGAAGTTTCTTGAAAAACTTGGCACCCTTATCATATTGATCGACTTCCAACTCCAGCTCATAATCAATTTTTCCCATATACTCGTTTTCATCTATCGAAAGCAAACCCTCAGGCAAAATTATATCGCACCGCCTGGTGGTCAGATAAAGGTCCGATTCCAGGTAGGTGACGTCCATCCGCTGAAGATTTTCGAAGATCTCGTTATCAAGGAATTCCCCTTGCATTATGCAGTTGAACTGATTTTGGGATATATCTATATTCGTCTCCAACAATCCGATTTTTTGGGGCTGCTTCAATGTCAATTCGTAGTAGTCGTTCTTCTGGCGAACGCGAAGACTCATCTTCTTTTGCTCGAGAATCGGGTGGGTCAGATAGTAGTTGGTCTGATAATATGTCTTTTGATGATAAGCGCTGTAATCGTCAAGAATTTGGTAAAACTGTTGTTCATTTAAAAGCTGTTTGAACTCAATTTCTAAATTATGCACTCTATCTCTCCTTTTTTTCATTATACGTTATAAGTTTGAAGATTACAACATTTGAGATTTGCAATGTAGTAGGGTATAATATTGGAAGTGGCAAAGGAGATATATCATGGAAAAATACACAATCGTGATTCGCGGCGACGAATTGTCGCATCAGGTCGCAGACGACATCGACAACAAATTGAAGGGGCATTTCCGGCGCGACGACGTGAACCCAGATCTGGTCATCTCCGTTGGGGGCGACGGGACCATCCTGGATGCCGTCCACAAATACCTTGATTGCCAATGCAGTTTTGTGGGCGTCCATACCGGCACCCTGGGCTTTTTCACCGACTACCGGGTCAATGAAGTCGATATGCTTATCGAGGACATAATCAATGGCGAAGGGGCGATCAACCGCCGCCACCTCCTCGAGGTCGAAGTCGTCACAAATAAGGGCAGCGAGATTTTCTACGCCCTCAATGAGATGCGGACCGACCACGGTTTCTATTCCCAGGCCGTGAACATCTCCATCAACGGCGACTTCCTGGAAGTGTTCCGGGGCAACGGCATCTGCGTGTCGACAAACAGCGGATCCACCGCCTACAACAAATCTCTTGGCGGAGCCGTAATCTATCCGGGAATCCAGGTCATGCAGCTCACCGAAGTCGCAGCCATCTCCCATAATGCCTATCACTCGCTTGGTTCTCCTTTGATCCTCGATTCATCGAACGAAATATCGCTGATTTCCAAGAATTTCAACCCCCTATATCTTGGAATGGATCACATCTTCCACGTAATTGACGATGTCGTTGAAGTGAAGGTCCGCGTTTCCAAGCGCCATGTCAGATTCATCGAATACCGGGAACGCTCTTTTATCAAGCGGATCGCCCGGGCCTTTATCCATTCATGATATTCACTCTGACCAAGTCTTCGCTGCTGCGCGATTACCTGATGGAAATCGGACTGTCGCGCAAACTCGTAAAAGCAATCAAGTCCCAGGGCAAGATCCTGGTCAACGGCAACCCGGTAACCGTCCGCTGCCAGCTTCGCCCAGGAGACAGGCTGGAAATAATCATGCCCGAAGAAAAATGCGACATCCCCCCCACAGAAATGGACCTGGATGTCGTGTTCGAGGATGACCACTACCTGATCATCGACAAACCGGCCGGCCTGGCCTGCATTCCCACAAAAAGCCATTATGAGAATTCCTTGGCCAACGGAATAGTGGCTTACTACCTGAAAAAAAACATCACAGCCACAGTCCACTTTGTCAACCGGCTCGACCGCCAGACCCAGGGGCTTCTTCTGGTAGCCAAGGACCGCTATTCCCATTACCTGTTAAGCCAGGACATCAAACAGGTCAAAAGGGTCTATCAAGCACTTGTTTCCGGCCATCTGCGCGAAAAGCAGACAATCGACTTGCCAATCTACGATGATGGCAACTCCATGATAAGAACTGTCAATAGCCAGGGCAAACACGCCATAACCCACGTCAAACCACTCCAAGAAGATGGCGCCAATACGATTGTCCAATGCATCCTGGATACGGGCCGGACCCACCAGATCCGGGTCCACCTCAAAGCGATCGGCCATCCCCTTGTCAGTGATGAGCTGTACAACCCTGGGATTGGGAAGATGTACTTGCGCTCAGTGCGAATCGAGTTCATCAACCCCTATGACGGCAAGCTTGTCACCATCGAAAAATTGGAAAAACGAAAAAGACGACCGTAAGGTCGTCTATTGGGCGTTGCTCTCCTGATATTCTTTTTTGAGGTTTTCCCATCTTTTGCCAGGATTGAAATGAGGACACTCCTCAGCCGGAATCTTGCATTGGGCCAACTGGCGCAATTCACGGGGAATGAAGACGCGGATTTCCTCAGAGTTGTAACCAACCTGGAAGCGGCGCTCGTCAATCATGATCGGCCGTTTGAGGACCGAAGGATTTTCCTGGATGAACTTGATCAGTTCATTCAGGGACATTGTTTCCACATCGATATCATTTTCCTTGATTATTTTCGAGCGTTTCGAAATTATGTCATCCGTCCCATTTTCCGAACGTTCCAATAACTCGCGCAACTCACCTTCCCGAAGGATTGTCGAGAAGATATTTTTTTCAACATAGGGAATATTATGTTCTTTTAACCATGCTTTAACTTTTCTGCAACTTGCGCAGCTAGGCGCTGTATATATACGAATCATTAAAATCCCTCCTTGTTATATTATTACATGAATCAAATACAAATAAAATGCTTTTTTGATCATTTGACTCATTTATATAGAAATTAATTCTTTTATGAACTTATGTCTGTTTAAACCCGCGACATCCCGGATAAACGGGCGACGGTCGCAACAATTCGACTTTTATCGATATTTAAGTCCAACTTTAAAATACACCAATTCCCGACAATTTTCAAGCCATATTTGTCAACATTCCGATTTTTTTGGCACTGTTAAAAAAATTAAAATTATGCTATACTGTTTGAAATCAGTCTAAAGGAGATTCTATCATGAAAAGAATGCTTAGTGGAATTAAACCAACCGGTAGCGTGACATTAGGAAACTATTTAGGTGCCATCAAACCCTTTGTGGAATATCAGGATGAATACGAGATGTTCGTCTTTGTTGCCAATTTACATTCAATGACCATCTATGTCGAACCCAAGGAATTGCGCGAAAACACCAAAAACCTGATCGCCCTGTACCTGGCTGCCGGGTTGGATCCAGAAAGGGTGACTCTTTTCTTGCAATCGGACGTCCTCGAACACGCCCAACTGGGATGGTATCTTGGATGCATGGTTTCCATGGGGGAACTCTCACGCATGACCCAGTACAAAGACAAGCTGGCCAAAGGCGAATCCATCGGAGCAGGAATATTCAACTATCCTTCATTGATGGCCGCCGACATCCTGATGTACGATCCGGACTATGTTCCCGTGGGAATCGACCAGAAACAACACTGCGAGCTGGCCCGCGATATCGCCATCCGCTTCAACAGCCGCTACAGCGACACATTCAAGCTGCCTGAGCCACTTGTACCAAAAATCGGAGCCAAGATCATGGACTTGCAGAATCCGACCAAAAAGATGTCGAAATCCGGAGACAACCCTAAGGGATGCATCTACATTCTCGATGACATCAACGTGTCGAAGAAAAAAATCATGTCAGCCGTTACGGATACCGACGGAAAGATTGTCTACGACCCTGAAAACAAGCCAGGAATCTCCAACCTCCTGGAAATCTATACGACCCTGACAAATATTCCAATCAGCGAACTGGAAGACAAATACAAAGACAGCGGTTATGGCGATTTCAAGAAAGACCTGGCCAATATCCTTGGGGAAAGCCTGGAAAAGATCCAGACCCAATACAAGGAAATCATCAAAGGAGATTACATCACCAAAGTGTTGGACCAAGGGGCGCAAAAAGCTTCATTCCTGGCCAAGAAGAAACTTGCCAAAGTCGAACGCAAACTAGGTATCACAATCCGCAAATAGCACCAGGCTCCCCGAATCACATGGGAGCTTTTTTAAATTTATCCTACAAAAAAATGGCAGATTGCCTGCCATCAGAAAAACACCAACAAAACCCCAGCCACAAAACTCAATAAAGCCAGAAGCTTGGGCAGCCGGTTTTGCAATATGAGATCATAGCCAAAAGTCGACAAGAAGCCCATCACAAAGGAAATGATGACAATCATCAGACCCAGTGCCAAAGAACCGTTGAAATCAAAATACCCCGGGAAGAGGATCAAATACGCGAAAATATAGGTAAGGACATTGATCATCAAGGCGAAGATTGAAATTTCGCCAACCGCCCGGTAACTGTAACCGCGCAGGCGCAAAAGCACAAACAAGGCCGCCAGGAAGGAAGCACCGGGAAAAAACGCCAGCAAAGAAGCCGCTCCGATGAACAGGCCATCCTGGACCTTGATTGAATCGGTTTCCTTCCGTCCTCTTTTGACCATCGATCCCACCAGGATCAAGATGGCATTGCACAACATGCCAATTCCAATATAGCGGTTGTCCAGACTCAGCGAATAGCCAAGTTTTCCAAGCAACATATAACAAACCAGGCTGATCAAGCCAGCTACAAACAGCGCTCCGAACATACCGCTAGTAACGTCGCCATTTGAAGCCCGCATAGAGCGCAACAGATTGGTGCTTCGGGCAAGCAGACCGACAAACAATCCGACCACCATCAGCAGCACCACGCTCATCGGATTCAAACCGACACTTAAATATCCAGAATAGTTGGCCCCCATAAGGACCATGCTGACATAATCAAATGGAAAAGCACCTGCCAGGCCAGTGAAAATCAGCCAAATCAAGTCAAAAGCGAACATCGCGACACCTCCGTATAAATAAAAAACCCAAGTAATCAGGTACTTGAGTTGATTTTTAAAATGGTGACCCGTACGGGATTCGAACCCGTGAATGCATGCGTGAAAGGCATGTGAGTTAACCGTTTCTCCAACGGGCCAATAAAATGGCGCTTGAAGTAGGACTCGAACCTACGACCGCTCGGTTAACAGCCGAGTGCTCTACCAACTGAGCTATTCAAGCGCAATGGAGCGGGTGATGGGAATCGAACCCACGTAGTCAGCTTGGAAGGCTGAAGTTCTACCATTGAACTACACCCGCAATATGGGAAATAAATTGGAGCGGGTGATGGGAATCGAACCCACGTAGTCAGCTTGGAAGGCTGAAGTTCTACCATTGAACTACACCCGCATATTGCGAAGATATTAAATTTTAAATGGAGCGGGTGATGGGAATCGAACCCACGTAGTCAGCTTGGAAGGCTGAAGTTCTACCATTGAACTACACCCGCATATATAGATGGTGCCCAGAGACGGAGTCGAACCGTCACGGATTTTAAGGTCCGCAGGATTTTAAGTCCTGTGCGTCTACCAATTTCGCCACCTGGGCAAACAATTGATTTAAGATGGTGACCCGCAGGCGACTCGAACGCCTGACCCTCTGATTAAAAGTCAGATGCTCTACCGACTGAGCTAGCGGGTCGAAATTAGTTGGCTGGGGTACCTGGATTCGAACCAGGGAAATGACAGAGTCAAAGTCTGTTGCCTTACCGCTTGGCTATACCCCAATAAATGGTGGAGGAGGGCGGATTCGAACCACCGAACCGAAAGGAACTGAGTTACAGTCAGCCGCGTTTGGCCACTTCGCTACTCCTCCATATGGTGCCGGCTAAAGGACTTGAACCCTCAACCTACTGATTACAAGTCAGTTGCTCTACCAATTGAGCTAAGCCGGCATTTTTTGTAGTTATAATAAATGGTGGGGGTTAACGGGCTCGAACCGCTGACCCTCTGCTTGTAAGGCAGATGCTCTCCCAACTGAGCTAAACCCCCGTGTTTTTTGCTACCCTGATATATTACCAATTCTCAACCGCAAAGTCAAGAACTTTTTAAAACTTTTTTCTCAAGGGTTTCGATCTTGAATCTTTCAAGACCCCTTGGTTAAGGCGCTATATCAATATACACTAGATCTTTTTCAAATGCAATAGTTTTTAAGAAAAAATTCAAATCCCTGAATCCAAGTACAAAATCATTTTACCAAATGCATCTTTAATTGACAACTGAAATATGATTTTTCTCCACGATCCGATCCTGGCCGGCATTAAAATCCGCTTCCACAATCATCACGCTGCCTCCGGTTCATCAAAGTGGGCGGGATTGTCCCGTCTATCACGTTTAATATTATTAAATATATGGGTGCGGTTCTTTCTATAAGCAAGGAAACCAAAAAAAGGCTTGTTTTTTACGACAAGTTGTATACAATTCATTGATTTTATTGGCTGATTGTTGTATATTTTAGAGGAGTTCAATGGAGGGTAAATTATGAACGTTAATCACTTATTAAGAAAATACATCGAAGATGCCGTCGGATATACTCCTGGAGGTACGCCACTGCCAGCAGCCCCTGCAGATATCCCTTTTTGTAAACTGAATGCCAACGAAAACATGCTTGGCCCTAGCGAAAAAGTTGTTGCCGCAATGAGTGAAGCTTTAAAAGATATGCATTTGTATCCAGGAAAGGAAACAGAGCTGACCCGTCAGGCGATCGCCGACTATCACAACCTGCCAACAACCAAGATCAATTTGGGAGCCGGAAGCAGCTCTTTGATCTGTGCAATTCATGAAATCTTCTTAAACCCTGAGGACGAAGTCGTCATCGCCGATCCTAGCTATGTTGCCTATCGCCTGTTGGCCAACCGTTTCGGTGCCAAACTGGTTAAAATCCCGACCAAAGATTATGCTTGCGATACCAAAGCTATGCTTGAAGCCATAAATGAAAAAACCAAACTGGTTTGTATCGTCAATCCTAATAACCCTACCGGGGCGAAAATCACCAATGAAGAATTGCATCATTATTTCGACAACGTCCCTGACCATGTCATCACTATCGTCGACGAAGCCTACATTGACTGGGTTGATGATGAATCATTCGAATCCGCGGTTCAGTTTGTCGACAGCCACAAGGTAATCGTCTTAAGAACGTTCTCAAAGCTCTTCGCACTTGCAGGATTGCGTTTTGGTTACTCAATTGCCAACGAAGCAATCGCCCAACATTTGGATAAATTCGAATTCAATTACGCACCTAACCGCCTGGTATTGAAAGCCGTGAGGGTCGCCTTGGAAGACAAGGACTACATCGCCCGTTCAATCGCCAACAACACTCAAGGCCGCAACTACATTTATGATGCCTTATGCCAATACGATTTCGAAGTAGTCAAATCATACACAAGCTTCATCTACTTCAAACCGGATCGTGATCCAAACCAGCTGATGCTCGACTTGAACCAGAAAGGCGTATTGCTCCGTCCATTTGGAGAGTTCCTGCGCGTAAGCATCGGACGCCCGGAACAAAACGAACAGTTCGTCAATGCCTTGAAGGACATCATGGGATAATACAGAAGTATTATCCTTTTTCTTTCCCACAGTCTCCAGAATTTCCCCATAGATAACCATATTCCATTTAGATATTGAGTTTACCGTCATTATTTGATAAAATATACAGGTAAAACCCAGGAGGCATCATATGAAATTTGTGAAGAAATTTGCCAGAGAGATCAGCATCTTTGGCTTGGTTATTGTAGTATTCCTCGGCTTGTTCATTTTCCGGAACCTGACCCATGAGGATGTGAAGACAATCACAACTACCCAACTTACTGCCAAACTTGAAAACAAAGATGACTTTGTCGTGCTTGTTGGCGATTATAGCGACACGAATGTGAGCGGATATATCACCCAGGTGGTTGAACCATTCCTGCAGGAACATTCAGGAACCAAGATCTATTATGTGGACACCCAATCAATGGAAGACCAGACTGCTTGGATTCGGACGACATTTGCCACAACCGACGGCACCAGCCCGCAGTTCTTCGTAATCGAACAAGGATTGGTAGCCAAGAGTTTCAGCGGCACTGTTTCTTACATCCGCCTGAATCAATTATTCGATTAAAAAAATGCTTAATTCAAGAATTTGAATTAAGCATTTTTTTGTTCAGCTGATGGTAAAGGTCTTTAATTTATCTGGTCGCCGCAAAGCCGATGGGTAAGAGCCCCGATTTTCGTGATCCCGTCGATTATCTGGTCCACCGTCGGAATCGAGAAATTTATTCTTACGCCGTTGCATCTTTGGGGCTGTTCAACGGAAAACGCACTTCCGGGAACGACCGCGATATGCATCTTGGCCGCTTCGTTGACAAAGTCCTGGAGATTGATGTAGTCGGGCAATTCAAAGTAGATGAACATCCCGCCTTCAGGCTTGCCATATTTGACGTCTTCATGGAAAGTCGCCGCCATGGTTTCATGCATCAACTCGCATTTACGCTCATAGATATCGCTGATATATCTGATATGATTACGCATGTCCGTCTGCTCAAGAAACTTGGCCATGACCAATTGATTCCAGATTGGAGTTGAAGAATCAATCAGGCTTTTCTGGATTACCGCTTTGGCGATGATTTCCTTGGCCCCGCACAGCAGGGCGCAACGCATTCCCGGTGAAATTATTTTTGATAGACTGGCAGCATATAGAACATGGCCGGTCGTGTCAAAGGTCTTGATTGCAGGCAGGTCTTCCCCCGCAGAGCGCAGATAACCATAAGGGTTGTCCTCAAGGATGATCACATTGTATTTCTTGGCCAACCAGTATATGGCTTTCCGCTTTTCAAATGAAGTTGTATAACCGGTTGGATTATTGAAATTCGGAATGGTGTAGAAGAATTTTGGCTTCGGTTCGCTGGCCATGGCTTCTTCCAGTGCCGCAATATCGACGCCATCTTCCTCCATCCTGATCCCCCTGATGGTTGCCCCGTTCGACCTGAATGATGCAAACGCCCCGGAAAATGCCGGGTCCTCGCTCAAAATAACATCACCTTCATTGAGGAATATCTTTGACGCTATATAAAGCCCCTGGGTCGAACCCGAAGTGACGAGGATATCATCACCTTCTTTAAGCACATCATAATCCATATTGATGAATTTACGGGCCTGCTGGCGCAGTTCAGCCCGCCCGATGCTTTCCCCATACTGGAACACCTCAATTCCGTACTCTTCCAGGACTTCCTGGGAGATCCGGCTCAATTTCTCCATCGGAATTGCCTGAGGATCGGGAAATCCGGCCGCGAAGGATATGAAGCCCTCCCCTTGGGCTTTTACAATCGCATCACGGATCGGACTACCCTGCGTCCCCTTTACTTTAGTTGCATAATCGTAAACCATAAAATGCCTCCTGAACTGGTTGTTGTGTGTTTTTGTCCCCTTATAACCGGGTCTCTTCGATTCGAAACATGAAGAGTATGATTCAATGACAATCGCCCCGACGAAGTCATATACGCCTTTTGTAAAACTGCAAATAGTTAAACCAGACCAGCAAAACCACCAATCCAACCAGTAAAACGAAAGAATCAGATAAGGATGGATGATTAAACCAGCAGAATCACCTGCCTTGCCGGCTTAAAATGATTGTGTCTTTTCGCTAGTAAGAATAACTGCTCCAGGCTGGGGCTATCGAAGCGTCCAATAGCCCCACCGCATCCAAACAGAAACGGTCCAATAGCCGCCAAGTTGCAATATGTCAGTCTCGCTGTTATGAAGACCTGCAAAATCGAATTTCGAGATAATGAAATTAATGGATTAGGATGGTTTATAGAAATGGCATAAGGTATCCCGGTATTCAATCTCACTGACTTCAAATATAATGATTGCCGGTGCTGGATTCGACAATCATCACAATATGCTGACGTTTCCTTGTCACTCGCAAATAATCCCTTTTATGAATATGTTGCTGGAAAATCAAACCACATCCAAAGAAGGTTCCCTAACCTAGCTTCAGACTGGTCCCAACCGGCTTCCGGCTTTTTTGCTTGTTCGACAAGTGACGGACAAGCAACGACAGCGAGAAGTTGATTGTGAAATAGATGGCGATGATTATCCCGTAACAGACTATCTTTTCGCTCACACTCACGTATTGGGCCATGACCGCCCGACCCTGATACATCAGTTCGGCAATCGAAATCACCGAAAGGAATGAAGTATCCTTGATAATGGTGATCAGGGTTGAAAGAAGCTGCGGCATTACCAACTTGACGGCCTGAGGCACCAGGATGTAGCGCAGCATCCCCGCAAAGCTGAACCCTTGCGAAGCCGCCGCTTCAAACTGTCCCTTGTTGATGGCATTGAGGCCCGAGCGCATCGTCTCGCACACTATGGCGCCAAAGAAAAACACGAACATGACCAACACCGCCATATAGCTGTCAAGACGGAATGCCTTAGCCACCCCGAACCGGCCAAACAGCACCCAGAGCAGCAGGGGCGTGTTGCGATAAAGCTCAACGAACAGCATGGCTGGATATCCAAGCAGTTTTGGCGCATAGTTGATGACCAGTGCGAGCACCGTTCCCAGGACAAAACTGAACAGGATCGAAAGCATTGCAAACTGCAAGGTCGCCTCAAGACCGGTCAGGAAATAGCGGACATTGCCCGGTGTGAAAACTGAACTAATGATTTCCATACACTTTCCCTCCCACTTTTGCTTTTTCTTTTCTTTGAGTTGCCTTTTTCGCTTTTCTTACATACCCCTTCGCGAACTTCTTCTCGAGATGGCGTGACAATAAAGTCAGCGGATAACAAACCGCAAAGTAGATCATCGCCGCCAGGATGAATGCCGGTCCCGAAAAACCGGAATAGGAAGTCCAGATCTGGGCTTGATACATCAGGTCACCCACAGCGATTACCTGCAGGATCGAAGTGTTCTTGATGATCCCCACAACCTGGGTGGTAATCGGTGGAATGATGATTCTGACCGCCTGGGGCAGGATGATATAACACATCGTCTGCAGCTTGGTGAAGCCTTGCGACTTGGCCGCCTCTTCCTGCCCTTTGGCAACCGCCTGGATTCCCGAACGGACTATTTCAGATATGTATGCCCCATGGTATATCCCTAACACAACCGAACCGACTGTGAATGCGTCGACTCCCCCGGGAACGACATAAGGTGAAAACACATAAAGGAAAAACAACAAGATCAATATTGGGGTGTTTTGCAACAGTTCGACATAAATCCTGGAAATGGCCCTCAGGATTTTTGATTCACTTGTTGCGCCGACCCCCAGAACGACTCCGATAACCAACCCGATTATCAAGGCAATTATCGCCGCTTTCATACTCACAGCGATAAATGCCTCTACAAAGTTCGGTGTTTCAAGCAATACCTGATCGAAGCCCCTAAACAGGAGGAACATGATTATTGTTGGTCAATGTGGAAGTAAGGGCCATACTCGCAATCCAATGTTTCTGGTGCATCTTGTTCTGGATAACCGAATTCGACCAGCCATTCATTCATTTGACCTGATTCCCAGAATTTGCGAACCTCGTCCTGGATGAATTTGGTGAATTCCAGATCCTCTTCATTGACACCATTGTTGTAAACAGTGACAATACCTAATGGCTGGGGCACGAACATGTCGCCAGCTGTTTCCCCTAAGATTTCCAGGGTATCATTTTTATATGAGAACAAAAAAGTGTAGTCGACACACCAACCGTCAACAACCCCGGTATCCAAGGCGATTACGATTTCATCGGTGGTTTGGAATTCCTTGATTTCCAGACATGAACCGATTTCTTCTTCGCTCATTCCCAGGGTGCCAGCCATGTACTCCTTCAAGGCATCGCCGGAAGTTGTCCCCAGACCGATGGCGATGGTTGTCTTCTTGCCGGTTTCTTTATATTTGGCCAGGAAGTCAACAACCCCGTTGGCGTACACTCCTTTTTTGGTCATTACGGACACCGAGTCGTTGAAGTAAGCCGAAGAACAGTTCCATGTTTCCGCCCGTTTTTTGGTGTCGGTATACGAAGCGGCAATGATGTCGATCGAACCTTCATCAAGCAGGGCGGTTCTTGTTGTCGAACTCACCTTAGTGTAATCGACATCGATGCTGTCGACCCCTTCAAGCTTTGCAATGTCAGCGGCAATCTGTTTGGTCATTTCGACTTCCAGACCTTCCAATTCGCCAGTTGAAGTGTTTTCCAACGCGAATCCCAGTTTGTCGGTTGAAATCCCGACATTCAACACCCCGCGTTCGGCGATTTTTTCCAGCATCGAAGAAGCTGACGAAGACGTGCCCGAAGCACTTGAACATCCTGTGAACACCATTGCAGATAACAATAGCACACTTCCCATTTTTCTCTTTAACATTGTCTTTCCCTCTTTTCCTTAGTGTCTTATAATCTTCCCTAAAAAGTCTTTTGCCCGGTCAGTCTTCGGCTTGTCGAAAAATTCGCTCGGACTACCTTCCTCAATTATCATTCCTTCATCCATGAACACCACCCGATCGGCCACCGCTTTGGCGAATCCCATCTCATGAGTAACACAGATCATCGTGATATTTTCCTTGGCCAGTTCGACCATCACATCAAGGACCTCCTGAACCATCTCCGGGTCAAGAGCGCTGGTCGGTTCGTCAAACAGAATCACGCGGCTTTTTGCACACAATGCCCGGGCAATCGCCACCCGCTGCTGTTGGCCGCCGGATAACTCTTCTGGATAAGCCTGTTCCTTCCCCTTTAGTCCGACCCTCTCCAAAGTCTGCAGCGCCAGTTCGTCAGCATCCCATTTGCTGACACCGTGAAGCTTCATCGGCGCAAGCGTCAGATTCTCCATCACAGTCAAATGGGGATACAGATTGAATTGTTGGAAAACCATCGAGACATTCTCGCGGACGATTTTTGTCTTGTTGTTTTTCTCAACCCTTTTCCCATCGATGCTGACGTATCCACTGGTGGGCTCCTCCAAATGATTGATGCACCGGATCGTTGTCGATTTTCCCGAACCTGAAGGTCCCAGGATAACCAATTTTTCACCTTCGCCAACAGTCAGGTTGACGTCTTTTAGCACATGTACATCGCCAAAGTACTTGTTGACATTTTCCAATTTAATCATTTCCTCACCTGCTCTCTTTGTTTATGGGACAATAATACCAAAGGGCACCGGCAATGTCAATAATAATTTATCATTATGATAATAAGTTACTATTTAAAGTTTTCAAGACCTTCATCTTCATATTATTTACCATAACGACAAAAAACGTCTCCTTACAGAGACGTTCGAATACTATTGTTCGAATAAACCGGCATTTTTCTGTTCGAGAACCTTGATTGCATGATAGACAAACTCGTTTATCGGAGTTGGAATGTTCAGCTCCCGGCCGAATCTGACCACAGTTCCCGCAAACATCTCGATTTCAGTGACTTTTTTATTGTTGATGTCCTGCAAGGTCGACGGCTGGTTTTGGAACGGGATGCGCAGATACTTGGGCTGCTGGTCGACGATGTCCTGCCTGCTAAGGGAAATCCCTTTGGCGTTGGCCACCTTCACCACCTCTTCCATGAGCATCACCCTCATGGCGTTGAGGTTATCGCTGCAAGTGAATCCCCCAAACGGCACCCCCACAAGGGCACAGCTCAGGTTTTCCCCGACATTGCACATGTATTTATGCCATAGCGATTTGACCATGTCCTTGTCATTGACAAACTTGATCCCCGCTTCATTGAACAGTTCGTCGATTGCCCTAACCCGATCAGAGAGGATCGCATTATCTTTTTCACCGAAGAATACCCGTCCGGTACTCTCATCGAATTGCGCCATATTGTCCTTGATTTCATTGGAAACCCGCATATAGGAATACAGCACGCGATCTTCGCCATAGATTGCCATCGCCTTTTCATCGGCTTCGACTCCGTTGAGCACCGCTAGTATCTGGGTGTTTTTCCCAACAAAGTTCCTTATCTGCCCGAGCGCTTCATCCAATGCGAGACTTTTGACTGCGACTATGATCAAGTCGGCGCCAAAGACGGTTGTCTCCGGATCCAACACCCTGAAACTGTAGTGCTTGTTGTTGATAGTCAGGCCGTTTTGTTCGATCCGCTTTTTGCGTTCACCAGACGCTATGACCACAAAGTCATCACCCAGATAATCGCTCAATCTTCCGGCGAAGAACGCCCCCATCGCTCCTAAACCTATCAATGCTACTTTTTTCATTTTATTCCCTCCTTGATGACACTATTTTATCATATTGAAAATTATTTATTATGTCAATGATTGTTTTCCACCCAAAAGAAAAATAGCTTAACAATGTAAGCTACTTATTTTTTGTAGATTATTGGTATCCGTTTGATCAGGCAGATAATCTCATATGAAATAGTATCCAGCTCCTTGGCCATCGAATCCAGGGATATATGGTCACCGAATATCTCCACCTGGTCTCCGACCTTGACCGATTCATCGACTTTTATCATGCATTGGTCCATGCAGACGCGGCCGACGATCTGGTAATACTTTCCTTTAATATAAACTTCCCGGCCCTGGTTCTTGCGGATGAACCCGTCGGCATAGCCCAAGGGGATGGTCGCGATATACTCGTCGCTCTTGGCCGTGTAAGTCATGCCATAGCCGACTTTGCTCCCTTTGGGGATTTTCTTGACCATGACCACATTGGAATAGAGCGACATGACCTGTTCAAACTCACCCCGATGCTCGCCGGCAGGATCCAGGCCATACATGGTTATCCCAATCCGGCCAAGATTGGAGACCTGTTCATCATGGTAGAACATCCCGGCACTGTTGTTGCAATGCATGTATTTGAACTTCATTCCCTTGGTCATTCGATAATACTTTTCAAGCTGTTTTTTGTACTCGGCCTCATCTCCATCAGCCGTGGCGAAATGGGTGAAAACCCCTTCGACTTCGAACTGGCCGGGGTTGATGTCGTCAAGGAGCTCTTTTAGCTGCTCCTCGTTTTGCAGCCCGATCCGGCCCATTCCGGTATCCAGTTTGACATGGACCTTGACCGGTCTGTCGAGCTTGAACGATTTGATCAGATAGTAGTAATCCAGAGATACCAATGCCAGCGAGATATCATTTTCAATGGCCAGCTCGATCTGGGCCCGCCGGGTCGGCACCGCCCCCAACACAAGGATGCCCTTTTTGATGTTAAGTTCGCGCAGCTCCAACGCCTCTTCCAGGGTCGCCACGGCGAACATCTCCAGATATTCAAGCTGATGGATGTACAGCGCCACTTCCTTGAACCCATGGCCATAGGCATCAGCCTTGATCACCGCCATCAAGGGCCGGTTGAACCGGGCATGAACCTTCTCGATATTGTTTTTCAGTCTTTTCAAATCCACAACCGCATAACTGTCGCGCAGTAACATTTAATTCCCCCTAGCCTAATATTATTATTTGAATTCGCTCATAGCCCCGGTTTGCTTGTCGATGCGCACCCGGTTTTTGACCAGCTTGAGCATCGGCCAATCGCTTGGCGAATCCGAATAGGCATATGAGTTTTCGTAATCTATCGCCAGCCCCGCTCCATCAAGCACTTCCTGGATCCGGGCGACCTTTTCCTTGCGCTTGCAGTTTTTGCCAATCACCAGGTTGGTGTACCGGCCCCCGCGCACCTTCGTTCTTGTTCCACTCAGGAAATGGTACGGCAAGTCGGTTTTCAATAGATAGGCTTCGACACTTGCCGAACATATGTAAACCAGATAACCGGCTTCATACTGGGCTTTGAGATTGGCTACGACATTGTCGTAGTAGTGCGGCATTATTTCCGTTTTATAAAAATCTTCGAGCTCTTTGTCATCCATCCATTTCAATGGTCTTAGCCAGATGCTTTTTGCCTTGTTGATGGGGCAAAGCTTCAGCTTGTATCCGATAAAATAGATAGCAATCGGAAAAACACTCAAAATAAACAGCGGTCTTCTTCTCAGGCCGTATAAAAAGATATATTTGTTTGAATCCCCATGGATCAGGGTGTCATCAAAATCGTAAAAGGCAAATTTAGATATATTCATAAGCAGTTTTCAAGGCTATCTCCATCATATTTGTAAAACCGTTCTGGCGTTCCAACGGCGAAAGATTCTCATCAAGAACCAGACTGTCGGAAACTGTCAGAATGCAAAGAGCGGACTTTCTTAGCTCCGCGGCAATCGTATAAAGGGCATATGATTCCATTTCGACTGCGAGGACCCCCATCTGCGCCCATTTTTCCACCGGGGAATTCTTGCTGTAAAAGACATCGGAAGAAAGGATGTTGCCCACCCGGTAGTTGCAGCCCTGTTCCTTGGCCTTCTGATTGGCAATTTCCAGCAGCTCGAAAGTTGCCGTGGCGCTGTATGTTCCCGGCAGCTGATAGTGATGGGCGAAATTGGAATCGGTCGATGCGCCGATTGCCAGGATGATGTCATTGACATGGATATCCTCGACATAGGCGCCGCAGCTTCCGATCCGGATAATCGCCTCGACACCGTATTGGGTATAAAGTTCATGGGCATATATCCCGATTGAAGGCATCCCCATTCCCGACCCCATGACCGAAATCTTCTTTCCCCGATAATATCCGGTATAGCCAAACATGTTGCGCACCTTATTGAATTGAACCGCATCTTCCAAGAAAGTATCCGCCACGAATTTGGCCCGCAACGGGTCTCCTGGCATCAGTACAATCTTGGCAATATCGCCTTTATTGGCTTCATTATGTGGTGTTGCCATCTTCATACCTCCCATTTTCATTTGAAATAATAACGCCCGGCAATCAGCTCGTCGCCAAGTTCCATCCCATTGACCGCCTTGAGCATGTCGTTGACCAATTCACTCTCATCACCATATGCGTAGCCTAGCTTGGCGAAGTAATCCCCGAAACTGATAAACGGTCCAAAGCCGTAATTATCCTGATCAAATCCGTCAAGACGATTGATGATATCATCATAAATGACCTTGGTGCCACTTGCGTCCAGGTCGTATTTATTGATTGTTATGTGGTCTTGGAAAACCTCTTCAATCACCGGAATTCCATAAGCAATGAAATCCTCGCAGCTGTTGCAGGCAGGAACGTAAAAATAATTCAAAGTGTAATTACCAACCAAATCCTCAGCCGATGGCGTCTGTTCCTGGGAACTGGAACATCCGACCGTTGCGATAAGCAAAAATATAATCAATATTAACTTTTTCATTTTTTTCACCTCAATTAATTATACACTTTTTATCCTGAAAGTTAAACCACCATTTATCCGACCGCAATCCAAGCACGAAAATGGTTGAAATAATCCTACAAAAGAAATATAATATAATTGTGAAAAATAAGAAAAATAAGAATTTGTTCGAGTTATTTGTTACATTTAACTTGTTACTTGTTTAAATTTAGCTTAAGATAAGAAAGGAATGATAATATGGATTTCAATTGGTGCACAAGTGAAAGCAACAAAAAAATTGTCACCCTCAACAGTGGCAGCATTACCTTGAACTCCGCCGCGAGCAAGCATTTCGAAAACGTCACCTATGCGATGTTAGGCGTCAACCAAAAAGGGCAGCTAGGAATCAAACCGGTCACCAAAGAGGAGGCCGCGAACAATTACTACCCCAAAGAACAGCTCCACCACATCTCGGCGGGAAAAAGCTATATGCGCATCTCCAACAAGAACTTTCTTTTGGAACTCTCGAAAAGCTTCAACCTGGATTTGGAAGCAAATGGCAACGTGAAATTCCCGGCCTATTTCGATGTGGTCCACCAGATTTTGCTTGTCGATTTGAACTGATGAATTACATCACTATTGTGAATGTGAAAGGAAAATACATATGGAAACTACATTTTGGCTTATTGTCATCATCCTCGCCGTCATAATCGAGGCGGCGACGGTCGATCTTGTCTCGATCTGGTTTGGTCTAGGAGCCATCTTCGCTCTGGTTCTGGAACTGTTTGGCGTATCCACGCCTGTCCAGATTATCGTCTTTGTTCTGGTTACTGTCTTTTCATTGTTTGTGACCCGACCGATTGCCAAACGCTATTTGAAGACGAACACCGTGGCGACCAACTATGACCGATATATCGGCAAACACGCCCTGGTTCTTAGCACCATCTCTCCTGACCAGAAAGGAGAAGTCAAAGTCATGGCCTCAACTTGGGCAGCATCAAGTATAGACAATACAATAATTGAAGAGGGCGAATACTGTGAGGTTATCGGAGTTGAAGGCGCCCATCTGGTTGTCAAGAAATTATCCAATGAAAGGGAGGATTAATTAAATGGATGCAATAATTGGTTATGTATTATGGGCAGTCATCATCTTGATTGTGCTTGTGATGATTGCAAGGACTATTCGAATCGTGCCCCAATCAAGGGCCTATGTAATTGAAAGAATCGGGGCATATGACCGCACCTTGTCGGTGGGGCTCCACATCCTGGTTCCCTTTATCGACCGGCTTGTAAGCAACGTTTCCCTGAAGGAACAGGTTATCGACTTCGCGCCACAACCGGTAATCACCAAAGACAATGTAACGATGCAGATCGATACGGTGGTTTATTTCCAAATCACGGATCCAAAGCTGTTCACTTACGGGGTTGAACGGCCGCTAAATGCGATTGAAAACCTGACAGCTACGACACTAAGAAACATCATCGGAGATCTCGAACTTGACGAATCGCTGACTTCGCGCGATATCATAAACTCAAGAATGCGCTCGATTCTCGACGACGCTACCGACCCATGGGGAATCAAGGTTCACCGGGTCGAGGTCAAAAACATCATCCCGCCCCGCGACATCCAGGAAGCAATGGAAAAGCAAATGCGGGCCGAACGGGAACGACGCGAAGCCATCTTGAGGGCCGAAGGACAGAAAAAAGCCGCCATTCTGGAGGCCGAAGGTTCTAAGGAATCGACAATTCTCAAAGCCGCAGCCCAGAAAGAGGCGCGCATCGCCCAGGCCCAAGGGGAGGCCGAAGCCATCAGGCTTGTCTTCGAAGCCCAAGCCCAAGGGATCAAATATATCAACGATGCAGACCCTAAACAGGCATACCTGCAACTGCAAGGCTACGACACTTTCCAAAAGGTTGCCAACGGTCAAGCGACAAAAATCATCATTCCTTCAGATATCCAGAGCCTGGCATCGCTGGCGACTTCGGTCAAGGAAATGGTGACCGACGATAAAAAACAGGGATAAGGCAGTTGTTTTTACAATTTGATATTGTCTTATCATGCGGGCTATGCTAAAATTCTTATCGGGAATGAAGTTCTCCCAAAGCATATGCTTAAACCGCTTTTTAGCTGATGACTTCTGTGACTTTCACAGGAGAACCATCAGCTTTTTTAGTAAAATTTACAGGAGAGAATAATATGTTACTTAGCTTGGCTTTAATCATCATCATCGGTTTTGGAATGAGCGGCATCCTGAACCGTCTGAAAATACCCGGTTTGCTGGGAATGATATTCACAGGCATCATCCTGGGACCTTCTTTTTTCAATCTTATTTCATCAGACATCCTTGATATTTCCCCGCAGTTGCGTCAGATTGCCCTGATAGTCATCCTGACCCGGGCCGGTCTTTCAATAGATCTGGCCGACCTAAAAAAAGTTGGCCGACCTGCCATCTTGATGTGTTTCATTCCGGCCACCCTTGAAATAGCGACTGTTACCGTTCTGGCCCCGACCCTGCTCAATGTCAGCTACCTTGATGGAGCAATCATGGGTTGTGTCGTAGCAGCCGTGTCCCCGGCCGTGATCGTTCCTAGGATGATCATGCTGATGGAAAAAGGATATGGCATGGACAAAAGCATCCCTCAGCTGATTATGGCTGGCGCTTCGGTTGATGACATCTATGTCATTGTCCTATTCACATCATTTTTGAAGATGGCGCAGGGCTCAAGCTTCTCATTCACCTCGCTGGTCAACGTCCCTGTTTCAATTGTGAGCAGCCTGGCCCTTGGCACCCTTGCCGGTTATGCTTTGGTCAGGGTCTTCAAGACGATCCACACCCGAGATACCGTAAAAGTCCTGGTAATCTTGAGCTTCGCCTTTATTTTCGTATCCCTTGAGGAAGCATTGAAAGGGACCTTCCCGCTGTCTGGCTTGTTGGCAGTGATGGCCATGGGGGCCGCTATCTTGAAATTCTACGAGCCGCTCGCAAAAAGAATCATGGGGAAATTTTCAAAAATCTGGGTCAGCGGCGAAATCATCCTGTTTGTCCTGGTCGGAGCCGCCGTCAATATCGAATACCTGTTCCATGCCGGGTTCAATTATCTGGCCGTGATCCTCATCGCCCTTTCATTTCGTATCCTCGGTGTCCTGATTTCACTGGCAAAGACAAAGCTCAATTTCCAGGAACGCCTGTTTTGCTGCATCGGATATCTGCCAAAGGCCACAGTCCAGGCCGCAATCGGAGCCGTACCCCTGGCTGCCGGACTGGAGTCTGGAGGCATAATTTTGACAATCGCCGTTTTGGCAATCATCGTGACTGCCCCGCTTGGTGCCATCGGTGTCGACCTCACGTACAAGCGTCTGCTGCAACCAAGCCAAAGCCGCTCACGTCCCAAAACACCACAATGATGAATAAATTTCCAAAGATTTCAACCACTGACCTGATCAGTGGTTTTTTTGCCAATAAAATGAGCCTGATTTATGGTTGTACATTTTCATTTTATGTTATAATGTAAGATATTTGGAGGTTTTTATGAAATTAGATACGAAACAGTTGAAAAGCCTGATGACTTTTGTGAACTACAAAATTGCCAATTCATTGATAAAATACCGGAAAATAAAAGAGTTCAATCTCAAACAAGACAACTCTTTCCAGCTTGACGGGATTGTCGAGCAATACAAAAAAAATTACAATGCCCATGCGACCGTCAACCTTGACGGTACCATCGGGGATTTTTCTTGCGATTGTGACCGCCACAGCAAGGGTGAGATCGTCTGCAGCCACGTCGGGGCCTTGCTTGTCGAATTCGCCAACCTTGACAGTGCGACCAAACTGCCATACCACTATGTATCCAATGACAACTACAAAGACCGCCTCTTGAACATGCAGCGGATTTTCCAGGAAAAGGCGATCATCGAACAAAAAAGCCAATCTTTGAAGCTGATCAGCACCTATCAGGAGGAAATTCTCGAGGCCACTACCAAGCTCGACAAGAACATCACGATCGCACCGACCATTGCCATCAGCGAAGACGATCATATCTCGGTCGATTATAAAATCGGCAGCAGCCGCCTTTACGTCATCAAATCCTTGCCCCAATTCATTGAAAACTACAACACTAAGGCAAGAATCAAGTACGGTAAGGAGCTGATAACCAACCATGAAAAATCGGACTTCAGCCCGTTGGCCATCCGCCAGATTGATTTCATTAGGGAAGCAACCAACATCAACGACATGCTGACCCGCTACATCTCGATCGACGATGACAATATCGACCTGTTTTACCACGCCTATTTCGACCTTGAAAATCCATATTTGAAATTTGTCGACAAGGCACCGAAGGTTATCAAAATCAAGAAAGAGAACCACGGCCAATATGACAAGTTCACATTGCATAACGTTCCCGGGCGGATATTTTTCGGCCATCAGCACCTTTACCACCTGATCGAAGCCAAACTCTATCGGTACCCATTGATGGCTTCAAACGCCCTCAAGAGTTTCATCGCCTCCATCCTCGAGGAAGATATAATCGTCTTCAACGAAAACAAGAAAGATTTTGGAAAGTATATCATCGATCGGATTTCTCCATACGTGGAGCTTATCGATGATGACTATGACGAATATCTGACTGACGATGTCTACGTTCAGGTTTACGCCGACATCGATTACGACAACAATCTCCGGATTGATTTGAAATATATCGATGAGAATGAGAACGAAATCTCCGATCCGATGCTCACCGACTACAATCTTCCAATTGGGGTGTCTTCGACCCAGAACCTTTTGAGCAAGGATTTTGAGTTCGACAAATCCCGCAACTGCTTCGTTCTTGACAAGAGCTACACGGCGACAACAGACTACATCAAAAAGCAGCTGCCCCGCTTCAAGGAATTCTCCGAAGTTTTCGTATCCGACGCAATCGAAAGCATCCAGAAAAACAAGAGCCTCGCTTTGAGTGTCGGAGTCAAGCTCGAGAACAACCTGCTCGAAATCAACTTCGACAACCTCGATATCGACCAGGATGAAGTGATCGACATCCTCAAGGCTTACCGGGCCAACCGGACCTTCCACCGCCTCAACAACGGCAACGTGATCACCCTGGAAGACGAAAGCATCCAGGCCGTAAATGACCTGATGGAAGATTTGAACATCGATTTGAAGATGATCCAGGACAACTCGATCACCGTCGACAAATCCCGGGCAATGTACCTCAACAGTCTGATGGATGAATCAAAACTGGCGGTGAAATCGCGCAACGAGGCATTCACCGATTTGGTTGATGGCATCAAAGACGTCGATCCAAACAAGTTCTTTGCGCCCCAAAAATTCCAGACCATCCTGCGCAACTACCAGAAAGACGGCTTCCGCTGGCTTAAAACCCTTGAGCATTACGGATTCAATGGGATCCTTTGCGACGATATGGGCTTGGGGAAAACCCTCCAGGTGATCGCATTGCTCGAGGCAAACAAAGGCCAGGGCAAGACAAGCATCGTCATCACCCCGGCGACGCTGATTTTGAACTGGAAGGACGAGATCGAGAAGTTCACCGACAACCTCAAAGTCATCTGCATCCAAGGAACCGCCAAGGCCCGCCTTGAAGACATCCGGACAATCAAGGATTACGATGTCGTCTTGACATCATATGACTATATCCGCCGTGACAGTGATCTCTATCAGGATATTGTCTTCGATTACGTCATCCTTGACGAAGCCCAGTACATCAAGAACCAAAAGACCAAGAATGCCCAGGAAGTCAAGAAAATCCAGGGCGAACACCGCCTGGCACTTACCGGTACACCGATCGAAAACTCGCTGGCCGAACTGTGGTCATTGTTCGATTTTTTGATGCCCGAGTACCTGTTCAACTACAGCTACTTCAAACGCAATTTCGAGACGCCAATCGTAAAAAACAACGACCAGGAGATAACCAAAAGACTCCAACGGATGGTTGAGCCCTTCATTTTGCGACGAACCAAAAGTCAAGTTCTCAAGGAGCTTCCGGAAAAAACCGAAAACGACATCCACATCCGTTTCAATGACGAGGAAAAGAAAATATATCTGGCCAACCTGGTCCAGGTCAACAACGAATTACAGACAATGATGGCTGGGGAAGTCTTCAACAAGGTCAAGGTCCTCGCGATGATGACCAAGTTGCGCCAGCTTTGCTGCGACCCCCGACTGGTTTACCAGGAATTCGCCGAGCCCTCAAGCAAGCTCGAGGTCTGCATGAACCTGATCGACAACATCCAGCAGGAAAATGAAAAGGTCCTCCTGTTCTCGTCATTCACCTCGGTATTGAGCCTGGTGGAAGAACAGCTAAAGGAGCGCAATATCTCGTATTACAAACTTACCGGCGAGACCTCGAAATCAAAACGCCATCAGCTGGTCAACAACTTCCAAGTCGATGACACTACCGTGTTCCTGATCTCCTTGAAGGCCGGGGGTACGGGCTTGAACCTGACCGCCGCCTCAAGCGTCATCCACTTCGACCCTTGGTGGAATCTCTCGGCCCAAAACCAGGCCACCGACCGGGCATACCGAATCGGACAGAAAAACAAGGTCCAGGTTTATAAACTGATCATGAAAGACTCGATTGAGGAGAAAATCCAAAATCTCCAAAAACAGAAGCACGACCTGGCTCAGGTCTTCGTCGAGAACAACGATGGTTCGATTACCGCAATGAACCAGCAGGAAATAGCGGAACTTTTCAAAATAGACTTTAATTGACAGGAGACCCTTATGGCTAAAAGAATCGAAATGCCACGTTATCATAAAATCGCCCTGGACATTGCTTCGAAAATCGCCAATGGCGAACTTAATGAAGGCGATAAAATCTACGCCAGTTCCTCGCTCGCCGGCCGCTATGCCGTTTCGAGCGAAACTGCCCGGCGGGCGATCCACATCCTTGTTGACTTAGGTATTGTTTCAACAAAAAAAGGGACTGGCATAACCATCCTATCCACCGACAAGGCACTCAAATACGTGGAACAAAACCAGAGCATATCAACCCTGGTGGATTTGAAAAAAGAGATGGCGGAAAGTGTGGCTCGCCAGAAAAAGGAACTCGATTTTTTCAATGAAAAAATGATGGAACTCGTTGAACGGACTGAAAACCTGCGTTCCGAAAACCCATTTATCCCCTACCAGATGGTAATGGAGCCCCACGCAAACCACCTGGAACAGCCGATTGGAGAATTGCCATTGTGGGAGTATACCCAGGCAACCATCGTCGCCATCCGCCGCGATGGCAATCTTATCATCTCACCTGGACCTTATGAATCTTTCAAATCCCAGGACACAATATTTTACTTTGGCAAGGTCGACACGCCTCCCAAAGTGAAGCTGTTTTTCTACGGCGAATAAAAATGCAGACATTCCTGTCTGCATTTTTTTATTCGCCAATCCAAGAATCCACAAGATCCTGGTTGTCTTCAATCCATTGTTTAGCGGCATCACTTGGGTCCATGCCATCATTTATCAGCTTTTCAACACTTCCGATTTCCTGGTCTCCCATGGAGAATCTTTCAAGCATTGCAGTGACCTCAGGATTCGCTTGGGCAAAGTCATCGTTCAACAATGTGTGGAGCTGCTCAGCTGATCCGAAGTTCCCTTTAGGGTCTTCTAAATATTTGAGATCATAAGAAGCGAACATCCAGTGTGGCGACCAACCGGTAACTGCAATCCACTCATTCTTTTCATAGGCTTTCGACAACGCTGCAAGCATCGCCGCCTCACTACCCTGAACTAACGTGGTATCATCCATACCGTAATCCTCTAGCACCTGAGCTGTTGTTTTCATCATTCCAGCTCCGGGTTCGATTCCAATTATCTCATTGTCGAACTGGTCAGCTACGCCGTTGAAATCCTCAAGGGAATCGATTGTTACATAGCTAGGCACTACAATCCCCAATTTGGCAGATTCCTCATACCAGACACCTGCATCGTACAAGTCTCCCTCGTATTGTTCCCAGTAATTAGAATGGGTTGTTGGCAGCCATGCATCCAAAAAGATATCTACACTCCCTTGGGACATCCCCACAAATAACGGCGCGACATCAAGTTGGGTCAATTCGACTTCATACCCTTGTTCTTCCAGGATATTTTCCCAGATATTGCTGACCGCGACACATTCGGCCCAGTTGACAAATCCTATTTTAATTGTTTCTCCATCGGATGAAGAACTTGTATTCGAACACCCGGTAAGTCCTGCGGCACCTACGAATGCCGCGCAAATAAACGCTGTCGCTTTTTTCATTTTCTTAGTAAACATTCAATTCCTCCTCGTTAATGTTTTTCTTCCACTTGCATCTTTTTGCCGATACCTTGGAGAATCCGATCAAGAATGATTGCCATGATAACCACGGCTATCCCGTATTCAAATCCCATCCCGTTTTTAAGTTGGGAAATTGCCTGTAATACACCGGCACCAAGTCCACCGGCCCCGATCATTGCCGAGACCACGACCATCGACAAGGCCAGCATCATCGTCTGGTTGACCCCGGTCATGATTGTCGGAATCGCTACGGGAAGCTGGATTTTGAACAATAGCTGAATCGGGGTGCACCCGAATGACTCCCCAACCTCAATCAGGTCGTCAGGTACTTGGCGGATCCCTAAATCAGTAAGCTTGATGATAGGGGGCATCGAAAATATGACTGTCGCAAATATCGCCGGCACTTGGCCAATCCCGAACATCAAAAGCGCCGGAATCAAGTAGACAAATGAAGGCATTGTTTGCATGAAATCCAATACCGGCATAATGACCATATTGAATTTCTCACTCTTGCCGGAAATTATCCCCAATGGAAACCCGATCATCATCGATATCACCGATGAGAACAGCACCAACACGAGGGTTGCAATAAACGCCGGCCACAGGTTGAGATTCCATATCAGAACCAATCCAAGAACCGAACCGATTAAAAACTTCAGACCATTTGTCTTGAAGGCTATCAGGGCAACAATAATTACTATTACCCACCAAGGGACAAAATTCAACCCATCAGTAACTGCTTCGATTATATCCCCGAAAACCTCAGAGAAAGCATCCAATGCCGGTCCCCATGATTTTTCCATCCAGGAAACAAATCCGTCAATGGTTTGCGCAATTGGTAACTTATACATTGTCGCTACCTCCTTCATTTTGATCCAATGCCGCCAGGACACTGCTGCGGACTATTACGCCCAGGAGGCGGTTTTCCTCGTTGATTACAGCCACCGGCAAGGAACTGGTGGCAAACAGACCCAGCAATTCGCTGATTGGGGTATTGTGATCGACCACCGGGCTTGCATCAAACTCTACGTTTTCCAGGGTTTGGACTTTTTGGTCACGCAGTTTAATTGCCTGTTCGACACTAAGCAGACCTTTGTATCTCATTTTTTTGTCAACTACGAAGACACTTGAAATCCCGTGCTTCTTCATTGTCTCCAATGCGACAGCCGGTCCACTTGTCAACCGGACATGGGCGCTTGACTTCTTCATTACATCCTTGGCACTCAACACCCTGGTCAGATCGACTCCTTGGATGAACTTGCGGATATAATCGTCAGCCGGATTTTCAATAATATCTTCAGGTGTCCCCACCTGAATGAGGGCCCCATCCTTCAAGAAGGCCACCCGGTCTCCTATTTTTAAAGCTTCATTTAGATCATGGGTGATGAAGATAACTGTCTTGTCGCTATCCGCCAACAAATCAAGCAGCAGATCCTGCATTTCTTCTCTGATCAATGGATCCAAGGCACTGAAAGCCTCATCCATGAGCAGGATGTCGGTGTTGGAACAAAGCGCCCGGGCCAGACCGACCCTTTGCTTCATCCCCCCTGAGAGCTGGTGCGGGTATTTGTTTTCCCAACCTTTAAGACCGACTTGTTCCAGTGCCTTCTTGGCACTTTCAATGTTTTGATCCCGGTCTTTACCCTGGACTTCCAATCCAAACAAGGTGTTGTCTAGCACCGTACGATGGGGCAGCAACGCGAACTGCTGAAAAACCATCGCCATATGCTTTTGGCGGAATTCACGTAATTCCTTTTTCTCCAATTTGGTAATATCGACGCCATCAATTACAACCGATCCCGATGTCGGTTTCAAAAGGCGATTCAAACATCTTAAGATTGTCGACTTTCCTGATCCGGAAAGTCCCATTAATACGAACATTTCTCCTTGGCGCACAGTGAAATTCACATTGTCAATTCCAATCGTGCTCCCGGTTTGCTTCAGGACCTCGGATTTACTTTTGCCCGCCTTGCGAAGCTCCAAGGCTTTGGTTTGTTGCTTGCCAAAAACTTTGAAAAGGTTTTTGACTTCTATTTTACTTATTACTGTATCTATCAAATAATCACTCCTTCGTAAACATACAACTTTATCATACATTAAAGTTGTTACTATGTCAAATCACATGCCCGGATTCCCGGGTACAGCAAAAAAAGCCGGATCCATCCCAATTGACAGACTCGGCTTTTCCTTATGAATATTCATATTATTATTGTAGCCGTTATTTGAACAGCCGTTTCTTGG
>JAQVDW010000051.1 GCA_028698185.1 Erysipelotrichaceae bacterium | reverse complement strand
GGGCAAGAGGGTTCCGTAACGATGAATACTTCAAAACGTTGATATATTTGGTGTGTGGAAAGCTTAAGCTCGAGTCTGTTGCCAAGATGGGCTAAAAATGCTTACCCACACTAAATAGCGAAGCGCCCTCTCGGATGACTTCATCCCAATTGCTTGGAGCAACCAGCAACAAGGACTTGCAACTTAGTCTGAAGAAGGCTGAAATTGTGACTATTACAGTCGGTGCTGACGATTTTTTAGGGCCGCTCTATGATTATTTTGATTATTGTGTTGCAAACCAATTAATTCCTGATCCTGAAAGTTCCGGTTTTATAAGTGCAATGGCAACAATTATTGCAAGCATACCGGCAAATGGTTCGCTGTTGCAAAACAATCTTACCCAAATCATTCAATACATTTTGACTGTTAATCCTGATGTTCAAATATATTTGATGGGTTATTATAATCCACTGCCTATGATTGTTGATAATACGGTAACCGGCTCTATCAATGCGTGCATTTTAGGTGCGAAGAATGCCGTTGATTCTGAAGGGAACAATATTACTTATGTAACAACGTTAATGGCTATAAATGGAACTGATCCTTATTTTGCCTACGCAGAAGAATATCTGATTCAATTTGTGCTTCCTGGTATACCGGATATTCATCCTACAACTATCGGTTATCAACGAATCGCCTCTGTATTTAATTCGGCCATTGCAGATGATTTTGGTTTTTGATTTGTGTGTAATTTGAATTTTCCAACTCCTGTGGGCCATCGCTGATGGCCCTTCAAGCTTGTTAGGTTCGGCATTGTTTGAGCCTCCGGACAGATTCTGGAAAGATCAACGAACATTGCCGCTGCGTATAATTTTTAGGCTTCAATTATGCTATGGCTGCCATGATGGTCTTGACTTGGATATGAAAATGGCGGATAAGGATAGGATGGTTGCGCTCCAATTCCACAAGTTGGAAAACGGATTAATGCTTCTTGGCTGGGGGCTTGGTTGGCAGGATTCTTTGTGAATTCTGATAATTCATTCATCACGTTTTACAAAATGAACAGCGGCTACTGAAAAGAGAAAGTTTAAGTGGACCAATGGATTCGGTCACGTCATAAAAAAATGTGTTTGGATTCATTGGTCTTTTACTATACAATGATAATATCTCGAGGAATTAACAGCGATCAAGTCCACTTTCGCAACGGCCCAAAGCAACCAACGCCAGAACAATACACGCGTCGATTGTGTCTCCAGCAAGGGAATAACCTGTACCAGGGAATTCAAGTACCTCACGGGCGAGGATTGTTTGGCCGACAAGAACGCGGAAGGAGTATTTTCCAAATATGGATCTGTGATATTGGTTAAATCGGCAGCTTTACCGAATTAGAACGAAAAATCAAGATGGATATGGCAGACCACAACAACGATCGTCCGCATCGGAATAGCAAAAAGCTGACCTGGTTGAGTACCAGATTCGGCCAATTTATCGGATAATTTTTATTCCAGCTCCTTGATACGGGTCCCGCTTTGAATCGAATACCTAAAGCCAACGCCAAGATTGAAACAAGGTCTAGTCATCTTGGCAGGCCCCGCGGAAGTGGTGGAAAACAGGTATCGTGGCGGGCAACTATTAGAAGCCACAAGGTTTTTCTGGTAGAATTCAACAATCGTATATCGGTATGAAAGTTCAAAATTATAGCGGGATTGTCCCAAATGAGGAGAGGTCCCGCCAAGTATTGGGAAACATATTCAATTGAGGAGAGTATAATGCGAAAAACAGCTGCGAACAAGGATGTCCATACCCGACATGTCATAAAGAACCATGAGCTGGTTTCCTACCAGGGATCGGACCATTACGTGCTGCGCCATAACTTCTACGATGTCGATGTGTATATGGAAGACCATTGGCACAATTCGGTGGAGATCACCTATGTCGTAAACGGTAGCAAGTCCCAGACCATCAAGAAAAAAAGAGTCCAGGCGCCCAAAGGAACCCTGCTTATTGTCAACTCCGGGGACAGTCATGACGTCCAGGTCGATGCCGGGCTTGAAGGGATAGTGCTGCTTGTCGAGCGCAGTTATCTCGATTTTCTGGCGCCCCAGTGCAAGAACCGGGTGTTCGATCTCGCCGGCAATGAACAGGCCAAGAACAGGATAGTCGACCTGTTGCTCCGTGCTGTCGCCACTCAGGAAAAAGGCGATAGGCTTGGGGCCAAGATTGCCATCTTGCAAATATTGGAAGTGCTGGCCAATGAATTGCTTATGGATGGATCGTACCAGCAGGAAAAACATGACGATGACGCCTACAATTTGGTACTGGCAATCCAGGAATACATCGACTACAATTACGCCACCAAGATATCCCTTGATGATCTGGCTCAAATTACCAGTTACAACAAGACTTACCTGGCTACTGTCTTCAAGAAGAAAGTGGGCCTGACCATATTCGAGTACCTCAAGAACAAGCGGCTCGAACAAAGCCTCTATGAACTCAAGACAACCCGGCTGACAATCGTGGAAATAGCATTGAATTGCGGATTTTCCAACATCCAGGCCTTCAACACCCAGTTCAAGGCAGCCTATGCGATGACCCCGAACGAATACCGCAAAAAACGGAATATTTCATCATCGAAATAAGAACATTCACCAATAACTAAGCGCTTACTCTTGATATGATTATAAACATATGGGAGGAAGATTATGAGATTTATGAAAAAAACGTTTTATTCACTATTGAGCGCGCTCATTGTCTTGACGATGTCGATAAGTCAAGTCAATGCGGGTACAGTATTATCGAGCTTTATCCAGAACACCGGCACGGCCAACACATATGGCTTTGTCGATGCAGCGAATGATGCATTTGTCTGTTACAGTGATGTGGCCGGGACACCGGGAAGCTACACCAGCCTGGCATCGAAGATCTACAAACCGATATCCGGGGACACTTTGATTGTCGTGTTCCATGGCAACGGTGAAGGCGGAGTCGACGGGGCCAGCAACAACTATACCCAGCTGGCAGCCAACCGGCTCGCTGCGACATTTGTGGAAGATGATATCCAGGCGGCATTCCACGGGGCCTATGTATTGGCTTTCCAGGCGCCTGACTATTGGTACAACGATTACACGAATCAAGCCAAAGCGATCATCGACCAGGCCAAGGTGGAGTTTGGTATCGACCAGGTATTCATTGCCGGGCTTTCAGCCGGAGGCTTGATGAGCCAAAGGATGCTGGCAAGCTACGGCGATTATTTTTCGGGGGCCTTGATTTCATGTGCGGCCATCGCCAAGAACAACCAGTATGTCGAAGGACTTGGTGGCGATTATTCGACAACTACCGAATATCTTGATGCCGGTGATCCTTATACCACGGGGACAACCTTCAAGAAACCTTTGGATTATGCCACTTACATGGCCAACTACGACAGCTGGCTGGAAGCCATCGCCCAAAGTGATGTTGGGATTTTCCTGGTTCACGGGTACTATGACACTACCATCTACTACCAATGGACCCAATACGCTTATGATTCAATCAATGATTACCGCGACAGCCATGATCTGGATGGTGATATCCATTATGGCCTGATCGACGAAGTTTCCTATCCGGATGAGACTTTCGGATCACAACACTGGTCATGGATCAAGATGCTCAATGGCGATGTCTATGCATCAACCAATCCGTCTTTGGATACCATCAGCTGGTTCACTTCACTGGCTGAATCGACCAACAGCTACCAAAAAGATGAAATGGTCAACCCGACTGCAGGAGCAAGCGGGGCTGTTGATACCTATGCTTACAACCTGATCGGTGAAGTCACCAATTCCGGTGAAAAGATCGTGGCCATTGAAATCGACATGGACGGCAAATCAGTTGATGCGAGCAAGCTTTCAACAGACATGTTCGCAATCACTGGCTACAACTATGATGCGACCGGACTGGTAACTGCCGGAGTTAGCTCATATGGCATCTTTGGGACTGAAGCGGCGCCGATGACCATCGAAGTTGCAAGTGTCGCTCTTAACGAAGCAGGCAATATCGTATTTACCCTGACAACTAGAAACGGGGTCTTGAACTACACTACTCTAGGACGCAACCTGCCGACAAATGTCCGCTACAATATCGCTTCAACCGACCTGCCGTTTGTCGATGCGCCAAAGCATGACTTGCAAGACAAGTCGGCAACGGGCGTGAAAACGGAAAATATGGCTGGCAAAGGCGATGACGGTTATGTCATTGAAACTGGTGACCAGGCAAACATCATGATGTTTGGATTGTTGGCAATCGGGGCTCTTGGAGCGCTTGTTTACCTGAAAAAAGAACACAACTAAACCTATGAGGATGGATTACTCCATCCTTTTCATGTTGCCGAAGAATCGAGGCCAGGTCTGGTCTGACTCTCAACTTCAATGTCTTTACAAGCTCAATAGCAAAACACAACTCAAATTAGGATTGCTTTTCAAACTTGGTGGGGTATTGAAAATTGATGCACAGGCAAGTTATGATGTCTGCGGTTTACCATCAACTTTTTTAATCTCATAATCACCCATCATAGTGATGACTGGATAAGCAAAAAGTATCCCGGGCAAATTATCAGCTCTGGGATACTTTTTGCTTATATGGAAAACTGATTACAAAAGCTTGCTGATCTGCGATGTCAGCACATCGATATATAGGAAAAACATGATCTGGTTTTCCAGGTATTGGTCGAAGTTCTGGTTCGATGAAGAGGGTACCCAGATGTAGTTGTCGCAGCGGTTCTTGATTGAAAGCTTGTTGTTCATGGTGATAACGGCCAGGTTGAAATTGATCTTGTTCTTGGATTCCTTCAATGTCGCCTTGAATGCTTCCAGGCCGTTGCCGCTGTTGGTGAAGATCAATACCAGATCGTCTTTGGTGGCGATATGTGGCATCTCCTGCATCTCGTCATTGGATATGAAGATAGCCTTTTTTCCGATTTTGAACAGGTTGTATTGCATCATCTTGGCAGGCAAAGAGCTTTTATGGGCTCCGGTGACAATCACGCTGTCGGACCTAATGATATCACCTGCAAGTTTGTTCATCTTGTCGTAGTCCAAAGTGTCGTCAAGAATGCCGATGAGCTGGCAGTAATTGCTTAGGAGCGTGTCGTTTTCAATCCTACTCTCGCTGCCTTGTTTCTCGAAGCGGAATACATCAAACTTGAACTCGTTGAATCCATCATAGCCAAGCTTCTGGCAGAATCTGGTGATGGTCGATTGCGAGACTTTGTATTTTTTCGAGATGGAACTCAATGAACCCCGCAAGATCAAATCTGGATTATCTTTAAGGATATCGTAGATTATCAGTTCCTTTTTGGTAAAGGTGTCTTTTTGGATTTCAATCTTGTCTAATGGATTCATTGATTTTTCCCCCTCGGTTCTATCTACAACCATTATATCAAAAAGAATGGTGATGCAAAACTATTTTAATTTTTTTGCCTCCTGAATCACCTGTTCGATAAAATCATCTGCGTTCCCTTTTTTCAGGCGGCTGATATAGGTTTCGAAGTATTTCCCATAGTCCTGTTCACTCACAAAATAGTTCGAGTAGTTTTCAGTGTATCCGATGATAAGCACGAACTTGTCCTTGAAGGCATCCCTTATTTTTTTTCCAAGCGGGGAGGTGATGTCCCCAGGCAGTGACACGAGCAACAGATCGCCCAGGAAGATGATGTTGCTTGTCAACTTCAATATCATTGGGCTTTTTTCCTGCTTCAATTTCAGCACCTGCAACAACGCGGTCTCAAATTTGGGATCGATTAGGGATTCAATTCGTTTGATCTCGCTGCGTGTGAATTCATCCTGGCCATAAAATTCATATTCCCTTATTACCTGGGCTGATTTGATGTCATCTATTCGCAAAGGCATATCTTTCATGTTGGAAAATTGGCTGAACAATTCTCTAGTGAACCGGGCAATTTCTTCTACGCCTTCTTTCTGGCGGTAGAAGCGGGTCGAAACATCGCCGGCAGCTCCGTTGATGACCATGCAGGGATTGCCGTAGATTGCCTGATATTTCTGGCGGATGGCGCCAAAAATATCGGCTGAAAGTTCTGTATTAGCACCGTTTAGTATTGTGGGATGGCATGATAGGGCCAGGACGGTGCAAATTTTTGTTTGACCATTGCTAAAATCAAGTCTGGTCAGGTTCTTGTCTGAATAGCCATTCATTTTGTTGCGGTTGCCATACAGCTCTTCGATTTCAACCTGGCTAATCTTGAGGCTGGCCTCCTGCAAGCTGGCAAAGGCGCCATCGATGCTGGCAACGAACTGTTCTATCAGTTCCTGCTGAAGTTCCTGCTCGACATCAACTTCTTCAAAAAACGGTTTGAAGTAGGCTGGAGCCGAATGGGTGTGGATACAGCCGACAATGACATTCTGGTCGGCCAAACTGTATTTTTCGTTGATAATCCGTTTGACTGGCTGGATGACACAATCCTCGATTATGATGGCATCGAGCATGCTGATGACAAGACTTTTTTTGCCTATTTTGATGATTATTGTATTGATTTCAATAGGATCAATGACCCCGGTTGATTTGCTTTTACGGCTGTATCCAGCCATTGCGACGCTGTGGTCGGGTGTGATGTTCATTTTATTATAACCTATTTCCATAACGGTACCTCCGCCATTGATTATAGCACGTTCATTTTAAAAATGAAAGATGATTCAAAAAAATAAATTTATTCTTGCAAAGTGATTCTTTGATGTGCTATGCTTAGTTTGTCAAATGAAACCGGTTATCACATATGACAAACATGCACTATAAATCTATTTAGAGAGGGAGACAATTATGTCATCTACCAAAAAAGGCTTTATG
>JAQVDW010000022.1 GCA_028698185.1 Erysipelotrichaceae bacterium | reverse complement strand
TAAGTTCAAAGTATCCATCATAATTACCTCGCAATCGTTAGTAGTATATGGATACAATTTTAGGTCATTTTCACAATAACCACAATAGGCTATTTACCTGCTTACCCATAGTAAACAGCGAAAGGCCTCCCAGAGATTGCATAATTTTCATTGAATTTACGAAGTACTCCAAGATTATCTAAACTTTGGGCCACCAAATCAGTGTAACCATAATCGGAAGAAGTAATAGTTCCCGGTAACAACCCCGCAACCGCCAAAGCTCCAGATGCTACCGAGTCACCCAACGCGACATAATCGATCCTCAAATGCTTAGGTGCCGCAGCAACTGGTGTTATGCCTATAAATAAAAACGCAAAACTTGTAAGCCAGATTGTCAGGAATTTAAAAGTCTTTCTCATAGTATTTCCCTCTAAAAACCACATAATAATTTGAATTTTCTTCTCTAAGTCAAGTATATGCCCGCAAGGAAATTTCGTCAATTCGGTTTGTGGTTATCCCAACCCCAACCCTCTTTCCATGAGCCTGACAATTGTCAATTTCGGTAATTTCAAAACCCATTCCCAATCCGGCACAGTCATTTCCTAAATTTCCGGAAATTTTTACAGCAACAGCACTTTGTGCCATGTACCATTACAAAGCCCTTGTTTCCAGCTATTTTTGTCATTGGATCCTTCCGATTACAGGAATGTCGTTACTGTTGTCTCACAACAATAAAAACAACGAAAATGGCTGTTATGAACCATCGGGTTATCCAACGGATTGGCCGCACTCTACCCAGGATGACAACGGCAAATACAAGCCGCATTGTCCCGGTTGTGGTTACTTATGTGAATCCATGCAAAAAGCCCCTCAAAAAAGGGGCTTGTTTGGCTACTTATCCGATATTTTCCTCGATATGAACGTGGCCGTATAGGCCGAAGTAGCGCACCCGGATCAGATCGAGAAGATGCTGGACCACAAACCGGTGGGTGAAGTGATCATCAGGGGCGTTGGTCGCGAGCAACAATGTGTCTGCCGGGGCGACCACCTTTTTCTGGCAAAACAGCACCTTGTCATTGGAACTGGCAAGAACATCGAGTTTGAACTGGGTCGGGGCCAGGTATAAGATCCGGCCCGAAGCCGAGAAAAGGAAAACCAGGTCATCGTCAAGAAGATGGGCATCGTGGCCTTCGATCAGTGAATCGACCTTAACCTCCTTTTTCATCAAAAGCAGGTCCTGCTGGAAATCCTGGAGCAAGGTGGTCTGGCCGATCGCACCAAAACAGACAACCCGGCCTGCCCGGTGGATCTTGGCGCAGATTTCATCAACGACATCCATATCCTCGAACTTGCATTCGGTGAAGTTATCGAAGCGGGTGATGGCCGCATTGATATCGTAGTTGCCGTAGCGCTGTGACATCTGTCTTTTGCGGGCATTTACTCCGATAAACAGATCAACGACAAACTCAGCGAAGCTAAGATACCCTAGCCTCGTGTAAAATTTGATCAGCGCCGATTTGGAAAGCGAGCTGACAAACACAAAACCATCAATATTCATCTCGGGCAAAACGTGGAGATGATGCACCAGGGCCCGGGCTATCTGGACATCATCATCGGGGAATTCACTATTGTTGGCAATCTTGATTATGTAATCTAGGGGCAAATTCACTTGTTTCATTGGGGGACTCCTTGAATCTATTCTCAGGAAATTATACCATACTTTTCCCATGATTGTGTGGTGTTTAATGTTTTTTTTAGCGACACATAGCCACCAATTTTACAGCTGTATCTTTTTATTGGGTTCACTTGCACAATTGATGCCCAAAAAACCGGAGCATGGCAACTCCGGCAAGGTTGGAAACTATATCATTTGCTGGTGACCTGGTTGAGTACAGCCACGGCATTAAGAGAACGGGGATAGCCCACATAAGGCAGACAGACATAGATGACATCCATCATTGTCGAATAATCGTTGCCCATTTTCAGATTGCCGTTGACATGGCTGGCCAGCTGGGATTCGCAGCCCCCATGACCAAGCAAAAACGAGAACGTCAGCAGCTCGCGGCTTTTGAGATCGAGACCGGTCCGGGTGTAATAATCCCCAAAGCAGTTCGCAGCCAAGAGATAGTTCATCTTGCCCTTTTGATAGAACTCAGCCATGCCCTCTCCAAATATGGCAACCTGGGCATTTGTCCCTTCCGGTTGCCGGCTGGACTGGTCGGTGGTGCTTTGCGATTCCAGTGGCAAGGCGATATTGTTTGCCAGGAAAATTTCGTTGGTCACGCTTAAAAACGGATAGACTTTAGTTAGACCCAGATAAGCCCCGGCCTGGTAGATGATTTCCTTGATTGCGACGGGACCCAACACCTTCAAAGCCGCAGGGAGAATCTGCTTGTAGCAGTCGATTCCCTGGGCCGCCATGATCGCCCCAATCTGGACCATGAACTGGCTTGCCACCTCGAGCTTTACGTTCGCTTTCGCTTCTTCCTGGGCGAACCGTTCGAACAGCTTGGCGTACTCCCCATCATATTGTTGCAACAAATCATCGAACATCTCGTATTTTTCCATTGTCTTATCTCCTTTATCAACCGGCCCTCACAAAGACAGAGTCGCTATGATCCGGTCGCCTTTTAATATGTCTTTTAGTTTTTCGGGCGCCACGTTGCTCACCTTGCCGATTGGCGTAAGGCTCCAGGCGTTGGTGTCATAATATATCACGAACGAATTGCCCTGGTACAGGATAACATCGCCGGCCCTGGTATTCATCATTTCATTGTTCTGGGGCAGGTTGAAACCAAGATTTCCAACCTTTTCAATGTTGCCGTAATCGCGCATGGATATGGTCACCGGACCCTGTTCAAGCCGGGCGAGCAATGCCGCCGTTGAAGAATTCGATTCCACGGCGACTTCAAGAACTGTGTCGCCAACTGTAATTTTCATCATTTTTTCACCTCTTATAGTTTCAGCCGGGGCATCAATTTGACTTTCGATAGTTTCTTTATTCTCGTTGCCCGATTGCAATCGAAACCCAAATGCCAGCCCGCCTAGGATGACACCGGCCAGAAAGAATGATATTATCTTTTTCGACTTCATTTCAAAATCCGCCTTTTCATGGACATAACTTAGCCTCTTACTTGAAACCATATTTATCATTACCGGTAACTTAATCATAAACCTTCAAGTCCACTCTAAGTCAACGGATTTTTCCAATATATCCGGAGAACACCAGACATAATGAAGATACGGTTTAATTGCGGCAACAAAAATATGCCGCTTTTTGGACTAAAAGTTCAGGATTTCTAGCTTATTTGACACTTTTTGGTACTTTGCTTTCAGTTGCCAGCGATTGATTGAATCTCTTACAAGCGGGTGCTATAGTTGACCTGTAAACGCTTTACGGATCGCAAATAGAAGGATGTATCTGGCCAGAATCCAAAGCTGATTGCCCGTCTTAAACAAAGCAGTTTATGAAACATAGAATTTATAAGGAGAAAACAATGGAGAGATTTCAAGAAGTACTGATCAAATTCGGTACGGCTGCAAGTGAAAACAAATATTTGAAATGCATCAAGAACGCCTTCCAGACATTCCTGCCATTCACCATCATCGGTGCCATCGGGGTGCTGTGGTCGCACGTTATCGTCAATGCCAACACTGGTTTGGGTGCTTTGATTCCCCAAGTTATGGCACTGCAATTTTTAAACCCGGCATTCAATGCCTTGAACTTCTGTACAATCGGTTGCATCTCAGCCGGCATCGTGTTCCTGGTCGGTTCGGAACTGGCAAAGGAGAACAAACAGTCCGGAACTTTCGGTGGGATCCTGGCTTTCATCGCTTTTATCAGTGTCACAAATACAGCTACAGTAGTATCTGACGAAGCGGGAAATGTAATTGCGACGGTCCGCGGAATTTTCAGCGGCTCTTTGGGAAGTACCGGGATGTTCACTGCCATGATCATGGCGGTTATTGCCGTGGAGCTTTTTAGCAAGCTTTATTCCGTTGACGCTTTGAAAATCAAGATGCCTGAACAGGTGCCTCCTGGGGTTGCCCGCTCATTCGAATACCTGATTCCCGCTTTTTTGGTGCTGCTTGTTACCGCACTGCTTGGACTTGCATGCGTCAACCTGACTGGAAACTACCTGAATGACCTTATTTTCAACCTCGTGCAGCAGCCGTTACTTAAAATCGGTGGTTCGTTGCCGGGTATCCTGGTTTTCCTTACTGTATCTTGCATGTTCTGGTCTGTCGGTCTCCATGGCGACAATATGATCGGCGGGGTGCTCGAACCAATCATCGTCACCTTGATGCTTGAAAACACAGCTGCAGTTGAAGCCGGATTAGCTCCAACGAACATCATCAATTATTCTTTCTACCGTGCTTTCATGGCTACCGGCGGTACCGGTGCGATGCTTTCATTGACCTTGGCGATGTTCTTGCTTGCCCGTCGTGATGAAAACAAATCAGTAGCCCGTCTGGCAATCGTGCCAAACATGTTCAACATCGGGGAAGTCAACATGTTCGGTTTCCCGGTAGTTCTTAACCCCTTACTGATCATTCCGTTTATCCTGGCTCCAATCGCCAGCGTTATCTTCGGTTATGTGGTAACCGCAATGGGTCTTTGCCCGGTGATGTTCATCCAGGTGCCTTGGACAATGCCACCATTCCTGATGGGATTTTTGGCAAGCGGTGGAAACTTCATGGGCGGATTGTTCCAGCTGTTGGGTATTGTCGTGGGTATGGCCGTCTATCTGCCGTTTGTGAAAATGTATGAAAGACAACAGGCTCAAGTACAAGTAGAAGAAGCATTGGAAGCTGCTTAATCCAACAACCTGACATATTCTTTATGGGATCAGGTTTGCTCACCTTTACCTGATTCATCCCAACTGAACAATGATTCGACCTTCAAGATTCCGGTCCAGATTATGGACCGGGTCTTTTTGTCTGTCAAATCAAAAAAGCCGGCCATAGCCAGCTTTCCAGTCGAACATGAATACAGGCAATTGGCGCATTGGACCCTCCAAGTCATAGAAACGCCACCTTGTTATTCTTCCTGTCATCAGGATAAACCCTAACGGTGCTACAAAGGCATCGACGGACCTTCTTGAGGCATTGGTACTACCTTTGTGTAACCCCTCATAATTGATGGTGGAAACCGCATTCCTGAATATTGGATTCACTGCCTCAAATCAATATTTTGACTAAGGCCATGGACCCCGGTTTCACGATGAAGCAGTTCGAGTTAAACAGGTGTATCAATATATGTATTGCCTGATTGATTGGAACCTCGATGAAATATCGGATCCATTCTCGCCACTTGGGGTCCTCGGTTCTCAAATTGTTGAGCAAACATTGATATTTGAATTTGCTTCGCTCAGGTTCTTCCGATATGAAAAATGGCGGACTGGTAATATCTCATTGTTCGGCAGGTGCAACAGGATCAGGATTCGTCCCAATCTCCATATATCGTCACTGTTTTTTTGCTTTGCTGTATTCGATAGCTTCTTTACCTGTTATATGCTCAACATCTATCGCAACTATATATGCATGAACACACCTTCAATTTCCTTATGTTGGGCATCCATCGGTTGATCGCCGGAATACTTTTTCACCAATTCCTTAAAGGCCGCCAATTTTTCATTCTCCCCAACTATTCTAGCTTTCCCAAAAGCGATAACACTGCGGAAGTATGTTGTATACTCTTCGCTTACTACAGTATCTTCATCAACCACCGAAAATGATACTTTTGAATATCTTGTTATCGCATCGATCTTATGGCCTGCTTTTGCCGTGTGGAAATATATTCTATCGTTAAAGTAAACAAAACTCACCGGGACGGCATACGGATAGTCATCATCACCCAAACAGGCCAAGACGCCGTTTGTGCATCTTTTCATTATCACCTCTATTTCTTCCGTTGATAATAATTGTTTTTTTCTTCTCATAGTTCTAAACATTTTGAGCATCCTTTCTTCCAGAAAACACAAATATCATCAAAAATCAAAATAAGCCTGAAAGATATCGTCATAATATCTCCCAGGCTTTTGTCCTTCCGTGACACAGTTTCAACTGTGAGTTATCTCTTGGTCGCTGCCCATTAAAACTGCAAAACCCTAGATAACTTTTGAATATATTCTATTTCATTATGTAACAATCATCCTCAAGTCAATAACAATATACCTCAGGCCCATCATTTTGTCAATGAAACCTTTGGATGTGTGGATGATTTGAAATTTGTGGAAGTTTCGAACTATGCACAAAAGCATTATTTCAAATCGTTGTCGAAGACGATACCGGCTTGTTTGCGGGCCTCTTCCATAACTTCGCTGACAACAAAACTCAACTCAAGCATCTGTTTCGCCTTTGTCTGGTCATTGCTGTCGATGATGCGGCCGAATTCGACAAACTCATAGTACAGGCGGTGCTTGTCGTTGTCGATCGCGACAGTCTCACTTTCATTGGTGTTGGTGAGATATTCGAAAGATTTGAGCTGGTTGATTGGCGTGTCAACCCGGATCACCCCCTGATCACCTTGGATTGTCAGCATGACCGGTGCCTTGCAGTCTTTCGCACCGATTGAAACAGCCTTGAACGTTCCATAGTCAAGCAACATGATTCCGCTGGTGTCGATGCCCCGTTCAATGTTGGCCTGGTATATGATGTTCTGGGGCCGGCCGAAGATGCCGATGATGCCATGGAGGTTGTAGACATTTAGATCCATCAGTGCCCCACCGGCCTTATGGCAGTCGAATGCCGGCAGGATGTCCCCGTTTTTGAACGCATTGTAGCGTGATGAATATTGCGAGTAGTTGAAGCTGACAATCTTGACTGCTCCCACTTCCTCAACTTTTTCTTTAAGCGCCTTGTAGGTAGGCAGGTAGTGGATGTTCATCGCTTCGAGGATAAACAGGTCCTTTTCCCTGGCGATGGCCATGAGCTCCTTAAGCTCGGTCGCATTGGCAGTCACCGGCTTTTCGATGATGACATGTTTCCCGCTCTCGAGAGCCTTTTTGGCAAAAGAATAGTGCAGGTAGTTTGGCAAGGCCACATAGACAGTGTCAATATCGCGGGCAAGCAATGCATCATAATCGAGATCATAGCCGTCAAGATTGTATTTATTGGCAAGCTCTGCGGTTTGGTCCTTCGTACTTGGAGTTCCCAGCAGATATTTTTTTTCAATTGGAATCAGGTCGATTGTCCTGAACAAATCCTGGACAATCATGCCGGTTCCTAAAATTCCTAGTTTCATTTTTTCCACCTCATTGGATTTTCATTTTGCGATTAATACAAGTTGCTTCGATCAAGCGGGTTGACTATTTGGACTCCATGATGCTTCCAACCAACTGGAACGATTCGGGCGTGTATTGCATGATTTCGAATTTATTCCCATCGGGATCGTGAACCCACATCTGCCAAGTGTTCGAAGGCCCTTTTGAAAGGGGCGTGTCGATTTCCACTCCGGCAGCGACAAGCTGGTCTCTTGTGTCTTCGATATCATCGACAAGCAGGGCGAAATGCGAATAGCCTACCCGTTCATTCCATTGGTCATGTTCCTTTTGACCCTCGTTTTTGGGGAAAAGTTCGATGAACTGGCCTGGAGCGATCTCGATGTAGACGATGATGATCCGATCAGGATCGATTTTTGCCACTTCGCTGTAGGCCCCACGGTTCAATCCTTCGTAAAGGCGGGCGCGGGTAACGATCTTGGTTTTCAAGCCAAGTTTGTTCTCATAAAAATCCCGCATCACATCCATCTGGTCGGTGAAGAATGAAACGTGCATGATGCTTTTAAATTCCATAACTGAATCCTCCGTGTTTTCTTTCAGGAATCATTTGTTCCTGGCAAAAAAATAATAGCATATTTCCCCACAAATAAAAGGTCCGTGGACCATTGGGGAGCTAAAGTCCGCAATATCGAATCCAGAGCCATAAATCCTGAACTTTTATTCCTTTTTTTATCAAGAAGGTGCGACATCTGTCATGATAACCGGAATTCATAACCCCTCCCGCGCCCCTGCCTGGCATAAGAAAACCCGGGCATCTTCTTTGGCTAATGTTTGCTTGACATTATGGCGATAAATGATAAAATAAATTCCATAACTATTAAAGTTAACTTTAAGTTTGGAGGAAACTATGGAATATTCAATCGGAGAAGTAGCGAAAATCTTAGGTATCACCCCATCCACCTTGCGTTATTACGACAAGGAAGGCCTGCTGCCTTTGGTCAACCGGACTCCAAGCGGCATCCGGACATTCAACCAGGACGATCTTAACCTGTTGCGCCTGGTGCAATGCCTCAAGGCTTCGGGACTTTCAATCAAGGACATCAAGCAGTTTGTCGACTGGACCCTTTTGGGCGATGAGACAATCGAGGAGCGGCGTGACATGTTCCACCGCCAGAAGGCCCATATGGAAAAAAAGATGGCCGAAATGGAAAAAACATATAACGCGATCCTGTACAAGTGCTGGTTTTATGAGACAGCCTGCAACGAAGGGACGACCGATTTCGATCACAGCCTGACACCGCAAAAGGTCATCGAGCTTAAACAAAACAGCAGACTGCATCACGAGGAACAAACAAATTAAAAGCGGGAGTAACCAACTCCCCTTTTTTTATTGATTATGTTGCTTAGTTCTTGTCTAATTTGCTTGCCACCAGTATAATTATAGTCAAAGGGAGTTGATATCATGAAAAACAATAAAGGATTCACCCTTGTTGAACTGATCGTCGTCATCCTGATCATGGCTGTGCTCGCGGCAATCGCCTTTCCGGTGCTATTGGGCTATGTATCCGACGCGCTCAACGCCAAGTACATCCAGCAGGCCCAAAGCATCTACTCGGTTCTCCAGGTCGAACAGGCACGCTATGCCATCGACAACAAGCTTGAAAACGCCCAAATGACCTACCAGGATGAAACGGCCAATGCCTCCATAATCGCCAACGTCAACGACCAGCTTGACAGCGAGCTCAATCTCAACAGCCTGCTTTACTACAGCGAAGCAAACAGCTACCACGACGAAGACGTGCCGGCCAACTCTTTCCTGTTCGACTTCACCGCCCTTGACGGTTCAGCCAAGGTGGCTTTGGTCAAGGTCAACAAGCAAGTGGTCATCTTCGATGGCGCCAATCCGGTTGCGACATATCTCGACCCGACCGATATCATCAAGATGTATACCGACAACAAGACCGACCTGGTCAACAAAAACAGCACAACCAAGAATTTCCGGGAGTTTGTTTTGGCCAACAGTCAATACCAGGATGTCACAGCAGCCGAAAAAGACCTGATATCCAGCGAAGAAGATCTATACTGGGTTCCGGTTGTTTCACAGGACACCAATACCGTCTACTTTGCCGCCTATGGCAGTAACGACGTGAAAGCGGGCGATATCCAATCAAGCATGGTCTGCATCAATGGTGTCTATTATGTCCATTATCGAAATGACAATACAGTCGGTGACGCCACGGTTTCCCACAAAGGCACCGATTATGAGCTACTTGGCAGTATCACGGGAGTCGGTTCCACTGTCGCCTGCACCCCTGCCAGCCAGGGTTACTGGAAGATCGTCAAATAACCACAAAAGCAGCTGAGTGTTTCAGCTGCTTTTAATCTGGTCTTCTTGTTGGAATATTTGCATCTTGTTGAGTTGGCTTAAAAAGAAGTTGATCAAAAAGCCAAAGGCCAGGGCATAGAGAAGGGTCCCTTCCCTGATTGAGGTGTTGGGCAGGCTCTGGGTGAAGATCAGGACGAGTGATATGACCACCAGTGACGAATCGATTGCCACGCGCAACTTGCCAAATGGCAGATTCAAATGGCTGGCGAGCAGTTTGCAGAATCCTTCGAAGGGCAAAAATACAAAATCAGCCACGAATACCAGCGCCACCCCAAAAGCCATGATGGCAATCCCCACCAGGAAGGTTGCCGCCTGCAAGGGGTAGTCCGCCAAGACGAGATTGGCTGTCAAAAAGAAATCATAGAGAAAGAAGTTGACCATCGCCCCGAAGACAAAGGTGATCCCCAGCTGCAGCAGCTGGAATGGCTTGAAATCCTTCTTGAGCAAAACAATCTGGCCGACAAGACAAAGGTAATTGACATAGGCGACGATCGTCCCGGTCCTGATTCCGGAAACCAGGGAAAGATTGTAAGCCAAAGCCGAGACCGTGCTCTGGCCCAGGGCCGATTTTATCAGCAAGCTCATCCCAAAGGCGGAGATGAACAGACCCAAAAGGCAGAAAAACACCTTCCTGTGATAATTGCGGTTTTTCGTGGTCAAACCGATCTTGAAATCCATCCTGTCATCCTCCTGTCATCCGTATTAGGGTGATTATAACAAGAACCGGGGATTATCGGAGATAATTTTAAAATCTGAAAACAAAATCAGTTTCGCAGGCCTTTCATTATCGGATTATCTATCCATCAGCCAACCAAACTTGACAATTCCAGCCCCTTGCCAAATCTGGATGCCGGAGTTCCGGGCCATTTCACATGAGTAATGGCCCGGGCCATATTGGAAAGCTGGATATATTGCACCGGTGGAACCCATTGAAATTTTTATTCCATGAATAAAAAACATTTTGTTCAGGAGATGAAAAACAATTTCGTAGTTTTGAAAAAGCTCTCTTTTTATGGGCACAAATTAAAATCAGGTGTATAATACAGGTAGAGATAAAGATAATAAAAAGGAGGTCATCTTTATGAAAAAGAACCTTGCAACCCCTGGTACTGACAATGTTGAACCTGGTGAATGGGTTGAAACCGGTCCTCGTGGTGGCAAACTAGACAAACCCCGCGTTGTTCACATTGACAAGGGTGACCGCTTACCGCCTACGTCAAAACATGGCAATAAGTGGGAACACAAATAACGCTAAAACAGGCTGATATGTTCAGCCTGTTTTAGTTTGGCGTTTATTATGTTTGTTGCATTATGCCTTATCCTTTAAAACCACAATCAAGGCTTCATCTTTTCATCGAGCATCCTCAGCCGGGCGAACAGCTTGTCGAATTTGGCTTGCTCCTGGCAATCCGCTTCAACACCGGAATTGTAGAAGGTGATGGTTTTTTTACCGGCAAGGTCGAAGCCCCGCTGCTCCATGATCCGTTTGAGGTTCTTGGCCGTCCCGATGCTCCCGTCGATGATGGAGATATGGGCTGGCACCAGCTCCTTGATGGTGTCCTTGAAGTAAGGAAAATGGGTGCACCCCAGCACTATGGTGTCGCAGTTTTCCAGGTCGAATCTTGCAAACTGTTCCTTGAGATAGGCGGTTACAGCTTCGCTGTTGAACTCCAGCCGTTCCGCGAATTGCACAAGCCCCGGCAAGGGCAGCAGTTCGACGACATTGCCGCTTTCGAGCCGGGCGATAAGGTTGTGGAGCTTTTCCTCCTTGAGGGTCAGCTGCGTTCCCGTCACCAGGACACTCCGGTCGGTTCCGCGCACATTTTCGAGCGCCGGTTTGACCGCCGGTTCCATCCCGATGATGGGGATCGCGTATTTGCTTCGAATCCGCTCGATGGCGATGCTTGTGGCGGTGTTGCAGGCGATCACTATGGCATCCACCTCATGGCTTACCAGAAACTCCATCGCCATGGCGATATAGTTGAACACTTCTTCCTTGGCCTTGGGACCATAAGGGACATTTTTTGTATCCGCATAATAGATGAAATCAGCCCCGGGCAGCAATTTCACCGCTTCGTAAAGAACGGTGACGCCCCCTATTCCCGAATCAAAAAAACCTATCTTCATTGTATTTCTCCATTTTTTCCATTTTTTAGCTCCGTTTGCCAGAAGCCATCCATCCCCGCCCCAAAGCGGGCTTGGCTAGTATCATGATCACAGCGCGTTTGAGCCACTTGCCTGGATCTTCAGGTTTTCAAGATAATCGGCTGCCTCTTTGCGGGATTTGAAGCGGCGGACATTATGGGGCTGGCACGCTTTGATCAGTTTGGCCATCTCCGGTTCGACATCAGTCTTGAAATTTTGCACAAATTTTAAAAACTCCTCATCTGCCTCCGTCTCGATCCAGGGCATGTCCGGCCGGGGCCGGCCAATCCGGGCGTGGATGCCTGCAAGACACAAATCAACCGGATAATCGAGCTAGAAGACGGTGTCGCATCTTTCAAGCCGGGCTTGAAGCGTCCGGGCATAGTTGCCATCGATTATCCACTCATCCCTATCCATGATCATTGTGAGCTTATCATCGAATTTTTCCATCGGACAGGTTGTCCGGTCCGGCCGGTGGAACAACAAGTCAAGATGAAACAGCTTTATTCCCGTTATTTGCTGCAGTTCCCGTGAAAATGTGCTCTTGCCACTTCCCGGAGAACCGATCACGATCACCTTTTTCATAATTTGCCGCCCCCTGCTCCTTGATTATCAAAATCCCATTCCATTTATAAGGTACCAAAAATCAAGGCCAAGTTCAACCAAATATGATGCCACTTTGGCTATGGTTTCCAAGCCGGATGCCTCCATGCCGGCGTAAAAAAATTCCACCGGGAAAGGTGGAACCGCCAATGACCTGTAAGGCCATCTTCATGGCAGGGGATAGTTCTCCTATTTCAAATCCACCAGGCCGGCATTGGCCCCATAGACATCCTGCCAGTCGCTGTTGAAATCTTTGATTGCCTTGGCGATATTGGGATTGGCGAACACCGCCTTGAGGACCTCCACTGGTGCGGTGATGGCCTGGGCCCCGAAATTGAGCGACTGTTTGACCTGCTCCACTCCTTTGAAGCTGGCTGCCACGATTTTCGCATCGTAATCGTCGCTGGCGATCTTCATGGCCAGGTTGTCGATAAGTTCCATCGGGTCACCCCCAAGATTGCCGATCCGGTTGACATAAGGTGCGAGATAGTCGGCTCCCGCTTCCAGGGCAAGATAGGCCTGCATCAGGTCATAGATGGCCGTCGCAGTCACCCGGACTCCTTTTTCCTTGAGGATCTTGATTGCCTTGATCCCTTCGTAGCTCACCGGAATCTTGACATAGACGTTCTTGTCGATTTTTTCAAGAATCTCCAGCGCCTCTGCGACCATGCCCGGGGCATCGGTGGCGATGACCTGGACGTGGAGACTGCGCTTTTGGCCGATGATGGCGCGGATTTCGTTCATATGCTTGAAAAAATCCGCTGGCGCTGTTTTCTTGACGATCGAAGGATTGCTTGTAACGCCGGCAACCGGCAGGTATTCGACCGCTTCTTTGATCTGGTCGAGATCGATTGTGTCAATCAGTATTTCCATAATGTTCCCCTCTTCTGGTTAATTTATACATGTAACCATTATACTCCCGGGCCAACCACAAATCAACACATGGAAACCCTAACTTGACGACTTATGGACTCAACCGCTGACAGTCATGCCCGAACCGGCGGGAACGAGGCAGTCCGCATCCAATTTGAGCTTCATATGAAAGTATATTATTTACATTCGAATCAATTCATGTTATCATATCCGGGTAAGGAGCTGATCAACAATGGACCAAGGTCTTATCTTCAATATCCAGAAATTCTCAATCCATGACGGGCCGGGCATCCGCACGACCGTCTTTTTCAAGGGTTGCCCGCTGCACTGTCGCTGGTGCGCCAATCCCGAATCGCAATCAGGCAAAATCGTAATCCTGTGGGATGCCAAGAAATGCAGCGGCTGTAAAAAGTGCATCCCGGGCTGCAAAAAAGGTGCCATTTCCTTTCAAGAAGGCCGGATCGTGATCGACCGCAACAAATGCGACGGCTGCCAGGAATGTCTCGCCTTCTGTCCGCAGCACGCCTTGACCAGAGAGGGCGAATCCAGAAGCGTGGCAGACATCGTCGCTTTGTGTCTCCAGGACAAGGACTTCTATGAAGAATCCAACGGCGGCGTGACCCTGTCGGGCGGCGAGGCGCTGCTCCAACCGGCATTTTTGGAAAAACTCCTCCCAGCGTTAAAAGCCCACGATATCCATGTCGCCCTGGAGACGACCGGATTCGCAAGCGCGGCAACATTCCAGAAAATCGCCCCGCTTTTCGATCTGCTGCTTTTCGATGTCAAGCACCATGACTCGATCAAACACAGGGAGATGACCGGAGTGACCAATGAGCAGATTCTAGCCAACCTGTTGTGGGCTTGCAAGAACGGGCTGGAAATCCTGCCCCGGATTCCGGTTATCCCCGATTTCAACAATTCCCTCGATGACGCCAGGAGTTTTGTCGCCCTGTTCAGGAAGCTAAACATTTTCCAGGTCCAGCTGCTGCCTTTCCACCAGTTTGGCCAGGGCAAATACGATCTGCTCAACCGCAAATACGCCTATGGCAACATCAAGGCGCTTTACAAGGAAGATCTAAAGGATTACCAGGAAATCTTCATCCAAAATGGCATCGATTGTTTCTTCTAAGACCAGCCTAGCTGGTCTTTTTTGCGTGATGGAGTCAAAACAAAACCTCCCATAAGAATCCTTATGGGAGGCGGATATCACAGGTCGCAAATACCAACGCCCTGACCGTACATCGAGTACCAGTCGGAGTTGAAATCGCTCATTGCTTTTTCAATGCTGGGATTGACGAAAATCTGGTCGAGGATGGCGGTGGGAACGGTCACTGCCTGGGCCCCGTGGTTGAGCGAATCCCTGACTTGCGCCACGCCTTTGAACGAGGCGGCGACAATCTTCGTCTTTGCTCCATCAAGTGCTATCCGGTGGGCCAGCTCGTCAATCAATGTCATCGGATCGCCCCCGAGATTGCCGATCCGGTTGACATAAGGTGCGATATAGTCGGCCCCCGCCGCCAGCGCAAGGTACGCCTGCATCAGATCGTAGACTGCTGTCGCGGTCACCCTGATCCCCTGTTTTTTTAGAATCCTGATGGCCTTGATCCCTTCATGGCAGACCGGGACCTTGACATAGACCTGGTCGTCGATCTCGCTTAAAATCCGATGGGCCTGTGCAACCATGTTCGCACAGTCGCGTCCGATGACCTGGATATGGAGACTGCGCTCCATTCCGATCATCTTGCGTATCTCACGCATATGGTCGAAGAAATTCTCTGGCGCTGTAGCTTTGACAATCGAAGGATTGCTGGTGACCCCGCAAATTGGCAGGTATTCGATCGCCCTGGCGATCTGTTCTAGATTTACTGTATCGATAATGAATTCCATTTTTTGTCTCCTATAAAGTTTGTTCGGTCCGCTCGATGATGTCATCCTGGGTCGCTTTCGAGAGCACATTGAAGAATGCCGAATAGCCGGCAACCCGGACAATCAGATCGCGGTGTTTTTCCGGATATTTTTGCGCTTCGATCAGGGTATCCCCGGAAACGACATTGTACTGGACATGGTAGCCGTCAAGACGGTTGAAGAATGTCCTGATCATCATTGACAGTTTCTGCTTGTTTCCTTCATCCTGCAACAGCTGCGGAGTTACCTTCTGGTTGAGCAGGACCCCGCCGGTGATTTCATGGGTCGGCAATTTGGCCACCGACTTGAACACCGCAGTCGGCCCGGACTTGTCACAGTTGTGGGCCGGTGAACAGCCTTCGGCCAGCGGGGTTCGCGCCTTGCGGCCGTCCGGTGTGGCCATGGTGCCAAAGCCCTGACCGACATTGGCAGAAATGCTCGAAGTCCCACCGTAGCGGATACCCCCGATCGGACCCCGGCCATACCGGGTGTTCGGGTATTTTTTCATCTCGTCAAGATAGGTGTCATACACAGCGACAACCAGGTTGTCGACATAATCGATGTCATTGCCGTATTTGGGAGCATCGTTTATGAGCAGCATCTGGATTTTCTTGCCTTCTTCACTTTCGAAGTTGTCCTGAAGCGCATCGAAAAGCTGCTGGGTGGTGATTGTTTTTTCCTCGAAAACCAGCTTCTTGATGGCCGCCAAAGAGTCGGCCATGTTGGCGATTCCGACTTGCAATCCGGAAATGAAATCGTAGATTGCTCCGCCTTCCTTGATGGTTTTTCCCCGTCCGATGCAGTCCTGGGTCAGTGTTGAGCATAGCACATCGGGAACATCACGTTCCAAAGCCAGGTCGATTGCGTTTTCAACGATGACACTCATCCTGGTCAGCTCGCGCATCACATCATTGATGGCCTCCATCAGCTGATCGAAGCTGGTCATGTCCTTGAAATGCCCCCGCCCCGCGACAAAGCGTCGGCCGGTGGTCGGATCGATGCCGTCGTTCATCACGATAAGCAGGATCCGCGGGAAGTTCATGTAGCTCATCCCGGTGCAGCGGTAGCCCCATTTTCCCGGAACCGCCGTTTCGACACAGCCAATTGCCGAGTAGTTGTAGGCATCCTCTTCGCTGACACCCTTTTCAATGAACGACGGGATGATGATTTCATCCGAGTTGAATGCCGGCATCCCGGTTCCCAGCTTCATCACTTCCAGCGCCTCATCCATGAATTCTTTTGGCATGTTGCGATGATAGCGGACTGTCAGATTGGGCTGGGGCAGCCTGGTCTGGGCAACCGATTTCAAAATCAGGTAGGAAAGCTCATTGGTCGCATCCTTTTTGTCCGGAGTCTGGCCGCCGATGGTCACGTTCTGGTACATCGGGCTGCCCGCACTTGAGAACGTATGTGATTGCGAGCGGATCTTGTTTATGGTCAAGGTCTTGATCCACAGGTTGTTAAGCAGTTCGACCACCTGGTCATCGGTTATTTTCCCATTGTCTTTGTCCGCCTTGTAATAAGGATAGATATACTGGTCGAAGCGGCCGTACGAAAGGGAATGGCCGTTCGATTCGATCTGCAAGATCAGCTGGATAAACCAGGTGGCCTGGAGCGCTTCCTGGAATGTTTCCGCCGCTTCATAAGGTACCTTGTCGCAGATCCGGCTGATTTCAAGCAGTTCCTCTTTTCTTTGGCCACTGGCAGTATCTGCCATCTCCCGGGCCAGGATAGCATAGCGGGATGCGAACGTCCTTACCGCCTCGATGACAATAAGCACGGCCTTGTAGAACTGGTACTTGTCGATGCTTGCAACGTCGCAAAGGTCAAGTTCCCCTTTGAGCCTTTCGACCCGCCTTTGGTAACCTTTAAGGCCGGTCTCGAGCATCGTCTGATAGTCGACCGCCAGATGGGCATCACCGGAATTGAGCTTCCCTTCCATTCCAAAGAAGCCAGTCTCCATGAACACTGCCACCTCGTCGGGCAGCAGCGCCCCGCCCTTGGCCCGGAGGTTGTTGTTCTTCCAGAAAGGTGCGATCGTACGCAAGTCCTCTTTGGTCTTTTCGGTTATGTAGAACACATCGCCGTCCCGCTTTTCAAACAGGTCGAGCTCGTTGATCACAAAATCGAGGGTATACTCGGGAAATACCGGGGCATCCTTGTTCGATGCCGCCTGGTTGCCGACAATCAATGTCTCATCTTCGATATAGATATCCATTTTCTCCAGGATGTTTTTTAGCATCAGGGCCCGTTTCATCACCGCGCTCTGGTGCTGGTTGGCCTGGTACGCCTCAGTCGCCAACAGGGCCCGCTGGGCATCGATGTAAGGTTTCTTCTCCAAAACCTTTTCCCGGAATTCGTTCATTCTTTGGGTCAGGTCGCCGAAATGTTCCACATTTTTCATATTCTTCTCCTTGATTTCATTCGAAACCATTTATTGTTTCATTACACAATAAATATTATCACAACAAGGATGAATGTCAACATCATTTCATAAATAAATGATTTTAATTTCATTCGAAACATAATTCATTATGCTTTTGCGTAAAAAAAACGCCCACATCAATAGTAAGCGTGTCTGGATGATTGGTTCAATTATATGAAGATTTTGCGAGTTGGAGAATTATCCGGCAACTTTTTCAACGGCGATGTTCACCCCGGCCAGATACTCCTCATCGGCCATCGGGATATTGCTGTCGGTGATCACCTTGGATATGGCGCTGGTTGGCAACAGGTTGACAACCCCAATCTTGGCAAACTTGGACGAGTCGGATACGATGATGACATCCTTGGCCTGTCTAGCCATATCCTTGACCGTTTCGGCCCGCATATAGTCGTTTCCCGTGAATCCCGAGTCAATCGAGAAACCGTCGGTGCCGATGAAAAACTTCGCGACATAAAAACTCTCGACGCACTTCCTGGTTATCGGCCCCACCATGACTTGGGATTCTCTCTGGTATTCTCCGCCAAGCAGGATTATCTTGACGTTGCCGGTCTTCCTGATGTAATCGGCGATAAAAGCCGAATTGGTGATGATGGTGACATCCTTTTTTGTCGCAGCGATTTCCAGGGCCACCAGGGCGCAGCATGATCCCGATTCGATCATGACTGTCTCCCCGTTCTGGATCGAGCTGGCAGCCAGGGCGGCAATCTTTTGTTTTGTCTGGTAATGATGAGCCATCCGGTTGTTGATGTCGTCGCTTTCGTTCAAGGTCGCAAACCCGTGTTCCCTTACAAGCATCCCGCTTGTTTCAAGCTGGACAAGATCCTTGCGGATCGTCACCTGGGAAACCCCGAGAAGCTCCGAGAGTTTCGCCACTTCTATTTTTTTCTGTTCGCTAAGCAATTCCAATATTTTTGCCTGTCTTTTGTTCATGTCATTCACCCATTTCTAAAGAAAGAATAACACACAATACTTTCAAAAGCAACCTGGTTTGCTTTCGATTAATTTGTAAAAACCGCAAAAACCCAACCTGGCGATGGTTGGGTTTTTGCTTAGATAAGGGATATGTAAACAAATCAGAATTTAGGATCTTATAGTTTTTCTTTGATCTGGTTGTAGATTCCGGTCGGATCAAGCTGGTATTTGACCAGAAGCTCATTGGCCGGTCCCGACTGCCCGAAGAGATCGTACATCCCCAGTTTGGTCACCTTGACCGGATAATTTTCAGCCAGGGTGCTGGCAACTTGAGAACCAAGACCGTTGATCACCGAATGTTCTTCGACCGTGAAGACGCGGTTTGTCTTTTTGGCCGATTCGATTATGATGTTTGTATCAAGCGGTTTGATCGTATGGATATTGATGACTTCGACACTGATGCCATCATTTTCAAGCATCTTGGCCGCTTCCAGGGAATTGCCAACGCAGATTCCGGTCGCGATGATGGTGATGTCTTTTCCTTCTTTGAGTCTGACACCTTTGCCGATTTCGAACTTGTAGCCTTCGAAATCGTTGATGATATCCACCGGGGCCCGGCCGAAACGGAGATACATCGGACCATAAGTCTCGTAGGCCGCTTTTACTGCCGCCCGGGCTTCGATATCGTCACTTGGAACGATGACTGTCATTCCTGGAATCGTGCTCATCAAGGCAAGGTCCTCGTTGCACTGATGGGATGCCCCGTCTTCACCGACGGTGATCCCGGCATGGGTCGCCCCGATTTTCACATTCAGGTGGGGGTATCCGATTGTGTTGCGGACCTGCTCGAACGCCCGTCCCGATGCAAACATCGCGAAGGTCGAACAGAAAGGAACCTTGCCACAGGTGCTCATTCCCGCAGCGATACCCATCAGATTGCATTCGGCGATTCCCACATCGATGAACCGATCCGGGAACGCTTTTTTGAACATGTCGGTCTTGGTGGCCGCTGCCAGATCGGCATCGAGGACAACCAGGTCGTCATGGATTTTCCCCAGTTCGACCAGAGTCTCACCGTAGGATATTCTTGTCGCTATTTTTTCAGCCATCGTCATTCCACCTCAACTTTCTTAAGATCGGCCAGGGCCTGCTGACATTGGGCGGCATTTGGCGCGCTGCCATGCCATGCCACATTGTCCTCCATGAAAGATACGCCCTTGCCTTTGATCGTCTTGGCGATGATGGCGGTTGGCATACATTTGGTTTGACGGGCCTGTTTGAAGGCTTCGGCGATCGCATCGAAATTGTGGCCGTCGATCACGATCACGTTGAAATTGAAGGCCTCGAATTTCTTGTCGATCGGATATGGCGAGTTGACCTCTTCAATCGAACCGTCAATCTGGAGATTGTTGTTGTCGACGATGACCGTCAGGTTGTCAAGCAGGTTGGAACCGGCGAACATTGCCGCCTCCCAGATCTGACCTTCCTGAAGTTCCCCGTCACCACAAAGGGCATAGACCCGGTTCTCTTTGCCATCCATCTTGAAGGCCTTGGCCATTCCCACCGCGGTCGAAAGGCCTTGGCCAAGCGACCCCGATGACATGTCGATCCCTTCGATGTACTGCATCGCCGGATGACCCTGAAGACGGCTGTTGACTTTTCTGAATGTTTCAAGTTCGGCAATATCAAAGTAACCGCGCTGGGCTAAGGTCGAATAGTAAGCCGGAGTTACATGGCCCTTTGACAGGACGAACCGGTCTCTTTCTTCCATTTTCGGATTTTTCGGGTCGATGTTCATTTCGACAAAATAAAGGTATGTGAGTATGTCGGCCGCCGACAGCGATCCGCCGGGATGTCCGGAACTCGCGCAGTGGACCATCTGGACGATCGACTGGCGGATCTGGTTGGCCGCTATTTTCAAGTCATTATTATTCATTAAGCTCTCCTTACTTTTGACCATAGTAGGCGTTGGCCCCGTGCTTGCGGAAGTAGTGCTTGTCCTGGAGCACCTTAGGGGCTTGTTGCACATGGTGGTTCAATATTTCAGTCTGGGTCGCCATTTTGGCGACTTCCTCGAGGACAACAGCGTTGTGGACTGCATCCATCGCATCCTTGCCCCAGGTGAAAGGACCATGGTTCTTGCAAACGACCGCCGGCATCGCTTCGTAATCGCGGTTTGCGAATTCCGCCACGATGATCTTGCCGGTGTTCATCTCATAGCCCTCGTCGATTTCCTCTTTGGAAAGGTTGCGAACGCAAGGGACTTCGCCGTAAAGGTAGTCGGCATGGGTAGTCCCATAGCATGGAATTTCGCGACCGGCCTGGGCCCATGAAGTCGCCCATGGCGAGTGGGTATGAACCACCCCGCCGATGTTTTTGAACGCCTTGTACAGCTCGATATGGGTCAGCGTATCCGAGCTGGGATTGTATTTGCCTTCGACCACATTGCCATCAAGATCGACAACAACCATGTCACCGGGGCTTAGCTTGTCGTAGTCGACCCCGCTTGGTTTGATGACAATAAGGTTGCTTTCCCGGTCGATGGCGCTGACATTGCCCCAGGTGAAGGTAACAAGATTATATCTAGGCAGCTCCATGTTGGCTTCATACACTATTTTTTTCAATTCTTCTAACATAAAGTATCCTCCATTTTCTGATCAAGCAATGTGCCAAACAGTTTCCTTACGTCGTTGAGGTCCCCTTGATAGTCGAGACTGTCGACATACCAGAATTCGCTCACGAAACGGCGGACTCCCAGATTCCAGGCCACGTCAATCATGGCTGGAAAATCGATATGGCCACTGCCGTAAGGAACTTCCCTAAACACCCCGGGAACGGTCTCCTTGAGATGCATGGCCACCAGGTGACCTTCACCGCTCTTGATATCCTTATAGACATCGCTGTTGTAAGTGACTGAAGCGTTTTTCAGATTGCCACAATCGGGATATACGTGGAGATATGGCGAATCGATCAGGTTCACGTAAGCCATCGCTTTTTTAACGGTATTCATGAACTCGGTCTCCATTGTCTCGAAGCCCAGGATGACTCCTTTTTGGGCTGCCATATCGACACATTTTTTCAGATTTTTTCCAAAGCGAGCTTTTGTTGCTTCGCTTGATTCCTCATAGTAAACATCATAGCCGGCCAGCTGGATGATCTTGATTCCAAGATCCGCAGCCAAGGCGATTGCCTTTTCCATTATCTCCAGCGAACGGGCAACGATTGCAGGATCATTGGAACCCAGGGGATATTTTCGGTGGCCGCTAAGACACATGGTCTCAATAGGCATATCGATATCGTGGATTGAGTCCTTGATCTGCTTGCGTTGGAGCGGGGTCCAGTCAAGGCGGGCCAGCTTCTCGTCGGTTTCGTCGATCGAGAGTTCCATAAAGTCGTAACCGGCGATTTTCGCCGCTTCAAGTTTCTGCGCTATCGAAAGTTCATTGGGAAGTGCCTTCTCATAAACCCCCAGCGCATATTGTCGCTTTGCACTCATCGTTCGAACCGATAGAAGCCGATCTGGTCGATTTCGCGGTTGGTCGATACCATCCGTTTTTCACCATCGACTTCGTACAGATAGATATTGGCACTTCCGACATCCTTGTCGAGCACTTCCGTAACGTAGCCGTTGTTTTCATAAGAAATCCTGATGATATTGCGTTCACCCTGGCGATGGCCGATGATCGCCATCTTGTTGCCATAGATCTCTCCAGCCCACAGCGAGTGGGTGAATTCCATCTTGAATGGCACCTGGTAGACTTCCTGGTAATCCCCATCGATAAGTTTTAAAACCTTGACAGTATCACCATGGAACGGCGTCGCGATGACGATTTCCTCTTTTCCGTCATTGTCGAGATCGGCCATCACCATATCGGAAACTGGCTGGTTGTACAGGGTAATGATGTTCCATTCCTCATCCTCGACGTACGGCGGCACAACCTTGAGGATTCCCTCGTTGGAACCGACCAGGGCCACTTGACCATAATGGTTGGCAATTTTCGAGTACCCGTGGTTTTTGAGCAGGCCGCTTTTGATTACGCTAAGCTCGAGTTGGTTTGTTTCATCGAATCCGTCTAGATCATCCGGCAGCTTTGCCACCAGGATCTCTCCCGGGTGGTTCCAGTCATCCTTGAACTCGTGACCCGATTTCAAGCTGCAGGCAATAAGGTAGTTGGCATTGTTGTATTCGAGGATGTCGAAGCGGTGGACAAACGGCAGTTCGACCAGGGTCTTGACATCCCACCCTTTGGCCGTGGGAGAAACCACGACAATCTTGGCTTCCTTGGAATCATTGGGCGAGTAGAACTTCTGGGTCGCCAGGAAGACGCCATTGCTTCCTGGCACCTGGACCATCGACATCGTCCCGCCAGGACCGTCCCAGATGGTGTCGACCAGGTTTCCGGCCAAATCAAAAAGCAGACATTCATCCTGCTTTTCGGCGGCTACTAAAATGTAGTCTTCATTATTGTATTTTAACGGTGCTATCGAGTAGCATTTGTTCAATTCATATGTGTTGTATTTTACTGCTTTCATTTTCTATCCTTTCGTGAAACCAAATCGATTATCAGATTCTGCTCCTGAAATTTCTCGATTTCATTCTTGTCAGCATATTCGTCAGTGATAAGCACGTCGAACCGTTCGATCTTCTCCGAGAGAAACGATGACTTCTTGCCGATCTTCTCGCTTGTCCCCATCAGGATAACCGGCCCTTCAGTCTGGGCGGCGAAGGCCTGGTTCAAGACGACTTCGCTCAGGATGGCCGTAGTCATCCCGTAGTCGCTTGAAAACCCGCTGCAGCCAAGAAAACACTTGTTTGCGGCGACCTTTTTGATGTTGTCCAGGGCAAAATCGCCGACCATTGTCCCTTTGACATGGCGCAGCTCGCCTCCGACAAGGATGACGGTGACATCGGACCGGTATGGGGTATTGATCACGTTGCCATTGTTTGTAACAACAGTCACCCTTTTGGCGGTGATGTAGGGCAAAATCGCCAAAGCTGTCGATGAGGTGTTGATGAAGATCGTGTCCCCGTCCTCGACATACTCGGCGGCCCGTTGGCCGATAAGCTGCTTGTAGATGGCATCCTCGTCAGTGACCTCCTGGATCAGCGACATCCCGTTGAGCTTGACCCCGCCGTAATAGCGTTCGATCAGATTCTTCGATTCGAGATACTGCAGATCGCGCCGGATCGTCAGCGGCGAAGCTTCGACGAGCTCCATCAGTTCCTCGACCTTGATGTCGCCGTTTTCCTTGATCATCCTAAAGATGTTCTCGCGGCGTTTGTTTACTGATTCTTTCGTGTTTTTCATATGCTAACCCCCTAGCAACTGACTTTTTTTACTGACCTAGTCCGGCTTCTTTTAATTTTTCTTCGATTTCTTTGGCGGACATGACGTTTTTAAGGCCGATGACCGTTACCCCTTTTTCTCTAAGTGGCGCAAACATTTCCACAAAGGCCAGGCTGGTAAGAACCAGGTCATAACCGCTTGCAGCAGTCTTCGCTTCCGAAATCGGGCAGTGGTGCAATTTTTCCACCGGAATATTCAATGCTTTGGTCGCTTTTTGAGCGGCCATTTTCAACATAAGACTTGAACCTGCTCCATTAGCACAACATACAATAATTTTCATTTTAGTTTTCTCCTTTTAGTCTTTGAATACTGCTAGATAATCTTTCTTGAATTTTTCAATCCCCACATCAGTCAGGGGATGTTTGGTCATCTGTTCGATCACGCCGTAAGGTACGGTCGCGATATGGGCTCCGGCTTTGGCACATTCGAGCACGTGGATCGGATGGCGCACGGATGCGGCGATTATTTCTGAATCGATGCCATGGACATCGAAGATGGTCACGATATCATGAATCAAGACCAACCCGTCATTGGAAATGTCGTCAAGACGTCCCAGGAACGGTGAAACATATGCCGCTCCGGCTCTTGCCGCCAGAAGCGCCTGGTTGGCTGTGAAGATCAGAGTCATGTTGACCTTGATCCCTTTGTTGCTCAACGCCTTGCAGGCCTTAAGCCCTTCGATTGTCATCGGGATCTTGACAACCATGTTGGGGTGGATTTTCGCAATCTCTTCCCCTTCTTGAATCATGGTCGGCGCGTCTTCGGTAGTCGCTTTGACTTCACCGGAGATCGGTCCATCGACTATCGAGGTGATTTCCTTTATGACTTCATTGAAGTCCCGGCCCTCTTTGGCGATCAGGGAAGGATTTGTGGTAACCCCACAAATCACTCCCATGTCATTGGCTTTTTTAATGTCTGCCACATTGGCAGTATCGACGAAAAATTTCATTTGTTATCCCCTTTGCGCTTCTTTTTCCGCTTTCAAACGGGCATATTCATCATAGTCTTCAGTACATTTGAAGTATCCTTCTTTGTTGGCGCGATATTGCAATTGAGGAATCGCCAAGAATACGATGATGATGATTGCGATACCAGCCATACCTAGATATTTCAAGACGAAAGTGATACCTGGCCAGATAGTCGCCCAGTCAAGCATTCCCAGATATCCGCCATAAGAAGCCATTCCAACGAATGTCGCAATCAATGCCGAACCCAATACCTGGATTATCCCGGCAAAGAATGGCAGGATGACAGCGGCTTTGAATCCGCCCTTGTTGTTGGCATAGACAGCCAGTGTTGCGTTGTCGAAGAACACAGGAACGAATCCGGCGATAACGATTGTCGGTGATTTCAAGACGATCAGACCGATGATTGCCAGGAATTGACCCAAAGCCCCAGCCAAGAATCCCACTGGAACCGCATTTGGTGAACCAAAACCGTAAGCAACGGCACAGTCAACTCCAGGAACGGCACCTGGCAACAGCTTGTCAGCGATACCTTGGAATGAAGCAGTAAGTTCGGTTACGAAAGTCCGTACCCCTAATTGCAATACAGTAAGATATACCGAGAATTTCAAACATACATCAAGAATGTAGAACAGGAATGATTGAGTTTCCGACATGAATCCGGCTGAGATCAGATAATCCTGACCCAAGATAACCAGGATGGCACCGAAGAAGATAGTCATCAACAAGGCGGTGGAAACAAGGTTTTCGTTGAAGATTGACATGAAACCAGGCAATTCGATATCTTCCATCCGGCGGACTTTACCGTTTTTGCGACCCATTTTTTCAGCGATCTTGGCTACAGCCCAGATCCCGAACATCTGTTGATGGGCGATACAGAAACCGGCACCTTCGGTAAGGTCTTGAGTCGGCTCAACTGTCAGGTTCGACCCGACTGCCCAGTAAAGACCTAAAACAATTGCCATAACCACAAGAAGCATTGTGTTGTTAAGGAAAGGCAAGGCAAACAGGATCAACCAGAAAGCAGTTGCCGCTTGTTGCACTTGGACATGGCCGGTAGTGAACAGCGCGCGCATTTTGGTGATTCTTGAGAAACGGACCACCAGGATATTTACGATAAAGGCGATAAGCAACAGGAACATTACATCCCCGAAAGTACGGCCGAAGACTTCACCAACCCCGGCATCTACGGCATTTTGCCCGAAGTATGGGTCGATTACCATCGCGTCCAGCTGGAACTTGTCTTTCAAACCTACCAATACCGGACGGAAGTTGGAAACCAGACCTCCCGAACCGACTTGCAAGATCATGAATCCGACTACCGCTTTGATCACGCCGGACAGAGTGTCGTACCATTTGTGTCTAAGCAGCATGTAACCAATCAAAACCATCAAACCGACAAAGTATTGCGGCTTGGTCAAAACGTTATTGACAAAATAACTCCAAATCGTTAAAAACATTTCCATTTCAATTTTCTCCCTAGTATTAGTCTATGTATTTTGCTTGGATTTCCAATAAATCTTCAGGGCTTTTCGCCTTTTTCAAAGCTTCAACCACATCATCATCCGACAGAAGTTCAACGAGTTTCTGCATGTTTTCCAGATGTTGGTCGGGATCTAGCGCCGCCAAGGTGAAAAACAACACCGCATCTTTTTCCCTGTCGTTTTCATCAAAGGCAACCGGCTGTTCGACCTTCATGAAGCTGATGGCGCTTCGAGTGACACCGACCGCTCCCTGGGTCGAATGGGGCATCGCCACATCCGGGATGATGACGATGTATGGCCCATATTCGTTGACACATTCGATTATCGACTGGGCGTAGCGCTCGTCGATTGTGCCGTCGGCTTCAAGAGCCTGACAGCTAAGCCGGATGGCGTCCTGCCAGGTGTCGGCTTTTTCAATGAATTTATAATGATTTTGTTCGACAAATTCTTTTAACATAATATTCCCCTATAATATTGATGTGAAAGGCACGTTCGGTTCTTCATCGAAGCAGTCATCGAAACCGCGGTCGAAGTGGAAGTGAGTTATTTCCTTGTCGGTTGGATAGACATATTTGCCACCGACTTGCCAGAAGAACGGCTTGAACTTATATTGGTTGCGTGGCTTCTTGAAATTGTAGAGCAACTCGATCTCGTACAGGTCAGGCGTCATGTTGGTCCAGATATCCCAGTGGATCGGCACGACTACTTCGCATTTCAACGCTTCAGCCATTCTGAGGATATCGACCGAAGTCATCTTGTCTTGAAGACCGACCGGGTTTTCCCCGTAAGAGCCGAACGCCACGTCGATCTTGTGGTCTTTGCCATGTTTGGCATAGTAGATCGAGTAGTGGCTGTCTCCTGAATGGTAGATGTTTCCTCCAGGAGTCTTGAACAGGAAGTTGACCGCTTTTTCATCCATGTCGTTAGGACAAGTGTCGCGTATATCCTGAACCCCATCAGTTGTCACCAGACATGTCCGGTCGAATGATTCAAGAACCACGATTTCGATGTCCTTGATTTTGATCACATCACCAGGTTTGACGATCTGGCAACGTTCTTCAGGCACACCCCAAGAGATCCAGTCGCGAACCGCATATTTTGGACCGATGAACGGGATGCTTTCATCAAGGTTTTGAAGCACTGCCGCGCAGAGGTTTGGATCCATATGATCGTGATGATAGTGAGTTGCCAGCACCGCATCAAGTTGGGTGATTTTGAACGGATCGATTACTGAAACTGAATTTCTCAGGTTCGGTTGGAGCTTGCGGCCTCCGCACATGTTGGCCATCTGATGACCGGCTGCCATCAGCTTGTTTTTCTTTGTCTGTTTACCGCTGCCGGCCCACAAGTCAACCGAGATGTTGCAGCCTTCAGGCGATTTCAACCAAAGGCCGACACACCCCAACCACCACATCGCAATCGTATTCGGTTTGACTACCTCTTCATCGATTTCTTCATTCAACCAGCTTCCCCATTCAGGAAACGTGCTTAGTATCCATGATTCTCTTGTAATGTTTTGTACTTTACCCATAATAGTTTATCTTTCTCCTGTTGTAGTTTTGAATTTCCAGATCGTTGCAACTAATCTATCTTTTACACACCAATCATATCTCAATTTTTATGATTGTTCAACGCTTACATATGATAAGTTAAACGCTTTTATGATAAGTTATCATTTAGTGTGGTGTAATTGTGACTTTTAATGATAAATATATTTATTATATGATAACTTTTGTCATAAACAGTTGTTGACAATTGTCATTAATCCGGTTTTCAGGCCAATTGGAAAACGCCATCAAGGCCCAATCACCAGGATCGAATCCCGATTTCGATGCCAATGATCGTAAAAAGATCGAATCGAACATAAAAAAACCGCCCCATAATGGAGCGGCTGAAAACGGACATTTTTTGATTTATCTCACAGTTTCCACAAAAGCATCAATCCTCTTTGCCATCCCTTCAACCAGCGCCCGGGCCTGGGCGAGTTTCTGATTCTCATCGCCCTGGTAATTTTCAGGATTGGCGAAATCGCGCCAGTGGAACTTCACAAACGATCCCGGGAACACCGGACAGTCCTTTTCTTCACTTTCATTGCAGACCGTGATCACATAATCGTATGCGCGTCCCTGGTTGTAGAAATCGATAACCCGGTTGGTCGGATTAGCCCCAATGTCATAACCGAATTCTTTCATCACCTTGACTGCCAGGGGATTGATTGGAGTGACCTTGTATCCCGCACTCTCGCCGATAAACTGGTCTGAGTATTTTTCAGTCAAAAGCGAACATCGCAACCTGCGAGCGAAAAGAATTGGCCACACATATGAACAGCACTCTAATTTTCTTATTTTCCATAACTCCACCTTCTCCATTGAGATCTTTTTCAAATATTATAACTGATATCCAATTTGGGAGATATCAAAACCATGTAAACCCAGGTTAAGTATAATTAACGCTTGTTGCGTGGGATCAATCATCATTTGAAAATATCAAGAGCTGACGCCTTGGCAACGGTCCCTTATCCCAGGCCGCCAAGCGACTCATGATCCCTTCAGTGTCAATATCCGATTCCAAGCATTGCAAATGATAGCTGTCTATTCAACTGTCGCCACAAAAGCATCGATCTTTTTTTCCATGGCTTCGACCAGATACATCGCCTGACCGAATTTTTGAGCCTCGTCGCCCTGATAATTTTCAGGATTGGGAAATTCCCGCCAATGCAACTTGAAAGAAGACCCCGGAAACACCGGACAGTCGTTCTCTTCTTTTTCGTTGCAGACCGTGATGACATAGTCATATACCCGTCCTTGATTGAAGATATCAATAATCCGGTTGGATGGATTGTTCGCGATATCATAACCGTATTGAGCCATGGCTTTGATGGCCATGAGACTGATCGGTTTTAGTTTGTATCCCGCACTTTCACCGATGAACCGATCGCCGTATTTTCCATTAAGCAGCGTCATCGCCACTTGCGAACGGAAAGAGTTGGCGCCACATACGAACAAAACCTTGATTTTCCTGTCTTCCATAAGATCACCTCCTGAGTGACTTTTTATCATCATATCATAGCCTTACCAAAATCAAATATCAGGATAGTCTAAAGCCAGGTAAAGCATTGTTTACATTAAAGTCAGTCTTTGAGATAGTTTCGGGGAGCGGGCGCCTTCACGACTATAAGTTCCAAAGTCTAGTCACCTTCATTGCGCACATGCATCTTGGTGTTATAGGGTATCTCAAGGAGCGTTCCCCCTTGATAGATATGGGTTTCCTGATCATCCAAGGTGATGGACAGATTGCCCCGGATAACGTTCATATAGACGTTTGAATTGGAATAATGTTCGGGCAAGCCATCACCCCGGTTGAAAACCATATGGATATAGTTGACATTGTCATCCATTATCAGTTTCTCCACCGTCTTTTCATCAGTCGTGCTGTAGTCGTACACTTTTTCAATCATTGCATTTTCCTCCATCAATATTATCGAGCAGAGCCCACAAGTATCATGCCTGATTCTTGAAAACCAAAAACCAGCGCCATATCACGAATGTAACAGCTTCTATACCTGCCCTAATTATACCCCTGATCTTCATCTTTGCCAAACGACATGAACTGTAAAAATACAAATAATAACGACATAATTCCTTATTATTGAAGCTTATGACTTGCGCCAGCTTTGATTAGTATGTAAAATAAAATTAGAGATAGACAAAGAGACAAACTATTAAATGTCAATAGGTAACTTGATGAATGTTGAAGTTTCTGTTTGTCGAACTTTGATAGCCATTTGTCTTGGTTTAGAGGTGAATCCTCTATAAAAATCTTGTTTTTGGATAGATTTGAGCGCACTGAAAACAAACTGCCAGATATGATTTTCTGGAAGCTCTTACATTTTATGTATTCCTGTTAGTACTGGCTTATTTCGATGTATAGATGAACCTGTGGACTTCTCCGTTTCCATCGCTATATCGATAAATCTGCCGCCTGGTTTTCAGGGGAATATTAGTTGTTATACTTTGGAAGAACGTGTTTCGGGTTTCTTCCGGTAATCGCATGAGATGATCATGGTCGATTACGAATTGACTTTGCTTCTTCATCATGGAATATACGTAGCGAGCAACTTTATTGGCAACTGCCACAACAGCCAGTTTGTGCCGTTTCTTGTTACCGTTCTTGATCTTGTGGAAGTATGCCTTAAGCACGGGATTGTGCCTTCTGGCAAATTCCGCGATCATGTATATCGCGTGACGGAGAAATC
>JAQVDW010000005.1 GCA_028698185.1 Erysipelotrichaceae bacterium | reverse complement strand
CGTTTTCTGCTTTTGAGAGATCATGTCACCATTATGGTAGTTGTGTTAATTTATATCAGGTTTGTCGCCACTTCAAATGTGTCGTATTCATATCTTTCAATACGATAAGGTTTTAAACCTAAAAAATTCTTGTTATTTCAATATAACCAGAATAATTATGATGTAATCCATTTGATTATTGGACATATCCAGTGCCCTCATATCAGGCGGATCCGATCCCCATGCACTAAAAATCCGGCATATATTTGTGTTTATGCAGAACGTTCATGCCTTTTAAAGAAGGATTCCGCCTTGAGAACCACTTTTTTCCGGGAATTAGCCAGCTGGTTCCTCACAAATTCGATTATTTTATCTTTACTTCGGGATTCCTCGAAATAACGGTCGAAGCAATCGATGATATGGCCGCGCAACACATTGTTGCACTCGGGCGAAGGTTCCTCCTTGTAGTAATAGACATTATCGACTGCCCTGATCAACCGGCGGGTTATTTCCGGCTCGAGTTCCGGATAGCTTTTGGCAATCTTCCAGGCGTTGCCGGCCACATTGGCGGCTGTCACCATTTTCCTGTCATTAAGCAAATCAAAATACCTTTCGAAGATTCCAGGAAACAGTTCCAGTTCATCGACACCCGCCAGGTTGGAAAGGGTGATGATTCCTCCCCATTTGATGAAGCTGTTTTCACTGTCAATCAGGCCGGCAATTTCCTGGAAAAAGGGATAGACGAGTTCGGGTCTGGATTCGCTAACCAGCCGGATCACTTTTTCGGCCCCGAATTTGATGCCGCCTTTTGCATTGTCGATGATTTTAAGATATTGCTCAATCAGACCGGGATTCGATATTGCTTCTTTTACCAGGGCATCCACAGGCGTTTTGGCTTTGAGACTCGAATACGCCTTGAAATCTTGATAAGCTTCCATATCTTGTCAGCTGGAAATATCCAGGGATTCCACCCAGTTGCTCAGCATTGCCTGGTCAGAAAAGGAACGCAGACATTTGCCCGGTTTCCAGACTGTCGTTCTTGCACATGATGGTTTGAGAATGTCAATCGTGTTGCCCATGTCGCTGCCTCCTGAGGTGGCGAAAGGGACAACAGTCTTGTTTGAAAAATCGTAACTTTCCAAAAACGTCTGGATGATCCGGGGCGCATTGTACCACCAGATCGGGAAACCGACGAAAACAACATCATACTCCTCGATACTTGCAAGCGGATTTTCAATTTCCGGTCTGGCAAGGGCATCCTGCATTTCCAGGTTGGCCCGACTTTGCATATCGTTCCAATTCAAATCGGCTTTTGAATATGGTTGCATCGGTTTGATTTCATGAAGTTCGCCGTCGATAGCCTTGGCCAGCGTATCGGCCAGCCGGGCTGTGTGGCCGTTAGCCGAAAAATAAGCGATCAGAATCTTACTCATAGTGATAATCTCCTTTCAGTATTCGATTATGGATTGTGGAATTAATAATTTTCACTTTATCTAAGCTTATTATACTCTCACATCCATAATAGTACAAATAGGATCACCATTTATCGAATAAGATTCTTTGCCAATTCATATCGATGTTACAGCTCGATTGCCAGCTTTGTTGCCTCGAAGATCGCTTTTTGGGCATCGCGGGCATGGAAGACATCCCCGATGACGCGGTCGTTCTTACAGGTGGGTTTCAATGCATGTGTGCTTGGCATTGAGTAGATTCTTGATTATTCTTTTATTGAGCATACATTTACCTTTGTATTTTAGATTTTTCTTTAGCAAAAAATCTCACAGAAAAATTTATGCTTTTTCAATACCAAAACCGATTAATAATAAGTGTTTGAAGCATTTTAGCTAACACACAAACTAATCAAGAGCCCATAAATATTTCAGTTACACCAATTAAATCCCGAATTTGAAGAACATCATCAAAAAGTTCAATTAAGCAAACTGGACGATACCTCGGTGACCGTGAACTTCAAACCCATCAACCATAGCATCAAGTTCTTTGAATTCTTCGTCACTTAAGACAACATTCCAAGATCCCAGATTTTCGATAATTCGTTCTTGATTCTTTGAACCGGGGATTGGGATGACATTGGGATATTTTTTCAACATCCATGCCAGTGCTATTTGGGCGGTTGTCGCACCTTTTTTCTTGGCAAAACTTGTCAAAGCATCAACTATAGCCTGATTGCCTGATAGGTTTTCTTTTGCAAGTTGTGGCACCCAGTTTCTCACATCGTCAACTTTCTCAAACTCCGTATCTGATGTGATTTTACCGGAAAGCAATCCGCTGGCAACCGGTGAAAAAGGGATCACGGCTATATTGTTTTCCAAACAATAAGGGAAAATTTCCTGTTCACAGTCACGTTCAAGCATATTGTACAAATTTTGCACTGCCGCTACTGGTGTGATGCGATGGGCGATTTCAAGTGTCTCTTTGGCAACTTGCGACAATCCCCATTCAGCAATCAATCCCTCATTGACGAGTTTACCCATAACTTTGGCAACCTCTTCCACAGGCACCTCTTTGTTGACCCGGTGGAGATAGTACAAGTCCAGATAGTCGGTCCGCAAATTTTCGAGGGATTTGATCAAGTGGCGGCGGATTGCCTCCTCCAGCCCTGATTGATATTCTTCAGGCGTGATAAACAGTTTTGTTGCAAGAACCACATCCTTACGAAACGGTTCCACTGCCTTACCAACTATTTGTTCATTGTGCCCCGTATAATAAAGCTGGCTGCCATATACTTCAGCCGTGTCAAAAAACGTGCAGCCAAACTCATAAGCTTTGCGAATCGCTTCAATGCTTTGTTCTTCTCCAGGAATCTGGCCATAACCATGTGAAAACGCCATGCAACCCATCCCTACAGGTGATACCATTAATTTTCCGATTTTTCTTTTTTCCATAATGTATCCTTGCATATCATAAACGACTCATCAATCAGCCAATTTATCCATACCCTTTTCTTTGTTCTAGTTAGGTTTTATTTTGAATTTTGCATATCTGATTAAATATATTTTCTATTGTTTGACTATCTCGTAAAGGTGTTGCTCCCACAAAATATGTCAGTCTATTGAACTGCCATTGTTTCAAAAGGATCAGGATGTCGAGTTCCGGCATTCACGGATCTCTTTTGAATTTCATAATCTTGTCTGGATAACTCCCTACCTTATGAAGTTCGTTCGATGAAACTCTTCTTTTTGAGGCAAGCCGTATTTTTCTTTGCCATCGCCAATGCTCTTAAGCAAGAATGACATGTTTCTCGCCAGGACCCGCATTGCTTGGAGACCTTCCTCATCCTGCATTGCTTCTCCTGCTTCGCGGCCGTGGATCGCATTCCAGTACTGCGACGAGGCGATCGGCATTCCGGAAATCGCGAAGAATTTGTTTATCTCATCGTAAGTTGCTGAAATACCGCCCCGTCTGGCCACAACCACACTTGCGCCGACCTTCATCGTTTTGTCGAATGACGTGCTATAGAACAGTCGGGTTAAAAATGATATCAGTGTCGAGTTGGCCGAACCAAAATATACCGGGGTTCCGACAACCAGACCATCGCATTCTTCAAGTTTAGCTGCTGTTTCATTGACGATATCGTCAAACACACATTTGCCGGATCCATTTTTACATTTCATGCAGCCAATGCACCCGCGGATGTCCTTGTTGCCGATATTCAATATCTCGGTTTCAATTCCTTGGTTTTCAAAAATCTTAATCATCTCTTCAAAAGCGATTCTGGTATTTCCTTTAAGATGAGGACTGCCGTTGATCATCAATACTTTCACAATTATTTCCTCTTTCCTCAAATCACAATTATTCTAAAAAGAGTATGACCTACCTATGTCCGTAATTCATACTCATCATTTCGAAATCAATACACCAATGCCGTAAATGAGAATTGGACCAGCTTCCAGGTATCTTCGAACACGTAAACCTCGGTTACTGCAAAATGATGGGATGTTTCTTTTCCATCCAACAACAATGCATAATCGCAATCGGTGATGACGATGGCGGTATTGTTGAAAATCCGGACATCCTGGTTATTGAAAATGATGCTAGTAGGCTTGAAGGTCCCGCTAGTGTAGAACTCGATTTCCCGGTTCAAGTCACAGGTAATGCCGATATGGACGAATTGGCATTCTTCTTTGGCATATGACCGCATTCCCTTTTCGTCCGCATTTTCCATTGATTTCCAGAAATTTTGCGATGCTTCCAGTACTTTGTTTTCCATTTGATTCAATCCTCCATTTTAACTACCTATTTTGGTCTTTTTCCAGCTATCTTTTCAACCCACAGATCATTTCGACAATCGCCGGATCATAATGTGATAAAAATGAACTGGTATCGGTATTCAGGGTTGCTATTGTCGCCATATCTTCATCACTTAACTGGAAGTCAAAGATATCTATATTTTCCTGCATTCTTTCTTTCCGCACCGTTTTAGCCAATGGAACGATTCCTCTTTGCACCAGCCATCTTAAGATGACCTGACCGACCGATTTGCCATATTTGTTGCCGATTTCTCCTAGCACCTCATTTGTGAAGATACCGTTTTTCCCTTCGGCGAACGGTGCCCAGGCTTGCAGCTGCACCCCATATTTCTGGTTGTATTCCAAAGCCTGATCTTGTTGATGGAACGGATTCACTTCAACTTGGTTGACCGCTGGAACCACGTCAGTGTCCAAAGCCAGATCGACCAAACGGTCCGGATAAAAATTTGATACTCCGATAGCCTTGATTTTTCCTTCTTTATACAAATCTATCAGCGCCCGGTAAGCCCCGTGATAATCTTTGAATGGCTGATGCAACAAAACCAAATCCAAATAGTCAAGTTTCATTTTATCAAGTGAATCCAAAACTGAAGCTTTGGCGTTGTCATAGCCATAGTTGGAAATCCACACCTTGGTTGTGATAAACAATTCTTCCCTAGCCACCGGTGTTTGTGCGATTGCTTCTCCGACTGCCTCTTCATTGCCGTATGATTGGGCTGTATCGATCAGACGGTATCCCGCATCAATCGCATCCAACACCACTCTTACACATTCTTCCTTATCTTTAATCTGAAAAACTCCAAAACCGGCTTTAGGCATTTTCACGCCGTTGTTCAATGTCACATATTCCATTTTCCTATTCTCCTTAATCATGTATTTTCTTCCCCAGGCACATTTTCACAAACTCCGGATCAAAGTGTTTTGACCGGGATCCGGAATAGCCCTGATCCAACGATGAAATCTGACTCATTTCATCCTCATTTAAATCAAAATCAAATATGTCTATGTTCTCGATAATTCTTTCCAGGTGGGTTGATTTTGGAATCACAACCACACCTCTTTGAATATTCCACCGCAACAAAATCTGACTGACTGATTTTTGATATTTTGCAGCAATACCCAAAAGCATATCATCTTCAAAGGGATTATATCTGCCCCCGCCAAGAGGCGCCCAGGCCTCGGGAATGACATCGTAATCTTTCATTGTTTTGAGTGCGAGTTCCTGGGTGAAATATGGATGGAGTTCAACCTGATTGACCATCGGCTTTATTTTTACCGTTTCGCAGAAGTTGGTCAGGATATTGGGATAAAAATTTGAGACCCCGATTGCTTTCAGTTTGCCTTCCAGATAGGCATCTTCCAGTGCCCGCCAGGCCGCAAAATAGTCTCCCATCGCCTGATGGAGCAAATACAAATCCAGATATTCCAAACCGCTCTTTTCGATTGAAGCGTCAATCGCTTTTTTTGCACTCTCATAACTTTCCATGTCTTGCACCCATAACTTTGAGGTGATAAACAAATCTTGCCTGACGCAGATTCCTTCGACAATTGCTTTGTTAACTCCCGCCCCTACGGCATCTTCATTGCCATAAGAGGCGGCGGTGTCAATCAGGCGGTAGCCTGCTTTGATTGCCTGATATACCGACACGCTACATTCTTTTTTATCAGGGATTTGAAAAACTCCAAATCCCACCATGGGCATTTTCAAATTATTATTCAACCCAACTTCAAACATTTCGTTTTCCCTCTCATTCTTCAAAATTGCATTTTGTCGTTGCCATTCTTGCCAACGATTCCGGGGTCACTGTGTAAAATGGGCGATGTTTGTTCAGGGTTGCAATCAGCGTCATCTCTTCATCAGTCAAACCAAAGTCGAAAATTTGGGCATTATCTTTGATATGTTCCAAAGAGGTACTCCCCGACACCAAACCGAACCCCATCTGGATATGCCATCTTAAAATAACCTGAACTGTTGATTTATTGTATTTCTTAGCGAGTTCGACAAATACCGGATCATTGAGCATGTCGCTATTGCCATGGCCCAAAGGGAACCATGATTGCAAGGCAATCCCGTGTTCTTCACAGAAAGACTTTACCGCTTCAGCAGGGTAGTAAGGATGACATTCCACCTGCATGACCGCAGGTACTACTTCACACTGATCCAAGATTTCCTGGATTTTTTCGACTGGAAAATTTGAGATTCCAATAGCCTTAAGTTTACCTTCATGATAAGCTTTTTCGAGCATTTTATAGCCATGGATGTAGTTGTTGACTGGATGATGCAAAATCATCAGATCGATATAATCGACATTCAGCCTTTTCAATGTATCATCGATAGCCTGCTCATTTTCGTATAGTGTCGGTCCTAATTTGGTTTCCAGGAAGATATTCTTTCTTTCAACACCTGACTCAACTATACCAACGCCGACCTCAGTCTCATTGCCATAACGGTTCGCGGTATCAATCAACCGATAACCATTATTCAAGGCATGGCTCACATTCGCGCTGACCTGTTGGCCAAACTGATTGATTGTTCCAAATCCCAATTTTGGCATCCTGACCCCATTGTTCAATATAATATCTTCCATATCGCCATTACTCCTTATTCATGAATTTTCATTCCCATCAGTCTTTGTTCAACCGCTGGATCTTCGGGATTGTGAGATGCTTTTCCAGTATCCAATCCTTCAATAGCCTTCATTTCATCATCATTCAAGGCAAAATCAAAGATATCGATATTGCCTTTCATTCTTTCCGGGTTGGTCGACTTTGGCAATGAGACAACCCCTTCCTGGTAGATCCATCTCAAAATGATTTGGCCCACATTCTTGTTGTATTTTTCTGCAAGATCGACAATTATCTTGTTTTCCAGCAGATCCTTGTTTCCATGACCTAAGGGATACCAAGCTTCCAAACGGATGTCATTTTCCGCCATCACTTTTCTTAATTCTTTTTGCTGAGTGAATGGGTTGAATTCCACCTGGTTGACAACTGGCATCAAATTCATGCCATCCTTGAATTTGTTCCAAAGATTGACTGTGATATTGGAGATACCGATTGATCTGATTTTTCCTTTCGCCACGGCTTCTTCGAGCGCTTTCCAAGCACCAAGATAGTCCCCATAAGGCTGATGCAAGAGATAAAGATCAATATAATCAACCCCTAAAAGGCGCAGCGAATTTTCAATCCCGATTTTCGCATTTTCATAACCATGATCCTGGACCCACAATTTGGAAGTGATGAATATTTCGCTTCTTTCAATCCCGCTATCAACTATCGCTTTACCGACGTCGCTCTCATTCATGTAGCCAGCCGCAGTATCGATATGGCGATATCCCGCTTTCAATGCCGCCAGAGTCGCATCATAAGTCGGCCCATCATTGGGAATCTGGAAGACCCCAAATCCTACTGCTGGTATTGTTGTGTTGTTGTTTAAAGTAAAGTTTTCCATTTAATTTTTCTCCTTTATTGTTTGTTTGATACGATGATATCCTGTAAAGTAACGTGTTCGTTTCTAAATCTCGCATTGGGATTCTTATCAAAAATCGAAGTGGTAATTGCTTTTTGGGGACAGTTCTGGGCACAGGCAAGGCAGAACTCACAAGTGTTTCTTGTCCTTTTCGCTTTTTTATCTTCAATCTGGAATATTCCCACAGGGCAGACCTTGGCGCAGATGCCACAACCGATACATTTATCGGTCACGGTTATCTGTTCTCCATTGATCAGCCCGGGTTTTTCCGCAAAAATCTGAGCCGCTCTTTTATGAAAGTCCCGGCCGGCATCATTCGCTTCGGGAATTTCTTTCTTTCTGTTTTTAACGTCTTCTACGGCCTGGAGGATGTCCCGCTCTGTTGTTTTCTTCATTGTCATTTGTTCATTCATGTCATAAGACGGCAAATAATTGTCAACCATCTCCACTGTATGGATGTAATCGATATTCAGGCCAAAACCCCGGGCTTTTGCATGAATCCATTCCGGGGCATCCGTATCATCTTTTCCATATGTCAATATCATATAAAAGTAGTTCGCCTTGAAGGTTACCCGCTTCAAGAAATCAAGAACTATCTTCGGTGGTTCACCGGCATAAATCGGCCAGACCACCCCGATTGTATCATCTTCAAATTCCAGATTTTCCTGATTGATTGTCTGGGGGGATGCTTCTCAAATCATGACCAAATTGTCTGGCGACAAACAGGCTGTTCCCGGTTGCCGTAAAGTAGAATATAAATTGTTTTTCCTCCTAATCGTGTATTTTATGTTTGTTCAGCCATTTGGCTGTCGTGTAACATTGATGATCAATAATCTCACTATGGCCAATATCCAATTGTTTGATCATTGTGAAATCTTCTTCGTCCAGGTTGAAATCAAAAATGGCCAAGTTTTCTTTCATTCTTGATTCACTGAACGTTTTGGGAATTGTGATCAAACCCCTTTGATAATGCCATCGTAAAATGATTTGGGCTACGGACCGCTCATGCTTTTTCGCAATTTCAGTCAAAATTCCATTTGTAAAAATATCGCTTTGGCCCTCATTAAAAGGTCCCCACGCCTGGACAGCGCAGTCGCATTTTCTCAGCAATGCGGTCGTATGATCCTGATGGTAAAAGGGATGAATTTCAATCTGATTGACCATTGGCTTGACTGTGGCATTAAGCCACAAATCCATGAATCTCTCTCTTGAAAAATTGCATACACCAATCGCTCTTACTTTCCCTTGCTGATACAACGTTTCCAACGCCCGCCACGATCCATAATAATCGCCATAGGGCTGGTGAATCAGATACAGATCCAAATAGTCCACTTGCAGATTGGCGATACTTGTCTGAAATGCTTTTAAAGTATTCTCATATCCGGCATCCTGGACCCAGACCTTTGAAGTCAGAAAAATTTCTTTTCTTGGTATATTTGATTCAACCACTGCCATACCGATTTCCTTCTCGTTGAGATAACTCGCCGCGGTATCAATCAAGCGATAGCCACATCCGAGTGCTTTCAAAATACAGTTCTTGGTCCTGTCTGGCGCTATGTGCAACGTTCCATATCCCAACATCGGCATCTCGACTCCATTATTCAATTTCGTGTATTCCATTTGCGCCTCCCATTCCTTACATCTATATTTTATTTTCATTCGCACAAAAAGTACAATATCAATAAAATATTGTGCTATAATTAAAATGCATAGTGAAGGAGGCGTGATTATGTTTGACCTTAGCCAATTACTTTATTTCGTTACGATAGTCGAGCAAAATACCATATCCAAAGCCGCAGAGGTTCTGTTAGTCTCTCAGCCGGCGTTAACCCGTTCGCTAAAAAACCTGGAAGAAACCTTGGAAGTGGAACTTTTCGACCGAAAAAAAAATAAAATAACTTTGAACGACAATGGGAAGTTAGCCTATGAACACGCCAAGAAAATCCTGGAAATGGCTCACAATATGAAAACTGCGCTTTATGAATTTGATCGAATGGCAACGACAATTTCCATCGGTTCTTTGGCACCGGCACCAATTTGGGCCCTTACCTATCTCTTCAAACAGAAATATCCTGGTATGGTCATTGAGGACGTAATTGGGAATTCGGATACTTCGTTGATTGAGGGGTTAAAAAACAATCAATATAACATAATCGTTCTCAACCATCCATATGAACATAACGATTATCTATCCATTGAATTATTCACCGAAAAACTCTATCTGTCAGTACCACCGGCTCATCCGCTGGCAATGTTTAAAGAGGTCTCGTTTCAGGAACTCAATGGTGAAAGCATTTTGCTTATGTCCAAAATAGGAGTTTGGAACGAAATAAACCTGAAATACCTGCCCGATTCACACCTGTTGCCACAAAATGATGAGACAGTGTTCAATGAGATAAGAAAAGCTTCTGCACTGCCTCATTTTAGAACTGACATTACGATATTGCGCAACAATGATACCAATAGAGTCAATGTGCCCATTACTGACGACGCTGCAAAGATGAAATATTATGCAGTATTTCATAAAGATAAAAGAAAACTGTTTGAGTTTATCGAACAAGAAATTAAAGATATCGACTGGAAAAAAGTTTGAATGTGATTCAACTAAAGGTTCCATTTACGCCCCACAAGGTGGCGTTTTTTTGTGGAAATCAAAATTCATCAAACACCATTGGTTGAAATCATTGGCGGTCGCAGTCGCAAAACGATATGACAACTGACAAAGTTGTTTTTGGTTATGTAGAATTGAAATACAAAAAAAAAGAGTTGGGATTCCAACTCTTAAAGCAATTTTGCAACTACGCGATCCAACTGGTCGCGGATTTTGATATGTTGGGGGCAGACTTCCTCGCAAAGACCGCACTTGATGCACTCGCTTGCCTGTTGCTTGTCATGGCGGGTAACTAGCCAGTTTTCCTGTTGTTTGGCTTTGGCCTTGTCACCATAGACAATCATCATGTTCATGGCCGTGAATGAACCGGAAATTCCGATATTCATCGGACAGACCTTAGCACAGTAATCACAAGTCGTACATGGGATGATGTCGATTCTGGCCAGTTCTTCCTGGGCTTTGGCAATGACTGCCATTTCACCTTCATCCAATTTGGTGAAATCCTTCATGTAATCCAGATTGTCAGCCATCTGTTCAACGTCGCTCATTCCCGAAAGGACAGTAACCACCCCATCAAGATTGGCCGCGAACTTGATCGCCCACGAAGCCAGTGAAGCTTCAGGATTGGCATCCTGGAAAACTTCGGCCACGGGTTGGGGAGGGTTGGCGAGCATGCCTCCTTTGACCGGTTCCATGGCGATTACCGCCTTGTTGTATTTGCGGGCCATTTCATAACAAGCCCGGGATTGGATTGCCGGATTTTCCCAGTCGGCATAGTTGATCTGAAGTTGGACGAATTCGACCTCCGGATGGGCGATCAGGATTTCTTCCAATTCTTCGGGAGTCGAATGGAACGAGAAACCGACATGCTTGATCAGCCCTTGAGCTTTTTTCTCCTGAACGAAAGTCCACATGTCGAAATCATCGAAGAAATGGGTTCTTGATTCTCCCAGGTTGTGGAGCAGGTAGAAATCGAAATAACCAGCTCCGGTTTGTCGAAGTGAAGTTTCAAACTGATCAATCGCTTCTTCCCGGTTTTTGCAATTGATCCAGGCCGCATTCTTGGTCGCCAGCTGGAAAGCATCCCTGGGATAACGTTCCACCAAAGCCTGCCGGATGGCATCTTCGGAGCCACTGTAGGCCCAGGCCGTATCGAAGTACGTGAATCCCGCTGCCAGAAAGTCATCAACCATAACTTTGGTTTGTTCGATATCAATCGCATCGCCGATTTTAGGCAGCCGCATCAGACCGAAGCCTAATTTTTTAATGTCGTCAAATGTATAAGTCATCTTAATATTCCTCCTACATTCAATCATACGGCATTGAAGTCAACTCCAGTCAAGCATATTTTACTTTAATTTTGTATGATGTATGATTTACGTGCCAAGATAATCCAGGCTGCCAATGTTATTGTTCCCGCCAGGATGTACATGCTTCCCATCAAAATAATCTTGTCGACAAAATTGAAGGAAATCAAAAGCATTCCGAAGCTGCCGAATATTGTAAACACGCCATTGATCAAAGACGAAGCAGCTCCAGTATCCCCATCAACCTGTTCGATCATCAGATTGGTCCGCGGTGGTCCGATCATATTGCCAGCAAGAGAAGCCGGAATCAAAGCCAGACAAAACAACAGCGGTGATTTCGTTCCGATGGTAACCACCATGATTCCACTCAAGACGATAATTGAATAGGCGATCTTGATTAGGTTCTTGGTGGAAATGAATCTTGCCAAAAACAGATAGACCATTGGACCTAAAAGCAGGAAAACCGCATTGGCCGAGAAGTAATAACTGTACATTTGTTCACTGACCCCGAAACCGTCAACATAGATGAATGAAGAGGCCGTGATAAAAGACATGAACGCCACGTTCAACAATGAGAACATCAATAGCAAAGACATGAAAGCTTTGTTTTTGGCCACGACTCCCAGCCGACCGATAGTTTTGAAAATCTTCTCTTGGGATTTTGAATTATTCGTCTCCTGCATGACCAAGGCGCCCAGAACGCTCAAAGCTCCAATCAGGGCCAGAAAAATGAAAGCCCCCCGCCAGGAAATGGCACTTAAAATGAAGGCCCCGATAACCGGAGAGACGATTGGCGAAGTTGTAGCCATCGTTTGGACAATCGCCAGGATTTTGACTCGCTTGGCTCCTTCAAACGTGTCCTTGATCATCGCTGTGGAAACCGCCGTGGCCGCCCCGCAACCGATCGCCTGGAAAATCCTAAAGGCGATCAGGACATAAACATTCCAGGCCATCGCACATAAGACACTGGAAACAAGATAGATGCCAAGCCCCACAAGCAAAACTGGCTTGCGGCCATATTTGTCGCTTAGCGGCCCCCAGAACAAGGTGCCGATCGCATAAAAGACGAAAAACAGCACCAGGGTCAGATTTACCAGGGAGATTGTCGTATTCAAATTGGCAACCATGCCAGGCATCGCCGGCAAATAGATATCGGTTGACAGCGGGATAAAAGCTCCCAGAAAGGCGATGAACCCGACAAAGCCCCGCTCACCTAAAAATTTTTGTTTCGTTCGGTTCAGTTCTGTCATATTGAATTCCTGTTCCATAATTGTTCCTCCTGTATTTTCCAGTTGATTATTGCGCTCTTGATTCGAGTCCAGAGCGCAAAAAGTAGACTTAATTAAATTTAGCCAGGTCAAGATATTTCATGGCCCGGCTGGGCGATTGTTGATTCACGAATTGTGTTGCCCGGGAACCCCGTTGTAAAAACAGGTTTTCCCGATTGGCAGGCGTTTGCCTCCTAGATGGGTGTTGGGCACAAAATCCGCGGCCGGATAGCCGATATACAGCATGCATACGGGTTGCCACTGCTTGGGAATGTTCAACAATTCCCGGGCTTTGGTTTCATCAAAATAGCTGATCCACACGCTGCCAAGATTCAAACTGGCCGCCTCAAGCATCAGATGGGTGGCGACGATTGTCGCATCGGTCGCTCCGGAACTCTCTCCGGTCTGGGGATGTCTCCAGCAGGCATCCTGGTCATAGCAGACAAACAGAACCAGCGGGGCTCCATAGTACAAGTTGATTTTCCCGTTTTTCGAATCGTCGCACTCATGGGCCAGATCGACATACTTCTGGTCATAGCCAAAACTGCAGAACTGCTTCACCTTCATGAGGTTCTCGGGATTGTCCAGGACAAGAATCCGCTGGGGTTGGCCATTGACAGCCGTAGGTGCCCACCTTCCCGCCTCCAATATTTTTTCCAGTTTTTCTGGTTCGACCGGTTCATTGGAAAACTTGCGCACGGTCTGGCGCTTTTTGGAAATATCGATGAAATCCATGTCCGAATCCTCCTATTTCATTGACGACAGTACATTCTTGTAACATTCATAATCCTGGTCCTTGAACACGTTGAAGATGATCAAATCGAAACAGTCACCGTGATTTTCCAGGTAATCGCGGACAGTTGCCACAGCGATATGGGCTGCTTCGAGATTGGGGAAATGGTATTCCCCGGTCGAGATGCAACACAACGCCAAGGTCCGTAGCCCATTTTCCCGGGCCCGTTCCAGCACGTTGTGATAACAGCTTTTCAATGCGATGCGGTGGCTATTTTCGAGCTTTCCGGTGACAATCGGGCCGACTGTATGAATCACATACGAAGCTGCGAGATTGTAGCCATTGGTGATCATTGCCTGACCGGTTGGCTCCAGATATTGGTCGCCGTGGATTTTTTGCCTGCTGTTCATGTAATTGGCGCACTCCAGCCGCAAGGCCATTCCCGCACCGGAATGGATCGCGTTGTCGATGCAGTGATGATTGGGAATGAAACAGCCCAGCAGCTGGTTGTTTGCGGCATTGACGATCGCATCGACTTCCAGGGTGGTGATGTCCCCCTGCCATAAGGCCAGTTTGGAACCAAACGGCAATTCAGATCCTAATGTTTCTTCGATTGAAGGAATGGCATCAGGGCCGACGACACCTGTGGCTTGGCGTTCTTGTTGCAAATATTCATCCTGGATGGTCATGATTGACATCGGGACATTCCGGGGCATCCGGATATTCATCAACGCCCTGAGGGTTGCTTTCTTTTTTTCATGATCGCCATCGACTTTCAAATTGCGGTAATGATAAGACTCCCCTTTGAGCCAGTCAATCAGACAATCCAGTCGTTGGTTTTGGGTCAGGTTTTCCATCAGCTTTTCTCCTTCAATCTGTCATAATTCGCCACAAGGCAGTTTTTCCCATCTTATTTGGGATGCCAGGCAATGTTCCATGCAGGCAAGACATCCTTCCAGGCACTTGTCTTGATCGATGTGACCTGGCAAGATGGCCTGGGTTGGGCAGACATCAAGGCAGACAGTGCAGTTTTGACAGGGATTGGTCAGCACTACTTGGGTATCCCGGTAATCGTCCCCCTGGAGCGGGGCATCGGTAACCAGATAGCCAAGACAGACTTTGCAACCAAAATCACCAATCAAATAGCGGCCGTTTTTCCCAACCATCCCCCTGCCGCTGTTGGCCAGGGCCTTGGCGAACTGGAAATCAGGTCGGGTATTCCAACCATTTTTTTGACCCGGTAGCCTTGAAGCTCAAGGATCCCGGCAAATTCCCAAAGGTAATTTTCCACTTGCAAAGCTGCGATCGAATACAGTCCGGTCTTGTTCCCGGGAACCGACTGGCAACTCAGTAGAAATGGGTCCTTGACCACCATGCCCAGGTAAACAACCGCATGGGCATGAGGAAAGTCCCATCCAAAATCAATGTCCTGCGATCCGCAGCTGAGATCACGGATGTGGAAAAGCTCGATTCCCTTGGCAAAAGCCGCCTCCTAGACAAGCATCGTCAGCTCGCGGCGTTCCTGCTGCTTTGGGGTCTTTTCAAGATATTTTTCCAGGATAGCCAAGTCTTTGGGCAGCCTGCGGATTTTCCAGTTCGCTTTCATTGATATTGCTCCAATTTGTCCCACCAGGTACCCTGACGTTCTATTTTTGAATATTTGATTTCCCCTTGGGGACACATCCTTTGACACATATCGCAATCCATCGTGACCTGACTGGTCAGGTGGATCTTGTTTGCCATGCAGTTGATGACACTCTCGCAGGCCCGGCCATGGAAATAACCATCACCTAAAATCGCCTTGCTGGTGCAATATTTTTCGCAGATCGCACAGGTGCCACATTCATTTTTGGGAGTGACCACTGTCGTTTGCAGCGGGGCATCGGTGACCAGGTACGCCAGGTTGACCCGGGGTCCGTATTTGGGAGTGATAAGCATATTGTTTTTGCCAATGTAGCCCAGACCGGCACTGGCTCCGGCTTCTCCCAGACGGATTCCGGTTTCCCAAATTCCTCCGCCGTGAAATTCACCCCCGAATGTGCGGTAGCCTTTTCTAGCAAGAAAATCCTTGATCAGCCACTTACGGTTTTCCAAGGCAGTCATCGTCAGAGTCAGATATTTTCCTCTTCCGGATTTGACCCAAGCCCGCGCCAGGGAATGGTCTATGCCACAGCCAAAGATCAACACCGCCTGGCCACCGGGAAACAGATCTTCTAGCCGGCGGCCGGGTCGGGCCATCTGGTTGAGATAGTCGACATCCCCGATCCCGAAAATATCGATCCCTTTTTCCTGGACGAAATCGTTGAGCTCTTGAGTCAAGTTATCCAAATCATCAGTCATTCTTGACCAGGACTTTGACAATTTCTCCGATATACATTTCGTGGAAATCTTTTTTCGGGTAGTTGTTTTCAACCAGGCTGGTATCGACAAAGCCGCTTTCTTGCAATGGGGCATTGTAGATCTTCTTGCAGACAAAGACCATTTTAGCCTGTTCATAGTAGATTGTGCCCTGATCGAATACTGGTGTCAGGTTGGCATTGGCGATTTTATCTTCATTGCGGCCGCTGTGGCTGCCAAGGTAGCCTAGGGCCCTTTTGTGATTGCTTTCGAACACACTCAGTGTGAAAATGTCCTCGCGCTCAAGATATTCCTTGGTATAGCGTTGCGGGCGCAAATAGACACAGGCAGTCGGCAATCCCATGTGGGCTTTGCCTTCAGGTCTTTCCCAGATTGCGCCTAGATGCCCCCATGAGGCCGTCATCGCATTGTAACCATTTTGTTCATTACCAGCACTGATCAACCACCAGTCGCCTCCGATCATTGTCATCGGGTTTATTTCCAATTCTTCAATTCCTATTTCTTTAAAGCTCATTTTCCTGTTCTCCTTTTGTCGGTTCGAATAACATGGCGAGGACCATATTCATATCCTCGGTGAAACCGATCGTCTTGTCTTTGTTTTCAGTGATTCCTTCGGGATAGTCCCGGTTGAAGCGGATTAGATGGGCGTTGGGGTTGGCGTATGTGAAGCGTTCGAAGGGATAGCGGATGATGCCCGGCGTATTGTAGCCGACCCCGAATTCCAGATAAACCACCGGTGCCTTATTGATGGAGCTGATGAATGATTCATAGCGGCTGCAGGCCTCATGCCATGATTTGTCTTCGACAAAGTAGCCATCGCTGCGCAAGTTGACCTTCATTTCCCTATGGCATATCGGACATTTGGGAATCAGTTCAGTCGGGATGGCACAGTCTCTTGTCTTGGCAACCATTTCTTTGACCAACTTTTCATTGTCATACAGGGTGTCGTGGCAGGCGCCACCACATTGAAGCTTGCTGTAATCACCCTGGGTCGCGAAGATGCGATTGGAATCGAATCCCGATTTGGCAAACTGGCTTTCGACATTGGTTGTGATCACGAAATGGTTTTTATCCTTGATCAAGTCAAACAACTTGTGATACAGTTTCAAACCGGGCACCTCATAGCGGTTAACCAGGATTGTCTTGGCCTCGAACGCCCAGAATTCCTCACGCGTCTGGTAGTTGTAAAAATCACCGCTATACATGTCATGATAGCCATACCTTGATCCGAATTCGCCCATATATTTTTCAAACCGCTCGCCGCCAAAGTCAAGACCGGCCGCCGACGACAAACCCGAACCGGCCCCGATGACAACATACTCGGCCTCTTCAAGCAATTCCCGAACAGTTTTGACTCTCTGTTCCAAACTCGGATAATTTTGACTTTTATTTTTTTTCTGACAATAATTGCTGTAAAATTCCATGATTACAACTCCTTCCATAACCGATTGATCCCCATCTTGAATCTGATTATAATATTAGATTTTCATCGGCCCTCCTTGAGCCAAATTCATCTTACCAAAAATAATTCATTCGCAAAAGTACGCACTTTTTTATTATCTAGTTACCTGAAAGTGACTATGGCCAACGAGATAGGTTAATCAGCGGGACCATATTGACAATCCATACATTATATTTTATACTTACACCATATCAGATACTAAGGAGAAAATTATGCTTACCAAAGACGAACTGCCTGCTTGCCCGGTGGCCACCATGGTTGAGATCATCGGCAACAAATGGAAATTATTGATCATCCGGAATCTTCTGGTTTCGACCTGCCGTTTTGGCGAGCTGAAAAACAGCCTGCCAGGAATTTCCCAGAAGGTGCTCACCGACAACCTGCGCCAATTGGAAGCCGATGGCATTGTCGACCGCAAGGCCTACCCGGTCGTGCCCCCGAAAGTGGAGTATTCGCTCACCGACATGGGCAACAGTCTTAGACCCTTGTTCAAATCGATGGAAGAATGGGGCAACCAGTACAAGGACTTCGTCGGATAGCCACAGACTCATCTATGGAATCTGCCAACTTAAAAACCTCGCCAAGATTGTGATCTCCTGAGCAGTTCAGGGATCAGTCGATGCGAGGTTTTTTTGGTTTAATTGCGTGTCTCACTCACTCATTCTGATGACAATTTTCCCTTGGGCCTGGTTGTTTTCCATCACCTCATGGGCTTCACCGATCTGCTCAAAGTCGAAGACCCGGCCAATTACCGGCTTGATGTTGTGTTGTTCGATGATCCTGAAGATATCATCAATCACCGCCTGGGTCGGATAATTGCTGTAGAAACCACAAAGATAGGTGCCATTTGGCAGCAGGCGGATCAGATCCAAGCCGTTAGTCTGGCCCCCGCCCAGTTTGCCAGTGACACAGACAATTCCCCCAATTCTAAGCAGTTGGGCTGTTTTGGCGATCGTATGGGCTCCGACCAATTCCAAAATTTTCGTGATGCCCTTTGAATATATATCCTTGATCTTGGCAACCAGGTTTTCATCATCCACAAGGGCATGGTCACAACCAACCTCCCGCAACAAGTCCAGGCGTTCTTCCTTGCGTGAGGTGCCAATAACCGTAGCTCCCACTGTTTTGGCCAGCTGGATGGCTGCCAAACCAAGCGCCGAGGTCGCCCCATGGACAAGCAGGATATCATCTCCTTTGAGCTGGAGCGATTCGAACAGCGAACCGTAGGCCGTGTAAAACGTTTCGGGAATCGCAGCCAATTCGACCCAATCCATTGCGGTTTCCACCTTGAACACATGGTGGGCCGGCAACAAGGCATACTCACTGTAGCTGCCGTTAAAACTCCGGCCCATTCCGCCCATCAAGGCGACTACTTTATCGCCCTTGTTGAAACGGCTGTCGCCTCCATCATGAATTTCCCCGACACACTCGATACCCGGAACAACCGGCTTCTGGATGTAATCCGCTGCGATTTCATGATTGCGCAAAATCAATTCGGCCCGGTTCAACCCGAAACCTTTGACTTTGATCAAAACCCATCCTGGTCTGATTTTAAGCTTTGGCACTTCGACAATTTTCATTTCATTGGCTTTGATCGGTTTCTCCAACAATACTGCTTTCATTTTTTAGCTCCTTTTTTGAAATATTCCTGGTCATGGATTTTCATTTGTTCCTGAGTGATTATTTCGCCATTACATCGGCCACAGTCACTGCAACCATTGCAGATGGATCTGCTGCCACAATAGCGGCAAGTTTCCCGGTAATGGGGCACATGCAACTTGTCTTTGGGAATCGGATTTTTATTGACATCATGCAGATCGAAAGTTATCTTCTTGCCTTCAAGACTGGCTTTCGATTTGTAGGCCAGACGGCTTTGCATGGCTTTTGGGGCAATCTTGTAACGCTGGCCATCCTTGCAAAAAATAGACCCGGTTTCGATGAAAGCGAACTTGACTTGATGGTCCCGGCATTGGCCCCCCAGATCCCTGACCCAGTCAAAGTCGCACATCCTCGCCCCGCCATAATTCTCCCCACCGCAAATCACCTGTTCAATCATTCCGGTTGCCAGATACTTTTCGATGTTGATTGGCCCGATAAAAGGCGCCGCCATGATCCCCTTGTGCTTTATCGGGACTTTCAAAAGATAGGGGATCCGCAAATCGGCCAGGCGCTGATTCTCGCACGAGACATTGATGAAGATATTCGCCATATCCCATCGGCCGTTTTGGAAACTTTCGGGCAGGCACTCATTGATCCGTTGGGCCCGTTTGGTCAACAGGAAAAAGATGACATCGCTACGGGCTTCCATGATTTTCCAGGCCTCATCACGCCACTGGTCGGCTTGTTCGAGGAAGAAGTCCGAAGTCATCGCGACCCGGATTATTTCGCCACTTTTGATTTTGTATTCGCCCTGGCGGTCCTTTTCAAAGGGTAATCAAAGTTGTTTTTGGAACGATAGATCACTGCCCCATCTTTTCCGTTTTTCTTGTCGAGAAAATACATGTAGCAGTTGGCACAGCCTTCGCTGATTTTCACACAGCCATGCCAGGGATTCCAGATATCATGCATTATTGGTCCTGGTTGACGAAGAAAACCCGGTTTTCCTTGATTTGTTTAGGTTTGGGCGGAATTCCCGCCGGGTAGCCAAGCAGGATATGACAGAACGGTTTGAGATTTTCTGCGATATTCCAATCATTCCAGATAACTACGCCGATTCCGGTATTGAAAGTCGTTTCCGCCCTACCGATAAAACAAGATGCAATTTCCAGGGAGGTGGCCGCGATAATCATATTTTGGGCTGCCATAGCCGCATCACTTTGACTGAAAATGAAATTTTTCGGTGCGGCGATGGTGACAACCACCGGAGCCCCATAGAAACTGTTTTTGATGTTTGGATTGTCGATCACACTGGGCTGTTCCTTAGAAACGTGACGTCCGGTTGGAATGGAACTGGCCTGCCGTCTGGCTTCTCCCAACAATGTATTGACTGTCTTATCCTGGCAAACGATGAATACCGGGCCCTGGCGGCCTCCGGCATTGGGGGCGACCAGACCGGCATTGACAATCAGGTCGAGTTTCTCCCTTTCAATTGACCGGTCCTGGAACTGGCGGTAGGTCCGGCGCTTTTGCAAACATTCAATTACTTCATTGGTTTGTTCCATGATATCCTCCTCACTAATCGATTTCTTTCCAGCACTGCGGGTCGGGCGCGTACATGTCGTGGGTATAGCCATAGGCCACCGCCGGACACCCGCGGCAGAAGTTGAGCAGCTCGCATTTGGCGCATTTTTCAAACTTGTCATATTGGCGGTATGCTTCCATTTCCTTGCCATGATAAAGATCATAGATGCTCTGGCTCAATACATTGCCGATATTGCTTTCCATCCGGCGGCAGGCATAGACAGCACCGTCAGGCAAAATCGTCATATGACAGTTGGCGCAGTTGCATCCGTCATGGATTTTGTCTTGTTCCAATCCTTCGTGAATCTGATACAGGCCCTTTTCATAAAGGTAGAGATTCCATAGATGGTCCTTGAGGTTGAAGGTAGTGGGCCCATCCTGGTACGTTTCGAACTTTTGCCACAACCGGTCAAGCAAATTCCGATATTCCAATGGTTCAATGTGGGTTTCCTTTTCAAAGCTGGTCGGGCAGTAGCGGGCAAAAGCGAAAATGTCCGCTTCGTGTTCGACAACCAGGTCGACAATGTCTTCCATCTCATCTATATTTGTTCCAGAAACTGTCGTCATGATGGCCACATCGATACCGGCTTTTTTGAGAACCGGAATCTTGGCAAGGGTGGTCGCAAACGAACCAGGCTTGCGGATGAAGTCATGGGTTTTTTCCATCCCATCGATCGAAAGCTGGTATTTCTTGCAGCCATGTTGGGCCAACCGGGCACATGTTTCATCGTTGAGATGGAACGGATTGCCCAGGATGCCAAAAGGGATGTTGCGCTCTTTGAGCAGTTTTGCGATATCCCAGAAATTCTGATGGAGGATCGGATCGCCTCCGGTAATGTAAAAATAAGGCAGTCGTTCCATTCTCGTACACATGTCGACACAATTGGTGATGACTTTTTCAACATCCTCCAATTCCATCTCTTTCAAGCAGATGTTGTTGTCCTCGGCAAAGATGTAGCAGTGCTCGCACCGCTGGTCACACTGGTCGGTTATATGAAATTGAAATGCGAAATATTCCATGATTATTATCCTCTTTCGTTATTGATGATCTATCTCAACGCTCTTGCGTGATTTCTAAAAGAAGCTGACAAGACTGTCAGCTAGAACGGATGAAAAAACTCTAAGAATTATTTGTCCCCGGCACCACAAGCGCTGCCACAAGCGCTTGGAGTTTCTTCTTTGACTTCCTTGTCGCCAGCACCACAGGCACTGCCACAAGCACTTGGAGTTTCTTCTTTGACTTCCTTATCGCCAGCACCACAGGCGCTGCCACAAGATGATGAAGCCTCAGTTGCCGCCGCTCTAAAGAAAGCTTGGGCACTTAATTTTTTTTGGAATGTTGTCATGATATTTCTCCTTTTTCTTGATTTGGATTTTCCAATCCGCTAAAAGTATACACCGGGAAGTTATCAATGTTAAGTAGGCACAAATATGTAACCAAGAGAACTTAATTTGAATCTCGATTTGAAACGACTTATTTCAAAAAATTCCACAGTTACAAAATTGTGCCTTATTTACATCCTTTTTTATGATGCTATAATCTATAGTGTGATCATGAAAAACAAAGGAGAATGCAAATGAACAAAACTGATTTTATCCCAATGACACTTGAATATTTCACCGCTGTCAATTCCACAGTCGAAGAAACACCGCTCGATGGCGACCCGGTATTGAAAGTATTGAAAAGCCCGGAAGTCATCAAAGACGATGAACCGACCTACGCCCGATTCAATGGTAGCGATGATTTCCATGATGGCATCATCGAAGTCAAAGTGTTCAGCCGCCTGTTGAAAGACGCTCCCGCTCATGCCCGTGGCTTTTTAGGAGTGGCATTTCGCATCAACTCTGCCAATACCGCTTATGAATCGATTTACGTCCGGCCACTGAACGCCCGCTGCGATGACCAGCTGCGCCGCAACCATTCAATCCAATACTATTCATATCCGGAATACAAATATGACAGATTGCGCGAGATTGCCGCGGGCAAATATGAAGCCTATGCGGACATGGAATTTGAAGCCTGGATTGATTTGAAAATCGAAGTCGAAGGTTCAAAAGCCCTACTTTTTGTCAACAACGCATCCCAGCCGGCCCTGATTGTCAACGACATGTTCCATGGCAGCGATGCGACCGGAGGAATCGGACTTTGGTCGGAAATCGGCACCGAAGCATATTTCAAAGATCTGAAAATCACAAAAAAATAGCATTCCGAATATTTCAAATGTTATAGGCATAAGTTTGTAGTGATAGTTACAAATTTGTGCCTACTTTTATTTTCTGTAAGGAGAAATTACGATTTAACGACTGTCATCAACCAGGCACAATTGCATTGTACTGAGGTCTTGAGATGTTTACATGCAAGATATAGGTTTTTACTACATTTATGTGTATACTTGGATACTGCATTACTATGGAAAAAATAACTTCCAATAATACAATCCTTTTCCGCTCGCTCTTTTGCATGGAATTCGTAATTGACATTGGTTATCTTCTCAGCCTAGAATATTAGCATACAGATATTGATTAGATAGCGGAGTGCCTTGTGCTTAGCTTAACAGATATTATCTGCTCCAAATCCCTCTACGGAATTGAATCTAACTTGAAATTTTTCCATAAAAATCTTATCTTTCCTTCTGTTTCGTTTCTAATTACCTTTTCCACTCAGGTCATTGACTGCAATTTTACATTTGGCGAAAAGACCGTGCTTATGGCACGGTCGGATAATATTCGTGGTAGTGTTGTAAAATCAAAAATGGTATAGCCGCAGGTGATCAATATTATTGGAGGATAAGGTCAATCATGGCAGCCGATCAACCGTTATATGCTTTTTTATATAGATCCAGGATTTCGCTCTTTTGGCAAGGACGCGGATTACCCCCGGTGCACACATCGGCCATAGCCGCTTCGCTCAAGGCTTCCAGGTCTTCTTCCTTGACACCGATTTCCCTCAAGGTCTGAGGAATTGAGCAGTTTTTAGACAATGTGACAACAGCATCGATAGCTGCTTGCTTGTACTGTGCTTCGCTCATGGCGTCGACACCACTCACACCCATCGCTCTGGCGATTTCCCTGAATTTCGAACCGGTGAAGTCCTTGTTGTACTCCATCACGTAAGGAAGCAGCACGGCATTGGCGATGCCATGAGGCGTGTCGTAAAATGCGCTTAGTGGATGAGCCATCCCATGGACCACACCCAGTCCCACGTTCGAGAAAGCCATTCCGGTCATATATTGACCCAAAGCCATGTCTTCTCGACCTTTGGGATCGTTCTGGCAGGCTGCTTCCAGGCTTCTTGCAATCAGTCCGATCGCTTTAAGATTGAGAGTATCAGCGAGTTCCCACGCTCCTAGAGTCGTATACCCTTCAATCGCATGAGTCAAGGCATCAAGGCCGGTAGCCGCAGTAAGTCCTTTTGGCATCGAAGCCATCATGTCCGGATCAACGATCGCCACAACCGGGATGTCATGGACATCGACGCAGACGAACTTGCGCTTGTTTTGGACGTCGGTGATGACGTAGTTGATTGTCGTTTCGGCTGCGGTTCCAGCTGTCGTTGCCACTGCAATAATCGGAACGCATTTGTTTTTGGTCGGCGCCACTCCTTCCAAAGATCTCACATCGGCGAATTCTGGATTGTTGATGATGATTCCGATCGCCTTGGCCGCATCCTGAGGTGACCCGCCCCCGATGGCGATCATGTAGTCGGCCCCGCTTTTTTTGAAGGCAGCGACTCCATTGGTAACCAGTTCGATGGTCGGATTGGCCATGACTTCGTCGAAAATCTCGTATGCCAGTCCCGCCTCGTCCAACAGGTCAGTGACTTTTTTGACCACCTGGAATTTCACCAGGTCCTTGTCAGTGACAATAAGGGCTTTTTTGAATTGACGGGAAACTGCTTCGCTTACAATTTCCTTGATTGCACCGCTACCATGGTAGCTGGTTTCGTTTAATATAAATCTTTTTGACATCTTTGTTCCCCCTCCTATTTTTCAAACAGAAATTCTTCAGGCAAATTGACATTGAAATCATTAGCCAATTCGCGGAACTCATCGGCCTGGATAGTTTGGAGCTTGGTTGGCTGGATTGACAGTACTTTAACCAGGATTTCCGCCGATTTTTCAACCGTATGCATCAGACCAAAAGTCAGATCGAAATCCTCACCTGAGCAGAACATCCCGTGATGAGCCCAGATCGCCACATCGTATTTTTCCATCAGTTTAGAGGTTGCCACAGCGATTGCTTTGCCTCCAGGCACCATCCAAGGAACCATTCCGATTCCCCCTGGGAAGACAACCGGACATTCCGTAGCCATTTCCCAAAGTTCCCGAGTGAAAACTTCATCACGCAAAGGCAATACGAAAGTCAGGGCGATCACATTGGTCGTGTGGGCATGGTAGATAACCCGATGTTTACCGTTTGATGCCGCCTTTTTGACCGCATGGTTCATCAGATGTGATGGCAGCTCGCTTGTCGGTTTCCCGCCATCGACAAGACCCCATTGCAGCTGGTATTTTGTTCCGGTATCATCGATTTTGATGATCGCGATATTTGTTTCAGGAGCAAGAGCCACGTTGCGGAAATATTTTCCCGAACCGGTAACCAGGAAGTACTCCCCAGCCAGGCTAGGCACTTCGGTACCGATGGCCACCCATTCCTTGGATTCGTCAAGCATTCCTGCTGTTTTTGCAATCTCTTCAGCCTTGATTCGGTAAGTCAGGTTCCCGCCGTTGCGTTCATGCCAGCCCTGGTTGAACCCGTCGTCGCACATCCGGATGAATCCTTTGATAAATTCCAATTCCAATATATTCATTCTATTGTCCCCTTTTCGATAATACATCTGTTTCATATTGTTCAATCTCTTTGAACCAGTCAAGATATGATGGCAGATTGTTTTTGGCCATGTAGTAGTTCCATACATCACCGAATGGATAAGTCTTCAGCTCTTCCTGGATCGCCATGATTTTCGTGAAGTTGCCTTCATCCTGCAGTTTTGCCAGCTGCGCGTGTGGTGTCAACAAGGCGTTGAGCATCGCCTTTTGCATGTTGTGCATCCCAACAGTCCAAGCCGATATGCGGTTGATGCTCGCATCGAAGAAGTCAAGCCCGACAAGAACCCGTTCCATGGCATCATTTCTGACGATTTCCTTGGCGATTTCTTTTGTTTCATCATCGAACAGGACTACGTGGTCACTGTCCCAACGTACCGGACGAGTCACGTGAAGAGCCACTTTGTCATTGAACAGCAGCATTGCCGAAAGTTTGTCGGAAACGACTTCGGTCGGGTGATAGTGGCCGTTGTCCATCAATGGAGTGATTCCCGCACTCTTGGCATAGTTCAAGGTGAACTCCGATGATCCGACGGTGTATGATTCCATCCCGATTCCAAACACCTTCGATTCCAGACATACAAGAACTTTTTCCTTGTCATAATCGATTGACAGGATCTCATCCAACGATTCCTTGAATCTTCTTCGTGGTGCCATCCGGTCACCGGGGATATCCTTCAAACCATCGGGAATCCAGATATTCATCAGACAAGGTGTGCCCAGTTCAGTTGCGAAATATTCGCTGATTCTAATGCAGGCCTGGCTGTGTCTGATCCAGAAATCGCGGATTTCCTTATCCGGTGAAGACAGAGTCAACCCTGTCGCTTTTGGATGGGAGAAGATAGTCGGATTGAAATCCAGTCCCAGCCCTCTTTGTTTGGCATAGTCAACCCAAGCCTGGAAGTGTTTTGGTTCAAGTTGATCACGGTCAGCCCATTGACCTTCCTGGAAAATCGCATAACAGGCGTGAAGGTTGATCCGGTGTTTTTTTCCCGGTGTCAGTGAAAAAACCTTGTCGATGTCTCCCATCAGTTGCTCGGGAGTTGTCGCTTTTCCGGGATAGTTTCCAGTTGTCTGGATTCCACCGCTAAGAGCACCTGCCCCGTCAAATCCGACCACGTCATCACCTTGCCAGCAGTGCATTGAAATCGGGAAATTATCCAATTTTTCCAACGCTCCATCGACATCGATGCCTAAAGTCGCATACACTTCTTTTGCTTCTTGATATCTTTTTTCAAAATCCATCTCTATTCTCCTCTAGTATGTTTTAATTTCAAATGAATCCCGGATCAGCTTACGGCCTTGCTCAAGCGAGTTGACCACACCATCACTGATTAGCTGTGAAAGGATATTGCCCAATGCCGTTGCCTCGATTGGACCAGCCACGACCCTCTTATTGCAGGTGGCCGCAATCATCTCATTGAGCAGGATATTCTGGCATCCACCGCCGATGATATTGATTGTTCCATACTCATTGCCGGTGATTGCTTCCAATTCCTCGATGGCCTCTTTGTAGCAGTACGCCAGGGAATTGTAGACACAATAGGCGATTTCGCCTGCGGTTTTGGGACAGGCCTGGTCGCGTTCCTTGAAGTAGGCAATGATTTCTTCAATCATGTTTTCCGGCTTCAAGAAGCGGTCGGCATTGACATCGAAGATCCCTTTAAACGGCTCTTTTCTTGCCATTTCGACCAGCTGGCCAAAACCGTATTCGCCATGGTACTCTCGGGCTACTTCCTGGATGATCCAGAGCCCCATGATGTTTTTCAAGAACCGGTAACGGTAATTGTAGCCGCCCTCATTGGTGAAGTTGGCCAACCGGGCCGCCTCATTGACAATCGGCTCCAAGCTCTCGATGCCCAGCAGCGACCAGGTTCCCGATGAAAGGATGATGCTGTTGGCTTCGATAGCCGCCATATAGGCGCTGCCGGTATCATGGGTTGCCGGAACGACAACTTCGCAGTCAAAACCAACTTCGCCGGCAATGTCCTTAGCAAAGTGGCCCAGCTTGGTCCCAGGCATCACCATCTTCTTGAAGATGTCCGGATTGAATCCCGTCAGTTCCACCAGGCTTTCATCAAGCTTATTGGTCTTGATGTCGAGCAGCTGGGTTGTCGACATGTTGGTGTACTCGTTTGCCATTTCTCCGGTAAGGAGATAGTTGAGATAGTCGGGAACCATCAGGAAATCACATGCTTCCTTTTTAGCCCTGTCATCTTCGCTTGAAAGCTGATAGATGGTGTTGAACTTTTGGAACTGGAGTCCGGTCAGTCCGTAAAGCTTTTCTGGAGCGATCTTGCTTTGGATTGATTTGACCCCCTTATCGTTGCGGGAATCCCGATAGGCGTAAACCCCGTTGATAGCCTGGCCGCTTTTATCAAGCAGGGCATAATCAACCGCCCAGGTGTCGATCGCCATTGTCTTGGGGATCTTGCCCACTTTCTTGCATTCCTTCAAACCCGTTTTGATCTGATCAAAGAGATTGTCGATATCCCAATGATAATGACCTTCTTTTTTAACTACATTGTTGCAAAACCGATATACTTCTTCCAGGACCAGTTTGTCATCTTGCAGGCTGCACAGGATATGCCGGCCGCTGGATGCGCCGATATCGATTGCCAGATAATAATTCATATTCTCACCTCAAAACAAGTATAAAAAAAAACAGCCCGTTTTGTAATGTCGTGGGTTGTCTTATTTATTAACCTGATTTGCAATCAGGTTATATCGATTCACTTGTTTGGTTTGCTGCCAATCCGGTATTCATTCGGCTTTTGCTTGAATTTATCGCCGAAAATCCGATAAAAGTAAGTCATGTTGTCGTAACCGACTTCATTGATGATTGACGAAACCGGCAAATTGGTCGTTTTGAGCAGGCTGGCCGCCTTGTTGAGCCGGACCTCCTGGACCAGCGCCTTAAACGTCTTGCCGGTCATCTTCTTGACAATCTTGCAGATCTTGTAGTCGGGCTGGTTTATCTTCCTGGAAAGCTCACCTAGCGAGGCCTTCTGGTAGTTGGTTTCGATGTATTTGTAGATGCCGCTAAGAACAACCAAATCGAAACTGTTGGCGCTGTAGGTTTCGATTGTCTCGGGATAATACATCAGATCGCTTAAAAGCAGGCCGACCAGCAGCTTGAGGGTCAAGGTCGTCGTTGCGCCCTGATATAGCGAGGTAATTATCGACTCGACATCATCCTTGATCTTTTCGATTTCGGCAACCTTGAAAACCAGATACTCGCCATTATTGGCACTGGAATAGAGGGCATTGAAGATGAACTGGTTGATTTCATTTTCATCCTCGATCATCGTTGCCAAAAACTCAAGGAAATCCGGTCTGATGATGAAATTGAAGATGATATCGTCCTCATTGCAATACTCGATCGAATGCTCGATATTCTGGTTGAGCAGCAGCAGTTCGCCCTGGTTGATGACGATGGCTTTGTTTTCAATATGGTGGGTCATCTTGCCGCTGTACACATACATCAACTCGAGATAGTTGTGGCGGTGTTTGGGATATTCCATGAACCGGGCATGCTTGCGGATGGCCAGCTGAGCCCCGTTTTCAAGAATCTTGGCCGCATCGATGACATTGGAATCTTCGCTTTCGAAGATGCTGTAGTCGATGGTGTTCTTCTTGTTGAGATTGTCGATCTCCTCATCTGTAAAACAGATCAGCTTCTCCAGGATATCTTGTGAAATCATGCTGCCACCTCTTTCATAACTGCCTTGTAATCGCATTATACCATAATTTACAGCCCAGACAAATTCAAAACCCTTGCATGCAAGGGTTTTGGATTCAAGGGTTGTTATCCACCTTGTTATTTGATTGTCAAGCTTTTTTCGTCCTTTTGATAACAATGTAGATTGCCACACCGATCACCGCCATACCACCGACAATGACGAATGGACTGATTGAATTGCTGTCGTTTTTGACAAGCACCAGCTCACCTGTTACCATGTCTCTTTGATAGTTGTTGAAGAAATCCCAGATGTAGGCTGCTTCTGGTTTATAGTTCCAGTGTGCCAGGTTTTCCACGGCTGCCAGCTTCATCACCACACCTTTGTCGTTTGACAGGGTTCCAACATGCATTGTCTTGTCGCCCAACGTTTCATCATGCCAGTTGTCAAGAGCCATACCGTAATAGCTGTTGGCTGACATATCCATTTCAGTCACTGCCAGGCCGTTGATTTTTTGATAAGCCTGAAGAGCCGGGTAGATATGGGTGTTGGGATCCAGTTGCCAGATATTGGCTTCGCCATTAGTCAGTTCAGTTAATCCATGGGTGCTTGAACCATCGACTGGAATCATTTGGAAGAAGTCGTGATCCCCGCACATGTAAAGGTATGCCGTCTGATTGCCCTGGTAATCGGCCACGAGACTTTGAATTTCATCATTGTAGACATTGACTCCGGAAACCACTCCGACCGCCGCGAAGACATCGCTGTATTTGATGCCAAGCAGCGATGACTTGGCCCCGCCTTGAGAAAGACCGGTAACGTAGATTCTTGAAGAATCGATTTGGGGATACTTGACTTCCAGATCCTTGATCAGGTTGTACAGCCCTTCATCACCAAGACCGTCACCGCCAAAAAAGTTGTTTTCGCTCTTGTCCTGATATTCCGGTGAAACAACCATGAAATTTTCCTGAGCCGCCAGTTCAACCCATCCCGATGCATCACCTTGCAGGCGCGGATCATTCTGGTTGCCATGAAGAGTCACAACCAGAGGAACCGATCCATCGGCACTTGCCAGAGTGTCTTCAGGCAGGTATTCAAACCAGGTGTATGCTCCTGGCATATTCGAAACCGGCTGATCGAACATCTGGTTGTAAGTTATGCCCAGATCGTCGAATTGCGGAATTTCCACCAAAGTGTAAGGTTCGAAGGCGTTCTCCAGGACGCTGCCTACGTAATTCACCCCGGTAACTGGCATATTGTAGAATTCGGTTGTTGAGATATGGTGGCGGTAATTCTTTGAGAAAACCGCATCCCAGGCATTCGCAAAAGCCTGAGCCAGGGTTTCTTCACCGTTGGCAATCCCCACCTGTTGGAGCGGATGCGCCTTGTTGCTGTCAAGTTCATAGCCTTCATTGCTTTGATTTGAGTCTGTTCCATTGGCCTGTTTGTAATAGTTGACCGCAGTTTCACTCTGATTGCTTAGATAAGCCGGCACCGCCACATTGTAGTCCAGTCCCTCATTCATTTCCCCGCCATAAACCATGATTCCGGCGACGAAGTAGCAGTTTTGCGAGATGAAATTGTTGACGAAAGTAGCCCCCGTATCGATTCCGATGACCTTGACGTTTCTCGCTATTCCCACCGAATTGATGAAGGCATCCATATCAGCTTGGGTATAGTCTGTCCCGTTCAATGGCGAAATGACATTGACATCGCTGGCCCACTCTTCGATATTGGCCATCATGCCAAGTTCATCAATCAGTTCGTTGGCCTGCTGGTCCGTTCTGGCCCCGGCAAAGATATAATATGTCGGAGTGAGCAAGTCGCTGTAGATCGATTTGAATCCTGCCTCGCTCGCTTTATAGCTCGCAGTAGTACCGCTTACATTGGCTGGTGAAAAAATATTGACAGCAGCATTCACCGTGTTCATAGACAACAGTGAAGCCACCATCAATGATGATACTGCGGTTGTTATTAACTTCTTTCTCATTTTCTCTTCCTCAATTCATGTATTTTGGGTAAATGAAAAGATAACCTGGTTATCTTTTCATTTGTCTGTTATTAATCCTTGATTACATATGCATGTCTGGTGGTGCTGTGATTTTCCTTTACAACCTCATATCTTGCCCCGATATTTATCCGGCAATCGTTCAGGCATTCAGGCAAATCAATGGTGCATTCAACATGGTCCCCGGTTCTTTGCCAGGCTACTCTAAACATTCCTTGTCGTGAATCGAAGGAACATTCGTAGTCATTGACCCGCTTGGAAAAATACGGACAGATTGACACGCTGTCACAGCCAATGGCATCTTGCTCGACCCGGATGCCGCCTAGTCCCTGGTAATACCATTGGACATAGCTTGAGAACATCGCATGGTTATATGATGAATATTTGTTGAAGAACTGCTCCTCAAGAACCTTGCTCCCCTTGGCAAGCATATTCTTGAATGAAGGTGCTTCTTCCCGGTTAAGCCATTTTTCGATCACTTCATCGAAATGGTGCTTGTTCAGGATGTCATAAATAAACGCCATTCCAAAAATCCCGGCATTGATCACATAATCATCAGTTTCGATTTTTCCCACTAACTGATTGACCAGATTTTCAATGTCGCCTAGATTGGCTTCGATTGCAAAGGCATATGATGTCTGGGTCGCGTCGCCAAAAGAACCGTCGCTGTTTTGGAACTTGGAGGTAATGGCATCTTTGATCCTGTCATATTTCCCTTGATATTCATGTGAATCAATTTCCAGGACATGCTGCATTTTTATAAGATATTCGACAAACATCAGGATTGTGCAATAGCCGGTGAACAGCTTGTCCGGTGTGGATGTTTTGAAGCTGCCAGCTGTCAGGACACTGCCATGGTCGCCCAGGCAACGGGTTGCCAGTTCATCGAGATTGAAACTCAGCAAGTAGTCTACCAGCTTCAGGTAATATGGATACTCATTTGCAAGTGTTTCTCTATCTCCATAGAATTGATAGTTCTTGACAATCAGGTATGGATAGACGAACTGCCACAGCAGCGGCCCTTCACCATAGGCTGTCCCATTTGATCCGATTCCCATGAAAGGCGCGGTTTCCGGCAAGCCGCCGTTTTCAGTCTGCTCGATCCTAAAATCGATGATCGTCTTTTTGAACATGGCTTCGACATCGAATGCGTAAAGATTAGACAAAGCCAAAGCTACTATGTCACCGCCATAACCAAGCCTTTCCCGGGCGCAGTCCTCGAACACGCTATGAACGTTGTTGAGTTTGGTCCTGATTGCCGCATCGTAAAGGTCGTTGTAATATTCGTGCTCAGAGTTGACTTTCCCAGTGTATTTAAGATCCGTATGGACATAGATCGCTTCCAAGGATATGATATCATCGGACCCAAGACCTTCAATCAGCGCATACCGGAATGAATGATAAGTGAACTTGTTTTCAAACTCGTTGACACCTTCATTGGCGATTATCACATCGGTTTGGATTCCCTTATCCGGCGCTCCAGGTCCTCCGGTGATGTTGTGACCTTCAATAACCATGCCGACACTTCCGGCATAGCTCGATTCAAATTCCAGCTCATCGCCGTTTTTGAATTCGCTGTATCTGATGGTTACTTCAGTACCTTTGGCAGACTTGAAGCTGATCTTGATGAATCCCGAAATCATTTCATGGAAATCAACCATAAGACCATTTGCAGTTTCGGCAAGCTCATAATCCTTGACTGCCTTGATGCGCCGGACTTTCGGGATGAAAGACGACTGGTAATTGCGGTGGTCGCATACTGTGCTGACCGGTTTTTTGATTGGGTCATGATAATTGAAATCAACTGTTTCCCCAAGGTAAAGGTTGTTGAAAAGGAACTGCCCGTTGACATATTCCCATGAACTGTCTGAGCGAATAATAATTTCACCGTCAGCTTCAAGATCACAGATGATCTTTGGCGTGCCCACCTCAGCCAGTTTTTCCCGCAAGTTGTATTTTCCAAAAAGTTTCAATGGCGATGGGTTATACATCCCGTTACCCAATTCAATTTCAAGATAGTTCGTTCCGTCTTTAAGGTAACTGGAGATGTCATATTCATCATAATATACGATTTTTTGATAGTCCGTCCAATCCGAGTTCAACTCATAATCCCCAACCCTTTTGCCATTGATTTTCAGGATGTAATAGCCAAGTGCGGCTATATAAAAACTGGCTTCTTTGAAGTCTTTGACTTCAAATTGTTTAATCAGGACTGCATTATGATTGTTTTGATAGTAGCCGGCATCATCAAGGCCATAATCAAAATTATTGCCATAAATCCAACTGCCACGAAACAAATTATCTTTGCTTAAAACCATAATACTGTTTAATCAAAAGCAGAAGCTTACGCTTCCACTTTCGACACTTCCTCTTCTAAAGGCAGACCGGCTTCTTCACGAACCAGTTTCTTGTCTTCAACTTTGATGAATGGAATCCAGATGATTGTAGAGACCGCAATCAGGAACAATTGCAATGCCCCACCCATTATGCTTCCGGTAACAAGGTAACCGCTAATTACAGGCGGTGTTGTCCATGGCAACTGAACCAAGCCAGTTGGAATCGGAACGATACCTGAGGCGAATGCCAGATAAGCGATGACCGCCGAAATAGCGCAAGTGAATACGAATGGAATGAAGAATGTGACATTGAGCATCAATGGGATACCGAACAATGCAGGTTCACCGATGTTGAACAAATATGGAACTCCGGCAATTTTGCCCATTTCCTTGTAGCGTTTTGATTTTGCCACAATGATTAAAGCTACTACCGAACCGACGATACCGATACCGGCAAAGTGAGTGAAGAATGAGTTGCAGATGATATTAGGCAAAGGTTGTCCAGCGATTGAAGCAGCTTTGTTTGCATCTTCCAATACTTGGAATACTGGTGTCATTACACCTGATACGATCGAACCACCGTGAATTCCAAAGAACCATAAAAGCTGTTCGAAAATTTTAGCGATTACAACCCCGAATAATGATCCACCCAACATTTTGATTGGCATACCCAATGTGCTGTTGATCATAACCAATGCCGAAGAGTCGAAGAATCCTTCAAGAACAAGGCGCAATGCCCAGAACAAAAATACGATGATGAATGAAGGAATGATTGATTCGAATGGCGCCGATACTGCAGGTGGTACCGCATCGGGCATCTTGATTTTAAGATTCTTGCTGTCGATGAATTTGTATATTCTAGTTGTCAACATTGAAACAACCATCGCCAGGAACAATGCTTCCGAACCGATTTTGGCTACCTGGATCGCATCTCCGGCTTCAGTTGCCATTTGTGGCGTCAATAACAGGAATGAAACTACTGAAGTAAGGATGACTGGCATTTCCGCCACTTCCAACTTCGCCGCCAGACTTTTTGACAATGAGATTGCCACAAGCAAACCGCTGATATTCAAGGTAACGCTTGCCACATACATTAATTTGCCCATCCAGACACCGTATTCAACACCGACGATGCTGGTGATAAGATCGGTTATTGCCTGAACTGGGGGGAATGCCACGATCAGGAAGATCGAAGCGATGAAGGTGAATGGCATGTATGCCAGCATCCCGTCACGGATCGCCAGGATATATGGGTTGGTGCTGATCTTCCCAGAGAAGATGGCTAATTTTTCCTGAAGGGATTCAAGAAATTGATTGTCTTTCATAATATTCTCTCCTAATATTTTGTTTTGAGTTTTTCAATTCTGTTTCCGAAAACTGTTGTAATGCTTGGCCTGTTTTGATTACAATGATATTATAACCGGTTTCACAACCAAGAAACAATGTCAATAAAAGTTTTTATGACTGTCAAAAATTGAAAACGTTGGTATAATGGGATAGGAGGTATTATGAACAAACTAGAACTAGAACAAAGGCTGGCTGACAAAAGGACATTCCAGAATGCCAGCGATGAAGAGGTTATCGAGCACTTCGACGAGAAATTCGAAAAAGTTCCTTATAAAGACAGTTTTCTTTATGTATTCAATCATGACCGGGAATTTTCGGGGCGGGAGCATATAATTGCCCTGCACCCCCGCCAGGCCTCGTTCACCCCGATGCACATCTTCCACTACATCGTCATGACCTACGTCTACAGCGGGACACTGTCAATAACTGTTGACGAAAGCACCCTCAACTTGAATGCGGGCGATCTGATAATATTTGACCGTCACGTCCCCCACAGCGTCGATAAGACCAGTTCCGATGACCTTGGGATCAACATAATTATCGGCGAGAACTACTTTTCAAAAAGATTCATCAACCATCTGCCAAGCGACCACCACAAGTCGAAATTCATGCATGAGCTGATGAACAACCAGAACAGCCATATCCATTATCTAGTCTTCAAGACCGGCACTGATGAGCTTGCCAAGGACTGCATCGACAACATCCTGTGCGAGCACTTCGACCCGAGCATCTGCTCCGATGAGCTGATCGACAACTTCATCATGATCCTGGTCACCCATCTGTTCAGGAAATTCCAATATGACACCAATCTCGATCTTGTTCCCGGCCGCAATGACGAGCTGATGGAAGACATATCTTCCTATATCCAGGCCAACTTCATCCAGGGCAACCTCACTTCGATGTGCCAGGAGCTAGGATATGATCCCACATATGCCAGCAAACTGATCAAGCGGCATTTCGGGCAGACATTCAAGCAACTCGTCAACACCGAGCGGATGAAAAAGGCCTCGATCCTGCTTCACAACAAATCCCTGCCGATATATGAAATCGCCCAGACTGTAGGGATCAACAACCTGACCTCATTCTACTCCCGCTTCAAGGATTATGCCGGATGCACCCCGCAGGAATACCGTGACAAATTCGATTAGAATAAAAAAACCTGACTTTGATCATTGCAACAATCAAGAGTCAGTTTTTTTACTTTGGCATTCAGTTATCACGAACTTAACGGAACCCGTATTGGGCATGGGGCACGTAAGGCTCTTCGAGATAGTTCATTTCTTCTTCGGTCAGCTTGATATCCAGCGCCTTGATGGCCTCTTCAAGATACCCGACCTTCGAGCTGCCTACCAGCGGCGCGGTGATATGGGGCTTGTTGAGCATCCAGGCCAGGGCCAGCTGCGATTTGGATATTCCCTTCTTGGCTGCCAGCTCTTCAACCCGGCGAACGATTTCCCGGTCATGTTCGAGTACGTATTCGTTTTGAAGCTTGCCGATCCCGTCGGTCCGCGGAGCATCATGAGGTTTCACAAGGACGCCATGGGCCACCGGCGAATAAGGGGTGATCGCGATTTTCTGGTCGATGCACATCGGATACATCTCCTTTTCTTCTTCGCGGTAGACCAGGTTGTAAGTATCCTGCATTGAGATGAACTGGGCCCATCCGTTTTGCCTGGCAATCGCATTGGCCTTGACAAACTGCCATGCATACATGCTGCTTGCTCCGATATACCTTACCTTGCCCAGGCGCACCAGGTCGTTTAGAGCTTCCATGACTTCTTCAAGAGGGGTCATGTAGTCGATCCGATGGATGATGTAAAGATCAATGTAGTCCATTTGCAGTCGTTTCAGGGAGTTTTCGACTTCGGTGAAGATCGCCTTTCTTGAAAGTCCCTTGGCGTTGGCTCCACCGTGCATCGGATAGTAGAGTTTGGTTGCGATTACCACCTCGTCGCGGTTGCCAAAATCCCTGATGGCCCGCCCGAGGATTTCCTCGCTTACCCCCATCGAATAATAGTTGGCCGTATCAAAGAAGTTGATGCCCTGGTCAAGGGCATATTTGATGATTTCCCGGGCTTCTTTTTCTCCGGTCTTGCCGGGAATCCCGCCCTTGTCCATGACCCCAAATCCCATGCAGCCGACACAAAGTCTGGATACTTTCAATCCGGTATTGCCTAAATTCACATATTCCATTTGTATTCTCCTTGTACGATGTTGTTTATTCAGATATTTTCAATTTCCTTGCGGGCTTTTTCTCTTTTGACCAGGGTTTGTTCGTAATTGGCGATCTTATCCTCCAGAAATCCAATCTGGTTGTCCAGCTCTTCTTGCTGGTGCATGAGTTTTTTTAGCTGGTTTTCCAGGATGGTTTTACGCTCGGGGATGGTATCTAGGCCTTCATGGAAAAGATCGACATACATCTTGATGTTTTCGATACTCATCCCAGCCTGGCGCATGCACTTGATGAAATTGATCCGGCGCATTTCCTTTTCCTGATATACCTTGCGGCCGCTCTCGTTCTTGGCGACCGGATCGATCAGTCCGGCTTTTTCATAATAGCGGACCGTATCGATCGACAGGCCATATTTTTGAGCTACTTGCGATATCTTCATTTCTTTTTTCCTCGCATTAACAATACATCCTATTTGCCATACCAGTAGTTGGCCGTAACACCGCCGTCAATCAAGAAATCGCTGCCGGTGATAAATCCGCCATGGTCGCCCATGATAAGGTCGGCCAAAGCCGCCACTTCATCTGGAGTCCCGGCCCTTTGGGCTGGACAGTTTTCAAGCATCGCTTTATATCCGGCTCCCCTCGGTCCGTTTAGTTCATCATTGGCCAAAGGTGTGATGATGATCCCTGGGCTGATGGAATTGATCCTAGCCCCTTTTTTGCCCCATTTGACCGCTTCAGCCATTACTCTTAGACCGTTACAACGTTTTGAAAGCTGGTAGGCATGCAAGGTATCTTTAACGTTTTCAAGCTGTAAAAACGGCAGCTTCAACAACTCTTCAGTCGCGGTTGTTGCCAGTTGGTCGCTTTGGGCTTGTTCAAGCCCGCCTAAACGATAGCCGGACATCGAGGAAATGATAACCCCGGTGCCCCCAGGTTCAATCACCTTGCCAAATTCCTCGAGCAATACAGCCGTACCGTACAAATCGACTTTAAGGATGACTTCGACTGGGGCCTGCGATGGGGAAACCCCGGCCGCATTGATGAAGCGGGTTATTTTTCCATATTGCTTTGCCGTTGCAATCAGGTTCAATATCGACTGGCGCGAAGCGATGTCGACTGTTGTGGGAGTGCTCTTGAAGCCGGCATCATAAAGCGTTTTGGCTACCGCTTTGGCGTTTGCCAGATTCAAATCGGCAACGACAATGTGTTTGCCAACCCCGATTCTTCGAACGATAGCCAACCCGATAGAACCAGCTCCGGTAAGCACGACAACTTCTTTGTTTTCCATATTCCCTGTCTCCATTTCATATATTTATTAGTTTGACAAATAAACTTTACAATCCAAGTTTATCAAATGGAGTCGACTCCATGTCAAATGCTTTCAATAATTTTTTTCATTATTTTTTTTGCAAATCAAACTTAGATGCGTCTCGTTCAATTTCAGATTGACATAGAATTCACTCCATCATTTATAATGATGTATATCGGCTTTAACCGGAAAAAACCATCCATTTTATTTTAACAATGGAACCTTAACCAAATTATAATCCTATTTTTCCAGGATATCCAACCATATTACCCAATGGCTTACATCCTGTTGGTCCTGGCAGGAGGCGAAATACTTATCAATTAAAGAGGCGATATCAATTGGCAACTTCTGATTTTGAACTGAACTATCGCAAAAAATGTTTCCGGGATATGATTCGGAATTATTGATCACCGACCCTATATTTGTCAAGTTGTTTGACAATTTTGCCTTTGACGAGGTCATCAGACAGCGAAATCTTGATGACAAGACCCGCTTCATTGTCATCCTGGCGGCTATGCTTGGTTGCCGGGGAATCGACGAATTCAAGGCGATGCTTACCACAACTTGCAACTGTGGTGTGACAATGATCGAGATGAAGGAAATCGTCTATCGGGCGAGTGCGTATCTAGGCATCGGGCGAGTCTTCCCGTTCATCCATTCACGCAACGACTTCATTATTGCAAAGGAGTCGGCCTGCCACGGCGGGCAATCAACGACAACACCGGAAAACCGGTTGGAACAAGGGATCCCAGCCCAGGTCGACATCTTTGGAGAGGGAATGCGCGACCACCACCTGATGCATGCCCAGGACCGTCACAACTATGAGCATTTTAAGAAATGTCGTGCCTATGAAATCGCCCAGGAACTTAAATCGGCCGGAAAAATCAGGCATGTCAGAATCTCTTTCAGTGACACTTCCGATGTCCTTGATATGATATTGACCGAACATCCTGAAATCGAAATTGTCCAGATCCAGTTCAACTACATGGACATCAACAACCTCAGTGTTCAAAGCAAGAAAGCTTATTATATCTGCCGAAGCATGGCAAACCGATTTTGATCATGGAGCAGATCAAGGGAGGCGGGTTAGTCAACCTGCCTGATGCCGCCAAGGCAGTGTTCGACAGGCTCGATCCCAATGCAAGCTATGCATTAAGATTTGCCGGCTTCATTCGATGGTGTCTACAAGGTTCTCTCGGGAATGAGTACCATCGAACAGATGAAAGACAATATCAGTTTCATTAAGGATTTCAAACCTTTCACTGATAAAAAACACGAAGCTGTGGCAAAGGTCAGGAAAATATTTGAGCCGCTCGACCGGATCGACTGCACTGCCTGTCGCTACTATGTTGATGGCTGCCCGATGAACATCTCGATTCCCGATCTGTTTGGTTGCTACAACGACAAGATGGTCTTCAACGACTGGAGCAGCGGCTACTACTACGGAGTTCATACCAAAGGCAAAGGAAAGGCGTCCGATTGCATCGAGCGCGGCCAATGTGAGAATATGTGTCCCCAAAAACTGCCGATCATCAAACTGCTCAAAGATGTGGCTGCCACCTTCGAATAACGATCAAGCAAAGACATAAAAGACCCGTCACCAAAATGGCGGGTCTTTTTACTTATGATGACATTAGCATCTATTATTTGGAGCCCAATTTCCCGATTATATCATTGACGCTTTCAAGAAATTTCTCTAATGCCCGCGACATCTTGACTGACTTCTTCCAGATAAGATAGGCCTGGGAGGAAATTTCCGGTTCGAGCAAACGATATGTCAGTTCATCCCCGACTATCGTTTGGGCCGCCCCTTCGATGGTTACGCCATAGCAAAACCCCTCTTTTACAAGCAAACCCAAATTGGAATTGACATCGAATTCCACCTTGAACTGCTCCGACACATCCTTTCCCATCCATTTATTGAAAGTTTCCTTGACTTCCTTGCGGTTGGGAATGGCTAGCGGCATTCCTTCAAGCTGGTCGCGGGTAATCACTTCTATACTTGCCAACGGATCGTCCTTGCGCATTAGCACGCACCATTTATCAAAATAAGGCAGTTCGATATAGTTGTAGTAGTTTTTGTCGACAGGTTCAAGGACGATGGCACAGTCGACGATTCCTTCGTTGATTTTTTCCTTGGAAAGTTCATTGCCTCCGGTATATAGCTGGTATTTAACCCGGGGATGGACCTGTGAAAATTCCCGTATCAGTTTGGGCACAATGGTCGAACCAAGTGATTCCCCACAGCCGATGGCAATCGTTCCCGAAAGATTTCTTTCGTTTTCCTGGATCTCCTGGATTGTTTTTTCATTGAGTTCAAGGATTTCCTGGGCACGCCTCTTTAGAATCATGCCGCCATCAGTCAGAGTCATCGTGCGGTTGCCCCGGATAAAAAGTTTTGTTCCATATATTTGCTCGAGTTGCTGGAGCTGGCGCGACAATGTCGGCTGAGTAAGATGCAGATTTGTCGCCGCTTTAGACAGGTTGCCCGCTTCGACAACCGAGAGAAAGTATTCCAATAGTCTTAAGTCCATATTCATCACCTTCTTTTATTATATAGGGAAACAGGAAGAATAACTAGGCTGTTTTTCTTCCTTTCATCAGTGTTATCAGCAGCGTGACGACTGCAAGAATCCCGAAGCAGACACCGTCCACCAGGAACAGCCCCGGCAATCCTGATTTTCCGGCAATGGCCGCCAGCACCATGCTGCCATAGGGTGACAGGAATGCCCCAAGATTGAATCCGACCAGCAAGAGTGACGTTGCCAGCGATTTGTTGTAGACCGGCGACTTGTTGATTTTATCAATAAGAGCTGGCATGAAGATCTTGAAGCCGATACCTGAAAGCAAGCCACCAAAGAAGGTCAATATCAATGAGTGGCTCACACTGAACAGGACCATGGTGACCGCCAGGATTGCCAGACCAACTGTAGCCGAGTATCCCTTTGTGACCCGGATGATCCGGCCAAAAAATATCCCTGCTGCGATTCCACCAAGTGACAGGAACATTATGACAAAGCTCGCATCGCTAGGTGCGCCGTATCCGACCGTGGCGATCAACGATGCAATCTTGATACCATATGTCATGTAGAGCATCGCTGCAATAAACAGCAAAAAGACATTCCCGGCAAGTGCGAGATTGTGGCCATGACCAGTGACTTCGCCGTTTTTCTTATGGGCATTTACCGCCAGGACATCTTCAGTTCTGGGCTTTGGCACCAACACAAGATAGACCAGGAACACCGGTACAGCAATCAGGTAGGCATAAAACGGTGCCTGCCAGTTGATCTTGACCAGCTGCCCGGCAATCAGGGTTATAGTGATCCCCCCGGCCCCTTCGAATGCCGACTGCAGACCGTACATAGCCGAGCGTTGTCCCGGTTCATAGAAGTAGTTGATCATCGACACCAGCAGCGAGTTGAACAAGCCAATCCCGAATCCCAGCATTCCCCGGCTGACCAGAATGATCCAGATGTTATCCACAAGCAATGGCACGATACCGGCTACTGCCGCCAGCCCCAGCCCGATCATGATTGTCTGCTTATAGCCGATCTTCCGGGCGATGAAGCTGCTCAACAATACGGCGAGCATCAGGAACAAAGATGGCATCGTCGTAAGCATTTCCACTGTAGCCAGTGGCACATCGGAAAAATGTTCCGCCATGGCCGGGATATTGGCATTGATTGCAGGGGCACTTCCGACCATAAGTGACGCCGACAACAGGGCATATCTTAAAAATCTATTGTTCATAGTTATTCCTCCTCGTAAAGTTTTATTTACAACATTATTATATCAAGGAATCCAACTATGTCTAATGCCTATATCAAATACCAACTATGTAATTTAAACATAGTTTGTACAGTTAATCTACTTTTCATTCAAGAAAAAATTAAAAATAATTACCCTGAATGATTCAGAATGATTTGGGGGTATCGGGGTTTACTTCAAATCCATTTTTCCAACACTTTGCGGGAATTTTTCACAGTAGATCCCGTAATGGCCAGGCCTTTTTCCACCATGGCCCTTGGGCACATCTTCTTGATGTCACTGACGCTGTGGCCAAGTCCGCTACCTTCATGGGTGCAAAACGGCTTGATTGTCTTTCCGGAAAAATCATAGCGTTCCAGAAATGTCATGACATGGACCGGCATCGTTCCCCAGTAGTTGGGGTAGCCAACATAGATGGTATCATATTCGGCGATGTCATCCAAGGGATCAACAAAATCCGGCCGGGCATTGGCATTTAGATGGGCTTTGGCTTCCCTGGTGCAAGCATCATAGTCATCGCTGTATTTTTCCACCGGAACAATCTCGAACAGTTCCCCGCCGGTGATGTCCTGGATCATCTTGGCGGCTATTTTGGTGTTGCCGACTTCCAGGTTCACGATCCGGCCACTGACGTAATTGTTGCCACTTCGTGAAAAGTAGACAATAAGATTTCTATTCATTGTTTTCTCCTTATCTGTGCTTCAACAAAGAAAGCTGGCCGGGATTTGATCTCCGGTCAGCGCTATATTATTTATCGTAATCGGTCTGGACTGATACTTCTTTCCAGTCTTCGATTTCCTTCAGGCGTGATTCCATTTCCTCGGATACGATTCTTACTGCATCGCTTCCCAGCAACAGCCGGAACGGATATTCTTCCATTTGGGCCACTTCCACAATGACCTTGCCCGCTTTTTCCGGATCACCGGGTTGGTTTTCCAGGTTGACGATATTTTCTTTTCTTGTCTTCCCGGCGGTTTCATCATAGTCGCCGATTTTGATCGAGGTTCCTTTAAGCGATGTATCATAGAAACGGGTTCTGAAGGCTCCCGGTTCGACAACCATCGCCTTGATGCCTAGTGGTGCAAGTTCCTTTACCAGACCGTTGGTCATAAGCTCCAATGCAGCTTTGGAAGCGGCATAGTAACCTGATCCGACTCCTGAGCGAGCCGCTGCAATTGAAGAAACGTTGATGATTGAACCGCTCTTTTGGGCCCGCATTACCGGCAAAACTTCCTTGATCAGCTCGATTGGGCCGAAGAAGTTTGTGTCGAAAAGCAGTTCCACATCCTTGGGATCACCTTCTTCAACTGCGGAACGGTAACCATAACCGGCATTGTTGATCATAAAGTCGATTGTCCCGAACTTATCCACGCCATTTTTGACCGTTTTTGCGATATCTTCCTTAGAACATATATTCAGCTTTTGGGCCAAAGCATTGTCAGGGTACTTCGCCACCAATTCATCTAGACTGCCTGTATTGCGCGCCGTGATGATGGCGTTGTCACCCTGCTCTAGTACCGCCTGAGCGATTCCGGCTCCGATTCCGCTTGAACATCCTGTAATTAACCATGTTTTCATAATTGATGATTCCTTTCTTTTCCATTATAAATATTCCAAATAAATAATTGTAAGCGCTGTATTTTATCCTATTGTAACACCACAACAAACTTTTAGCACTTATTTCAGTTCAATTTGTATAATCTTGTCTGAGCCACGCTCAGGACCATGCAGACAATCTGGATCATCGCGGCAATAAAGAACACCTGACGATAGGAGATATACATGGCAACCACGCCCCACAACAGCGATCCGATCGCATAAGCGATATCCATCGAGGCATAGTAGGTCGCATTGGCGATCCCGCTTTTATGCAGGGGCATATTCTTGATCAGATAAGTATTGATGATAGGAGCCACCGACCCCATGGCAAATCCTGAAGGAATGGCCAACAGGACCAGCTGCCAGTTGCTTTGAACCATCGAGACCAGAAAGATGCTTGTGAAGAAAACCGCCGAGTTGAGGAGGAGCATCTTGAACTGCCCAAACCGCGAAACCAGCCGGTTCATGAAAAACCGCGAAACAATCATCCCGATGGCATTGACCGAGAAGAACAAACCGGCCTGGGCGAATCCCAGCGAGATCGCATACAATGAAACAAACGAAGTTATCGCGCTTTGGGTCAGACAGTTCAAAAACAGGATGACAATCGGCAAGGTCAGCAGTCCCCAGACAATCTTGCCCTGGCCTTCGGTGCTTTTCACACTTTTTTTAATCTCAACATCCTTGCCAAGAAGCATCAATGCGAACGTCCCAATTGCCATCGCCGTCGCCACAATGAACAGCAAAGTGAAATTGTCGTAGTTGCTGCCAATGAGCATGAAGGCGATTGAAGGGCCGATGACCGCAGTAAGGCTGTTGGCGATGGCGGCGTAACCCACCCCTTCAAGCAAACGGTTGGGGTTGGTGATCTTGGTCACATAGGTGCTCGCTCCAGTGGAAGCGATTCCGAAACCGAGCCCCTGGACGGCCCGGTAGATCATCGCATGGAAGATACTGTTGCAGCCAATGAACAAGCCAGCTGCGACAATCATCATTGCCACACCAACCAGCACAACCTTCTTGCAGTTGAATCTGTCAAGCAGGAAGCCGGCGACAAAGCGCACCGACAAGGCTGCCAAGGTGAAGATTGAAGTCATCAACCCGGCATAAGTGTCCAGTCCGGTCAGGTTCTTGGCGAAGATAGTCAAAGCGGAAAGAACGATATTCGAGCACATGCAGATACCGAACAGTATCCCAACTGCCAGGATGAACTTGCCGGTGAAAAGACGATTATCCTCTTTGGATTTTTCTATCTCTATTTCCAATTCCATCGGTTATTTCCCTACTCTTTTCGCATTTGGCGAGTTCGGGTCCCAGCGGTCAAGGACCAGATCAACCCCATCAAGCGCTTGTTCAATAATGTCGAGATCGTCCTTGGTAAGCTCGATTCCACTGGATTTTATATTTTCTTCAATCCGTCCCAGTTTTCTTGAACCGGGAATCGGCACGATATTATCACCTTGAGCCAGCAGCCAAGCCAGAGCAATCTGGGCCGGCGTGGCATTGTGCTTGGCGGCCACTTCTTTGACTACATCGAGCAGTTTCGCATTGGCAGCCATTGCCTCTTGTTTGAACCTCGGCTGTTTCGAACGGGTATCCGTTGCCGGGAAAGTCGCAGCCACATCAATAGTCCCTGTCAGGAACCCTTTACCCAGCGGTGCGAATGGGACAAATCCGATATTCAGTTCTTTCAACAATGGCAGCAGTTCCTTTTCCGGCGACCGCCACATGATTGAGTATTCGCTTTCGACCACACTAAGTGGACAAATTGCATGAGCTTTTTTGATTGTCTCAATTCCGGCTTCGGAAAGTCCCCAGTGGCGGATTTTCCCTTCAGCCAGCAGTTCTTTCATGGTTTGCGCCACCACTTCAATTGGCGTGTTTGGGTCAACCCGATGGAGATAATAAAGATCGACATAATCGGTCTGCAGTCTTTTAAGGGATCCTTCCAGTGATTCGCGGATCACTTCCGGACGGGCATCCAATACCTGTTTTCCATCAGCCATCTTGATTCCACATTTGGTGGCGATGACAACCTGATCGCGGTAAGGTTTAAGAGCCTCTCCCAACAAATCTTCATTATATAGAATATTGCCTTGTTCATCAGCTCCCTGATAAACTTCAGCGCTGTCGAACATAGTAATTCCGGCTTTGAATGCATCCTGGATCAGCTTGATCATTTCTTCCTGGTCTGAAGGTTTCCCGAAACCGTGGGTCATCCCCATGCAGCCCAAACCAATTGCACTCACTTCAAGTCCGTTACCTAAAATTCGTTTTTTCATAAGTTCCTCCATTTGATATTTTCTTTACCTGTATCAACCTTAACTTATGGAGTTAACTCCATGTCAACAGGGAATTTGAATTTTATTGATTTTTTCATTTAAAGTTTTTGCCGCTACAATACCACCGATTAAAAAACATATGATCATCCAATAAAAAAGGACGCCGTTGTAGTTGAATTGCTTCATCCAACTACAACGGCGTCAATGTCAATCACATTATTGCCTGCATTTAATATTTAATTATCATGGCATTATCTCCATGACATATCCCACTTTTTAGCAGCATTGTCTTTTCAGGAACAGCGGCATCAATCATTCGAAGAAGCTACTGTTCTTGAAAACCCTGAATCATATCACATCTCCAAATTGATGTAATTATTCCTTCAACTAAAGCCAGGCAACAACATCGCCAATGGAGCATACACCAACCCATCAATTGATTTCCTAGCATTGTAGCGAATCATTAATTATCTTCAGGCATATTGGCACCGCCCCACGAACACAGGCTTTCCAAAATCGGCATCATCGTGCGCCCCTTGCAAGAAAGGGAATATTCAACCTTCGGAGGCACCTGGGGATATTCCTTGCGGGTGATGATACCATCCGCCTCAAGTTCTTTCAATTGTTTTGAGAGCATCTTATGGGTGACCGCTCCCAGATTTTTCTTCAGTTCTCCATATCTAAGGACTTCAAAATGCCAAAGCCAGAATAGAATGTGCATTTTCCACTTGCCATCGATAAGGGAAAAAGCATAGGCGAATGGCTGGATATCAATAGGTTTCTTGCTGTTTTGCATCATTACTCTCCTTGGGGTAAGTACCTTACTTCATAGTGCGTACTTTCTTTATCAATTATATTATGATATTCTCACAAATGAAAGTAAAAAGGAGAAAAAATAATGAATCCCATCAATGAAAAACTCAGAATCAAGAATGTCGTACTGCCCAACCGGCTTGTCATGCCCCCGATGGCAACATCCAGGTCCATAGGTGGCGCAATCACACCTGAACTTCTTGCTTACTACAATGAAAAATCGCAAGGTGGCCATATCGGTTTGATCATCACCGAACATTGTTATGTGTCCCTGGAAGGAAAAGCCAGTATCCGGCAAACTTCGATTAGCAGTGACGATGATATCGCTGGTTGGAAAAGATTGGTGGATCTAATCCACGGAAACAACACCATAGTCTTTGCCCAGATCAGCCATGCCGGCGGCGCTACCACCAGTGAGATAACCGGGCTTAATCCACTTAGTGCCAGTGCAATCAATATTCCCCGAAACAATAACGAAGCTTTGCCTCAGGAAATGAATGATCATGACATTGCCAAAGTAATTTCCGATTTTGCCGCGGCCGCGTTAAGAGCAAAGCAAGCCGGCTTTGACGGAGTGGAAATCCATTCGGCCCATGGTTATCTGCTCAACCAGTTTTACTCACCATTTACCAACAAACGCACCGACAAGTACACCGGCGCCAGTGTTGAGGGGCGGATAAGATTGCACCTTGAAATAATTGCCGCTATCAAAGAAGCGGTTGGCCCTGATTATCCCCTGGCCTTGCGCCTTGGAGCATGCGACTACCTCGATGGAGGGACCACGATTGACCACAGCATTCAGGCGGCCCAAGAATTCGAAAAGGCCGGAATCGATATACTGGACATAACCGGCGGGCTCCTTGGTTACAGTAATCCCGATTCCACCAAGCCTGGTTGGTTTGCCTCATTAAGCCAGGCCATCAAGGAAAATGTCACGATACCCGTTCTTTTGACCGGTGGAATAGTCGATGGTGTCAGTGCCAACGACCTGTTAGCCACCAATAAAGCTGATCTTATCGGAGTTGGCCGTTCCATCATGAAAGATTCCAACTGGGCTAAAAATAACCTGTAACCAACTAGTGAATCGGGGAAGATACTCAAAGGGAAACTAGCCTCTGGAAACCAGGCCTCCCCTTCAGATCTAATTGAACTTCTTCGAAGATGGCAAAACAGCTAGGCGGTTTAATCGCCAAATAAAATCGCAATCAGACTTGCTAAGGTTTTCATCACATATGCAATACCCCAATAATTAGAAAAAGCTCAACTTCCGATTCCAGTTGAGCTTTTTGCAGTTTTTGGAGCCACTGTTAAAAATAAGGATAAGTTTAAAAGCAGCTAGACCGACTGAAATTCACACATTTCAAAAATCAAAATTGAATACCATCTAAACTAATCTGGTAAATAAAATTGAGAAGTCAGATGGATTTTCATAATAGAAAAAAACTACGCAATTCCGCCATATGTGGTATCGTTTCACCATTGATATAGGCCCCATATTGGTTGAATTGTAAAATCCAACTAATATGGGGCCTGTTTACAGCAAAGTCATTATTATGTCGATATTCAATTGTATTGAATTATCACCATGGCATACCGTTTACCTGCTATGTTGCAATTTGAGTCGGAGTTACCCAAGATATTTGTTGAAGAATTCCTCAATCTTCGCAAATGGAATGATATCCATCTGATCATATAAATCGGTATGAGTTGCTCCTGGGATTATCATTAATTCCTTATTGTCGCCAGTCAATTTTTTATAAGCGTCCTGAGAGAAATAGACTGAATGCGCCTTTTCCCCATGGATCATAAGCACTGCACTGCGAATCTCGTCACTGTAGTGTAATATTGGCATGTTCGCAAATGAAAGAGAGGATGTGACATTCCATCCACCGTTTGAATTAAGTGATCGGGCATGATATCCACGAGGTCGCTTATAATAATTGATATAATCCTTCAAGAAGAAAGGTGCTTCCTCAGGAGCTTCCTGAGGCAATCCACCCGTCAATGCATAAGAACCATTCTTATAGTCTTCGGTTCTTTGGGCATTGAGCTGTTTGCGCATTTCATATCGTCCAGCAACATCCATAGAGTCGAAGTATCCGTTTGCAGTAACACGAGTCATGTCATACATTGTAGATGTCACAGTAGCTTTGATGCGGGTATCTATCGCCGCCGCATTCAATGCCATTCCACCCCAACCGCAGATACCGATGATACCGATACGTTTTGCGTCCACATTTTCCTTTGTAGCCAGGAAATCTACAGCCGCAGAGAAATCTTCTGTGTTGATGTCAGGCGAAGCCACGTAACGTGGCGTTCCTCCGCTTTCTCCTGTGAATGAAGGATCGAATGCGATGGTGATGAAACCACGTTCCGCCATTGTCTGGGCATACAAACCTGAAGACTGCTCCTTAACCGCACCGAAAGGCCCGGCTACTGCGATTGCAGGAAGTTTTCCTGCCGCGTTTTTGGGTTCATACAGATCGGCCACCAAAGTAATTCCATAGCGGTTATGAAATGTGATTTTGCTGTGATTCACTTTCTCACTTAACGGGTATACTTTATCCCATTCTTGACTTAATTCCAATTTTTCGTTTTCCATATTAACACTCCTTTTTCCTTAACAATTTCTTGTCATTTGTTTTCACATATCGAGAATACCACTTAAAGTTAACTTCAAGTCAATGATTTTATTAATTATTTGAACTCCATATGCCAAGTTTTTAATATATTTCTGTTTACACAATCCAACCACGTAAACATATTTTTGAATCTCAATTTCTGTTCGTCCAAAAATAGGTGATAATCACGTTTGGCAACCCGCTGGAATATTACCTTAAATCGCCGTCAATTATGTTGTTTTTCATGATTCTTCATAGTAGATTGCCCAATTATTTACCCGATTAGATCTTTGATTTAGTTGAATCAGGTTTTCACCAGATAATTGAGAGTAAATATCTATGACCGCGCATTTGCCAATATCCGCAGACAATAAACCACCGTTATCTTTCTTGATCTCCTTGAGATTGTGACTTTAGAAAAATGTTTTATTGTTTTTTCGACAAAACAATAAAACAGGCTGCTTGTCATCAGACATCCCGTGTTGTCTTTTGAGAAGAGCCTATGTGCGCTATTTGCTTTATAAACATGCCAGTAACAATATATTCATTTCCAAATTGCTTGATTGAAATACTGTTTATGCAACAAGGAAGTTCCGCTGCCGGTAATCTATGAATTCGAAAATGTTACCCCGTGACAATTCGAGGAAGTTTACATAGTTGTATTTCTTACAATCAACACTTCTTTTCCCTATCTTGATGATGAACCATAGGCTGAAGATTATGAAGAAGAAAGATTCACAAACCGCAATGGTTGCTGCCATTGCACAACCGAACCGGGCACAAATAGGATCAGCATCGATTAATTTCTTACCATTTTGCTAGATAAGATATCTTATGGCTTGCCCATCTAGATCAATTCAAAGAAATGGCTTATGATCCGGTTGCTAGAAATAGGTCTTGTCAATGTCGAGTTTGGCCAGCGCCCCGTTGATGCTTTCAAGTTCGGTAACGTCGAGATCGATGCCAGCCCCGCCCAGCTTGTATTCCAGCCGGTGGATTCTGGTTATTCCGGGAATCGGCACAATCCAGGATTTTTGCGCCAGCTCCCAGGCCAGGACGATCTGCGCTTACTTCAAGTCCGGTTCCAATTGTTCTTTTTTCATTGTTTGAAACCTCCTATCAGTATCATAAACCAAAAGGAGACACCAATGAAGTCTCCTAAAGCTCGCATGTTATTACTAAAAGGTGATAGCTAGCCACAAGAGGCTTTTTTCAATGCCCTGATGAAGAGATCTACCTTCTTTGCAAGGTACAGGTTGTAAATGATACCGCAAGTTATTGCAAAACGCCACCTTACCGGAATAATATTGATCAGGTGATGGATGTTCTCCCATTGCCAGGCTGGATTATCATGATCCTTTCACCAGCCAGATAGCTTATTGAAAGCTCCGTCTTTGAAGCCGGCGGTTGGTCCAAAGCCAGGGCCCATCCTGATTGGACTGTCGGTTATTTTTAAGGCCTGACAGTCGCGCCTTAAAAGTAGATTGTCATTGTAGATTCCGGCTACCAGGTCGACATCCCGGCCAAAATTGTTCATTATTTCCTGAGCGTTTTTCGGCATGTTTTCAAACAAAACCAGCTCGCTTGAAAGGCTCGTTTCATTCTGGACAATTCCAGGAAAGAGCATCACCAAAAAATTGATCGAGGGCGTCAGTGATGTTCCGATCCGGATCACATTGGCATGATGCTATGCGCTTTGGAAGCCCTGGACATCATTTTCGACCATATACAGGGCTTCTTGATGATCAGTTCGCCCGCCTTGGTCAGGACAATGACTTGATGAGTCCTTTCAAACAGTGGAATTGTTCGATCGTCACGAAATTCTTATGAACACCGGTTTTTGGAAATCCTCTCCAGTTTTATGCAATGAACACCACAATCAAAGCATAAACGACCAGGGTAACGATCATGTTGAGCGAAATAATCGCGGATGTGTAACTGTATTCATCATTACCCTTGAAAAGCGGCTCGAGTTGCATAGGGACAACAAATCCAGTCGGCGACATGAAATAGATCATAACCGCGATCATGAAAATCTTGTCAGCCATCATGGCCGGGAAAAGAATGAAGAACCCCGCGATGATCAGGGCATAGCCTCCGATTCTTACAAGCAACAGCTTCAAAACGGCCCCCAAGGTATCCAGGTGAATTTTCAGGTTGTATCCGATGATGAAAAGGATCATCCCGATGATTGGCGCAGTGGCCTGGCTCATGGTATTGACGTAAAGCTCATTATACTGGCTTGAAGCAAGTTTGTCATAGACTCCAAGCAAATTTAGACCCAATCCCAGGACGACGGCGATCACAAAGGAATTGGTGATTATTTTTCGGACCATCTGGGCGGTGCTGATATCGCCGGAACTGGTTCTGGCGACCATGATTGGAATGATTACGAAGGCCATCGCAATCCCGGCCAGATCGAAGATCACTGTATTGCTTGAAGCCCCGACAATCGACAGGTACAAGGGCAAAGCCACATTCCCGCCCTCGCATGTCGCCAGCATGTAGAATGAAATATGGGCGAATCGCTCACCTGTGAATTTCCCCAGTAGTTTTCCCGCTCCCATCATCAACAAGAAAACCACAAAGACATAAAGGACGATGAACATGGCTGAGAATTGGATCGTCGATGTGAAAAGGATATGGAAAATCAGGATTGGAAAAAGCACATTGAAGACGATATGGTTGGCCCCGTCTTTTTGCTGCGGGGTTACCAGATGTCTGACCCTGGCAAACATGCCCAGGCCAATCATGAAAAACACAGGAAAAAGGGTTGCTACAGCTTTCATTTTAAAACTCCTTCAGATTAAATATAAGCAAACAAGTCAGTAACTGTTAAGTATCTGAGTTTCTTTTACAACTAAATTCTATCACACATCAATCCAAAACAAAAGTCAGGACGCCCCAGGGCGTCCGATTGTCACATAGTTGATGATAAACCACCAGAGGATTTCGAGATGCCAAGTTTCTCATCGATATGGTCATGGCACTTGCGAATTTCCTATCGCTTGAAAACAGCCAGGAAGCGCCAGAGAAAGAGATCAAATTCCCAAATTAAAAATAATCCCGAACCAATGGCCGGTCCAATTTTCCGGGTGACAAAGATTCAGGATTTATTTTTCAATTGTTTTGAGCCATCACCCCGACCAGGGCATGGGGCTGATACAGTTCTTCAAGATACTCGATTTCACCGTTGCTTAGTTCAAGTTCCACTGCCTTGACTGCTCCGTCGATATGGTGTTTTTTGGTGGCTCCCACTATCGGTGCGCTCACTTTTGAAAGCAGCCAGGCCAGGGATATTTCCGTCATTGAAACGCCCTTTTTTTGCGCCAGTTCTTCAACCCGGGTAATGATCCTTAGATCAACATCAGCTGTGGCGTCATATTTCCCTTTGGCAAACTTATCCTGTTCGAACCGATTTGATGTCTCGTCTGGCCTGCGCGCCAGCCGGCCTGAAGCAAGGGCACTGTATGGTGTCATTGCGATCCCATGTGCCAGGGCGTAGGGTGCCATTTCCCGTTCCTCTTCCCGAAAGATCAGGTTGTAATGACCCTGTACTGATATAAACTGCTCGTAGCCTCTGGCTTTGGCAATTTCATTGGCCTTTGCAATCTGCCAGGCGGAGCAGTTTGAGATGCCGATATGGCGGACTTTTCCCTCTTGGATAAGCAGGTGCAAGCTGTCGAGGATCTCCTCGATTGGGGTATGGTAATCCCACATATGCAGGATGTACAGGTCGACATAATCGACTCCCAGCCGCTTAAGGCTGGCGTCAAGACAACGGCGGACATGTTCCTGCCCGGAAATTCCCTGGGCGATGCTTTTTTCATCCCGGGGCACGAACTTGGTCGCAATCACGACGTCTTCCCGTATGGCCAGTTCCCTTAAAGCCCGGCCCACATAGATTTCACTTGTCCCGCCCTGGTAGGACATCGCCGTATCAAAGAAGTTGATTCCCGATTCCAAGGCATAGGCGATGATTTCCTTGGACTTTTCATAATCGAGCGTCCAGGAATGCATACCGGCTTGGGGATCGCCAAAACCCATGCAGCCAAGACAAATGCGCGAAACTTTAAGATTTGTATTGCCCAGATTGGTGTATTTCATAAGTGTCTCCTTAATAACGATGGCGAGGGACTCCCCGCAACGCGAATTTTTCATCTTCCTTTTGGCCCAAGCACGTATTTTTCCCCGGGCGCCAGGACTTTTATCCTTCCGGGATTGACAACCCGTCCCAGCAGGTCTTCGGGGTTGCCGTTGAACGGCGACATATTCGGGGCATCGACGCTGCCCCAGTGGATGCACACCAGATCGCTATTTGGATAGGTGTTGGCCAGGGTGATGGCACCTTCCAAAGTTATGTGCCACGGGTTGTCACAGAAGTCGAAAAGGATGACATCCGGCTCAGGCATCTCCAGATGTGTTTCCAGCAATCTTGAGTCGCCAGGCAGCCAGATTGTACCGTCTTCCATTTCAATCCAATAGCCACAATAGTCGCTTTCCTCAAATAATCTAAAACCGTACTTGGCCGATTCGTTTTGCCAGTTGTGCTTGGCCGGGGTCAAACTGATATCAATATTTTTTATTTTGAAAGTCGCACCGATGTCGTGGCCCCGGCTTTCAAGACCCAAATCATCCATAAGCGTCTTGACATAATGGGGCCCATGGTACGTGTCAGTTACCCCAGAAAGATTCCTGCAGGTATCCCGGGAAAAATGGTCATTGTCGCAGTGGGTGATGAGCACCCCGTCGAGATGGGGCACCTGGCTCGATGGGATCGGGATTTTTGCGAGCAACGGCATGTCAAAGCAATCAAGCAGCGGATCGATCATGATGCAGGTGCCGTTGGAATTAATCAGCGCCCCCGCATTGGCCAGCCAATACAATGCCGTTTCCTGGTTGTCCTTGAAGGCTGTGGGTTCGATCATCAGCGATTCGGGAGCCACCGCCTGGTTTTTTTCATTCTTGGATATGTTCATAGGTCATCCTCCTTGAATCTAGAATACCACAGTCTTCTAGACCGGCCAATTTACAGTCCCGGCCGATCATCCACATATTGACATTTTGGCAATTTTGTCAATCCACCGCGTAGGGATTGCCTTTGGTTTTTCCTTTGGCGAACAGTTCTTCCATTCCCAATCCGCGCATTTTGACGATCATCAGGGCGATTTCCTCGCAAGGAACCGGCATGTTCGCCAGAATCCAGGAAAGAGTCATCGAACTTGATGCCGTGGCGTGATAGATGGTCGCGAAAACCAGCTCGTCAGGCATCGGCGCATCGCCATAAAGCTCCTGGTGCCATTTGAGGTCGAAGTCCCGGCAATGTTCAAAGATGTGGTCCTTGAGGCAGTTTTGCCCCTCCATAATGCAGGCCTGCTTCATAAAGGTGTGGTGATTCTTCATGTTCTCGAAAGCTACAAGTAACGCTCCATAGAAGTTGAGTTTGGCATCCGCCTCGTTGAAATTGGGGATGATGATATGGTCATAGATGTAATGGATCAGGTCGTCCTTGTCTTGGAAATGGTTGTAGAAGGTCTGGCGGCTGATTTTGGATGCCTCCAGGATGTCCTTGATTGTGATCGATTCGAGCGTTTGTCTTTTCACCAGCTCCAGCATGGTCCCAGCGACAAGCTCCTTGATGTTTATTGCCATGATTTCACCTCTTTTTAATGATTATAACATATCTATGCGCTTGTTTGCATCATTCCCGGGCCCTTTTGAGCGCTACCAGTGAATGGTTATCGCCACTGCCCATATGAAAAAAGCCAGCCAGATCATGGGAAACCTGGCCGGCGGACACGAACATACTACTATCAATAAACGAATCAGATAACCTCGAATTCCTGCCAGCGGCCAGACTTGTAGCGGTAAAAGAAGATCACCGCCCGGATCGACCAGTCCAGACACATGGCCAAAGCGATACCGATGACCCCGAGGTTGAAATAGATGCCAAAGACAATCGAGAAAATAAGCCTTCCCAGCACGGTCGAACCGATCGAAACGAACATCGTGAACCGGACATCGCCCGCAGCCCTAAGCCCGTTGGACAGCGGTCCCGAAAATGGGAAGGCCACGGTGTTGAACACGTTGTGGATAAGAACCAGGACGATGACCAGATTGACCGTCTCCTGCGAGATGGCATAGAACTGCATCAGCACCGGGGTTAGGGCGAAGATAAAGACATTCCAGATGATCGAGAGGACGAGCGTCAGCCGGGTCAGCTTCTTGAAATAGTATTTGGCGGCGGCATAATCGCCCGCTCCCATCGTCTGCCCGATGACGGTGATATAGACCGGCCCCATCGTCACCCCAAGCAGGGCCGCAAGCGACCAGATGCTCTGGGCAATCCCGTTGGCGGCAATCTGGTAGGTACCAAACAGGGCCACTACGCTTGAAAGGGCGACCTTGACCAGCTGGAAAATCCCACTTTCAATGCCGTAGGGAACCGCGATTTTCATAATCTTGCCAAGCATCGCGCCGTCCCAGTTTACGATGTCCTTGAAACGGAAATGGACATCCTGTTTATGGTTGAAACAGAGCCAGGTGATTGCCACGGCCGAGAACACCCGGGCGATCAAAGAAGGATAGGCGACCCCGGCCACACCCGCCTTCAAGATGAAAACCCCGATAACGTTTCCGATGGCATTGATGGCATTGGACACCAGGGCGACATACATGGTGGCCTTGGTTTTGCCCATCGAGCGGTAAAGGGCCGCTCCGGCATTGTAGATAGCCAATGCCGGATAGGAATAGGAACTTATTTTAAGATAGGTCACGCAGGCCGCCATGACGTCGGGTTCGACCTGGCCGAACAGGGCATTGAGCAGGACCTTGTCGAAGGCAAGTATCGCCACTGACATGGCAACCGCAAACAATGTCGAGAACATCAGCAACTGGCTGGATGCCTTGACACCATTGGTCCGGTCCTTGGAACCGAGATACTGGCTGATGACAACCGCGCCTCCCGAGGCCAGGGCGGTAAATAGATAGATGAAGATGGTGTTGAACATGTTTACCAGCGAAACTCCGGAAACCGCCGCCTCGCTGACATAACTGATGATGAAGGTATCGACGATGCCCACCAACATGACCAGCAGCTGTTCGAGAAACAGCTGCACGATCATGTTCCGTAAGTCCTTGTTTGTAAAATTCATGATTGCTCCTTTATTGAAATATTTATTTGCAGATACGGTTACATTGAGCCGTTATGCAAAATCATTGTAATCCCTAGAGTCGACTCCATGTCAAGCGAAAGTGAGCAGTATTTGCCGCAATTGAAAATCGGTTGCTCCGTTGCATTTTATTAGTTCAATAATAAAGTGATATTATATCAGAGCAACTCCAAGTCTGGAAAAAGGAGAAATCCTTGTACGCAGTCAAAAACAGGTGAAATGCTTGGCATTTCACTCAATACCCTGCGGTTCTACACCGCCGAGTTCCTGATTTGGAACCTCAGGCGCGAGATCACCAAAGTCAAGCTCAAAAGGATAAGGAAAGCAACGAAAAGACCATTCTTGAACATCGACTAGGTGACTTTAAAGATCCCGCCAAGAAGCATCATCGAAACGACTAGTCCCGCAATAAAAAAGCCACTGTCCGGTCGGACACCATGACCTGGCAGTGGTTATTATCTTCGGGAAAGGACCCGCAAAAGGCGCAGGCGATTATAGCGCTGGACAATCAGACATGGCAGGTTGACGGAAATTGCATAAATGAACATCAAAAATACTCCGACCGGTTCAATGAAAAGACCGAACAGGAAAAAAGGCAAGGCCCCCAGGATGTGGGTCAGCTCCGCCCGGCAGGTTTCCATCACAAATATCTCGAGGTTTCCGGTCGTGAAGTCGCTTAGCTCTTTCTTTTTATAGCCCCGCTTGAAGTATCTGGCTCCATCAGGCAGCAGGTGTTTCCAGCTTTTGACTTTGAAAACCGATTCGTAGAAGCGACCCTGTCTTTCAAAAGAACGGGGCTTGAAGATCCAGTTGTCAACTGAGTAGTAGCTCCTTGGCAACCGGTAGGTTATTTCCATGGCTCCAAGTTGCAGCAAGGGCCACAGAACAAAACAAAGAATGATTGTCGTGATACTGTCAAAATAAAAAATCCGCATCTTATTTTTCCACCTTTATTTTCCGACCTTTCCATGTCACTGGTCGTCTTAGAATTTTCTTTGTGAGCGAGATGGCAAACACAGCCACAAAAACCAAAATGTAGTAAGGAAACAAAGCCAGGCTCCATTTTTTGAAATTACCGATCTTGGGTGCTATCCTGTTTAGTTCAGCAAACCAAGCAAAAAAACCAATAGCCACCAGGGGCATATCTGCAGCTTGACCTCCAAAGACAATCCCGGCCAGCTTGATTGTTACCCCAAGCAATGAAGCGACCCAGAAAAACACCATCATGCCCAGAAGTTTTGGTGCATATTGGGCGCCGGTGGCATAGTTTTTAACCCAGCCCTGAAAAAGGCTTCTCCTGTCCTGGTACATCCGATAACTTACCAGTTCGCCCCCGAGGCACAGTTCGAAATCATAATCCCGCTCATGCAACAGGTGGCCTAGTGCCACATCGTCGACAATGCTTTGTCTGATTGCTTCATGGGTGCCGATATTCTGGTATGTTTTTTTTTCAATAAGGATAACCGGACCATAAAGTCCTGCGTGGATTCCCCTTTTCACCAGGCTTGCACCATTGGCACCGACCTGGATCAGGTTGAAAAACAGCGATTGCCACTCAAACCGTTTTTCCATCTTGTGGTAGGGCAGAACCGAGATGGTCATCCGGTGTTTGTCATAGGCATGAAGCAGCGCCCCAATCGCTCCTTTTTTCAAGGAAACGTCGCTGTCGATAAACAACAACAGATCATTGGAGCTTTTCTTGGCACCCAGGAAACAGGCATATGACTTGCCCATCCAGCCTTCCGGTTTTTCTTCGATATCGACCAGGATGACAGGGTAACCGGATATGATGGTGGCACTCCGGTCGGTCGATCCGTCGTTCACGCAGATTATCTCATCGACTGCATCGCTTTGTTCAAGCAACTCCCCGATCAGTCGGGCGATGTTGGCTTCCTCATTACGCACCGGGATGATGACGCTAAGCTTCCGGGATGGTCTTGCACCATCGCCATTTCCCAGGAAATCAAAACGCCAGAAAAGCAGCCAGGAAACCGCCAGTCCCGTAGCGATAATGATCCAGTCAGCCATTGTGATTCCCCTTGTCCGGTTTCAATGAACTGATTATCCGGTCACTGGCCAGCTTGCCGGTGATAATGCTCACCGGCACCCCTGAAGGGGAGAAGCTCCACTGACCGCATTGGAAGATGTCGTCAAACTCCGTTTCCACCGCCTTGGCGATCTTGGCCAGGTTTGACTCACAGGGCATTTTCGAATTTTCAAACGACCATCCGGTGATCGCACCCTGCCATGAACCATTGTATTTCGCGATTGAAAGTGGCGTCGTGGAGCTTGAATCCAATACGTCACCCTTGAAGCCGCTAAAAAGCGACCGGTCGAACACATCGATGATGGCAGCCATCGCAAACTCCTTGAATTCGGCGTACCATAGTTCATCCTGGATTTTTGCGACAAGCCCGTAGTCAAGCAAGGTCGAGATGATTATGCCGCTTTGATTGGCCGGGGCAAGATGTTCATTGCGCAAGCAAGGAATGGAAATCTCATATGTTGTCGTATTGAAGTATTCCTGAAGATAGTTCTTTACCTTTTCCCGGGTGAATTGTTCGGGCGGTTCCAGGGCGCTTATCCCTTTGATTGCCGGAGTGTGGAAACAATGGGGTCCGCATTTTTCCTGGAAATATGCTGGTTTGCGATCGACCGCCAGGAAGACCGAGAAGACCGAGTTGCCGCCTTTGGCCTGATGAACCTTGATCTTGCGGGCCTCGATGGCCATGTTGGTCTTGTCGTTTTTGGATTCCAGGATATTGTAAAGTGTCCGGTTGTCGGCAGCCCAGATAAGTCTTTTGTATTTGAACTTTTCCCCGGAAGCTGTCGAAACGATTTTGTCATCATGATCGACCTTTTCCACCTTGGTGTTCCTAACAATGAATCCGCCATGGTCCTTGATGTGTTTTTCCAGCTTAACAGCCAATTCCTGGGTGCCGTGGAGCGGATAGAAGTAGTCAAGATACAAGCCAAAATAGCTCAGGGCAAAAAATGCCGGAGTGGCAGTGAAAAAATGCTGGGTGATGAAATCTATCAACACCTTATTTTCCGTAAATTTGCTTAGGTATTCATTGATGGGCTGGTTGAGCCTTTTGATTTTTTTCATGTTGTAATTGTATTTGACAAGCCAAGGCATTATGGTTTTAAGCAGATATCCGGGATTGTCGAGCTGGTCGCTAAACAGCGGATTGTCGATGCCGTAGATGACATCCATGTATCTGATTACTTTTTTGATTTCCCTGACAATCAAGGCGATATCCTTTGTGTTGTCGGGAAAATGCCTGACAAGCAGCTTTTGATAATCCTCTAGGCTCATCTTGTCCTTAAGCCAAATCCGCTCATTTCCCAGGGATATTGATATCTCGTTTTTGACGAATTCCATTTCGATTCCCAGTTGTTTTAACATCGGGAATATCACCCCGGAATTTTCAAGCGCCCGGGCCCCGGCGTCGAAATGGAAGCCATCCCGGGCGAAAGCGCTGACCAAACCCCCTACCTGGCTGTTTTTTTCACAAAGCAATATCCGCAGTCCGGCTTTGGCAAGATAGGCTCCACTGGTCAATCCAGCTATCCCCCCACCGACGATAACAACATCAATACAATTTTCCATTTCCATAACCATTCCCCTTTTAGTTTGCATCGAAAATTATAATATTCATCTCCACTACCCAAATTCTACCATTGATAGCCCTTTAATGCAAAAAATGCTTCCTAAATTAATTATAAATTTGAAATTAAGATGATATTGTTTTAAAGTCACGTTACACATCCCAAAACAGGATATCATAACCCTCGATGATATTGTGACACATAGGCTGAAAAAGTTGTCCTGGGAATTTATGGAGCTCTTCGCCACTTAGTGCAAGCAGATCCTCATTGTCACTTTGGACATCGTGAAAACAATCCAGTCACCAAGGAAGAGTTGATCTTGGTTGATGAAAGTTTTTTGTAGCCCCCAACTTCTAAAACGCCCGTCAATAAAGGGAATCGATTCAAAAACTGAAACATGAGCTAATGTTATAATCGACCGGTCAGGGCAATCCATCCGAACCCTGAATTGACATATTTTTGTTTCACTCAAGAGGATTTTCCCGGGAAATTTTTGCCACAAATCTTTCAAAATCCGGCAATTTCCTTACAGGATTTTAATTATTTGGTAGAATATTGTTATAGTAGAGGAGGATATTATGAGTAAAATTATCTTTATCGATGTCGATGGAACATTGGTCAATTATGAAAACAAACTGCCGGAGTCGGCGGATTACGCTATCAAGGCAGCCCGCAACAACGGGCACCGCGTATATATCTGTACCGGCCGTTCTAAAGCCGAAGTGTATCCATACCTATGGGATATCGGACTTGACGGAATGATTGGAGGCAACGGAAGCTATGTCGAAGACAATGGCACCGTGGTGATGCACCAGCTGATAACCAAAGAACAAGGCAAACATATCGTCGACTGGCTGATAGGGCGCAATCTGGAGTTTTATCTAGAAAGCAATAACGGTCTGTTCGCTTCGAAAAACTTCAAGACCCGGGCAACTCCTATAATGCAGGAATATTCGCGCCGCAAAGGCAAAGAAAATGCCGGATCAATCACGGTTGATGAAATTTATCCAGAAATGATCTACGGCGGAGAATTGTACCGTGATGATCTTAACAAGGTCAGCTTCATTCTTGAAAGCTATCAAGACCACCTTGATTCAATCAAGGAATTCCCAGACCTCAAACCGGGGACCTGGGGCGGCGCTGGCGAAATCGCTCTGTTCGGGGATTTGGGAGTCAAAGGAATCACCAAAGCCAATGCGATCAACCACCTGCTCGACTACCTTGGAGCGGATATCAAGGATACCTTCGCCTTTGGTGATGCCAAAATCGACATTGACATGCTCGAACACTGCCAGGTGGGCGTGGCCATGGGCAGCGGTGGCGATGAGATAAAAGCCATGGCCGACTATGTGACCGATGGCGTTGATGATGACGGTCTGTACAACGCTTTTGTCCATTTCGGACTGATTGAACCGCGGTCATGATAAAAAAGAGGCTTGGACGATTTAATGTCTAAGCCTTTTCTTTTGAAAAATAATTCCGGGTTGAATTCGCGAATTTCACCAGAATCAACATGACTGGCACCTCGACAAGCACCCCGACAATTGTCGCCAGGGCTACGGGAGACTCCGCTCCGAACAGGGCAATCGCCACGGCCACAGCCAGCTCGAAGAAGTTCGACGCCCCGATCATTCCCGCCGGTGCGGAAATCGAATGTGGCAACTTCAAAAGATAGCCCGCCCCGTATCCAAGCGCGAAAATAAGGAATGTCTGGATAATCAGCGGGATTGCGATCAAAACGATATGGATCGGATTCTCGAGGATGACATGGCCCTGGAACGAGAAGATCAAAACCAGGGTGACAAGCAACCCGGCGATGGTTAAATTGTTGAACTTTGGAATGAACTTGTTGCTGAAATAATCCAGGCCCTTGCTTTTGATGACATTGCTTCGGGTCAGGATTCCTCCAGCCAACGGAATGACCACGAACAGGACGACTGAAAGAATCAGCGTGTCCCAAGGGATGGCGATACCCGACACCCCAAGCAAAAATGCCACAATCGGTGTGAATGCCACCAGGATGATCAAATCGTTGGTCGCCACCTGGACGATTGTATAGGCGCTGTTGCCTTTGGTAAGGTGCGACCAGACGAAGACCATCGCGGTACAAGGCGCCGCCCCAAGCAGCACCGCTCCAGCCAGGTAGCTTTGAGCCAGATCAGTGGAAATCAGACCTGAGAATACCATATTGAAAAAAACATAGGCGATTGCGAACATCGTGAATGGTTTGACCAGCCAATTAACAACCCAGGTCACATAAAGCCCCTGGGGATTCTTGCCGACATTCTTGATGCTCGCGAAATCGACCTTCATCATCATCGGGTAGATCATCAGCCAGATCAAGATGGCGATGGGAATAGAAACATTGGCGAACTCGAAGCGCGCCAAAAACTCGGGAATTGCCGGGAAGAACTGACCGATGGCGACACCTAACACCATACAAAGAACTACCCAAACGCTTAAATGTCGCTCGAAGAAGCTGATTCCTTCTAATTTTTCTTTACTCATACTATTACCTCTTTTCCTGAAACCGATCTTCATATCTATACCTATCGATATATTAACATAGCGATCCGCATATTTCAATAAATGTTACTGTAAATATTTCTTTACTTTCTGGGAAATGATATATTCGTTGCAATAATTTCCGCGTTGTCATACTTTATTTGCGCAATATCTTTCAACTGCTAGCCAATTTGTACAAGTTTGATAGAATATTGCTATAATATTGTCAGTCTAAGGAGGACTTATGAAAGATATCAAAGTGATAATCATGGATGTTGATGGTACTCTGACAAACTCGAAAAAGACCATCACTCCCAAAACCAAAGAAGCTTTATTGAACGCCCAGAAAAAAGGGGCCCTGCTGATCCTGGCTTCAGGCCGGCCGACTTCGGGACTGGTTGATTTCGCAGCGGAGCTGGAGATGGATAAAAACAACGGACTTCTCGTCAGTTTCAACGGGTCGAAAGTAGTCAATGCCCAGACCAACGAAGTCCTTTTCAACCAGACGATGACTGTAACCGACGGCCAGGAAGTCCTGGAACATCTTAAGCAATTCGAAGTCAAACCGATGATTGACAAAGGTGCATACATGTATGTCAACAACGTCTATGACAATTATATAAGCTATAAAGGGGCCCCTTTCAATGTGATCGAATATGAATCACGGGGAGGAAAGTTCCAGCTATGCGAAATGGATGACCTGGCAAAGTTTGCCGACTATCCGCTAAATAAGATACTGACTGCCGGGGATCCGGAATATCTCCAGGCAAATTACCAGGCGATGATGGAACCGTTCAAGGAGAGACTCAACTGTGTCTTCACCGGTGACTTCTATTTCGAATTCACCGCCAATGGCATTGACAAGGCCAAAGCCCTCGATACGATTCTTAAACCGATGGGCTACACTCAAGAACAGATGATTGCCTTTGGCGACGGTCACAATGACGCGACTATGGTGGCTTATGCCCATCATGGAGTTGCCATGGCCAATGCCGTTGAAGATCTCAAGGCAATTGCCACTGAGGTTACCCTTTCAAACGACGAGGACGGCATTGCCCACATTTTAAACCGCTATTTCTAAAATCGAGATACTTTTTTGTTTATTGGCCCGGGAAACTGGGCTATTTCTTTTTTTGAAAGCATTTTAGATTAATAATGGGTTATAATAAGGTCGAGGTGATTAAATGAACATTTTCAACCGACTGACCCAACTGACCGATCTGACCCAAAGCGAGAAGACCTTGGTCGAATACATGCAAAATGAGCCTGACAACTTCGTCAAGTACAATGCGGCCAGAATCGCCAAGGAATGCTTTATCTCCACATCGACGATCTACCGGCTTTGTACCAAGCTTGACCTTTCCGGATTAAGTGAGCTCAAGATCCTGGTGTCATCTTCCATCGACGAGTACCACAGACAGCAAAGCTCCCTCGATTACAACTTTCCGATCAAATCCAACGAGATTCACAGCCAGATCATCTCCAAGATGAAGGATCTCTATGACCAGACGCTGCTCAACACCCAGAACCTGGTCGACCATCGCCAGCTGCTCAAGATTGCCGATGCCCTGAAAAAAGCCCGGCACATCGATTTTTATACTTCCGCTGGCAACATCTATTTCGCCCAGAACTTCATGTTCCAGATGGCGGAGATCGGCATCCATGTCAACGTCCCGCTCGAGGAATACCAGCAACGTCTGGCTGCCGCCAACTCCAAAAAGGGCGGTATCGCTATCATCATGTCCTTCGAGGGCCGGGGCGAGATTATCGGGCATATCGCCAAGACACTCAAACTGAATCGCACCCCGATAATCCTGATCTCATCGACCAACGCCAACCCGCTAAGCAAATATGCCACTTACCCTTTGTACCTTAGCTCACAGGAAAGCCATTATCACAAGATTTCATCATTCTCCACCCGTCTTTCGCTGCTCTTTTTGCTTGATTGCATCTACGTCTATTATTTCGAGAAAAACTATGAAAACAACGTGGAAAAGAAACTTGAAAACTATCAGAAACTGAAAATAAAGAACCCCGACTGATCGGGGTTTTTAACGGTTATAGGCTTTGGTTCTTGTGATGCGAAGCGGATTTTCCTCCCCGGCGAAGTGGACCGGATTGATCCTGGTCGTTTCATGGATGATAAGTAGATCCTTGACATCATGGTAGATCTCCTTGATGTCCATCAGGCCGTACATTCTTGGCGGCAGGATGTAGATGGGAATCGTTGCCCGGTTGTCCTTGATCGCCTGCTTGACGGAAATGTTCAGATGGGGACAGCACACCATTATGTCGTAGTTGCTTGCGCTCTTCAATCCCAGTGAAAACGGAGAGTATTCTATGGATACCTCTTTTTCCAGCCCGTTGGCCAATATCTGCTTCTTCAATTTTTCGGTGATGTAGCTTGATGAAAAGCCCCCACCGCAGCATAATAATATCTTTATCATTTTTTTCGCCCTCTTTTTCTTGAAAATCATAGCATATTCGAAGGGCTTACATTGAATAATTTCAAAATAGTAAAATCAAAACACAAAAATCCGGCAACCGCCGGACTTCGATTATTTCTTCTCCCTGAAAAAAACAAGGGAACTGATCACGCCAAGGACACAAAGGATGACCAGATAATAGAATATCAGGTAATAATTATGCTGGATATCCAGGATCATACCTGAAGAAAGGACCCCCAGAATCGCTCCGATACCATAAGCCGTGAAAACAAGCCCATAGTTTTTCGAATAGTATTTGAATCCAAAAAGCTGCATCGTGGAAGTAGGCGCAATAGCCAGCCAGCCTCCAAGATTGAACCAGTAGATGCAAAAGGCGATTATGTAGATAAGCAGATGTTCACTGCCGCTTACTATCAGCAGGATGCTCGCAAATGCGATCATCGCATATGAAAGCAACATGGCGTTGCGGGGATGAACCCGGTCGGTAAGCCACCCAAATGCCGGTCTTCCCAATCCGTTGAAAACCGCAAACAGCGAAAGCAAAGGCATTACCTGGTTTGAATCAAGTTTGATGAATTCGATCCCAATTTTCGAAGTCATGCCCACCAACGTCAGGCCGACCATTGTTCCGAAGATGAAATTGAGATAGACACCCTTGAATTCCCGGGTCTTGACCATTTGGGTTGTTGTCAGGCCTTTTTCATGTTCGATATCATGGTCGCTTTTCCCGTCGCTGTGAGGATAGGCGAACGGGAATGCCAGCAGGGGCAACAGGACCATAAAGGCGATTCCCAGAGCGAGAAAAGTGTTCATCAGTCCCAGGTAACCCATCAATATCCTGATGATTGGAGCACTGATAAGGGGTGAAAGGCCGAATCCAATCAGTACGATCCCGACCATGACTCCCTTGTTTTCCGGAAACCATTTGGAAACAACGGTCATCGGAATGCCGTAGGCAACTCCGACCCCGGCCCCCGAGATCAGTCCATAAGTGAGAGTGAAAACATAGATATTTGGCGCGAAGGCGGAAAGGATCCAACCCGAAGCCACCAGGAAACCTCCGATAAGCAGGATGTTGCGCGGTTTATAGCTTTCGATATGGCGTCCTGTCAAAAACATGAACAGGGCATATGAACTTAATGCCATCATGTACGGCAGGCCGCTCTGGGTGACGTGAATATCGAACTTCGTTTCGATTGCGATCCTGAAGACGCTGTAGGAATACACCGTCCCTAGAAAAAGCATGATTGCGGTTCCCAGCACGACAAATAGCCAGCGGTAAATTTTCGAATCTTCTACAGTTCTACTCGGTCGACCTTTATCCATTGCCATCCCAACTTTCTTTCAATTTATCTTCCAAATCATAAATCAAATTGTCTTTGATGTTTTGCGTGTTCTCAGCCAGTTTCTGGTTGATCTGCGGATACTTGATCCCGATGATCCTAGCTGCGAGAAGTCCGGCATTTTTGGCATTGTTTATTCCAACAGTGGCGACCGGAACTCCTTTTGGCATCTGGACAATTGAAAGCAGGGAATCCATGCCGTCAAGTTCCTTCAGTTTGACCGGAACCCCGATAACCGGAAGCGACGTCAAAGCCGCAACCATCCCGGGAAGGTGGGCTGCCCCACCGGCTCCGGCGATTATCACATCGATGCCCCGTTGCTGAGCACTCTTACCGTATTCGACCATGCGTTCAGGAGTACGGTGTGCCGAGACAACCTTGATTTCATAAGGAATCGCCAGTTCCTCCATCACTTGTGCTGCATCTTTCATGATTCTCAAATCGGAATCGCTTCCCATTATTATTGCGACTTTAGCGCTAGTTGTTTCTGTTATCTCCATCGTATTTTCCTCCCGCATGTAACTTATATTTTTTTTCTATCCCAAACTTCCGCGGATTTTACCCATTTTCTTGATCCACTCGTTCATGATTTTGTTTTCTTCCTGTTGGCTGTCGAACATGTCTTCTTGTTTCCCGATGATATGCAACAAGATCGGACGAGTCGAATTCAACAGTGTATGGTAGAATTCATCTTCATGATCGCCAGTGATGTCGATATCGAGTCCCAGAATTTCGCAAGCGTTTTTGAAATCTGTCAGGTATTCTTGACGTGATTCCTCATCGATGATTCCTTTGGCCGCATGGACATTGACATATTTTCCAGCGAAGTTCAAGTCGGCTTTAAGACCAGGATAGAACTCAACCAGCTTGTCGATACCTTTTTGACCGAATTTTTCCTTGATTTCAGCCAGGCAGCGACCGGTTCCGATGAACTCAGGTGGTGTACCAAGGGTGTAAAGAGCCGCTGTATATGAAATCGCACGTGGCACTGAGCAAGTGACTCTAGTGTCGATTGAACGCAGTTCCTTGATCAGCTCTTCGTCTTTTACCAAGGCGATGATATCATCAAGGTTGGCCGCTTCACGAACGTAGTCGATATTGTGTTTCGAAGCCGCCAGACGGTCACGGTTTTTAGGCATGTATTGGGCAATCACATTTACCGTTTCGATCAGCTTAACGAATGTGCGAGTATAGTATTTCGTCATGATTCCGATGAATTCCTTGATCATTTCGATATCTTCATCAGAGAATTTGCGAGGGGTCTTTTTGATTGCCTCTTCTTTGAGACGGCGGGCCACTTCGATTGTTTTGGCTTCACCATGGTCATAACGCAATCCTGATTGCACTGTGTAAGTGCGCACACCAGCGTAGTTTTCCATCAATCCTTCAAGGTTTTCCAAAGTCAGGTGACCGCGGAATGGCAATGAACCGCATCCCAAAATCGGAGCGATCGGCACATTGTTTTTCTCAGACCATTTGTTTGTCGCATCAACCGCCAGTAGGACAGCCAATACCCCTGAAATCAGACCGTATGACATCGCTGAGTCCGAGCGGGCGAACATCACGCGGATATCGTCCATCTTGAATCCTTTGGCAAGACAGTCTTGGTAGTATTCGTCGATGATCTTGTCTGCGTTAACCAATGCTGGAACGCTTTCAATTAAAGGTACGATTTGCATTGAGAACAGTGGGAATTGGATATCGTAGTTCTTGTTCCCCAATTCGATTACCGAATTGATTCTTTCCTGGATGTCGATAAGCTCTTGTCCTGTTTCAATCATCGGAACAACCGTTTCAATGATCGCCTGAACTCCAGATTGGCGATACGCCAGGACATTGGTTTCCACCAAAGCCATGATACTCATAAGCTGTCTAAACGCCGATTCTTTTGAAGCGTTGGGGATTCTTGGAGTGATATTTACGTCTTGACCAGGAATTACCCCTTCTTTGATCAGACCTAAAGCCACTTGGCTTGGCTGATGGTAAGGTGTCAATTTCCCTTCGAAGTCGATCATGATCTCATCGATGCCTAAACCGCCTTTTTCCACCGGTGTAAGCATATGCACTGCTTCATCTGGTTCGTGTTGGACTCTAACATACTTGTCGACATTGTCGGGATGCTGAGTCGCCATTGTACTTGGATATCTTCTTCTCATTCTACTGCTCTCCTTTAATTTCAAATTTAATTTTATCAAATGCTTGATCAGCCAAGGTGTTTGCCTGGTCAAGGGAATTTGCAACTACTGTAAGATGTCCCAGCTTGCGTTGGACACCGGAAATGTCTTTTCCATACAGGTGGAAATGACAGTTGGGAATTTTCAATACTTCGTCCAATCCGGCCACTGTATACTTGCCGTTATCACTGCCCAGCAGGTTGTACATGACGCTTGGATTGATCAGCTCGCTTGAGCCTAAAGGCAACCCGGTGATGACCCGGATTATCTGTTCGAACTGGCTGCACACACAGCCCTCGATTGTGTAATGTCCGGAATTGTGAGGCCGGGGCGCGATTTCGTTGACCAGCACCCTTTGGTCCTTGGTCACGAAAAACTCGATGCAGAAAATTCCGTAATCCTGAAGCTCGTCGAGCACTTTCTGGGAAATCTGTCTTATCTGCAAAGCCACGTGGTCAGAGACTTTCGCCGGAACCTGGGATTTGATCAAAATCGAATCCTCGTGGTTATTGTATGAAGTCGGATAGATTACCGTTTCATGTTCGTTTTTCACAAGCATTACCGATACTTCCATGGAAAAATCGATGAATTCCTCAACCATGATGTCAAAATCGGCGAACTGTTCATAGGCATATTTGACATCCTGGATGTCCTTGACGATGATGTTCCCTTTGCCGTCGTAGCCTTCCTTGCGGGTCTTGACCACAATCTTGGAGTTGAACCGGTTGAAAGCATCCTCAAGTTGTTCATATGTGAAGACCGGGAAATTGGCAGGGACCGGAACATTGATGTCCGCGAGCCATTTTTTCTGGGTGTCCTTGTCCTGGATCATTCTCAAAGTCGCCGCGCTGGGATAGATCGGATAACCCTTGTTTTCCAGATTTTCCAGGACAGTGGCGTCCAGATGTTCAAATTCGTAAGTGATCACATCGACCTGTTTGGCGAATTCCAACAGCTTGGCTTCATCGGAGAAGCCACCCACCACCTGGCTGTTTGAAACCTGAGCCGCAATGGCATTTTCTTTCGGGTCATAGATAACCACATCATAGCCCATCTTTTTGGCTTCATGGGACATCATTTTGCCCAGTTGGCCGCCCCCGATAATGCCGATTGTCGCCGGCGGGGTCAGTTGTTTGATTGTCTTATTTGCCATCTTACGTCCTCCTATTAGTAAAAAGCCCAATAACAACGCTGAAAAAAGCATCGTTATTGGCCCGCTATCAGGCAACTTGCGCCACCCGATTCGTCTTCCAACTTTAGTCAAATAATTCGTCTAGATTCTTCCAGCTTTCCGGCCGGTTTCATTGCTCGAATTCCTCAAAAAAGCTTCTGGCCATTTTGATATCCAGATATCGGCTGGTTGCGCCGATATTGTTCAAGTGATTGATTGCAGGTCACACAGGATGATGCCACCGTGTTTTATCATGGGAAATCGTAGCGAACCGCTGGAAATCATTAAATCCGGCGGCCTGCTTTGTTTTTTAACCCTTCATTTTTATTTAAACCTGTCCGCGTTGATGATACCATAATAAAATAAAGATTACAACTCTTTTTTTATACAAAAACAAATAAATGACAACCATTTTTAGAAATAAACACCTTTTATTACCAAATTTTACCAAAAGTGCAAATTTTTACCGAAAAAGTCAAATCAACTTTTTTCGGTTAATTTGAGCTCATTCCAATGAAATGCCTTGACAGCACCTCAAGCTTATTCAAATGAAGTTTTTTTCCATATTTTGAAATAGAAAACTGTCTATACTCTTGCACATCACAGAAAAATCAAGGACAAAGGAACGACTCCTTTGTCCGATCACATCGTGTTTATCGTGGCATGCTTGGAATGTTTTTCACGAAGCTTAGATAAAGGACCCCCGATTCGTTCATGACCGGTGTCTGGGCAGTGAAATGGGCGGTCAACTCTTTATCAGCCACTGCAAGATCCTGTCCCTGGCTTCCCTGGATCAATGGGGCGACAACCAGCGACAGTTCGTCGACAAGACCGGCTTGAAGAAACGATCCCCCGATTATCCCTCCGCCTTCAAGCAGGAGCAAATTGATGCAAAACAGGTCCTTTAGCTTGATAAAAAGCAGGTCAAGATCGACTTTGGCTTTTCCCGCAAAGACATACGAGACCCTTCGCTCCTGAAGATAACCCAGGTAATGGCGGTCGACATCCTCGCACACCACTTCGATTATATGGGCTCCATCGTAACCGGGATCATCATCTCTGAGGGTATTGGAGCTCCAGTTGAGTTTGCCCTTGGAATCCAGGGCGATAGCATAAAAACGCGCCTGGGGATCGCCGACAAAATCCTCATTTGATTCGATCGGTATTTCTGGCAATACTGCCTTTTCGTCCATCAGATGTCCAAAACTTGAAGCCATCGTTTTACGGCCACAGATGAATCCGTCGCTTTTAAACTCACGGTGTTTTGCATAATAATAGGAGATGGCTTCCTGTGATCTTTCATCACTTAGATAATCACCGGTAATTTTGCCATCGATTGAAACGGTCATATGATATATCACTTTCACTCTTTCCATGTTTGCCTCACTTTCCTGAGACCATCATACACCTTGAAGTTAAGTTGAAGTAAACAAAAAAGAAAGCCCACCTTAAAAAAGGCAAGCTTGAGAGTTATTCATGGATGTTCTTGAAATTATAGAGAGCCCCAATCAGGTTGGCATCGTTACAGAACTGGCAAGTCATGATTTCAGGTTTCTTGATGAAATTGAACTTGCCGCCAAACTTCCTGTCGGCCGCTTCATTGATCAGCTCGATCATCATCGGTTCCTGCGAGATGCCACCACCGATAAGAATCCTTTGGACATCGAGGACAACCTGGAGGTTGTAGATATGGAAGGCGAGCTTGTCGCAGAAGGCTTCCATTCCCGCAAGCACTTCCTTGTTGCCTGCCTTGATTAGCTTGAAGGCCTCGACCCCTTCGATGTTTTCCAGTCCCGATGCCTTGAATATTTCCTTTTTGACACCGCCAATGCCGTTGGTGAAGGCAAAGAGGTTGTCCTGGGAATCGTCGTTCACATCGCCCTTGATGAACGAGAATTCTCCAGCCGAGAAATTGGTCCCCTTGATCAGCTTGTTGTTGATGACAACACCCCCACCGATTCCGGTTCCCAGCACCACAACAATCCCATTGGCAATGCCTTCAAGATGGCCATACCCCATTTCGGCCAGGGTCGCCGCCTTGGCATCATTGCAGATAGCCACTTTCATTTCCGTGTAGGCCTCTAGCTCGTCCTTGAAGTTGATTTCATGGATGTAGCTTAACGCCCCTCCGGTATAGGCATATCCTTGTTCATTGTCGATGATTCCAGGCATCGAAACCGCCAATCCGGCAAGCGGTTCTTTACAGTTGGAAACAAGCTCTCCGATTGTCTGGAGCAGGTTTTCAATAGTGTCAAGCGGGGTAGCCACTTTCCCCTTAGATGTGAAATTGAGCTGTTCATCAATCACGCCGTATTTGATGGCGCTTCCTCCGATGTCGATCGTCAAATATTTCTTCATAAATTTCTCCTTTTTGTCACATTACTATAAATATATCATCAAATGTGTATTTATTCAGCATTTTTTCAATATTCTAAAAGATGAAAGTAAAACGAACCGCGAGGGTTCGTTTAATAATCCAGATTTTCTCCGTTCGATGCGATTACCTGTTTATACCAGTCGAATGATTTTTTCTTGCGTCTTGAAAAATCTCCGGTTCCGTCATCGTAACGTTCCACATAGATGAAACCGTAACGTTTCGCATATTCGCCAGTCGATGCCGAAACAAGGTCGATGCAGCCCCAAGGTGTGTAGCCGATCAGATCGACACCATCCTTGATTGCTTCATGCATCTGTTCGATATGGGCTTTAAGATAGTCGATGCGGTAGTCATCATTGATGCTGCCGTCCTCCTCGATCTTGTCGAAGGCACCCAGACCGTTTTCCACAACCATCAAAGGCATCTGGTAGCGGTCATAGATTTCGTTTAGAGAATAGCGCAGACCTTTGGGATCGATCTGCCAGCCCCAGTCCGAAGCCTTGAGATAAGGGTTTTTGACCCCGCCCAGGATATTTCCTTCACCTTTGGCTTTTTCCTTGTCAGCAGTGTTGCAGATTGACATGTAATAAGAGAACGTGTAGAAGTCCACTGTTCCTTCCTTCAGGATGGTCTCATCTTCAGGTTCCATCTTGATCTCGATATCATTTTCCTTGAAGAAACGGTTCATGTATGTAGGATAGTAGCCACGACATTGGACGTCCGAGCAGAAGTAATTGAAACGGCGGCTTGCTTCCTGATTGGCCAGGATGTCATCAGGGTCGCAAGTCAGAGGATATGCGCAGCCATAGACAAGCATGCAGCCCACATTGAATTGGGGATCGATTTCATGGGCAAGTTTGACAGCTTTCGCGCTGGCTAAAAACTGGTGGTGCAGTCCTTGGTAGCGCACCTGCGGGATGTCCACCTGGTTCATGAATTCAGTGGCCTTGTCCTGTTCATTCAGGATTCCCAGCGACAGGGCATTGCCCAATTCTTCGGTTCCGGTATTTATTTCGTTGAAAGTAAGCCAGTATTTGACTTTCCCTTTGTAACGGGTGAAAATCGCGCGACAGTAGTTGAGATAATAATCGATCATCTCGCGTGAAGCCCAGGCGTTGCATTTCTTGGTCAGCCCGAAAGGAACTTCGTAATGGGAGATGGTTATCAGCGGTTCGATATTGTATTTCAAGCATTCGTCGATCAGGTTTTCATAGAACTGCAGACCTTTTTCATTCGGTTCTGTCTCATCACCATTAGGGAAGATCCGGGTCCAGTTGATCGAGAAGCGGTAAACCTTGAATCCCATCTGCGCGAACAGGGCGATGTCTTCCTTGTACCGGTGGTAATGGTCTATCGCCAGATGCGATGGGTAGAATGTCCCTTCTTCGAGTACCGGGGTGATCCGTTTTGACTGGCTGTGGCTTCCTCCAGTGCAGATGTCCGGAATCGAAATTCCCTTGCCGTCCTCGTTCCATGCTCCTTCAAGCTGGTTGGCAGCGGTTGCCCCGCCCCATAAAAAATTCTTTGGAAAACTCATTTTCTAATTTCCTTTCTAATCCAGATATTTGCCATTGGTTTCAATCACTTTCTTGAACCAATCGTATGATTTCTTTTTGCTTCTTGAAAGGGTGCCATGACCCTCGTTGTCCTTGTCGACATAGACAAAGCCATAGCGCTTCTTCATTTCTCCGGTTCCCGCCGATACGATGTCGATCGGTCCCCAGTAAGTGTAGCCGATGATATCAACGCCATCCTTGATTGCCTCTTTTAAGGCCTTGAGATGGTCGCGGATGTAATCGATCCGGTAGTCATCGTTGATGGAACCGTCAGCTTCCACCACATCGACGCTGCCAAGACCGTTTTCCACCACGAACAACGGCACCTGATAACGGTCATAAAGTTCGTTGCAGACATAACGCAATCCCAGGGGATCGATCTGCCAGCCCCAAGGAGTCGATTCCAGGTAAGGGTTCTCCTTGCCCACAATTCCTCCGGTATGGCCATAGATTGGCATTCCTTCCTCGTAGGTTGTGGTCCGGTAGTAACTGAACCCCAGATAGTCGCTTGGATAATTCTCGATATAGAAGTAGTCTTCCTCACGGGTATCCAATACAACATTGTTTTCTTCAAAGATCCGTTTGATGTAGCCTGGATATTTGCCACGGATCATCACATCGCCAAAAAACAGGGAGCGGCGGCGCAGATTGTAGGCTCCGAAGATGTCCTCAGGCTTGCACGTTGCCGGGTATACCCCGCTAAGTGAAAGCATGCAGCCGATTTTGGCATCAGGAATTATTTCGTGGCAAAGCTTGTTTGCCTTGGCACTGGCCACAAACATGTTGTGGGCCGCCTGGAACTTGGTCTGCATGCTTGCATCATGCCGGATTGCCGCTGCGGCCAATGGGATGGTATGGGTATTGTTGATCTCATTGAAAGTCAGCCAGTATTTGACCAGATTCTTGTAACGGCCAAAAATGGTATGGCAGTAATGGACGAAAAAATCAATCAGCTCACGATTTTCCCATCCGCCGTACTTGTTGACAAGATGGATCGGAGTCTCATAGTGGGAGATGGTGATGACCGGCTCCATTCCCAGCTCGAGCATCTGGTTGAACATGTCATCGTAGAAAGCAAGCCCTTTTTCATTCGGTTCCACTTCATCCCCGTTGGGGAAAATCCGGCCCCACGAAATCGAGGTCCGGAAACAGTTGAAGCCCATCCCCGCCATCAGTTCCAAATCTTCCTGGTAACGGTGATAGAAATCGATTGCCTCGTGACTTGGATAATATTTGCCAGGAATCACCTTGTAGTCGGGCACATTGATCAGCCCGGTCGAAACATCGGTTACGTTTATGCCTTTGCCATCGATATCATAAGCCCCTTCGGCCTGGTTGGCGGCAATGGCACCGCCCCATAAGAATTTTTTTGGAAAACACATAGTAATTCCTCCTTGATTTCAAATATATCATGAAACGGATGCAAGTCCGGACTTTTTCCAATATTTAAAAACAGTTTCTAAATCAGAAAACCTTGGAATGAGCCATCATTTTAACCGGGTTCAAAAGCCACAATCATTTACAGGCGCAAATCCCATTGCCAAATCAAAAAAGAATCCGCAATTCCCAAAGAAATGGAAACTGCGGATTTGTAAGACAGCAAAAAAGCCTGTCAGTAATATTTATGTTCGACTGTCATCTTCACCCGGTATTTGGGATTGGCGATTTCAATCAGATCGGTCAGTTCCTCCTTGATGGTCTCCCTGTTTTTGTCCTGTTCGAACGGAACAACCAGGTCGAAAATCAGATTGGTGTGAGTCGGACCGTCCACCATCCTGAAATCATGGATCGAGTAGCCATCATCATACATCTTGATGACGTCCACCACCTGTTTTCGGACCGGATCCAGCTCGGGGTTGTTGTAGTCTATCGGATCCATATGGATGACCGTCTTGATCTTGAATTTTTTTTCAAGGTCGCTTTCGAGATTGTCGATCGCGTCATGGACGGCCATAATGTCGTCACGGGCATCGACTTCCACGTGCAGCGTCATGAACTTCCTTGATGGACCATAGTCATGAATCATGATGTCATGGGTTCCCTTGGTCACTTCATGGCTGTTGACATATCGGACGATTTCCTTGACGAGATCCGGTGAAGGCGCTAGGCCGAGCAGCGGATTGACCGTGTCCTTGAATATCTCGATTCCCGAACGGAAAACTATAATACCGACTACCGTCCCCATGATGCCATCGACTGGCAGCGTGGTGAACCGCGACAAAACCAGGGCGATAAGCGTAGCTGTTGTCGCCAGGACATCATTTAGGCTATCCTGGGCTGCGGCCAGCAACGATGTCGACCCGATCTTGGCGCCGATATCGCGGTTGAAGTAAGCCATGAAGAATTTGACAAAGATAGCTCCGATCAGGACAATCGCCCCGACCGTATCAAAGAATACCGGTTCGTTTGTCACAATCTTGACAACCGAATCGCGGACCGTGACGAATGCCACGACCAGGATGAAAAAGGAAATAATGATGCCGCTGATGTATTCGAAGCGGCCATGACCATAAGGATGTTTTTCGTCTGGCAGCTGCAAAGCCAGCCTGAAGCCTACCAGGGTCGCCAGATTGGAAACCACATCAGTCATATTGTTGATACCGTCGGCGATGACCGCAATCGAGTTCGCGGCCAGACCGACCAAAATCTTGAAAATCACCAACACCACATTGAGGATGATAGAAAGAACCGAGGCAAAAATACCGTAATTGCCCCGGACCTGCTCATCTTCGAGATGTTCATGATCATTGATGAAGCTCCTGATCAGAAAATTAATCAACATTGAGGACCTTGATATTCATCCCTTCCACTTCAATCAGACCGGCTTCTTTCAATTCATCGAAGTAAGTGTTGATTTTTTGCTTGTCGACATCCTTGTTCGCAATCTTCTTCAGGTTGTGAATGATTTCGGGATTGTCGATCTTGACGTAGGCCACACCGTTCTTGTCATAGTGAGGGCTTTGCATCAGCGTTTCGGCAATGGCCGCATAGGCCAGCTTCGTTTCCAGGCGGACGTTCGCAAAATAATTTGTCGCAAACAAACGCCGCGGCAGATAGTAGCTGTTGTCATCCATATTTTTTATAAGCAATTCCAATGTTTCCTTGTTGAATAGTTCCATAAAAACATCCTCCTTGAATCCATTATAACATATTTGATTCAGTGTTAACCACCAATAAGAAAAAATCCAGCTTATTGCCGGATTGAAAAACCTATTTTTTCGAGCCTGTCGATCACTTCCCGGTTATTGGCCCCCAGGGTCGCGGTCGAATGGGAATCCGAGCCGACAGTGACAACCCGTCCGCCCATATCGTAAAAACGTTGCGCGAGATCGAAATCCGGAAAAGGATGGTTGCAGGTGCGATAACCCGAGGTATTGAGCTCGATGCCCTTGTTCTTGTGGATCAGGGCCGTGAAAATCTGTTCGATCACCTCCTGGTGCTTGGCGTAATCGATACTCTTGTCTTGGTATGGTCCATAACGGGAAATGTAGTCAAGGTGCCCGAGAACGTCGAAACAGTCGAACTTCTTGACACATTCCAAAACGGCCGTGAAATATTTGTGATGGGCCTCGTCCTTGGTCAGGCCCTTGAAAAACTCACCATAGTAGAATTCGGTATGGTCGATGACATGGATTGATCCGATCACAAATTCGAACGGACTCGACTTGATGAACTGGTTGATTTCATCGACATAATCGAGATCAAGGCCGATTTCGACTCCGACTTTGATCTTGATCTTGTCCTGGTAGTTCTTTTGAAGCTCCTTTAGTTCCAAGAAGTAGTCAACGACGTTGAGTTCGAAATTGTCGACTGGATAATTGAAATCGTGGTGGTCCGTGAAACAAATCTCGTCCATTCCCATCTCGATCGCCTTGATGATGTAGGGCTCGGGAGCCTGGGAAGAATCGAACGAGTGATGGGTGTGGACATGGCAGTCGACATACATCTTAGTAGTCGCCCCGTGTGTTGAACTGCTTCTTGTTGCCGGTGATCTTGTGACGTTCCTTGAGCTTGTTCTCGACTTCCTTCAAGGTGATTCCCTGATTTTGCATCAGGACGAAAACATGGTAGATCAGATCCCCGATCTCCCCGATAAGCTCAGACTTGTCGGAGTTTTTGGCCGCAATGATTGTTTCCGCCGCTTCCTCTCCGACTTTTTTGGCGATCTTGTCAACCCCTTCGTTTAGCAGGTAGTTGGTGTAAGATTTTTCCACCGGATTGATTGCCCGGTCGCTGATTGATTTTTCGAGCTCGACGAAGATGTTCGTATCATCGAAGGCTTGTACTTCATTGAAGAAGCATGAATATGCTCCCGTATGGCAGGCGCTTCCTCCGATCTGGTCGACAAAAATCAACAGGGTGTCTGAGTCGCAGTCAAGATACATCCCTTTGATTTTCTGGAAATGGCCGCTTTCTTCGCCTTTGTGCCAAAGATTGTTGCGGCTTCTTGAATAGAAAACAGTCTCGTTTAGCTCGAGCATCTTATCGTATGCTTCCTCATTGACATAGGCAAGCATCAGTACTTGTTTGGTTTTATAATCCTGGACAATTGCCGGGATCAGATCCATCTTGGTAAAATCTGGGCGCATCTTAGACCCTCCTTACGTGAATATTGTTTTTGGTAAGTTCATTTCGGACATCCTCGACTGTCGCTTCATTGAAATGGAACAGGGAAGCGACCAGGGCCGCATCGACATTGGTCTTCTCGAACACATCGACAATGTCCTGGACGCTGCCACAGCCTCCTGAAGCGATAACCGGGATGTTGACAACCTCGCATACTGCGTTGAGCATGTCGATATCGAATCCTGCTCGTGTTCCGTCGGCATCCATCGATGTCAACAGGACTTCACCCGCCCCAAGGCTCTCGCATTTTTTCACCCACTCGACCAGGTCAAGTCCGGTGTTTTCCCGGCCACCCTTGACATAGACATCATAGCGGCCCTGGTCGTTCTTTTTGGCATCGATGGCGATGACCACGCATTGGACACCGAATTCATCGCTGGCCTGTTTGATCAGATCGGGATTGGCGATTGCCGCCGAGTTGACTGAAACCTTGTCGGCTCCCGACGCCAGGATCATCCGGAAATCGTCGATCGTGCGGATTCCGCCGCCGACTGCCAACGGGATTGACAGTTCGCTGGCAGCCTTGGCAATCAGATCCCGGATGATGCCACGATCCTCATAGGATGCGGTGATATCGAGAAACACGACCTCATCGGCACATTGAAGGTCATAGCGTTTGGCTAGTTCAACCGGGTCTCCGACTTCCTTGAGTCCGACGAAGTTGACACCTTTTACAACCTTACCGTCCTTGATATCAAGACATGGGATTATCCTTTTTTTAAGCATGCTACCACCTCTTTGATATCGACTTTGCCTTCATAGTAGGCCTTTCCGATGATGCAACCGTAATAATCGTGGCTGGCAACTTTCAGGATGTCCTCGTTGGAAGAAATCCCGCCGCTGACCACGAAATTGATTGGCGAATTGTCCCTGATCTGCTGGTACATCTCAAAGTTTGGTCCCTGAAGGGTTCCATCTTTGGAAATGTCCGTCGCGACAATGTACTTCACCCCAAGCTCATCGAGTTCCTTGATGAAATCCAGGAAATGGACGTCGGATGTGTCGAGCCATCCCTGGGTTGAGACATAGCCGTTTTTCACATCGACCCCGACCACAATCTTTTCCGGTCCGTATTGTTCGATTGCCGCCTTCAAAAAGGCACGGTCTTTGAGGGCTGCGGTTCCGAGGATGACCCGGTCGACCTTGACATCATCAAGATACATCTTCACCGTCTCCAGGTTGCGGATTCCGCCTCCTAGTTCAATTGGCAGGTCGGTGTTTTCCTTGATCTTTCTGATCACTTCGGTATTGATGCCAAAACCGTCCTTGGCTCCGTCAAGATCAACCACATGGAGATAGTCGGCTCCCATTTCGCTGAATTTGGCCGCAATTTCTTCGGGATTAGATGAATATACCGTCTTCTGGTTGTAATCACCTTTGTACAGGCGGATTGCCTGTCCGTCTTTCAAATCTATCGCTGGTATCACTAACATTCGATCATCTCCTTAAATGCCTTTAAAATGTTTTCGCCCACGGCCCCGCTTTTTTCCGGGTGGAACTGGCATCCGATGACATTGTCCTTGCCGACAATGCCGGGAATCTTAGCCGTTCCATACATGCTGTAGGCGATGATGTTTTCATCATCGGTAACCGCCTGGTATGAATGGACGTAGTATACATCCTCATTTTCTTCGATATATTTCAGGATCGGATGGATTTGGTTGAAGTAAAGCTCATTCCATCCCATGTGCGGGATTTTCTCATCGATATCCATATATTCGACTTTTCCCGGGATGAATCCTAGCCCCTTGGTCGGTCTGACTTCGTATCCCATCTCGAAAAGGACCTGCATCCCCAGGCAGATGCCCATGATGATTGTTCCTTTTTCCTTGCAGCTGGTCAGAGTTTCGATCAGACCATATTTTTCAAGGTTGGCCATAGCCACCGGGAACGAACCGACCCCCGGCAAAATTATCGCCTGGGCCTGTTCGATAGTTTCCTTGTCGCGGGTCACGATCGCATCGATTCCGACCCGTTTCAAGGCTCCGGCAACGCTTGAAAGATTGCCGACATTATAATCTATTATAACAACCATAATTGTCCTCCTTATAACATTCCTTTGGTGGAACTCACCTTGTCGACCTTGCTTGGATCGATGGCCGTTGCAAGTTGCAACGCCCTAGCCAAGGCCTTGAAGATGGCCTCGATGATATGGTGCACATTCTTGCCGTACATGACGTTGACATGCAGGGTTATTCCCGCATTGAAGGCGAAAGCCCGCAGGAACTCCTCGGTCATCTCGCAATCGAAATTGCCCAAAACCACCTTGGGAATCTCGCCATTGAACACGAGGTAAGGGCGGTTGGAAATGTCGAGATCGACACATACCAGCGCCTCATCCATGACCAGGCGGAAGCTGCCATAACGGTTGATGCCCAATTTGTCGCCCAAGGCTTCCTTGAAAGCCAGCCCGAGCGCTATACCCACATCCTCGATTGAGTGGTGGCTGTCGACCTCGATGTCTCCATCGCAGAAAACCTCAAGATCGAACCCGCCATGGAATCCAAAAAGGGTAAGCATGTGGTCGAAAAATCCGATTTTGGTATCGATCTTCGTTTTTCCCTGACCATCAAGGTCAATGGCGATATTCAGTTTAGTTTCTAAAGTCTCACGGTTAATTTTTCCCTGGCGCATGGTATCAGTCCTCGAATCTTACAGTGATTGAATTGGCATGGGCATCAAGCCCTTCGGATTTGGCAAATTTTTCGACGTCATCCTTGAATGTGGCAAGAGCCGCTTTTGGATAGTATGAATAAGCCGATGCTTTTACATAGTCGTATACGCCAAGCGGGCTGTAGAATTTCGCAGTTCCACCGGTTGGCAGCACGTGATTGGTTCCCGACATGTAGTCGCCTAGAGGTTCGGGCGTGTATTCACCCAGGAAGATCGATCCGGCATTCTGGATTTTTGGCAGGGTGTTGAGCGGATCGCCCACCAGCACTTCCAAATGTTCCGGTGCCAGATAGTTCGAGACAGTGAAGGCTTCATCCAACGATGAAACAACAATCGCCCCGCCGTAGTTTTCCAATGATTCCTTGATGATTTCCGGACGTGACAGATATTGGATCTGGCGGTCCAGCTCGGCGTTGACCTTTTCGATCAGGCTCGCTTCGGGAGTGACCAGGATCGCGCTGGCAAGTCTGTCATGTTCGCTTTGGGACATCAGATCAGCCGCGATATATTTTGGATTGGCATTTTCGTCGGCGATGATCAGGATCTCACTAGGACCGGCAACCATGTCGATGTCAACCGTTCCATATACAAGTTTTTTGGCAGTGGCAACGAAGATATTTCCCGGTCCGACAATCTTGTCGACTTTTTTGATGGTTTGGGTACCGTAGGCAACCGCACCGACCCCTTGGGCCCCGCCGACTTTGTAGATTGTCTTGATTCCGCATACCTTTGCAGCCGCCATGATGACCGGATTGACTTTGCCATCGCTCTTGACTGGGGTGATGATCACGATTTCCTTGACTCCCGCAAGAATCGCCGGTACGGCGTTCATCAAAACGGTCGAAGGATATGTCGCTGTTCCCCCAGGCACATACAATGCCACCCTTTCAATCGGGCGGATCATCTGGCCGAGGATGACCCCATCTTCCTTGTACATCGCCCATGATTTGTCGATCTGATTTTCATGGTACATCTTGATCTGGTCGTAGCTGCGTTGCAGGATGCGGATGTAATCCGCATCCACCTGGCTGTAACCCTCTTCGATTTCCGCCTCGGTGGCGATCAGGTCATCCGGCTTTGCCACCTTGAAACCGTCGAACATCTCGCAGTATTTCATCACGGCCGCATCTTTGTTTGCGGCGATGTCCTCCAGGACAGTTAGAACCTTGTCGCTGACTTCCTTAGAGATTGAAGTTTTGCGGGTATTCAGTTTTTCAACGATCGTTTCGAGATCGCCTTGATAGTTAATCGTCTTGAGCATTCCCTATTCCTCCACTACCTGTTCGAGCCTGTTCACCAGGTCGATTATTTCCGTCTTGTTGTATTTGAAATTCACCTTGTTGGCGATCAGCCGGGTCGAAATCTCGCTTATTTTCTCGATCACTTCAAGCCCGTTGGCTTTGAGGGTCGAACCTGTTTCGACGATGTCGACAATGGCATCGGAAAGATTGACGATCGGACCTAGCTCGACCGAACCTTCAAGCTTGATGATTTCCACATCCTCTTTTTTGCTTTCGAAGTATTTTTTGGCAACATTGGTGTATTTTGAAGCAATCCGTTTGCGGTTTTTGAAATTTTTCGTCGCATACTCGGGATAGGCCGCAACGGCAAAGAAACACTTCCCGATCTGCAAATCAAGCAGCTCGTAGTAGTCGTCAAAATCATTGTCATCGAGGGTATCCTTGCCCACAAATCCGATATCGACAATCCCGTGCTCGAGGAACGTCACGACGTCGTTGGCCTTGCCGAAGATGAACTGCAGCCCGTCGTCAGTAGTAATCATCAGTTCTCTTTTTTTATTGTACACCGGCTCGAGATCGTAGCCTGCCTTTTCAAGCATCTTGCAGACCTGTTTTTCAATCCGGCCCTTGGTTATCGCAATCTTAATCATTGTTTTCCTCCATCGCCAAAGCTTCCAAAACGTAATTCAGGTGGCAGCAAAAACCGACCGCGCTGACATCGGCGTCGAATTTTGGCAGCAGTTTGTCATAACGTCCCCCGGTGATGATCGGTTTGGCCGCATTTTTGGTGTAACCCTTGATCATAAGTCCGGTATAGTAGTCGATTTCAGGAACCATTCCCAAATCGAATTGGTAGTTGTATGTCCCTTCCAGGTTGATGATCAGGCATTTGAGATCGATCAGGGTGTCCAGCAGGATCTTGTCATCGACAAGTTCGCAGATTTCATCAAGCATCTTTGTCCCGCCTATGGCGCTAGGCAGCTTCAAAAGAAGACGACTGAACTTTTCGTCGAAATCGTGTTCCTTGATGAACTCCTTAAGCTGGGATACACTGCGGTATTTCAGGATTTCCTGCAACCTAGCATCGTCATCGGTGATTTCAAATAGCCGGTCTAGAAAAGCCGCCGAACCGAATTCGATCAGAATGTCATTGAGAGGGATGTTGCTCACTGTTTCCTGAAGCATTGCCAGGATTTCCTGTTCGCCTCTAACACCCGGTTCATTGATCAACTCGACTCCGGCCTGGAACAATTCCGAAGAACGTCCCTTGTGCACCTTTTCCTTGCGGTAGACCTTCCCGAAGTAACAGAACCGTGACGTAGTATCGTGGTATTTGGTTGCGTACAGTCTTGCCAAAGGGATTGTGAAATCGTAACGCAGCGCCACATTTTTTCCTTTGGAATCGACAAAGCGGAACATGTTCGATGAAGGGATGTCGCAGCCGATCTGGGTGTACAGTTCCACATAGTCGAAACTTGGCATCAGCACTTCGTTGTAGTTGTTTTTCGTGAAAGTTTCCCGGAGTTTGCCTTCGATTTTGCGCAATGTCGCAACATTGTCGATGCGCACGTCGATGCTCTCCTCAGGTATCAAATATTTATAAAATTCCATAATTGCCTCCTTATATTAAAAAACGAGCCATTATTTCTAATGACCCGCAGATAAACGCCATTAGATACAACCAATAAAAGGGCTGTATCATTTAAGATAATAGCCCAGTTAGATCCAATGGTGATGGTGATTCAATTGTAAGTTTGGATTATTTCTCATAGCGACCACCTCGTTTTCCATATATTAACACAAGCCCAAAACAAAATAAAGAATTATTTGTAAAAAATGAAATAATCTTATCCGATTTAGACTAAGCCTAATTATCGCCGGCTATTTTAGACCTTTGTAGACCTTGCGTGACAGTTCGATCTCATCGATGAACCTGGTCGCATCGACAATATAGACCTTGGTGGTGGTGCCATGGACGATGTTCAAGCGGTGTTTGCCCACAAGCTCGAGCCTTTCAATCTTGTCAAACTCGATCAGGACCGGCAAAATGGCTACGCCCTTGAATTCATAGACCATGACCGAGTCGTTGAAAACCGCCATCTTGTAGCGGGTCGCCAGCAACAGCAGCGAAGAGAAAGACATAATCAGACCCAGGGCAATCTGCATCTTGTTTTTATTGACCAAGGCATAGACAACCAACCCGTTTACCATTATAAAAATCAGTGACGTCACAAGCAACATCCGAATTTCGCGATATTTGAACATATTAACCTCCTGTTTACCACTATACTACAAGATAACGTAAAAAAAGACAATAAAAAAAACGTGATTAACACGTTGCAAGCAAATGGTGGTTCCAGCCGGAATCGAACCAGCGACACAAGGATTTTCAATCCTTTGCTCTACCGACTGAGCTATGGAACCAAAATTGGCGGTCTGGACGGGACTCGAACCCGCGACCTCCGCCGTGACAGGGCGGCATTCTAACCAACTGAACTACCAGACCAAATTTGGTTGCGGGAGAAGGATTTGAACCAACGATCTTCGGGTTATGAGCCCGACGAGCTACCAGACTGCTCCATCCCGCGATAATAGTGATGCTTTATTGATGCTTTAAGAAAAAATGGCGGAGGTTGAGGGATTCGAACCCCCGCGCGAGTTTCCCCGCCTGTCGGTTTTCAAGACCGATCCCTTCAGCCGGACTTGGGTAAACCTCCGCTTTATGAAACAAATAATGATATGGTGGACCCTGTTGGACTCGAACCAACGACCGATCGGTTATGAGCCGATAGCTCTAACCAACTGAGCTAAGGGTCCATTATGGTAGCGGGGAAGGGATTCGAACCCCCGACCCACCGGGTATGAACCGATTGCTCTAGCCAACTGAGCTACCCCGCCATCTTTATAGGATCATTATTTTAAATTTGGTGGAGCCTAACGGGATCGAACCGTTGACCCCCTGCGTGCAAGGCAGGTGCTCTCCCAGCTGAGCTAAGGCCCCAAATTGTTTTTTAAATGGTCGGGAAGACAGGATTTGAACCTGCGACCCCCTGGTCCCAAACCAGGTGCACTACCAAGCTGTGCTACTTCCCGAACTGGCGCGCTAGACAGGAATCGAACCCATAACCTCTTGGTCCGTAGCCAAGTACTCTATCCTATTGAGCTACTAGCGCATAATACTTATGAAAAATGGTGGTTCCAGCCGGAATCGAACCAGCGACACAAGGATTTTCAATCCTTTGCTCTACCGACTGAGCTATGGAACCAAAATTGGCGGTCTGGACGGGACTCGAACCCGCGACCTCCGCCGTGACAGGGCGGCATTCTAACCAACTGAACTACCAGACCAAATTTGGTTGCGGGAGAAGGATTTGAACCAACGATCTTCGGGTTATGAGCCCGACGAGCTACCAGACTGCTCCATCCCGCGATAATAGTGATGCTTTATTGATGCTTTAAGAAAAAATGGCGGAGGTTGAGGGATTCGAACCCCCGCGCGAGTTTCCCCGCCTGTCGGTTTTCAAGACCGATCCCTTCAGCCGGACTTGGGTAAACCTCCGCTTTAAATATTGATACAGCTATTTAGCTTAATTGGTAGCGGGGAAGGGATTCGAACCCCCGACCCACCGGGTATGAACCGATTGCTCTAGCCAACTGAGCTACCCCGCCATAAGGGTGAAAAATAAATTTGGTGGAGCCTAACGGGATCGAACCGTTGACCCCCTGCGTGCAAGGCAGGTGCTCTCCCAGCTGAGCTAAGGCCCCAAATTGTTTTTTAAATGGTCGGGAAGACAGGATTTGAACCTGCGACCCCCTGGTCCCAAACCAGGTGCACTACCAAGCTGTGCTACTTCCCGTACTGGCGCGCTAGACAGGAATCGAACCCATAACCTCTTGGTCCGTAGCCAAGTACTCTATCCTATTGAGCTACTAGCGCTTAAGAATGCTTACGTATCTTAACACAGAGTTTTCGATTTGTCAACACTATTTTTTGAAATGGTGCCCAGGGACGGAGTCGAACCGTCACGGATTTTAAGGTCCGCAGGATTTTAAGTCCTGTGCGTCTACCAATTTCGCCACCTGGGCATTAATGGAGGTTCCAGCCGGACTTGAACCGACGATCGCAGAGTTGCAGTCTGCTGCCTTACCAACTTGGCTATGGAACCGTATTAAATGCTGCCTTATTATTATAAACCAAACTTTCCTCATTTGCAATGATTAATTTAAGTTTTTTTCTCAACTGTTTCAAGCTTACCGATAATCATTGCTCGAATGTTATCTAACAGGCACGTATAACTATACATGATTGCCCCCTCTTTTGCAAGTGGAATTTCAATCTTTTTTTGACATTTTTTGATGAATGTGATTTATACCGATTGTATCGACAAAACCGCGCTCGGGATTCGATTCTTTCAATTTTCTGCTATACATTGGCGACATTTACTGGCGGGGTATTCGAACAGGCAACCCCTAGGACTGCATTTGATTAATTTTTGCTATGGCAAATCCATTCTCCTACTCCTGGAAACCTGCTTTTCTGGAATCCTATCCTTATATATGTAAATATTTCATTCAGCTTAATTTGCGAATTCCCCTGGTTTTATCATTTGGCTAAGTCTAATTGTTTCGAAATTTTGCGTGCGATCACTTTTCGCCAGGGCAAAGAGAACAGAGAGAACAATAATTTTTCATTTTTATCTTCACAAAAGGATATGATTGTGGTATTATCAATTCATGCGGCAGTGGTGAAATTGGTATACACGTAAGTTTGAGGGACTTATGGATTATTCCGTGTCGGTTCAAGTCCGGTCTGCCGCACCATACAGCAAGCAACGCTCCAAGCTAATTGGAGCGTTTTTTATTTGTCCATTTTCCAGATATCCTATTGGACCCGGGTCTTGTCGCTGCCATCGAGATTCATCCGATAAGCGGCTCCCGAGTATTCGATAAAGAATACATAGTTGCTTGTTATCCCTCTTGGCGAGAACATCGATATGTTATTCAATTGCTTCGGTTCGCTGCCATCGAGATTGCTTTGGACCAGCCACTCATCCGCGTCGAAGTAATAAAGCTTCAAGTCAACAATGGCATAGAAGACTCCCGAGCAGATTTTCACCGTACCGGTGCCGTCGGTTCTTATTTTGTAAATATCCCGGGTTTCTGACTGCTGGGTGGCATCGGCATAATAGATCCAGCCGTCATTGACGTCTAACAGTTCGCCATTTTGTGCCATTTCCGTTTCTACAGCCCCGTCAAACGAGATTTTGTAAAGGTCCCCATTTGCTTCCACACATATGCCCTGGTCATCGGCTTCAAGACCTCCCTTGAAAAAATCAAGCTGGGTGACCTTGCTTTTGGCGGTGCCATCAGCCTTTATCCGATAGATGGCCCCTGGTTTCTCGACGTAGTAGACCCATTCCCCCGCGACCGTGAAAGTCATTAGGTTGTTGCCTCCTAGATCTACAATCAAGGAATTGCCCGTACCATCGCTATTCATTTTGGCAATCGAGCCCTGCTCATCAACATAATAGATCACATCGTTTTGGACAATAATGTTATCGGCGCCGTTGGCTATCCGGTTTTTTTCCATCATCTCGACATCCATCCTGTAAAGACCATTGTCATTGGAATCCGTAAAGTAAATCCAGTCCCCGTCAACAACGAGTGAACTGATCTTGGTGTTCGATGCGGACTCGCAACCCGAAAGCATCCCCACCACCACCATTAAAACAACGGCAAAACTGATAATCTTTTTCATAATCTCCACCTCTTGAAACATTATTTTCAATTAATTATGCTGAAGTCCCAACTACATTGTAAGCTCATGATGATAATCTCAACATTGTAAGCCCATGATGATAATTTCAACTTTATTCTTATCCTCTTGCCACGCAAAACCGGGCATGGTTTTGCGTGACCTTTGGCAATTTTTCCGTTATCTACAGCTGCGATTCTGGTTGTCAGGAAATATAAATTTTAACAGAGGAATATGATTTGAAAATCGGCCAACGTAATTGCCGGATTTCGACTTCAGTTGTTTTTGACCAGGTAGGCAGCGAAGTCAGCTATCTCGATAAACACCAGCCAGAACAACAGATATTTGTAATGGACTCCAGAGAACACCGCAATGAACATCGCTATGGTTATTCCTAGAACCGGCCAGCGCCATTTGGAATCAGTCAGGATAAAAAAAGGAATTTCCCGCTTGAAAACCATAAACTTCACAAGATTGACAATCGCCACCGCAACAAATAAGGAAACATATAATATTATCATGGGACACCTCCAAGACAGACTGTCTTCAAAAAGAAATATCAATCCGCCCGGCCAGAGTCGACGGGCGTTCACATTTTATTTGTAATCACCGAACACAAATTCGATTTCACTGGAAGTTTTCGTGATATGGTGACTTTGATAATTATTGAAGAACGTGACATAATGGGAACCGATGGAATCCCTGTACATCATCCAGGCCGTAATCTCGCAATCGAAAAGCAGCTGTACCAGTGCAGCTATCACCTTTTCAAGATCCCGATGCGACCTGGGGGCATGAGGGTTTATATCATCGCCGCCACAAGCCACGTTTTTTATTTCCAGCATCAGGTAATCATGATATAAGCACCAGATGGGAGCGCCCCCGGCAAGAACTTCCAGTTGGAAACTCACTTTTTCAAGCATTCCCTGGCGCACAAGTTCCTGGGCATTAGATATTCGCAATGTAATTTCCCAATACGTCAAGTTCATGCGCTTCCTCATTTTCCCGTTCCGGACCAAATTTAATAGTAGTTCCTACATATATTGTAGTACTACCGCGTCAAACTGTCTATTCAATTTTTTGCACAGGATAAATCGGGAAAACCTAAACCGATAAAACCGATGCCCGGGAATGATTGCAAGGGAACTGGATGATTCATCGGAGTTCAACACCATAATGCATTTGTCACCCGTTGACAAACATATAGGCCCTAAGTTAAAATGTAGGTGTAAAGCAACATGTTCAGATTTAATAATTCAGGCAATCAAATCGACGCACGATTGCCGGGCCGTTTTTGGCAGCAGTTTGCGAATGCACATCTGTGGGACTCTTATTGTTCCTGGATGTTTTTTTTTACCAAACCAAAGGAGAATTAAAAAATGGAACAAAAAAAACTGACCGGTCTGACGACCCAAGAGGCCCATGAAGGCCAGAAAATCCATGGAAAGAACGAGCTGACCCAGGAAAAACCGGAATCCTTCTTCAAAAAAATATTGTCGATCCTCAGTGAACCGATGTTCATCCTGCTGATGGTCGCCGCCGTAGTCTACTTCATCCTCGGCGAACCCCGCGACGGGGCGATTATGCTTGTGTTTGTCGTGGGAATAATCGCAATCGACGTCATCCAAGAATGGAAGACCGACAAGACCCTGGCGGCACTAAAAGAGTTGTCAGCCCCCACAAACCGTAATCCGCGATGGCAGTGAAATGGTAATCGACAGTGTCGACCTGGTCCCTGACGACATCATGATCATCCATGAGGGAATCAAGATTCCCGCGGACGGATACGTCCTCAAGAGCAACGATCTTTGTGTCGACGAATCATCGCTTACAGGCGAATCGCAAGGAGTATGGAAAACCAATTATGACCGATTCGCCGTGATCACCGACTACTGGCGCGACGATTATTGTTATGCCGGAACCCTGGCGACCCAAGGTTCAGGATACATCAAAGTTGCCGCAATCGGCAGCAAAACCGAATACGGAAAAATCGGTTTGAATGTCGTCAATGCCATTGAAGATCCCAACCCTTTGAAAATCCAGATCGACCAGCTGGTGAAAACATGTGCAATAATCGCCGGGATCCTGTTTGTGACTGTGGGCTTAATCACTTTCCTCAACATGGCCAACGATTCGATCAATGAACGGATCATCCACGGCATATTAGCCGGGGTAACCCTGGCCATGGCCATGATCCCCGAGGAATTTCCGGTCATCCTGACAGTATTCCTGTCAATGGGAGCCTGGCGCCTGGCGAAAAAGAATTCACTGATCAAGAAACTGGCCGCGGTCGAAACGCTAGGCTCCATTTCGGTTCTGTGCGTCGACAAGACCGGAACCATCACGATGAACCAGATGAAAGTCGCGAAAACATTCACAATGAATGACGGAGATGGCCGGATGACCAGAGTAATGGGTCTGGCTTGTGAAACCGAAACCTATGACCCGATGGAAAAAGCAATTCTCGAGTACTGTGAAACCCACGGTTTTTCCAAGGAGGATATTCTCAAAGGGGAACTCGTCAGCGAGTATTCCTTCACCAATGAATTGAAGATGATGGGTCACATCTGGCGACTTGATGACAGCCTGACCCTCAATGCCAAAGGGGCATATGAAAGTATAATCCCCCTGTGCCACCTCGACAGTTCGCAGCTTGAAGCAATTGAAACGGCAGCGATGGAATTGTCAAAGGAAGGCCTGCGGGTTATTGCCGTAGGCAGCTGCACGATTGACGATGTCACTTCCATCCCCGAATCCATATTGCAGTGCCACCTAGAATTCGAAGGTCTGATCGGTCTTATGGATCCGCCCCGCGAAAACGTAGAAGCGGACATCGAATCGTGCAAGAGGGCCGGAATCAAAGTGGTCTTGATCACCGGCGACAACGGCGCTACCGCTTCTTCGATCGCCAAGAAAATTGGAATGGACAATGCGGATGAAATCATCACCGGGGCCATGATTGACCAAATGGACGACAACCAGATGAAAGAAGCGATCAAAACCGGCAGCATCTTCTCAAGGGTTATTCCTGAACATAAGATGCGGATCGTCAAAGCCTTCAAAGAAAACGGGGAAATCGTGGCGATGACCGGGGATGGCGTAAACGACGCTCCGGCCTTGAAATTCGCGGATATCGGAATTGCCATGGGCAAAAGAGGAAGTGATGTTTCCCGGGAAGCCGCCGATTTGATCTTGATGGATGACAACTTCTCGACCATAGTCGAAACAATCAGGGATGGCCGCCGGCTTTATGACAACATTCGCAAAGCCATAGGTTACGTCTTTGTAATCCATATCCCGATAGCCTTCGCTTCATTGCTGGCTCCGTTGCTCAACATTCCTTCACAGTCCTTGTTCCTGTTGCCACTTCATGTCGTCCTGCTCGAATTGATTATCGATCCGACCTGTTCGATCGTACTAGAACGGCAGCCGGCTGAATCGGATCTTATGGTCCGCCCGCCGCGCAATCCAAAGGAACAGCTGCTCACCGGAGCAATCCTGGTAAAAAGCACGATCCAGGGGCTGGCTATTTTCGCCACATCTTTTGGAATCTATTACTACATGCTGGAAATCGCCCAAGCTGGCGCTTCCGTTGCAAGGAGTATGGGGCTGGCAACGATCATGATCGCCAACATTTTCCTGGTTCAAGTCAACAGTTCCAACCATGACTATGCGCTCAGTTCCATGAAAAAGCTCGCGAGAGACAAGGTCATGTGGCTTGCAACCGGCCTGACAATCGCCGGGGTTATCATCGCGATATATTCGCCACTCAATGATTTCGTATCCCTGGCGCCGCTTTCTTTGATGGAGATGCTTGCCGTAGTCGCTCTTGCTGCCGTGTCGGTTATCTGGTATGAGCTTGTCAAATTTTTCAAAAAAAGGAAATAATTAACCATATGCTTCACAACCAAAAAAGACACCGTCAAACACGCGATGTCTTTTTTGGTTTGCTGGGTTTGGACCAGTAGAAATCGAATCCCGGGGCCCGGGAGTGGTTGCGCATAGGCTCGGATAACTCAATGGCCAGAATTACAGCTTCGACCTTGTCATCATCGATATTTAGCGCAGTTGCAATTTGTTTTGGCGCGATATTGTTCAGATACCCGACAATGATCAGCTCAACCAATTCAGAAGTCAAACCGAAATAGCCGCGGTACTTGTCGGTTACCCCGGGAACTATGTCCGGATTAGGCGTCCGTTTCCTGATTTTGGGCGGGATTTCAAGATAATCAGCCAGTTGGACAATGTGGCTGCGGTATAGGTTTTTTAGAGGCATGATATCGGCACAGTCATCGATCCCATATTTGCAAAAAAGCCCCACCATCACCTCGGTCTGATGGCTGGAGCCCGCAACAAGACAATTGTTCTTGTCGGCATATTTGTATGTGATCAATAGTCTGATCCGTTGTTTGGAATTGACCTTGAAGACAACCTTGCGGCCGGGTTTGTCCAAATCACCTTGAAGCCACGCCATATAATCCCGACCAGCGCTATGGGAGCGTTTCGCCATATGCCGGGCGATTATTTTTTCCAGATATTTGCGACCCGAGATCAAGGAGAAAAACGGGTCGAAACCGCCAAGACCAATTGCAGCTGGCGTTATGTTTATTTTCTTTGTCTCGATACCAAGGCTTTTGGCTATCATTATGCCATAGCGGTTCGCTTCGGGATTGCCGAATAATTCGGGTAACATCAATCCGACAACCTTGTCGGGACCTACATCCCTGACACACAAAGCCACTACCACACTCGAATCCAGGCCACCGGAAATCGGGACCACAATCTTATTCCGGTTTGATACCAGGAACTCGGTGGCGATGAACTCCTCGATCTTGCGGGCAATTTCAGATGCATCAATGCCAAAAATATCTTTTCGCAACAGCTCATTGGGATTAATCATTTTGATCTCCTCTCCAATTCCAATTTCCAAATGTGACAATTTCATGATTTATCCACTCTCTTCTTACCTGTATTATACCAAGCACTATGCTTTTTTTCAATTTCGACAGTAGACACATCGTGCGTCCTGGCCAGCACACCACCAAAACCGTCTGTCTTGTAACTGGAGACAAAAAAGGATTTCCCGTTATCAAAAGTGGCAATAACCAATTTGAACCGGAAAATCCTGTCATGATCATTTAGTCTTATTTCCCAACAGCCAGGGCCGGACCTGTCCAGCGAGATAAAGCGAACCGCAGACAACCAGCACCTCATCTTCCTTCTGGTTGTTTAAAGCCTGGCCAATCGCTTCAAAGTTGTCATCATAAGAGAACACCTTGTTGCAATAATCCCTGGCAACCAGGGCAAGTTCTACTGCCGGCAAGGCCCGATGATTGTCGGGAGCCACCGCCAGGAAACGGTCAGCCAGCGGTGCCAGATATTCCAGTAGTGTCTCGTAATCCTTGTCCTTCAAGACTCCCATCACAATCGTAATCTTCCGGTGGGAAAATTGCCCCAGGAAATCTGCCAAGGCCCGGGCTCCAGCCGGGTTGTGGGAACCGTCGAGGATGACCGTGGGGTCAAAGCTGATCATTTCCATCCGGGCCGGGAACCAGGTATTTGCAATCCCTTGTCTGACCGAATCGATTGCAACCGGGTATCCCAGCTCAGTGAGTTTCTTGATGGCCTCGATCACAGTCAGGCAATTGTAGATCTGGATCTGGCCGTTGAGCGATTTATGGTATGATTGCCCCTCATAGACAAAATCATTTCCCCAACCTTCACCATTGCCGGTATCCAGCTTGTTTAAGTCAGGTATCACCAATTCGCTTTTCTGGCTCTCACATTTTTTGGCGATCACGTCCATCGCCACTCTATCCTGGAGCGGATAGAGGATGGTCGGTCCGGTTTTTATGATTCCGGCCTTTTTTGTGGCGATCTCATATATCGTCTCGCCCAGGATATCCTGATGGTCAAGGCTGATTGACGAAATTATATGCAGGATGGCCGTCTTTATGACATTGGTCGCGTCATCCTGTCCGCCCAGTCCGACTTCAAGACAGACCAGGTCACAGCCACAACGGCGGTACCACTCGAAGGCGATGGCTGTCTGGATCTCGTACTGGGTCGGGCGTTCGGGATCATTGAAATCGATCAGGTCGAAGACGAAGCTGGCACACTGGGCGAACTCCTCAGGAAAGATCATCCGGCCATCGACCTGTAACTGCTCCTTGAAATCCAGGACAAAAGGGCTGATGTAAAGACCGGTCCGATAACCGCTGGCACTCAGAATGTTTCCAAGCATCTTGACAATCGAACCCTTGCCGTTGGTTCCCGCAACATGGATGAATTTCAGTTCATCCTGAGGGTTGCCCATTTTTTCAAGCAGCGCTACCAGCCGCTCAAGACCAAGATTGAACGTATTTGTGGCGGTGGCGTTTAATTTATTTAAAGCTTGTTGATAATCCATTGTTATACCCCTCCTATTGATTTACCGTAATGATTTTAAAATGTATTTGACCCTACCAATTCGAACGGGAGCCAAAGCTCACTGGTTAACGAGCCTCACGAATGCACGAAAATGACAAAGGGAATGGGCATGTTGCGCCCATCCCCGGTTCAAAAACAACTTCCCGCACCGGTTTTCAAATGCCAGAAGCGACCTTATATATTCGCAAAAAGTATAGTCGGGAAATTTTCCAAAGTCAAGCCCAATCAGACAGGAGGCTTGTAGACAACCTCATAGAGATCACTTCGCAAATTGCTTACTACCGGCAGCTGTTCGCGCACCGATTCCACCTCCTGGAAATCGACCCGGCTTGTCAGATGACCCGGCAACTCATCAAGTTCCCCGATGATTTTGCCCCATGGGTTGACAACCAGACTGTGGCCCCAGGCCTGATAACTTGCGTTTTTGTTTCTAGCCGGTGATGTGGCCGCCACAAAGCACTGGTTGTCCAAAGCCCGGGCTTGAAGCAACAATTGCCAATGGATCGGTCCGGTAGTCGTATTGAATGCCGCCGGAATAAGAATGATCCTGGCACCAAGATTAGTCATGATCCGGAACATTTCATTGAAACGGATGTCGAAGCAGATGCAAAGCCCGATTTTGCCAAATTCGCTGTCGAATACCGTAACCTGTTCACCCGGGCTCAGGATTGTTGACTCCTTGAAATATTGCCCGCCCGGGATGTCGATGTCGAACAGATGGACCTTGCGATGTTTGCCCGCAAGTTCGCCATTGCGGTCGAACACATAGGCAGTGTTGTAAACTTTGCCTTCAGCGTCGATTTCCGGAACTGTTCCGGCCGCAAGATAAACACGGTGCTTTCTGGCCAGGCCGGAAAGAAATTTAAAAGTCTCACCGCCCTGGGGTTCGCTGTAGGCCAGGAAATTGTTTATGTCGTATGGGCAGGCGAACATTTCCCCCACCATGATCAGGTCAGCCTGTTCACCGGCAACCCGGTCGAGGAATTTTTCAAGTTGGATCAGATTTTCTTTTTTGACTGAATGGACAGCACTCTGGTACTGGATTATCTTCATCACGACCTCCATCGTTGAAAACTTTGTATCATCATATCATATGATGATACAAAAAAACAGGGCAGAAGCCCTATTTTGATTTGCGCAAATTTTCAAGATCTTCAATCTTGAAGGGAGTATCCTGGTACACCATATTGAGCCAGTTCGAAAAAAGCAGGTAGGCATGCGACTTCCAGCGTTCCATGACGTCCTCGTTGTAGTCGTCATTGCGGTAGTAGTGTTTTGGCAGCGGTGCCTTATCCTCCATCTTCACCAGGTCGCGGCGATACTCATTGTCGAGCATATACTTGTCATACTCGGGATGGCCGGTGACGTACACCCTTGACCCATCTTTTTCAGCGATCAGGTAGGCCCCGGCTTCTTTAGATTCCGCCAGGATGTCGACTTCGTCGCATGAGCGGATCTGGTCGATTGAGGAAGCCGTATATCTTGAGTGGGGTGCGAAGAAATCCGAGTCGAAGCCTCTTACCAGCCGGCGATAACTTTTTTCCTTGTTGATTGTGTGCTCATAGATACCTGTAATTTTCTTTGGCAGCTTGACTTTCTCGATCCCATGGAAATAGTAAAGTCCCGCCTGGGCACCCCAGCAGATGAACATCGATGAAAACACATGGGTCTTCGACCATTCCAGGATTACCTTGATCTCATCCCAGTAGTCCACATCTTCGAAATTCATCAGCTCGACTGGAGCCCCGGTGACGATCAGGCCGTCGTAATAGTTTTCCTTGATTTCATCGAAGGTCTTGTAGAAATCAAGCAGGTGCTCCTTTGGAGTATTCTTGGATTCGTGACTCGCCGGTGCAATCAGTTCGATCTCGATTTGCAAAGGCGAATTGGAAATCAGCCGCAGTAGCTGCGTTTCCGTGATTATCTTCTGGGGCATGATATTCAAGATCAGAATCTTCAGTGGCCGGATATCCTGCAAAAGGGCCCGGGCGTCGTTCATCACAAATACGTTTTCTTTTTTCAAGACACTGCTGGCAGGCAGATTGTCGGGGATTATTATTGGCATAGTATCTCTCCTTAATTGAATGTCAGGATCTCCTCGAAGATCATCTGCAGGTAATTATCACTCATTCCCGACAAATAGTCAATCAAACAGCGGTGGATCGCCTGACTTTCGTCATTGAAATCATAGATAATCCGATTGTTGTAGTAGCTTTGAATCCGATAATTGGAATACTTCAGGACATATTTCAGGAAGCTGGAGATCAGGGTCGGATAACGCTGTTCCTGTTTTTCAAGCGCCTCGTCAAAAGGTTCCCCAAGCAGGCGGCTTTGGTCATAAATACCCTCTAGCAACTCGAATATCGAGCTGATGATGTTTTCGACATGGCGGTTGTAGATATCCAGCCTTTTGTTCAGGTAGATGTTGCTGTAATTGAACTCCATCAGTTTGATCATCAGCTGGTGGCCCGAAGTCGAGAGCGAAATGCCCTTAGCGATGGTCGAGTTGGTTATCACGTCATTGATAAAGTAGTTCACTATCGTACCATTGTTGATGGCGGCGAATTTCCAGTCCGGGTTGGAATCGTTGATCAGGTTCGAAAAATCCTCAAGCGTCTTTTTGTCGAGGATATTCAATCGGATCGCATCCTCGATGTCCCGGGCGAGATACGAGATCTTGTCGGCCATCTTGACCACGCAGCCCTCGTAGGTATAGGGCTGATATTCACCTGGATAATTGTAGTCGGCCAGGTCGATGATCTCATCACGGGGTTTGATCGATATCTGGTTGAGCTCGCCGCAGTGGCAGATTATCCCATCCCTGGTGGCATAGGTGAGATTCAGATTGTGCCTGAAGTAGTTATTGTCTTCCATTGTTTCGATCTCGTCGACAAAATGCAGGGAGTTCTTCTCATGAAAAAAGCCGGAAAGTCCATTTTCCCTGGCCAGCTTTTCGAGAATCTTCTCTCCCCGGTGACCGTAGGGGGCGTGGCCGAGATCGTGGCCAAGGGCAATCGCCTGGGTGAGTTCAACGTTAAGGTGCAGCTGTTTGGAAATAGTGTAGGCGATTGAACTAACCAGATTCACATGCTCCAAGCGGGTGCACACATGGTCGTTCTTGATTGCGAAAAACACCTGGGTCTTATGTTTGAGGCGCCGGTAGGCCTGGGAAAACAGAATCCGCGTATGGTCGCGGTAGAACTCGCTGCGCCAGTCGTTGTCACGGGCGTAAATCGGTTCTTGCCGTTTGCAGGCCTGTTCATATTTGGGATTTTCGACCCCGATTGCCACAGTTGAAAAATCTTCCACCCAATCACCACCTTCTTTGTTTATTTACCAAAATTATACAACAAAAAAGTTATCCCTTAAAGGATAACTTGCGTTTATTTCAAGGCGCTTGCCGCTTCCTTGTCGATGATCACAGTCACATCTGGATGCGATTGCAGGAAACTTGCCGGGCACTCAGACGACTCTTTCCCCTCGATCAGGGTCTTGATCGCATCGGCCTTGTTTTGACCACAGGCGATCAGAACGATCTTCTTGGCCGCCAGGATATTGGCGATACCCATTGAGATTGCCTGAGTTGGAACCTTGGTAACGTCGCCACCGAAGAACAGACGCGCATTGTCATCGATTGTCGACTGCTTCAAATCAACCAGGCTGGTCACGCTGTCTTTGGCTGTCCCCGGTTCGTTAAAACCGATATGGCCATTCGAACCGATTCCCAGCAGCTGCAAATCAATGGGATTGTCCTTGAGCATTTGGTTGTAATCAGCGATGTTTTTGGCGATATCCCCAATCCCTGAAGGAACATGGGTATTTTGTTTGTCGATATCGATATGGTCGAAAAGATTATGATTCATGAAGTACTCATATGACTGTTCATCGGCTCCGTCCAGTCCGACGTACTCATCGAGATTGAATGTCTTGACCTGCTTGTAGCTGGTCCCGTTTGTCTGATGGTCTTCGATCATCATCTCATAAAGCTTTCTTGGTGTCGATCCGGTTGCCAACCCCAAAATCGACTCCGGCTGGGTGATTATCTGGTTTTTGAACACCTCAAAGGCCTTGGCACTTGCTTCGTTGTAATTGTCTACTTTTATAATTTTCATGTTCGCTACCTCCACAGCTTTATAATACATCAAAAAAATAGTATTTTCAATATATAAAATCATATTTTCATTAAATGAAAATCTATCCGTTTACATTGCAATTATCTTAGAAAAATTATAGATTTTTTGCCTCAAATAAGATAGAATAGAACCATATTATATGGAGGTAATAAAATGATTAAAGGAATTGGAGCTTCAAACGGAATTGCAATCGCTAAAGCTTACAAATTGGTTATGCCAGACTTAAGTGTTGAAAAAACTGGTATTGCCGATGTGGCTGGCGAACTTGCAAAACTTCAAGAAGCGATGGAAGTGACAGCTACACAATTAGCGGCAATTAAGGAAGCTGCATCGAAAAACTTATCAGCTGAAGAAGCTGCGGTATTTGATGCTCATGCGCTGGTTTTGGCTGACCCTGAATTGAAATCTCAAATCGAAGACAAAATCAAAAATGAAAAAGTAAACGTTGGATACGCGACTGATGAAGTTGCAAAAATGTTCGTGATGATGTTCGAATCTATGGATGATGCTTATTTCAAAGAAAGAGCTGCCGACATCAAAGACGTTTCTCGCCGTTTGCTTGCAAATATCTTAGGAAAATCTTTACCTAACCCTGCATTGATTTCTGAAGAAGTAGTTGTCATCGCTGATGACCTTACTCCTTCTGATACAGCTCAGTTGAACAAGAACCTGGTCCGCGGTTTCGCGACAAACATCGGGGGAAGAACTTCTCACTCGGCTATCATGGCCCGTTCATTGGAAATCCCAGCGGTTGTTGCATGTAAGACAATCACTGAAGATGTTAACGATGGCGACATGATCGTTCTTGATGGTAAAGAAGGAATCGTCCTGGTTAACCCTAATGAAGTGATCATCGATGAATATGCAGCTAAACGTGATGCTTACATCACTCAACGCAACGAACTGAAAAAATTGGTTAACGAAAAAACCGAATCTACTGACGGTCACCACGTTGAACTGGTTGCCAACATCGGATCAATCAGCGACTTGGAAGCTGTTAAAGCTAACGGTGGCGAAGGTGTCGGGTTATTCCGTACGGAATTCCTTTACATGGAATCGGCTTCATTGCCAACTGAAGACCAACAGTTCGAAGTTTACAAAGAAGTTCTTGAAACAATGGAAGGGAAACCTGTCGTTGTCCGGACTTTGGATATCGGTGGGGACAAAGAAATCGCCGCAATCGATATGCCTCATGAAATGAACCCATTCTTAGGTGTCCGTGCGATCCGTCTTTGTTTCGAAAAACCTGAAATCTTCAGAACTCAATTGAGAGCCTTGCTCCGTGCTTCAACATATGGTGACTTGCGCATCATGTTCCCAATGATTGCAACTTTGGAAGAATTCCGCAAAGCCAAAGCAATGTTGAAAGAAGAAGAAGCAAGCTTGAAAGCAGCTGGATTCGAAATCTCTGACAGCTACCAAGTTGGTATCATGATTGAGATCCCTGCCGCTGCAGTAAACGCTGACCAATTCGCCAAAGAAGTTGACTTCTTCTCAGTTGGAACCAACGACTTGGTTCAATACACATTCGCTGCTGACCGTATGTCAAACTCGATCAACTACCTGTACCAACCATTCAACCCTGCTATCTTGAAACTGGTAAAGGGAGTTATCGAAGCTGCTCATGCCAACGGTAAATGGGCTGGTATGTGTGGCGAAATGGCCGGTGAACCATTGGCCGCTCCATTGTTGTTGGGATTGGGATTGGATGAATTCTCAATGTCAGCTACATCTATCTTGTCACAAAGAAAACTAATCCGTTCATTATCAAAAGCGGAAATGGAATTACTGGCTGCTGAAGCCCTGACTAAAGGAACAATGGAAGAAGTTGTCGCTTTAGTTGAAGAAAAAGTAGCAATCCAATAAAATTAAAAAAGTGTCGCGAGACACTTTTTTCTTATCCGATTTTCTCCTGATTGAACTTCTCTATTTTAAGACTGCCATCATAGACAAATGTAGAAATCGAACAGTTTTTGATAGCGTTGCCTGAGCGCAGGTATGACGAGGTATAATCATAGTCCGCAATCAATCCCAGGGATGTCACAATCAAGCCATGGGATACAAGCAAGACATTGCCATCAGGATGGAGTTCCGCCACTTCGGAGATAAAATCGATCAGCCGCTTATGGACCTGCTGAAAGCTTTCCCCCCCGGCATATTCGAAGCCTTCCTCAAACGTCTTCATCCAGTCACCATCATGTTCCGGCTTAAGGAGTACACCATTATCTTCACCTTCAAGATAGCCAAAATTCATTTCCTTTATCTGTTTGGTGATATTAATTTCATATTTTCCTGACGTTATTATCGTCGCAGTATCAAAAGCCCGTTCGCTGATTGAGGAATAGACCCCATCGAAGTCGACCTTGTCTATCTGGCTGATTATCGCCTCAGCCTGGGCAATCCCGTTTTTGGTCAGCGGCGAGTCACAAGCCCCTTGCACTTTGTTTTTGCGATTGAACAGCGTTTCACCGTGACGCACCACATAGAATCTTGTCATGAATCATCCTCCTTTTCAAGTACCATTATAATCGGATGACGGTTAAGATGCAAACTATTTGCCGATATCGCCAAAATTTAACATTAAATTCACAAATGAGTGATAATATCAATGCATAAGGAACTCCTTATTAATTACTTCTGACTTGTTGTACTCTCTTTTCGAACCGGCTGGCGCCGGTTCTTTTCTTTGGCCTTGAAGGCAAAAAAAGAAGGACTTCCGTCCTTCGTGTCAAACTGGCAGCTTGCTATTGTCGCACATTGCACTATCTTCGCCGTTATGATGCTTAACTTCTGTGTTCGGGATGGGAACAGGTGTGTCCATCATGCC
>JAQVDW010000050.1 GCA_028698185.1 Erysipelotrichaceae bacterium | reverse complement strand
TGGAGCTTCAGCGTAAGATTCGACGCCATTACGATGCGATTATTGAAACCCTTAGAAGTGGGCTATCAAACGCAAGGATTGAAGCTGTAAACAACAAGATCAAGCTATCCATCCGGATGGCATATGGCTTTAGGAACATGGACAAAATGATTGACATGATTATGCTTAGATGTTCGGATATCAAAGTCCAATTACCTTGGGAGTGATATTGATCTTAAGCGATACTTAGTTGGATTATTTACCACACAAACTGATGAAGCCTCTTTTTTCTTGACCGCAACAGCGTGAAGGTTTACGATATTTGTATGATTTGTATTAGAAAATTTAGAGACAGGGGAGAAGATAATGAAAGTATTGTTGATCAATGGCAGTCCCAATGCCCGGGGCTGCACCTATACCGCTTTAAATGAGGTGGCGACCACCTTGGAATACCATGGTGTGGAAACTGAAATCATCCAGGTCGGACATAAGGATGTCCGGGGTTGCATCGCTTGCCGCAAGTGCAAGTCAACTGGAAAATGTGTTTTCAATGATATTGTCAACGAGGTGGCACCTAAGTTCGATTCAGCCGATGGACTGATTGTCGGTTCGCCGGTTTATTACGCTTCACCAAATGGCACATTGATATCGTTTCTCGACCGGCTGTTTTTCAGTACAGCTTTCGATAAGGCGATGAAGGTCGGGGCATCGGTAGTCAGCTGCCGTCGGGGCGGGAACACTGCGTCCTTCGACATGTTGAACAAGTATTTCGCCATTTCGCAGATGCCAATTGTCACCAGCCAATATTGGAACATGGTCCATGGCAACTCGGCCCAGGAAGTCATGCAGGATCTTGAAGGGTTGCAGACAATGAGGACGTTGGGGAAAAATGCGGCCTTCTTGATCAAAGCGATTGATATGGCCAAAGGGGAAGTCTCTCTTCCGGTAAAGGAAGAACGGGTCGGAACGAATTTCATCCGCTAGATCCATCATAATTCGATCATCAAAAAAGCAATTTAATCGATTGCTTTTTTGTTTTCTATGTTATAATGAAGTTAGAAGTGGAGCATTATGCCGATTTTTGACGTTTTTGTTTATTAAATATGATAAAAAAGGAGTGGACAGCCATGAAAATTGCGGTGATTTATGACTCATATTTTGGCAATACCCAGAGGATTGCAGAGGCTATTGGCGATACCTTAAAAGCGGACAATGAAGTCTGGGTGAGTAAAGTAGACAGCTGCCATCTTGACATGATCGTCGGTCACGATCTGGCCATCTTCGGTTCTCCGACCCGGGCCTTTCGCGCAACCAAGGAACTCAAGGCGGCCTTAGTGGCCAGCATCAAGGCCGACCCCAAACTGAAAATCGCCATTTTCGACACCCGGGCCGATGTCGCCAAGATCGACAACAAGTTTTTGAAATTCATGGCCGGACATTTCGGGTATGCGACTGACGATCTTAAAAAGGCGGTGCTCAAATCAGGGGGAATCCTGATCGGGGAACCTTTGGAAGTCTATGTGGTCGACAGCGAGGGACCGCTGGCGGTCGGTGAAGAAACAAACGCGGTTGAATGGGCCAGAAAATTGATTGAACTTATAAAATGACAAGATTTGTGATTCCATATTGATGATGATATTCAAAAGGAGTGGTGAATATGTTCAACAAGGTAATAATAGTAGCGGAGATTTCATTCAATGAAGAAGAGCTGGTCAAAAAAGCACGTCAGCTAAAGGAACTTGGAGTAAAGGAATGCCTGCTTATCCAGTGTGTCACCAGCTATGAGGAAATGTCGCTGGTTTCCTTCCATTTCAGTGACTTTCTCAAGGAAAATCTTGACCGACAGATCAAGATTTTGATGGAAGTGGGTCTGGTGGTCAAGTCGAAACGGCTGATCGATGGCGATATTGTCAAACAGATCAACAAGATCGGTGCAAGTGAAGGCTACGAGCTGATTGTGGTCGGTTCAGCGCGCCATACCATGGTCGGCGAATTTCTGTTTGGCGGGGTTTCCTATGATGTGATCCACAAGACCAACCTGCCGGTATTCGTGATCAGGACAACCGGGGAAGCGCAAAAAGATGACGAACCGGGCGAATACACCCGCCATATCCTGTTCCCGACCGACTTTTCCGACAACGCCAACCTGGCCTTTGAAAAGCTCAAGGAATTGACCAAATGCGATGTGGAAAAGATAACCCTGGTCCATGTCATTAAGCAAAGCTGGCTTGAAGAATATCTGTCAAAGCCGGTTGATGACTTCAAGGCGCTGGCTCTTGAAAAGCTCGAGGAACTCAAACAGGAACTGTGCCGGTACAATGTGCCCAACATCGAAGTGAAGGTCGCATATGGTTCACCGACCCAGGAACTGCTCAAGATCATCGATGAGGACAACGTCACGATGGTGATCATGGGATCGCAGGGTCGGGGCTTCGTCAAGGAAATTTATCTAGGCAGTGTGTCCCATCATCTTTCACGGACATCAAGCTGTCCCGTATTGTTGATCCCGGCAAAAAGGGATTGAATCGATACATGCAAGGATAGGCGCGAGTCTGTCCTTTTTTAAAGGGAAAATCAAGGAGAAAAGCATGAATACCAATATTCTTACCAAATCATTATTCAAACAGGCGCTGCAATGTCCAACTAAACTGTTCTACGCCACCAATCCAGGCTATATCAATACTCGAGAATCCGATCCGTTCATTGAGGCGCTAGCCGACGGGGGGTTCCAGGTGGGGGCCCTGGCAAGGGCGTACTATCCCCAAGGCCACTTTATCCAGGAGATGAATCAAGAAAAAGCGATAAGACAGACCAGGGAACTATTGAACCAGGATGAAGTCGTCATCTTCGAAGCGGCACTCAGGTTCGGAAATTTCTTTATCCGGGTCGACATCCTCCACCAGCATGATGGGATCATCGAACTGATCGAAGTCAAGGCTAAAAGCTACAGCCCCCAAAAAGACAGTTTTCTGACCAAGAAGCACATGGTCAAAAGCGAGTGGCAGGAATACTTCTACGACCTGGCGTTCCAGAAATATGTGGCTGATAGGGCGCTGGACAAGCCGGTGTTTGGTTCTTTGATGCTCGTGGACAAGAGTGCGATCTGCCCGGTCGACGGACTCAACCAGAAGTTCCTGCTGGAAAAACATCAGGGTAAAAGCAGGGTTATAGTCAAGGAGCTTACTGAAGAAGACCTCGATTTTCCGCTACTTCTCAAGGTGGCCGGCAATGAGATCTGCCAGATCATCTACACCCAGCCGGTTAATTTCAACGGCCGCAGCTATGAATTCGAGGCATTTGTCGATATGCTTCGGGACAACCTGCTGCTAAACCACAGGATAGCAATGCCTCTTTCCAAGGCGTGCAAGGACTGCGAGTACCATGCCAGTCTCGATCAGATTAACCAGGGCTGCAAAAGCGGCTTCCATGAATGCTGGAAAAGTGTGACCGGACTGTCCGCCGACCAGCTCGAAGGGCCACTGGTGCTGGATATCTGGAACTTCAAGAACAAGGATGACCTTTTAAACAAGGGTATCTATCTGCTAAGTGATGTGCCAAAAGGGTACTTTGCCGGCGAACTCGAAGGGGCATCGCAACTGAATGTCGAATCGCGCCACTATCTCCAGGTGGCCAAAATCCAGGAACGCGATGCCAGGCCTTATGCCATCAAAACAGGTCTCCAACAGGAGCTGGCCCGCCATGAATATCCGCTTCATTTCATCGACTTCGAGACGGCTATGGTAGCCATTCCCTTCACCAAAGGGCGCCACCCCTATGAGGGAATCGCCTTCCAGTTTTCCCACCATATCCTTTACGCGGACGGTTCAATCGAACATGCCGGAGAGTATCTCGACGCCAATCCGGGCCACTTTCCCAACTTCGGATTTGTCCGCGAACTCAAACGCCAGCTTGAAAGCGACCAGGGGACGATTTTCCGCTATGCCACCCATGAAAACACCTATTTGAACATGATCCACAGCCAGCTGGCAAACTCCAACGAACCTGACCGAAAGGAACTCCAGGATTTCATCGAGAAAATCACCAAGTCAATAACCGGATCACCGCGAAAATGGCAGGGAGACCGCAACCTGGTCGACCTTTGCGAGATTGTCAAGAAATACCACTACGATCCGGCGACCAAAGGGTCGGTGTCAATCAAATATGTGCTCCCGGCCATACTCAACTCATCAAGCATGCTCCAACGGATCTACTCGAAGCCGATCTATGGCAGCCAGAATGGCATCAAAAGTCTTAACTTCAAGGATTTCACCTGGGTTGTCACCAGGGACGAAAAGATCCTGGATCCTTATACGTTGCTGCCCCAGGTGTTCGATGACCTCGACCTGGCCCAGCTCGACCGATTGAGCGATGACGAATATCTAAAAAACGGCGGAGCGGCTTTGATGGCCTATTGCAAGATGCAATTCACCCAGATGGGAGAAGGGGAACGGGCGGCCCTGCAAAAGGCTTTGTTGAAGTATTGCGAGCTCGACACGCTGGCGATGGTGATGGTTTATCAGGGGCTCCAGGAACTCCTTGATTGACGCCATCGGCACCGCTGTTGTTTTTGTAAGACAAATTTTACTGGATAACATCCTGGATATTGTGGTAAAATATGACATAGAAGTTTAAGAAGGGAAATTGAATTATGAGTGCAACTTTAATTATCATGGCGGCCGGAATGGGGAGCCGCTATGGTGAGGGAATCAAACAATTGGAGAAAATGGGGCCCAATGGCGAAATCCTGATGGAGTATTCGATCTATGACGCCCTCGAGGCCGGCTTCAACAAAGTCGTCTTCATCATCCGCAAGGATCTCGAAGCAATCGTCAGGGAAACACTCGGTGATCGGATTGCGCAAGTGACAAACGTCGAATATGTCTTCCAGGAACTAAATGACCTGCCTGAAGGATTTGACCTGCCCCTAGACAGGAAAAAGCCTTGGGGAACCGGACAGGCCGTTCTTTGCTGCAAGGATGTGGTCAAGGAGCCCTTTGTCATCATCAATGCCGACGACTACTATGGCAAGACGGCATTCAAACTGATTTACAACTATCTGACTCAAGAGCATGAAACCAAGGCGCCAATCGACCTTTGCATGGCCGGCTTCATCCTGAAAAACACCTTGAGCGACAATGGGGCGGTCACAAGAGGAATCTGCGTCGTCGATGAATCAAGCAAGCTTTCAAAGGTGGTGGAAACCAAAGGCATCTACCAGAACGAAGCCGGTGAAGTTATCCACAATGACAACGGAACCGATGTGCTCGCCTGTCTTGACAGCCATGTGTCGATGAACATGTGGGGCGGTTATCCCGATTTCATCGCAAAATTGCATCAAGGTTTTGTCGACTTTTTGGCCGACTCTTCCAAGGACGAACTCACCGGGGAATACCTGCTGCCGATCTTTGTCGACAGCCTGATCCAGGACAAACTAGCCCAGGTAAGCCTGCTGGAAACGACTGACAAATGGTTTGGGGTCACTTATGCGGCCGACAAGGCTGAGGTCATCAGCCAGTTGGGCGAACTGATCAGTGCGGGAAAATACCCGGAAAAGCTGTGGTCTGAAAAATAAATCAATATATTAGAACAAAATACTTGTAATTGCTTACTAAACATGGTATTCTAAATTTACGATAACTAGCAATAATATTCAATTACAGTGTTCACCCACCTATTGTCTATATTATAGTCATTGGTGGGTGCTTTGTTTTTATATAAGGCTTTTTATTAATAAAAACAGGAGGTTTCTTTACGATGGAAACAGGAAAAGTAAAATGGTTTAACCAAGAAAAAGGATTTGGATTCATTACAATTGATGGTGGGAAAAACGACATCTTCGTTCACTTCTCAGCAATCAACACTAGCGGGTTCAAAACTTTAAATGACGGAGATAGCGTACAATTCGATATCGTTACTTCTGATCGTGGTGAACAAGCAGCAAACGTTACTGTAATTAAATAATTATAACTAACAGCTAAAACGACTAACCCTAACCGGTTAGTTTTTTTGTGTTCTAATCGGCCCGGAAATACACTGAACCCAATGAAAACATTTTCATTTTATTAAAATATCCATTCATTCATTGAACTTTATGGTTTAATATTAACTAACTCTTAAAAGAGATGTTGAGTTTAAAGAGAGTTCAGGGAGGGTTTTTGATGTTTGGAAAGGGAAGTTATTTTCGCTATGCCCTGGCCAATGGGATGTTTTATTTCTCGTTTGGGACGTTTGTCAGCATTATTTCGGTAATTCTGGCAGGCAAGGGGGCTTCGGCTACGCAGATATCGCTGATATCGTCATCGGCCGCATTTTTCTCGATGTTCATGCAGCCATTTACCGGCTTTATGGCAGACAGGTTCCGCTCGCCAAAGAAGGTCGGGATGGTGACGCTGTCGCTGGCTATCGTGGCCGGATTGCTTTTTGGCTACACCAAGTCGTTCGTCTTTTTGTTTTTGATGAACGGGTTCACCCAGGGGTTCATGAACGGAACCGTGGCTCTTTCTGACCGGCTGGCCATCGCTTCCAAGTATTCGTATGGTTCCATCAGGGTGTGGGGATCGATCTGTTTTGCGACTGCGGCCCAGCTGGCCGGTTTTGTCTATGACAATATCGGTCCGATGATGATTTATTACATATTTGTCGCCGGGATCGCTTTGACGATCTTTGGATTTTTAGGGATGGAAGACATTATGCTCCATGAAAGCGAACATCAAGGCAAAGTCACTACCACGGAAGTGCTCGGTGCCCTGATCAAAAACAAAAAATTCATCCTGTTCACGATGATCCTGTTCATGTACCAGGGGTCGTTCACGGCCCAGTTCACCTATCTGCCCCTGTTCATCCAGGAGCTTGGGGGGACGACCACAATCGTTGGAACGACGCTGTTTTTAAGCGTGCTTTCGGAAATTCCAATGATCCTGTTTTCGGACCGGGTGTTCCGCCGCTTTTCCTATCGGAGCCTGATGGTTTTTGCGATAGTTGTCACAATCATCCGCTATGTCTGGTACTCGACCATGCCTTCGCCGTTTATGATCATGGTTGTATTTTTCTTCCAGGGGCTGACGATGATTGTCATGATCCTGCTTTCGGTAAGGATTGTGGTGGAGATTGTCGACGAAAGATATGTCAGCTCCGCTTATGGGATCTCGGCGATGCTCGCAAGGGGCCTTTCGCCACTGATTTTCATGGTCATCTCGGGAAAACTGCTTGATAGCTTCACTGGTCTACAAGGGTTCCAATTTATGTATTATCTGACCACCGCTGCAGCGATTGTGGCATTGGTCATGGCATTTTTCTTCAAGGACGAAAAGACAGATTGATTCTGTCTTTTTCTTATCGTTAAAATCGATTGCGCCCCGGCT
>JAQVDW010000049.1 GCA_028698185.1 Erysipelotrichaceae bacterium | reverse complement strand
CTAAGAGGGTGAAAAAGTTAAGGAAAACAAGAAATTTAGAAACCGCAGAACACACTTCTATCGCAAATTCAATTTAGGATAAAACCGAGTAAAAAAGTTCACCTGAAGCATGTGGTCATTCAAATAATTGGATAGGTTGACCCTTCCTGTTTGTTTTTCCTGAGCATTTAACATCCCCAAGCTATTTGCCATCTTCAATAAGTTCTCATCAGTTTGGCGATTGTGCAACGCAGCTGTGATTCCGGCAACCATCGAGTCTCCAGAACCCACCGGATTCACAACAGAAATATCAGGGATATTCACCTTGTAATATTTGTCACCGTGTTTCGCAAATCCGCCATTCGAACCCAGGGACACTATCACCCATTCGATTTCTTCAAAAATATCCTTAGATAAAGCTGATTTCAGGCTGGAGAAATCCTCACCAACTTCGATTCCAAGAATTTGGGACAATTCATCGATGTTTGGTTTGATTGCCCTAGGTTTGCTTTTCCCTTTCAATACTTCTAAAAGGGCATCCCCGGAACAGTCCAATACCACAGGTACTTCATTTTTCACGCAATGTTCGATCATTTGTGAATAATAATCAACAGGCATGCCTTTAGGCAGACTTCCCGATATTGCCACAATTTTGTAATCAGGTACAATTTTTGCGAAATAGTTCATGAATTCTCGGGCTTCTCTTTCAGATATTTCCGGACCTGGTTCCAGAATTTCCGTCTGCTGTCCTTCATGCAAGACTGCAATACAGTTTCTAGTATCGCCTGAGACCTTATAAAAAGAGTGTTTTATCTTTGCCTTGTCTAGTTCGAGTTCTAAAAACTCTCCCGTCTTTCCACCAAGCAATCCGCTGGCAACAACGTGTTCGCCTAATTGGGACAAAACCCTTGTGACATTCAATCCTTTTCCACCTGGTGTCTTATGGGTTTCACCTGCACGGTTGACCGCATCGGTTACAAAGCTATCAAGATGATATGCGATATCAACCGAAGGGTTCATAGTAACGGTTAGAATCATATTTTATCCTCCAATTAATCAACGTATTCCCCACGATCCCATTTTTCCAAAAATTCATCGAAAAAATGAGGGTTGTTTTGGTCCTCGTTCGAAGTTTCGACCGCTGATATTTTGGCAATAAGCTTTTTGTTTTCTTCTGTTTCAATATATTTGGCATTGATGAAAGCTTCAATTATGTCGCACATCAAAAGTTCACCAGTAATTTTTCCCCCAAATCCGATTACATTGGCATTTAGTTCTTCTTTGGCATAAATGGCCGAAGTCATGTCTCTGACCAATGCTGAACGAATTCCGGGAACCTTGTTCACGGCATTATTGATCCCAACACCTGTTCCGCATATGCAAACACCCAAGTCGGCTTCGCCCTTTGCTACGGCATCACCAACTTTTTTACCATATATAGGGTAATGTGTTCTCGTATAGTCATATGTTCCAAAATCAATAACCTCGTGTCCAATAGATTTCAAATAATCTGATACTGCCATTTTGACTCCGGTTACGATATGGTCACATCCAATTGCAATTTTCATTTTTCTACCTCACTCCTATCGACCCATTTTATTGAGCATGTCAACTCGAATTTGGTGGCGTCCACCATCATATTTTCCATTCACAAAACCTTTTACAATATTCTTTGCCAGTGTAGTACCAACAATTTCAGATCCTATTGTAATAATTCTTGAATTGTTGTGTCCTCTGGTCATATACGCAGAACGCTCATCAGAGACTTCGGCTGCAATCATCCCTTTGATTTTAGTTGCCACCATGAATGTTCCTACCCCATAGGCATCGACCACGATTCCCAAATTTTCTTCAGCTTTGTTTACTTCACGAACTACGTCCAACGTTGTGTCAACAAAATCCTTAACTTCCTTCTCACTAACATCAATTACAGCAAACCCGCCTTCTTGCAGGTAATCTCTAATGGTATTCTTGAGATTTTCACCTGTTGCGTCCGCACCAATTACAATCGCCATTTCACTTTCTCCTATTCATTTAATTTTGATGTTACAAACAATTTTTAAAACAAATTATGCATATTTGCCCGAAAAGGATATTTCACTTGTCATTAAAGTGCTTTCACTCTTTTCTACAACTCCACTATACAAACAAACAAACAAAAAGTCAATATTTTTTGTTTGTTTTTTATCAAGAGTTTATAACTACACGGTTAAATTCATGGTTTGCGTGTTGTTTGCAAACATAAAAAGCACAAGACAAACATTTATGTCCTGTGCTTTTTATGTTCCCTATAGGATAACCAATCCCGCGGCTCCAATAACTCCTGCTTCATTTCCCAACGATGCCAGACGCAGCTCCGTCCTGTCCTTTACCGTTGGGAGAACGAAGTTGGAAAATTGTTCTTCAACCTTGTTCTTTAAAAATTCTCCAGCCTTGGATACCCCACCGCCAATAATGATGTACCTAGGATTAAGTGTATTTGCCAGTTGGCCACAGGCCAAACCCAAATAGAAGGCAAAACGGTCAACAATTGCCTGCGCAAGCACATCGCCACTTTTAGCTAAATCAAACACGTCCTTTGCATCGATTTTCCCGTTATTTGCCAAAATCTTAAGTTGCGATTCAGCTTGGGAACGGCTGAGTTCAACCTTGGTCAAATTCATTATTCCAGTCGCGCTAGCAACCGTTTCAAGACATCCGCGATTGCCACAAGTGCATTGAAATCCCCCTGGATCCACGACAATATGGCCGATTTCTCCAGCACAGGCTGTTGCCCCATGGACCAGTTTCCCGTCTACTATAATCCCGACGCCTACACCAGTTCCCAAAGTGACGAAGATGATATCATCAGCCTCTGCACCGGCCCCTTTCCAACGTTCACCCATTGCTGCAACATTCGCATCATTGTCAAGATAAAACGGGAGACCAAACGCATCTTCAAAGATGGACCTGACATGTTGCTTACACCACCAACCCAGATTGTAGGCACCCGTAACTGTACCCTCCTTACAGTCAACCTGGCCAGGACTTCCCATCCCGATTCCAACGATATCTTTCAAGTCAATTTGAAATTTATGCAGATGTTCCTTCAACGTCGCAACAATATCGCCAATTATGTTGATTCCGCCTTCGGATGTGTCGGTAATTATGCTCCACTGCCTTTCAATGGCCCCTTCTACCGTTAAAACCGCCAGTTTTACTGTCGTTCCTCCTAAATCAATTCCAATAATTTTTTTGCCATAGCACCCTCCAATATAGTTCCTATTTTCTTTCGGGCAGATCTCATCACGATTGTCCGCCTGTATTATCAATATAAACATAAATTTTTGTTTGTCAACAACATGATGTTCGAAATTGTTGCTTTTGAGTGATTGGTGTTTGTTTTTTTATGTGGATGTTGAAATTTTCAAAAATTCATGCTAGTATGTATCCAAGAGAAGAAGTCAGAAGAGGTGCGGTATGCTAAAAAGAGAACGATTGCAGAAAATAGTTGAAAGAGTCAATGCAACCGGCATTGTCACAGTTAATGAAATAATCGAGGAACTGGGAGTTTCCGACATGACGGCCCGAAGAGACTTGGACGAGCTTGACAAGGAAGGTCTAGTGAATAGGGTTCATGGTGGTGCCAAGAAAATAATAATGGACAATAAACATGAAAAATCACATATAGAGAAGCACGAACTTCAAAATGAAGAAAAAAAAGAGATTGCGACAGCTGCAAGCAAACTCATAAAAGACGGTGAAACCATCTTCATGGGACCGGGGACAACGTTAGAATACCTGGCCCAGGAACTTCTCACAAAAAAAATCAGGGTAATCACAAATAGTCTCCCTGTATTCAATATTCTAATTCAAAGCAAGGATGTCGACCTCATTTTGATTGGTGGCGAATACCGCAATATTACAGGGGCATTTGTAGGCAGCCTTGCAACCGCCAACATCCAGCAACTGAAATTTTCCAAAGCTTTTATAAGCGCAAATGGCGTGTTCGAAGGTTCAATCGCAACCTATAATGAAAGCGAAGGCGAATGCCAAAGACGAGCGCTAGATAATTCTCTGGAAAAATATCTTCTGGTTGACAACAAGAAGTTTAACCAATATGATTTCTATGATTTTTATAAACTGGCTGATTTGGATTGTATAATCACAGACTCCAAAATCGATGATGAAACAAAAAAGAACTTTGGCAGATTTGTAAAAATATTTGTCGCGCCTGCAGTCAGGAAATAATAACCGGATTATTTGAAATTTTAAGCCATAGATTCTTTTTGATGCAACACGTTTTTTGTACTGCAGCATTTCAAAAAGAACCCAGGGAGCGGTTAAAAGAGTCAACTTTAGCGTATTATCGCTCGTTGACTCTTTTTTGTTTAATCTTGTAACTGGCGGGTTGCACAGTTGTCAGCTACAATCCGTCTAATTTATCCACTCATAATCAAGTCACCTGGAATAGATGACGAATATCTCAATTTTGTGAGTCCCTTGCCAACCGGATCCTTTATATGCCACAAAAAATATCGGCACCGACATTAGCTAGAAACTTATGATGCAGACATATTGATACCCTCGATAATTCTTCTGTTCAAATATGAGTCTTAGTATCTTGACCAAGGAAGCCACAAAAATAATCGGAGTAAACCAGATAGTAATTAACGCAACCGTAAAACTGTGTCCATTAAATCATACCGTTCCATCACGAACCAAGCCGTATGACAATCATACATGGAGATTTTATAAACAAATGATGACCAGCTAAATACCCAATATTTGCTTTGCTTTGAGGTAATCTTCTTTTCTTACAATTATAACATATTCCTTCATATACCCTTGAGTTGTTCCCAGCGTTCCTTTTGTCGCACGATTTGAATCAAACAAATTGGGACTGGACAGATCTTTCAATTTGGTGGTGTAATCAATTCCATTTTGAGACAAAACATTACCCACATTGGCGTAGTCCTTTTCGTTATACGTCGAATATAATTTCTTATTTCTAAATAGCAACATTTTTTCACCTCAATTTGATTTCCCAAACACTACAACCGGGACCGACAGAGCATTACCTGGACTTTTGCTACCTGTCTTTTGTCCCCAATTTGCGGCTCAAGATAGCCTGCAAAGTAGCAAGTAACAGACAGGACAAATACAAACCCCGATTATCATTTAAAAAATTCATCACAACTGTATCCAGACCCCCAAAATATATCACCGCAAGCATCAATGCCAGCCATAATTAAATACAGCTACAAATGCCGGTACGACAATCAACCAGAAATTTGTTGAACGCAAAGGCAAATACCATTTGTATTCCTTATCCTGTAAGATTAGTTTGATAATTTTTATGAAACTTGACAAGAATATAATCGGTGTATACCAAACAGTGAAATCCGCGAAAATAAGCAGTTCGGACATACACTCTCCAATCCGTCTTACAGCCAGTAATGGAAAACGGCAATTTTCTTCCTGATCCATCCAGGTACATGCCATGTAACCCTATTCTTACACAAAGAATTTTCACGAAGCGACACACTCATATTTGAAACGTCTTGATAGTCATTTGTCGTGAATATCATATCAAACACGGCCAAATAAAACAAGTAAAGTGTGTATAAATAAAAAAAAACGGCACTAAAGTGCCATTTGAATCCTAATTATCAGGATTATTCATACAAATTGCAAGCTCGGTTTAATTTGAACATTCTATCCATGTTCAAATTGTACGACAACCGCTTTATTACTAAATCTCTTTATCCTTTTACCAAAGGCTTGATCCAATCCCGCACCCCCAATAACGGTGAACCGGTCCAAAAACAGTACTGGTCTGCTGCGATTATTCCAGAACCAAAGCACCCATCGGGCAGGCTCTCGCGCATTTGCCGCAATTGATGCACAAGTCGTAATCGACAACCGGAGCTGCGAAACCTGTCTGCTTCAACGCCCCGACCGGACATACCCGGACTGCAGGACATGGATGATTTTGCGGACAACGTTGTTTTACTACTACCAACTTTTTTGAATTCATAATATCTCCTTTTTATAACCATATAAGTTTTCACTTATATAGTTTAACTCCTATCGGATTTGATTTCAACTATGATGCACTATGGATATATGAAAAACAGAATAGACCGCCTGTATTTGAACATTCAACGTTCAAATACCAGGCGGTCGTTCATCATGATATGGTCACCTGATACAAGGGTGACATCTTTCTGAGTTTTTCGACAATCGACGTCAGCTGGGCGACGACATAATCGACTTGATCCTTGGTGGTGCGCTCGCTTATGCTAAAACGAAGCGAACCATAGGCAAGATCCTCATCACGGCCGATGGCAAGGACAACATGAGAAGGATCGATCGAATCCGACTCGCAGGCAGCCCCGCTTGAAGCACATATGCCTAACTGGTCGAGAAAGACAACCAGTGACTCACCTTCGACATAATCGAAGCAGAAGTGGGCGTTGTTGGGAAGCCGTGAAACCGGGCTACCGTTAAGATAGGCCAGCTCTATTTTGTCAAGCACCTGGGCAATAAGATAATCACGAAGTTCCCTGATTTTTCCCATTCTGGTTGTCATTTCAGTTCCGGCAAGTTTGGTTGCCTCATGGAAGCCGACGATGCCCGGGACATTTAGCGTGCCTGCTCTTTTGCCTTGCTCCTGATGGCCGCCATGGATCAGGGATCCTATTTCAATCCCACTTTTGACATAGAGCAGCCCGACCCCTTTGGGTCCGCCGCACTTGTGGGCGCTGGCACTGAGCATATCGATGTTTAAGTCTCTTACATCTATGGCGACATGGCCATATGCCTGGATGGCATCGGTGTGGAACACGACATTGTGTTCCCTGGCGATGGCTCCGATTTCCCCGATTGGTTCGATTGTGCCAATCTCATTGTTCGCGAACATTATGCTGATAAGAATGGTCGTGTCCTTGATGGCGGCTTTTAGCTGATCAAGGCCGATTGATCCATATTCGTCGACATCGAGATAGGTCACCTCAAACCCTTCCTTTTCGAGCTGATGGCAGGTGTTCAATACCGCGTGATGTTCGATCTTGGATGTGATTATATGGTGACCTTTGCCTTTATTGCTGCCCACAAAACCCTTTATCGCCCAGTTGACCGATTCGCTCCCGCCACTGGTGAAGTAAATCTCGTTGGGCCGGGCATTGACAAAAGCGGCGATATCCTGACGGGCCTGTCTGATTGCCTGTTTGGGCCGGGCGGCGAAACCATGGCCACTAGAGGGATTGGCGTAAACTTCCTGGAAATAGGGTTTCATCGCCTGGAAAACCTGATCTTCCATCATGGTCGTGGCGGCATTGTCCATATAAATAATTTTATCCATAAGACTTTCCTTTCAGTCTTTTTTTTGGGCCGGTTCACCAAGAATGCTAATCGGCGGCAAGTTCGAGCATCTTCACCAAAGGAGCTTTGGCCTTTTCGATTATATCGGCGCTCAGTTCGATTTCATTGCGGGGATTTTGGATAGTATCGAGAACATCTTCAATAGAGACTTTTTTCATGTTCGGACAGAACTGGCGCCGTCCCACCGAATAGAATTTCTTGTTGGGATTCTTGAGACCCAGCTCATAAAAGATCCCCATCTCAGTGCAGACAATATACTCCCGGTAGTTGTTACTAGGTGATTTATTTGATCAGATTATACCGCATTCTAGTCACAATAAATGAAGGTCAACCCCAAATAATTTGATGAATTTTTCTTCAAATTACTTGAGATTGACCTTTTGTTTTGATATT
>JAQVDW010000004.1 GCA_028698185.1 Erysipelotrichaceae bacterium | reverse complement strand
GTTGGAACTGTTTGATTATGTAAACTGGTTCAACAATAAAAGGAAACATGGAAGTCTTAACTACAAGACACCAGTACAATTTCGGTTGTCCTTATAAAAGTTGTTTAAAAAAGTGTTGACTATCCACTTCTTGTTTCTGCGGTTACCTTTCCGTCCTCTTTTATAGGGCTTCCTGGGCAAGGTTTTTTCCGCCTGCTTGCTGTGATTTCCGGAATAGCTGATGTTTACACTCATTTCATCTAATTCCACAATTCCACTAAGCTCAATGTTTTCCATCCTATGAGATAGGGCGTTCAATATTTTATGGCGCATGAAAAAACTGCATTTTAATGAAACTCCTGCATATTTGGCACAGTCCCTCAAATCTTCGTCATGACTCATTATTATCAGATACTTAAGCCAGGTTATATAAGAAAGTTTGGTATTCTCCAAGATCGTACCGACATATGGAGTAAAAGTCTTACCACAATTGATACATCTATAACGTTGCGTTCCGTTTTTGTAGTGTCCATCTCTTTTGATGTGATGGTTCCCACAACGAGGACACGTAATTGAGTCTTTATGTTTGGCTTCTAATGCATCCACAAGGATCTTGGTATAATCGTTTAGAAGTTGACGGTCCTGAAGGAAAACAATTAGGGCGTTCAATTCATCGTTGCTTAAAGTATCTATGTCATTCTTGATTTTATCTAATTCCATGGTTATCCCACCTCTTCTTCATTATACACCTATTTTCATAGGAAAAGTCGATAAACATCGTTATAGGCTAACATAGCCAAATATTTAGCTTTTTTCAAATCTTTAATGGTATTCAACACAAAATCTATTGCCAGTGATTTTGATACTTTGTAGGCAAGTATCTCGTTTGTTTGGGAATCTTTGATTGTAGACAAATACGCCGTTTTCTTGTGCCCGTTGTAGTGAAGATATGTAACATCAGTTAGTAGGACTTTTCCTGATTTCCCAGGCTTGAATTCTCTATTTACAATATTCTCTACGACGCAGTGCTCCTTGGTCGCTTTTGCCATCTTTCTATATGGGTTTGCCCTGCGGATTGGGCATACAATTCCATATTTTCTCATTATCCGCTGAACACATTTTCGATTAATTTGCTTTTCAATATTTTCAGCCTTATAAAGCCGATTAATTCGCATTGTTAACTGGCGCGAGCCTTTCTTGTAACCTTTGTATTTCATCGCCTTTTGGACGTATTTCAGCAGTTCTTGATCTTTTAGCTCTTTGGCATCTCTATTGCTTTTAGCTTTTAGATAACTGTAATAACCAGACCTGGAAACTTGAGCGAGATCACATAAATATTTCACTTTGTATTTCATATTATTTTGTGAAATGGTTGTCTCGATAAGCTGGTATTTTATCACTTTTTGCTTGCTATTTTTTAACACCGTCCTTTCTATCGCGTCTAATTTTTTTAACAGTTCTACCTCAGCTTCCAGATATTTGATTTTAGCTTCGTAGCATTTCATTTTATCTTCATCGGTTAACTCGCGATTTGTAGGACGTCCCTGGTTATGCTCTCTAGCATCTTTCAATCCAAACAAACCATCTTCATGGTACTGCCGTTTCCATCGTGCTAAGGCAGATGAGGCTCTCTTATCGCCAATGATATTAGAATCAAATCCATATTTGGAAAATACTTCTTTCGCACTCATACCGGCTAAATAATCCTCAACCGCAAGGTACTTAAATTCCAAAGAATAGGTTATCCCCTTGCTGCTGACGGACTCAACATATTCATTATTTTTGAGTTGATTGATTTGTGTTTTTGTGAAAGTGAACTTGCTCATTGTTAATTCCTCCAGATGATATTATTGTATAGTAAAAGACCCATGAATCCAAACACGTTTTTTATTACGTGTCCGAATACATGGGTCCATTTTAGATCTCAGAACATTTTTATTTATGCTGCTCACCAAGAGGAGAATCACAATACTGGCATCGCTTCGCCAAGGCGCTGTTGCGGCCGCCGCAGTTCCTGCAGATGACCGGTATCAGACCCTCACTTTCAGGAGGATTATCCGGTTCTTTTTGCTTGATGACTATCTGGTCATTGACATAATCGATATAGGCATCGCCAAAATAGCCCAGGGCGATCATGCTTTGAAGATCGCGTTCGACTTTGGACGGGCCAAGATGCATCTCCTTGGCGATTTCACCGAGGTTTTTCTGGCCGTCATTGATTATAATCTGGATGTAGTTGCGGTATCTTTTGGCCGTCCGGTTGATGGCAACACCGAAATAGAACATGACCACTCCACCGCTGGTGATGAATACTCCTCCCTTGGCGTAGGTGTGCAAGTCAGGATTTCCCGCCAGGGAGAAGCCCGCGAAGATGATAAAGCCGATCACCATGAAGATCAGCCCGGCCTTATTCAACGAACCGCTGTTTTTTAGAAGCTCCATCCTGTCATTGGTTATCTTGCGATAGATAAGATAGGCACCAATTGGCCAGAAAACAAACAATGCGATGATGATGATAATCCATGGCAACAGGATTTTTCTTTTCATTATCCCACCTTCTCTGTTTAAGACACTTTATTGAATGAGATTCAAAACTATTATTGGGTGTTTTGAGAATCCGGGAGCTGCTCGAGTGTCGCAAGCAACTCGTTGACTTTCATTTCATTCTCGCTGGAGAATACCCTCATTTGTTCCTGAAGTTCACCGACGGTCTGGTAGAAAGATTCACCAATGGCCTCGGCCTGACGTGGATCCATAATGCGGATTTTTTCCTTGAGCTTGGTGATCCGGGAAAGGTATGGCTCTTGTGCTTCGATAAGATCTAGCTCTTCTAAATACTTGTCGACAGCCTCTCTGGCTTGGCCCCTGACTTCTTTTTTAAACACCCTTCTGGAAACTAGAACGAATATCGATTCTACAATCAGGGTGTAGACAAGCAGGATTGCCAAAAAGCTCAGGAATGTAAAAGGTGAAGCGTATTCGACATTCATGTAGACAAAGGACAGCAGGAAGGTCAACAGGGCATATACCCCGACCACGATCCCCCCGCCGGTTTTCAAGATCAGCAGGTTGCGTTCCTGGGCATATTTCTCGATAAGGATCATCCCCCCGAAAAACGCCACTTCACCATAAAGCATGGCAAAGAACCCAAGCCAGATATGAATGGCGAACTCCTGATTGGAATTCACAAGAAAAATCGACAGAGTGGCCACGACACTTAAGACCCCGGCAACCAGATAAACAACTGACATCCTATTCATTTTCATATTTACACCACCTTCACCGTATTGAAAACAACTGATATTTGCCACTATTATTCAAGTCAATTATAACACAAATGTTTTCGAAAATGATGAAAGCGCTTCAATTTTATTCAATTATTTTGCCCGTACTTTTTTCCCGGCCGTCTTTTTTCATCCGGCTTATCACAACAGCCATAATGATGACCGCTCCTCCGGCCACCTGCCGAAGAGTTGGGATCTCACCCAGCAATATGACCGCCAGGACTATGCCATAGACCGACTCGAGCGAGGAAATGATGCCAGCGACCTGAACCGCAACCTGCTTCAACGAGTTGACATAAAGAGCATGACCGATAGCAGTGCTCACAACTCCCAGTATCGCCACGAGGCCAAGCGATTTCCAATCAAGGGTGAAATCCAGTCGCACCACATACGGAAACAACACCACCATAGCCACGGCATGCTGGTATAAGCTGATGGTCACCCCGGAATAGGCCGCGACCAGAGTGCGGTTGACAAGGGAAAGAACGCTGTACAAAAAGGCACTGACCAGCCCAATCAAAATGGCGATTGTCGTCCCGTTAGCCAGGTTGAAATCCTCGACCATGACCAGCACCCCCAGGAGGATCACCAGGGATACGGCCACATTTTCCCGGCTGATTTTTTCATGGAACACCAGCGGCTCAAGAAATGTCAAAAACAAAGGGAAAGCGGCAAAGGTGATTGTCCCGATCGCCACGTTTGACATCTTGATCGACTCGAGAAAAAGCCACCAATGACAAGCCAGCAGTGTTCCGCCAAAGGCCAAAAGCATAAAATCCTTGCGTTTTAGTGTCACCAACAGGTGGACCGCCCGGGAATAGAGAAGCAACGTCAGACTAGAAAAGAAAACCCGGCCAAAAGTGATGGCCAAAGCCGGCAGATCGATGAATTTGGCCAGGATCCCCGCCAACCCGAAAAGCAACACGGCGATATTTATTTTTAGCAACGGCATATCTGTCCCTCCTTTTGATGATCAGGGCCATTATACCAAAGAAACTTTTCCCGTAAAACCCGCTGTTTGCGATTGTTGATTTATTTTGTCTGGACCGGACCTTAACCAAAAATGATCCCATATTCCTCAGATCCTGCAAAATTATCGAAAGAGACGGTAAGATTCACCTACATCTTGTCTTTTAATAATCCCTTATGGACATCATCAGGAATGACGTTCTTAGTAAAGCTATTTGTATCGCCATGGTAAAACTGCCTTAAAAACGGATTGCCCTCAATAAGCGCCCCATACTCCCAGTGGGTCTTGCCACATTCTCCACACCAGTGGCCACCTTCGATAATGAGCCGAGGACTGGCCCAAAAGACATGCCCCTTGGCGCAGACAAATTCCTTGGGGCTGTCCCAATCACCAGGAACCATCGAATCGCTAAGGCAGCGCCCGCCCCGCAGTGATGCCACGTTTTTGATATCTTCAAGCGTAAGATCACTTTCATCACGCTCCAGATCGAGACCATAATGGAAATGGCGGGTTGGGCTGTAATTCCTCCAAAAAGGAAAGCGCGAATATCCCGGCGAAACTGCGGCTCCATAATAGACATTGTATCCAGGACTGCTGATAAAATCCCGGTTCAACGGTCCTTTAGGCTTGCGGGCGATTTTCCGGAACGATTCCCGCAACCACCAGGCCAGGAGATCTCTTAAAATCGGCAGCCGGTTTATAAACCTGATGAAAAGACACTTCATCCCCAGGGTCTTTTTGAACTCCTCATAGAAATATTCCATGCCGTGATGCTGGAAATCAAGAAATCTGTCCAGTCTTGCACTGTCGAGATAGAAATGACCGTGGAAATTCCTGGTGGCATACAGCTGGGGTTCGATGATCTTGTCGAGATCCCTGAATCCCAGGATGTCCCCATATATTTTCTCGTACAGTTGCCACGTCGCTATTTGGCAGGTCGCGCCACCCCCGACATTGTAGATGTGGCGGTAAAAGCCTTCATCCAGGGTCCTGCTTGCGCTTTTGAACACCAGATTTGCGATCATTTGCCCGACGTCAGGCAAAGTGACATATTCTAGCACATTGTTGAGGGGATTGTGGAAGATGATCGGCTCCTGGATTTGAGCCATCTTCGCCCCCAGGATGCCACTCATCCGCAAGACGACCCAATCCTTGAGTTTGGATTCGATGACAGCCCGCTCACTGGCCGCCTTGGACAGGGCATAATAGTCGAAGATGCTAGGCATGACCGGATCCCCGACCCGGCCCCAGTGAAAAGGCGGCATCCGATCCCCCATGACCGCCACAGAGGAAATATAGACAAAACGGACTTTGGCGTTGTAATCCCGGGCATCAATGGCCCGCAGGAAATTCAAGGTCGAACCGTAATTGATCGCCATCGTTTTTTTGGGCTGGCTGTCAGCTTCCGGCGAAACAAGGGCACCCGCATGAATGACCATGTCGATGTCTTCTATGGCCCGATAGATAAGACCATAATCGGTCATATCGCCCCACCAGACTTTAAGCCCCGGGCATCCCTGGTAGGATCCGATCAGTTTTCTGTTTTTCGAACTGGGCCGCAAGACCAGATGCACCTCGATATTATGGTTTGAACCGGCAAGATACCTGAGACATTCCTGCCCCATTGTCCCGCTTGCCCCGGTAAGAAGTATCCTGAACATGGTTTCACCCGCTTTCCTTTGCTTCCATTATACCAAATATCCAGCCAAATGAAAAAGGCCCGAACCCAGAAGGAACGGAACCTTGATTTTTGTATACAGATCAGAATTGGCCGGGATACAGTCTTAAAGCAGCCATGCCTGGCTATTGAAGCGAACTCTTGCCGGTAAGCCTTTCGATATCGAGTTCGAAAACACTCATTCTTCCTTTGGCGCTCTGGATTGTCGCATCCGCCTTGTCCATGAAACCGGGCGAATATTTTTGCGTGAGAATTCTGGCTTTCGCAACGATTTCAACCGGATCATCGAGCAGACGGACTTTGCCAAAGGCTATGACCGACCGGTATCTGGTCGTGAACTTTTCCGGGACAACTTCATCCTGGTCGATGACACAAAACGAGGCCTTGTCACAGTGGCGGATGGCTTCAATCTTGTGGCCGGTCAGGGCCCCGTGGAAGATGATCCTGCCGTTGTTATGGACATATGATAACGGCACTCCGTACGGATAACCATCCAATCCAAGCAGACTCAAGACACCGCTGGTATTGCGGTCGAGTATCTCATTGCACTTTTCATTACTCAACTGTTGCTTGCCACGTCGCATTTTATGATCCATATTCTTCCTCCAAAAAAGGTATCAGCTGCCAAAGTCACATTGAAAATGACGCAGATGCCCGCTGCCTTCAGGCAGTCCTTTCATCAGTTTGATGTTGTCGAATAAGACAACACGTTCAACCCCGGGCTTTTTCCAAAGCCTTGGCGAACTGGTCGACACAAGATGTCCCCTTGTCCTGGCACCGGTTGTTCTTGAACCGTTCGATGACAATATCGGCTTCCATGCCTTCGACAATCTTTCCGATGGCCAGCAGGTTCCCCGGACAACCACCGACAAAACGGACATTCCTTACCACTTTGCCATCAAGATCGAACGACACCGCCCGGGCACAGACACCTTCCAATTCATAGCGCATATGATTACCCCCTGGATTCATTACCATAAATTTTATCACACCTTCGTGAATCTGCATACTGGAAACGCACCAGAAAGCGGCATTTGAATTGGCTATTTGCTCCAGACAAACGAATCCCTGATAACTTCCTGGGCATGTTCAAGGTCGATTTCCACATCTTTATAGGCAGTGATCAGGATTTCCGCACATTTTTCCCGGGAAAGCATATCACTGTCCAGACATAAGTCATACGATTCTTTGACACCCCAGCTACCCGGCTCCACGACGTCCCGGTAGACCTTTCGCTTATTGTCCTCTTTTTTGATGAAGTCAATTACCTCACTTCTAGATTTGGCTTCAAGGTCGTAGGTCTTGTCGCCGATCGCCCGGGGAATGCGATTTGTCATATTTGTGTTGTAGAGATGGACCCGCAACATTTTACATTCATCCCTCAAGATCACACTGGCAGCCCGCTCATGAATGATGCACGGCCCCAAGGCAACGGCTTTTTTGATCGCCTTGGACAGGGCTGCATGGATCCTCCAGAATTCGTCATCCTCCCTGAGCCGTTCAGCCGTCATATCCCCCAGGGAATTGTCGAAATCGGCCAGCTTTGCCTCATCGAGCCACTCTTCATCAGCCAGGGCGATAAGGTCACGGCCCTCATACAGTTTCAACTTGAGCACATCACCCGCAATCACCGAGATCCATCGCCCCATGGAACAGTATTCGCTGTCCATCACTATGCAATCATACATTCAAATTTCCTCCTTCAGACTTGCCCCATTGGTGGCAATTACTTTTTGATACCAGGCAAACGAGTCCTTTTTGATTCTTTGGAACGTTCCCTGGCCCCGGTCATCCACATCGACATAAATAAATCCATAACGTTTCTTCATTTCTCCCGTCGATGCGGCAACCAGGTCGATCGGTCCCCACATCGTATACCCCATGACATTTACCCCGTCAAGGTCAATTGCTTTTTCCAGCTCAAGCAAATGGGATTTGAGATAATCGATCCGGTATTGATCATGGACCCTGCCGTCGACAAGCACGTCGACTGCCCCAAGTCCGTTTTCAACGATCATCAACGGGAGCTGATAACGGTCATAAAGAAGATTCAAGGAATAGCGCAGCCCCTGGGGATCTATGGTCCAGCCCCATTCACTTTTAGGCAGATGCTGGTTTTTATAGCCGGTGTCCAGGCCGTTCATGCCTTTCAATATCCCTTTGGTATTGGCCCCGGTAACATGAGTGTTGTAATAGCTGTAAGAGAGGAAATCCACAGTTCCTTCCTGCAGCAAATCATCATCGCCCGGTTCGATCGGCAATTCGATATTCAGCCGTTCAAGCTCTTTCAACTTGTATGAAGGATAATAGCCGCGACATTGGACATCGCAGTAGAACAGCATCTCTTGCATGAACTCCATCGTCTTGACAATATCATCGGGATGGGGGCTGGCCGGATAGGCGAAATGGCCCGCATACATCATCCCCACCTGGTTGCCCGGATCGATCTCGTGTGCAATTTTTACCGCCATTGCGCTTGCAACAAGCTGATGGTAGGCGCTCACCATCCGAACCGATTCATCTTCCGAGTCGATTCCTCCCGCCACCCAGGGCTGGGTGGACATGCAGTTGATCTCGTTGAATGTCAGCCAGTATCTTATGCGACCCTTGAAGTGTTTGAAAAGAACGGTTGCATAATTGAGATAAAATTCGACCAGTCTGCGGCTTTGCCAGGACCCGTATTTTTGCAATCCCAGCGGCGTTTCAAAATGGGAAATGGTCACCAGCGGTTGGATCCGGTATTTTTCCAGTTCATCAAGCAGGGAATCATAAAATTCCAATCCGGCCCGGTTTGGTTCCTTTTCGTCCCCCTCAGGAAAGATCCTGGTCCAGTTGATCGAGAAGCGGTATACCTTGAAACCTAGCTCCGCCATCAAGGCGATATCCTCCCGGTAACGGTGATAGTGGTCTATTGCCTGATGTGATGGATAATGAACATCCGCTTCGATCTCCTTGGTAATCTTCCGTTTGACGCCATGAGCCCCCAAGGTCATGACATCGGCCGTGGAAAGACCTTTGCCTGCCACGTCGAATGCTCCTTCAATCTGGTTGGCGGCAGTGGCGCCGCCCCATAAAAAATTCTTGGGAAATGTCATATTGCCTCCTATATGCTCAGTACCAGCAATGGTTCATCGCTATTCACTTCGCTTTGTTTTACAAAATCGATGCTGCCGTATTGGTTATGGTTGGTGATCACTATCGGGGTGGTGATATCGAAGTTCTCTTTGATCTTTTCAATATCAAACTCCAGCAACAGGTCGCCGCGTTTGACCGATTGGCCTGCTTTGACTTTTGGGGTGAAATGTTCACCCTTGAGATTGACCGTATCGAAGCCGACATGGGTCAGGATTTGGGCGCCTTTGCCACTGGTCAGACCGATGGCATGGCCGGTCGCGAAGACGAAGTTGATTTCCCCATCAGCCGGGGCATACAATCTGCCATTATCCGGCACGATGGCCACCCCTTTTCCCAACGCCCCGCTGGAAAACACCGGATCTCCCACATTTTCTAGACTGATCACTTTTCCGGAGATCGGAGCGTAGATTTCCTCATCACAGAGGGTCACTTCCTTGGCAGTCTTGAGGGGGTGTTTTTCCTGAGGCTCCTCGATTCCCAAAACGAACGACACGCCAAATGCGACAACGAATGCAATCCCGCACCCGACAATCGCATAAATGAAATTGTTCAGGCTGTCACCGCCAATGAAACTAGGCAAGGCAAACAGTCCGGGTGCCACCTGGGCATAGCGACCAACTCCCATGACTCCGATGAACAGACCAGCTGCCCCGCCGCCAGCCATCGCGGCAATCAACGGCCTCTTGAACCGCAGCGAGATACCGTACATTGCCGGTTCGGTTATTCCCACGATTGCCGAAATACCTGCCGAAGTTGCCAACGATTTGATATCGATGCTTTTCGCCCTGATGGCCACAGCCAGCGCCGCTCCACCCTGGGCGATGTTTGAAACCATCATTCCCGGACCGGCCACCGTATCAAAACCGGTGGTCGCCAGCATGTTTATGCCAATGGGAATCAGGCCATAATGCATCCCGGTCATGACCATCAGCGGCGTGAAGGTCCCCACCAGAAGCGGAACCAGCCAGCTTGCATAGGTGTTGACAAAATTGATGAAATCACCCAACAGTTTGCCCAGGTTGAAACCCAATGGGCCAACCAACGCCAGGGTGGCCACCCCGACCACAAGCATCTCGAGCAGCGGCACCATGATGATCCGCATCGATTTTGGGGTGTATCTTGTAGCTACTGGTTCCACATAGCTCATCAGCCAGATCGCCAGGATGATCGGAATGACCGACGACCCATAGGATACAAGCGGAACCGGAATTCCCAGCAGCTTCAATCCGACTCCCGCTTCCTTGGCGGTTGCCACCATGCTGATGAAAGCCGGGTGGAGCAACATCGCCCCGATGGCCATTGCCACATATTGGTTGACCTTGAATTTCTTGGCTGCACTTGCGGCAATGATGACAGGCATGAAGTAGAATCCGGCATCACCCATGAAATTGAGAATCTGGAAGCTGGCCGATTGGTTGGAAACCAGCTTGGTCACCACCAATACCGACAGCAATGCCTTGAGCATCCCTGCCCCGGCCAGGGCCGGAACAATCGGAAAGAAGATCCCGGAAATCGTGTCAAGAATCCGGTTGACCATGGACTGGCCGCTTCCGCCATTTTCATCAGCCGAATTGGCAAAATCGCCAAGCTTGACAAGTTCGTTGAAAACCTCGATCACCTCGTTTCCGATGACCACCTGATATTGTCCGCCTTTGTTTATCACACTGACCACGCCAGGAAGACTTTCAATAACCGCACTATTGGCTTTGCTTTCATCCTTGAGGTTGAAACGCAGGCGGGTGGCACAATGTTCAAGCGCCATGACATTCTGTTCGCCCCCGACATTGTCGAGAATCTTTTTCGCTAAATCTGTATAACTCATTTTCGCTCTCCTTTTTTGTTTTACTCAGATATCTTTGTAATTACATTATATCCAAACAAAAAAGGCAGCCAAGATTTTGGGAGCCTTTTCAAACATTGTTGCCGACATTTGGCAATTATCAAGTGTTTTCTTGCAACAGTGTTGCGTCAGTCTTGCAACAAAGGGTTTTTGGTCGTCCGGTTTTTCTGAAAACCTTTCGAAGATGCCACCTTTTTTGAATAATTTGTCTGATAATCATCATTGAAGATGTTCATGTAGAGCACATCAAGCATAAACAAGGTTGACAGGTTCATTGAAAAATCACCGAGGTTCTCGATCAGCTTTTCCCGGGACGAGACATACAGACTTACATCAGCCATTGAAGCCAGACTGTTGGATCCATACGAGGTCAAAGCCACGGTTTTGACCTGGCGGCCCTTGAGTTTGGCGGCAATCCGGAGCAGCTGGTCCGTCTCCCCCGAATATGAAATCAGGATAAAGGCGCAATCCCCCAAGCAGAACGATGCCCGCGAAAAGGCATCATCCAACTTGTCCTCGATCACCACGTCCTTGCCGATTTTTACCATCTTTTCCTTGAATGTCCTTGCAACGTCGATCTGCACCCCGGCGGAACAAACATAAACAGTCCGGGCCTTTTGCAGGATATTGATGGCAAGTTGAAGACTGTCATGATGAATCAAGTTGAGCTGATCCTTGATGGTCTCCTGGTAGAGCTGGCCCATCTTGTTGGCGACCACCACATTCTTGTCATTGTAATCGAAAGGGTAATTCGGATTGATTTCATTGAAATGGCTGGCCAGATAATCCAGTTCCTTCAAATAGGCTGTCTTGAATTCCGTGAATCCCGCAAAGCCTATTTTCTGGACGAAACGGGTCAGGCTGGATGGTGCGGTATTTAGCTTGCTGGCAATCGACCTGGCGCTTTGATTGGCAATGTCTTCCTGTTTTTCAAGGAGATAATCGCTGATCAAGGTTTCAATATACGTGAAATTCTTCTTTTCCTTGAGGATACTGGTGATTTCCATATGGCGGCCCCGTTCTAGCTTTCCAATTGCAGCTTGGCTTTGATGATCTTGGTTACGGACTGGTCAATTTGCTCGATTGAAATTTCCCCGCTATCAATGGCAGCCAGGACTCCTTGATAAGCCGAAGTGAATTCTTCAGGCATCAGGAGCATGTCATTGCCAGCCTGGATCGCTTTGATGGCCGCCTGGTCGCTTGAGTAAACCGCAGTTATCGTTTCCTTGTTAAGGGCATCGCTGACCACCAGTCCCTGGTAATCGAGGTCGCCTTTAAGAAGATCCGTAACCACTGCTTTTGACAGGCTGGATGGTACGTTGTCCGTAGCAATTTGTGGCATTGTCACGTGGCCAACCATGATCAGAGGAATGTTCTGTTCGATGGCGGAAGCAAATGGAACCAGATCGCTTGATTGAAGCTGTTCTAGTGTCTTTTCACTGGCAGCTGTCCCTTCCAGCGCCGGGAAGTATTTCATCGTCGCCAGGACGCCATTGGCTATAAGCCCCTGGGCCATCCCGTCGGCTAGAAAGCCGACTGTATCGGGATTGGATCCGAACGATTGGATATCGCTCAAATCATATAAGAGATTGCCCAGGGGAGCGAAGTCGACATTGAAGCCGTAGCTGTTAAGATATGCCCCTATTTCGTTGCCCACCTCATATGCCTCATCGCGGCTGGTCAACGAGCTCAAATCGGCCGTTTCAACAGTCCCGAAGTTTTCATTACCGGCAAGCTGGCTTGCACCGCCCCCTTGCTCATCGATACAGGCAAATAAGCTTAGACCGCCAGCTTCACGGGCATATGTCTGGGTATTGGCAATCATCGTGCTTATCTGTTCGGGACTGACAATATTACTGCTTCCATATACAAGGCCCCCAACCTGGAATTCGCTCAAAGCCGCCTGGGTTGTCCCTCCGGCCACCGTAACCCGGGCCACACCCGTCAAATCCTCAGGGGTGATGATGAACATCTGGGCCACCTTCTGTTCAACACTCATCTGCGACAGAAGTTCTCCCGCCTGCAAGTCAAGCGGGTCACCGGACTGTTCCATTTGCGACTCATCCTGATTGTCAGTTGCGCTTGCAACGTTGTCCCCAACGGCCTGATCATCACCTAGCGGCAAGAAATAAAGCACCGCCCAGATCAGTATCAACAACACCAGAATGGCGATCTGCTTGACCTGACTGGATTTTCGATTGTAATACATAACTTCCCCTCCAAATTTCATAATTTTACTACTGTAACACAATTATACCAAAATCCGCTACGGAAGACAACTGTGGCATAAAACCGATATATCGCATGGTTCCAATTTTTTAATCCAAGGTAGACAGATCAACGATATGAACATATAAGCGGATAATCGAATCCAGACCGGCTAATGCAGTTAAGTCCACCCTTACGACGCAGTCATGTGATGGCCTGATCTTCAGACCGTCAAAGACAATCTTTCGTCATTATCAACCGGCGCCATTTGCGCCCATTGTGCTGCGAGCCCAAAATTCATGTTTGACGCCGCTTACAATTATTGATAAAATATACTCATAGCAATAATTTCAGATGACAAATTGCTATGTTAAACAATCGTCGAGGAGGGTATACATGTCATATGTCGATCAAGTGCTTGAAAGAGTTGTCGCTAAAAATCCAAGCGAAACCGAATTCATTCAGGCCGTAAAAGAAGTATTGGAATCATTAAGAGTTGTTGTCGAAGCAAATGAAGAGAAATTCAAAAAAGAAGCATTGTTGGAAAGAATCACCGATCCAGAACGAATCATCTCATTCAGGGTCCCATGGGTCGATGACTCAGGAAACGTCCAAGTCAACCGTGGCTTCCGGGTGCAGTTCTCAAGCGCCATCGGGCCATATAAAGGCGGACTTCGCTTCCACCCTTCGGTTAACCAAAGCATCATCAAATTCCTGGGATTCGAACAGGTATTCAAGAACTCACTGACCGGACTACCAATCGGCGGTGGTAAAGGGGGCAGCGATTTCGATCCTAAAGGAAAGTCGGACCGCGAAGTTATGGCCTTCTGCCAAAGTTTCATGACGGAATTGAACAAATACATCGGAGCCGATGTCGATGTTCCGGCCGGAGATATTGGTGTTGGAGCCCGCGAAATCGGATTCCTGTATGGCCAATACAAAAGAATCAAAGGCTTGTACGAAGGAGTGTTGACTGGTAAAGGCCTTACTTACGGTGGTTCTTTGGCAAGAACTGAAGCGACCGGATATGGCTTGGTTTATATCGTGGCTGAAATGCTCAAGAACGTCAAGAACGACAGCTTGGCCGGGAAAAAAGTTGTGGTTTCCGGTTCAGGAAATGTTGCCATCTATGCGACTCAAAAAGCCCAGGAATTAGGAGCAAACGTCATTGCCTTGTCCGATTCGAATGGTTATATCGTTGACGAAGATGGAATCGATCTTGACCTGGTTAAGGAAATCAAGGAAGTCAAACGTGGCCGGATCAAGGATTATGTCGCTGCCAAACCAAGCGCAAAATTCGTCGAAGGCAAAGGAATCTGGAGCGTTCCTTGCGATATCGCATTGCCTTGCGCAACCCAGAATGAATTGGACCTTGATGATGCCAAAACACTCAAGGAAAACGGTTGCTTCCTGGTGGCCGAAGGTGCCAACATGCCTTCAACCCAGGCAGCGGTGGATTTCTATTTGGAAAATGGCATCCTGTTCATGCCAGGTAAAGCCGCCAATGCAGGTGGGGTTGCCGTTTCCGCATTGGAAATGTCCCAAAACAGCCTGCGTTTAAGCTGGTCTTTCGAAGAAGTCGATGCCAGATTGAAGGACATCATGGTCAACATCTTCACCAAAGTCGATGATGCAGCCAAACGTTACAACCTCGAGGGCAACTACGTGGCCGGAGCTAATATCGCCGGTTTCGAAAAAGTCGTTGAGGCCATGAATGCCCAAGGAATTGTTTAAACATTGCAATTTCAAGACTCGCCTTAGCGGGTCTTTTTTGATTCCAATATGTCGCAATCATTCTTCATGCCATCGAATTGCTGGCATTTTTATTTCATATTCCGGCAAATCCCTTCCCTGTATGACCGGTCGTGGTAAAATATAACCAGTTATATCGAAGTCACAGGAGGGATCACTATGGATGAATTTTTCAGCACTCTAAATGTCGTGTTCTTTCAAAAATGGATTATAAGCCACCATAATCCCGATTTTATAATTCAAATGGCGGCCAGCGACCGGATCACCATTGAAAACAAGTCATCTTCAAGCACCATCACCTTCTATCATGACAATATCATCGAGCTTGCCACCACCAACAAATCAACCCGACGGATTGAATTCTACCTCCACTTCCAGATGCGAAGCCTTCTTCAGGCAGTCAAGCTCTTCGACGAGATGGTCGTCTGCATCGAGAAGATTGACGCGCGACCCGCCATCAGGGTCCTGCTTTGTTGCACAGGCGGACTGACCACCTCATTTTTTGCCAGCAAGCTCCAGCAGGGAGTCGAGCTGCTCGATCTCCACTTCACCATCGACGCCACTGGCTACCAGAATGTCTTTTACCAGGGCCACAAATACGATGTCATCCTGCTCGCACCCCAGATCGGGCATGTCTACCACAAAGTCAAGGCGGTTTTAAAAGAGCAGGCGGTAAAGATCATCCCCGGTGAAATATTCGCCACCTATGATGTCAAGGCGGCCATCGACCTGATCACCGCCACTTATGCAAAAAAGAACGTCACACCTAAAAAAAGTGGCTTTTTAAGGGCCCGCCTGAAGGTTGCCAATAAAAAGCCGGTGCTTGTCTTTTCCCTGTTTCGCAACAGCCAGCGGGTCCACCTGGCTTACCGGCTCTACGAAGAAGACATGAATATCGTCATCGACGATGAAATCATCAAGCCCCACGTCAAGGCCGGGGACATCTTCCATGTGATCGATGCGATCATGGTAGACCATCCCGAAATTGAGACAATCGGCGTGTCGACCCCGGGAATCATCAACGACGATGGGCTGCTTTGTTCGACGAGTGTCCGGGGATTTGAGAACATCTATCTTGAAAAAATGCTCAAGGAACGTTACGATGTTGATATCGTGATCGCCAATGACGTCAATACCGCCGCGGTGGGCTTCTATGCCTGCCAGGACAAATGCGAATCGCTGGCCTTCTTGTTCCAGCCGATCCACCATCTTTCCGGGGCCGGCATCGTCATCAACGGCAATCTGGTCAAAGGCAGCCACAACCTGGCCGGCGAAATCCAGTATCTTCCGATGGCCCTGTCCGACAGTCCGCTGATTCTCAACCGCACCATTGAAGGTTCCCTGGAGCTTGTGAGCAAGACCATCCTGTCGATCATGGCCCTGATTGCTCCCGAGGTCGTTGTCGTGTACTGCGACCTGATCACCAACGAGGACCGGCTTTACGATGAGCTGGGCCGCCACTTACAAAAATCATCCTTGCCCAAAATCGTCAAAGTCACGAACATGCTTGAGTATACGCTGCTCGGGCAGCTGATACTGTCTTGTTAAGGAGGAAAAAATGCGCTGCGACTACCACATCCACACCAGTTATTCCGATGACTCGAGCCACGAGATGGAAGATGTCATCATTGATGCCTTGGAGCTTGGTCTCGAGGAAATCTGTTTTACCGACCATGTCGACTACGGCGTCAAAATCGATCATGATGCCAATGTCAAAGACAATCATGAAAATCCGGTCATGAATGTCGATTACCCCGCCTACTTCAGGGAAATCGCCATTTTGAAGGAAAAATACCGGGATATGATCACAATCAAAAAAGGGTTGGAATTTGGCATCCAGACCCACACCATCAACGATTTCGAAAAGCTTTACCAGAGCTACGAAATGGATTTTGTCATCCTGTCGATCCACCAGGTTGGCGATAAGGAATTCTGGGACTATGCCTTCCAGAAGGACAAGAGCCTTGAAGAATACACCTTCGCCTACTACCAGGAGCTCCTTGAAGTGGTCAGCAGCTTCAAGAACTACAGCGTTTTAGGCCATCTCGACATGATCGTCCGCTACAGCGAAGGCAAGGTGCCCTTCGCGAGCATCGAGGGCATCATCAAAAAAATCCTGGAGGTCGTTATAGAAGACGGCAAAGGGATCGAGATCAACACTTCATCGAAACGTTACGGCCTCGACGACCTGACCCCATCAAGGGACATCCTCAGGCTTTACCGGGAACTTGGCGGAAAGATCATCACTATCGGCTCCGACTCCCACAATAAAAGCCATCTCGGTTTTGCCATTGACCAGACCCGCGCCGAACTTGCCCGTTTGGGCTTCGAATCATATTGCACCTACGAGTCGATGAAGCCCATTTTCCACAAGCTAAAGAAGGACTGAGGTCCTTTTTTGCATGCTTGTCTTCCTGATTGTTGCCGGAATGATGAAAAAATTCCGATCGGTCCGTTTTAATCTGAAACCAGAACCTATTTTTTACCCGAGGGCCATCTATCCAGCAAATATCAGATTTTCGTAAAAATCCAGTTACATATGTTGCTTATTATTCATATTTGTATTATAATTTTAAGCTATTACATCGTTACACATAGATAGAAAAAAAGGAGCGGAACAATATGGAAACCAAGGCGAAAACAAACAAAAGAATCTTGAACACAAGGGCGGCAATCGACGATGCCTTCAAGGAAATGATTGCCTCGACCAGTGCCAACGCCATTTCGGTTCAGGATCTGACCCTCAAGGCGGGAATCCACCGGAAGACGTTCTACTCGCACTACGCCTCAATCGAGGACCTGTACGACCATACATTGGCCCAGATCATCAAAGGCTTCATCGACCAGATCGATGAGCAGCTCGCCCTGGTCGACTTGCGCCACCAGACCCGCATCTTTTTCGATTATTTCTCTAGCCAGGAGCCTTACGTGGAAAAGATCATTTGCGACAGCTCCTACCGCGATTACTGCACGGTGATGTTTGCCCGGTCGATCGACCATAATACCAGCTACAAAACCAAAATCTCCGCCATCCCGGAAAAATCCCAGGGAATCGTGAGTGCCTATCTGGTCGGAGCGACGCTGGAAATATACCGTCAGTGGGTCAAGGAAAACAAGCAGCTTTCCCTCGAGGAGATAACCGCCCAGGCCATCACTTTGATTTTTGGCGGTTATGATGGCTACGTCAAAACCCAGCTTGAAAATTAACGCGCAAAAGGATGTCATTTCAGACATCCTTTTTAGCTGTTAGTCATTGCTTGATCAATTATGGGAGATACTGTGCCAGAAATCATCGAATTCCTGCTTTGTTATCGACCCGTTTTTCACGAGTGTCTCGTATTCCTCGTTGTTCCAGAAATACCTGATCCCCGTCTCATTGAAGCCGTTGTTCAAATAAAACAGTTTCCTCCGGATCCGATGGGGGTTGTTGGGAGCCTGTTCATTGATGGCCTCGACGTCAAGAATGATTTTGTTGCCAGGTTTGTAGTTTTCAATCAGGCTCAACACCTTCGAGCCAAGGCCCCGGCCCTGGATGGTCTTGTCGATCGCAAAGTAGGCAACATAGGTCAGATCGCCAAATGTGATCATGGAAATGAAGCCGCAAAACCTGCCGTCCTGGTAGATCCCAAGGATGTCGCGTTGATGCGAGGACATGACCAGATACTCGAAAGGTACTCTTTGGATGCTGGGAAAAGATGACTGGTACAGGGCATTTATCTTCTCTAGAACGTCATCCTTCTGGTCGATGCTTATCAACTCTATCATAGTGGTCACCTCGTAATTCCTATATGGCTAATTATATCAGAATCTGGTGGAATTTGATATCTCAAACAATGCCGTTTTATCCGATTTCTTTTCCGTTAAAAGGCCACCAGGCTCCAATCATGGAACCCGGCGGCCTTTGCGATCATTCTATTCGAGACTCATGGCAGCGTACATTCCGCTTCGCACGGCACCGCCGACTTTTCCGACCTGGGCGCAATCGCCGACCAGTTTGACTTTTTCATGGTAACGCTCATCGATTGCCTGTCCAACCGCAGTATTGGCCTTCATTCCAAAGGCGCTGACAACGCTTGTTCCGGCGATGAATACCTCATTGCCTTGGCCATCGATGGCCTTGATACCATCATCAAGGATCTCGGTCACCTTATGGCTGGTGTACAGCTTGACTCCGTTGTTCAACATCATCGGAATCAGTGAGGCCTTGTTTATGAAATGGTCCTGAATCGCGACTTCACCAAGCATTTCGACAACTGCCACCTGTGTGCCTTTCATTGCGGTTTCCAAGGCGCTGTCGCAAGCAGAAAGACCCCCGCCGCAGTAGATGATCTTGTCGCCTTGAAGCTTCGATTCATCAAGATGGGCATCAAGGATGTTGACGGTCTTTTCGATCCCTTTGATGTTCGGTTCGCAAGGAATGGCCCCGGTCGCCACAATGATGGCATCGGCACTTTCCAAAACAGCATCGTCAACACCGATTGCGCTGTTTAGATTGACTTTGACCCCGGTAATTTCCAGCTGGCGTTGGTACCAGGTAACAAGTGCCCGAAGCTGGCTTTTGAATGGCGGAGTGGCTGCAGAGCGCAACTGCCCGCCCAGTCCGGCTTCTTTTTCGAACAATTCGACAGTGTGACCCATCAAGGCTGCGGTTCTTGCCGCCTCCATTCCCCCAGGACCGCCGCCGATAACGACAACCTTTTTGGGATTAGATGATTTTTCCAACTTGAAGCGGCGTTCGAATCCGGTGCTTGGATTAACCGAACAGCTTATCTTGGTCAGACGGGTCAGTATCCGGCCGATGCAGTCATCGTTGCAGCGGATACATGGACGCACCTCGTCGCGCCGGTCACTGAACAGCTTCTTGGCCATTTCCGGTTCGGCAATCAACGGCCGCCCGAAAAGGACGAAATCGGCCTTGTTGTTTTCAATAAGTTCCACCGCTGTTTCGGGCGTATGGTTACCGGCATTAAGCAAAGGGATGCTTACCGCCTTGCGGGCCGTATCACAGACATCAGCCATGCAGGCATCGCCCAAATATGCCGGCGGAAAGATATAATCGATGTTTTCATAGCTGCCGCTGTCGATATCCAATGCATCGACTCCGGCTTTTTCAAGCACCCGCATCAGCGGGATCGTTTCTTCCAGGGTCCGGCCCCCTTCGAAATTATGTTTGACAGCCATCCTGAAAATGATTGGCATGTCCGGGCCGACCGCCTTGCGGATAGCCGCTACGATATCGGTAGCGAAGCGCATCCGGTTTTCCGGCGATCCGCCGTATTCATCCTCGCGCTTGTTCCATACCGCCGACATGAACTGGTCGACAAGATACCCGGCATGGGCATGGACTTCAATCGCATCGAAGCCGGCATCCTTGAGCAATTTGGCCGAGAAGGTGAACTCGTCCATGATCTTCTTGATTTCCTCGACGCTTAATGCCCTGCAAAGCAAATCGGGATTGAACATCGAAGGGATCGCTGACGCCGATACCGGACGGCCGTCCTTGAGCATGTTGGCGAAAGCGTTTTTCCCGGTCCCGCAGCTTAGCTGGGCGCAGATCTTCGCATCATAACGGTGCACCGCTTCAACCAGCGTCGTCAATTGGGGGATGACATAGGTGTTGTCCAGGTAACCTTCCATCGAACCTTGGGCCAGCTCCTGAGTTAAAAACTGGCACCCCATGATGATAAGCCCCGTTCCGCCTCTGGCGCGTTCCTCGAAATAGTCGATCTCGTCATCGGCGATGGTACCGTCGATATGACCTGAGTTCAGTCCCATCGGAGCCATGGCAATCCGGTTCTTGACTGTCATTTTGCCGATTTTGAATGGTGTTTTTAAAATATCGTAATTCATTTTCTGCCTCCTGTATCCTTGTTAATTTATTAACATATTAATGATACCATATTCAAGGGCTTTCATTCATTGGTCAGGGAGTTAGAAAAAAGTCGGCAAACCTGGCAGATTAGCACAAAAGGGCGCTCAATTCGAGGCTGTCAGTTTCAATATCTTGTAGGATACAAAAAGACTGATGAAATGGCTCTGGTCATGAACGTCGCAGCCGGTGATCTCGCAGATCTTGTTGAGCCGGTAAGACAGGGTGTTCCGGTGGATGAACAGCTCGTTGGCCGAATGAAGCAGGTTTCCCATATTGCAGACATAGACATAAAGATTGCCGAGCAAGTCGGTGTTGTGATCCCGGTCATATTCTAAAAGTCTCTTCAAAGCCGGATGGCAGTAGTCATCGAGATTGAGATTGGCTTGACTTAAAGCAAGCAGGTCGTCGACAGCGCAGTCCTGGTATAAAAAAAGACCGGGAAGATCTTCGGCAACGGCGCCCATATTCAAGGCGGTCTGGGCCTGTTTATGGGCCTTGGCGAAATCAATCATGTTTTCAAAGGGATGCGAGACACCGGCCTTGAGCCTTTGCTCCTGAAGATAAGGAACAAGATCCTGGAACTTGGACGTATTGAATCCGCGCGACTTGGAAACGCCCAAAAGGACAATAAGATTGCCGGCCATCACGATGGTCTCCAGAAAATCCAAGCGGTGTTCCAGGGTATCCTTGAGATAGGCTATCATCGCAAAGCTGTCAGAAAAACGGTCAAGGGGGACACTCAGGAGATATTTGGTATCCGGCAACCGCCATCTCAAACCGGCCAGCCGTTTTTCCAATAGGTCTTCGTCCTGGATCGTCCCGTTAAGGAGATCGGCGAACAGCTGGTTGGCCATCAGGTTGGTGGCGACAAGCCCGGCCTGACTGGCCTGCATCTCTCCGGCAATGATCTCACAGATGAACTCGCATATTTCCTTGTCCTTGTCGGTGAAGGGCCGGTTGTATTCAAGGACTGCGAGATGGCCGATCACCCGGTTGGCCCCGACAACAGTGGCGAAGATCCGGCGATACTTGAACTGTTCGTTGACATCGCCGATGATCGCCTTGTTTTCCTTTACCGAAGCCTCGATGAACGCCTCGAACTTGTACTTTCGGGTGTACTCGTAGGTGCAAAAGCCGGTATTCCGGTATTCCATCCAGGCTTCATCATCGAGCGGTGCGAAAGTCGACGAACCGATCAGACGGTGGTTACCATCGCCTAGAAGGACCGGATTTTCAAGCAGTTCACCGGCGATTTCGAGAATGTACGGCACGCCCCGACCCCTGACAATCGTGTTGAACAGGGCCGCCGGCCGCGCCAGCAGTGCCTGTTTGGCCATAACCAGATCCTGGATTTTGTTTGAAAGATCATCGCAATCCAGTTTGTCACCACAATAGACAACATCCAGATCATGACGTTGACATAGCGTGCGGGTTCCTTCAAGTTCATCATGGCCAGCACCCGCCACAAGCAAAGGAATCTTGTCCAAGCGATCAAGCAGATCATTTTGAAAATCAGGCAGGTCGGCGGCTTTAACCAGGTAGATGATCTCCTTGTTCAAAGTGTCCAGATTTGGCCGCAGCCGCTTGATTCCCTGGATCGCCCGGTTCATGTCCGGTTCGCCGATTAAGGTTATGATGTCTTCTTCGAGTTGGACTATGATGTCTTTTATTGTTAAATTCATGACTTCCCCCATTTTCCTGTTTAAGTATAATTAGACTAGCTGATGCGATAATGGCCCAGAACCGGCCCCTGTTTTTCCATGGCATTTTCCTGGTAGCGCAGCTGGAAAACCCCGGCATGGTGGATCAAAAAGGGAATCCCGTCCTTGTTGCGCAAGTCGGATACGATTCCGATATGGTTTTTGAAGATGACGATGTCGCCCCCCTGGAACTGGTCGATCCTTCCAAGATCGGTGGTCAGGGTAATGGCGTTGTGGTCGAAGTAGACCTGGAGATTGCGGACCCGGCGGAAATCGATATTGGCATCGGGAATGTCGATGTCATAAAGTCCGGGATTTTCTTTGACGTCCCCATCGACAAGAGCCTGCAGGTCGTAGCCGGCACCAAGAAGGCCAAAAGCCACCACATCACTGCAGACCCCATAGCCATCATCAGGATATCCGGTGGCATAATATTTGCTTTTGTATTTGGGTTTGGTCGCGATGTAGTCCTTCACTCCCTTAAGCAGGTCCGTCTGGTCATCGATCCCGTCGCCGTCTTGGTCATTTGGACTATGGTAAGTTGCTATCTGGAAATCCCCATCGCTATACCCCTTGCTTGGAATCAGATCAATTCGACTTGCCCAAACAAAGGCCGCAATCCCCAGACAGCCCAGCAGAAACACTGCCGCGGTAATTTTTTTGATTTTCATGCATTTTATCCCCCTTATTTTCAATTATACCAAATCAGCCATTCTTTCCAAATCATAATCCCGGTTTTTTGGGAAATGAAACAAAAAAAGGAAGGACCAAGCCTTCCTAAGCGATAATGGTTATTTTTCAAACAGGACGGAATTTTCCAGGAACACGTGAAGATGGATGTCGTCAACAAGTTCATGGAGCTTCTCAAAGGCCCGCCGATAGGTCGTGCAGGCATCATCGGGCGGGGTGAAATCAGAGCTCAGTTCCTGAAGCTTTTTCAATAGCCCGCCCACCTGTTCATGGTCATCTTTCAGGCCTGACCAATCGATGGGATCACCTGCAAGTGCCGCCGGGAAATCAATCTTCTCTTCCTGGGCGAAATGGGGCGTCAGTTCCCCCTTTAATTCCAAAAAAGTCCGATAGATCGGGGCGAGGCTGTCCTGATGGGAGCGGTAATGGACATAGAGAATCTTGGCAAGCAGTCTTTCCACTTCCTCGATAAGCAATTCTTCCTGGCGATGATGCTTGACCACGATATAATTGATCAGCTCTTCCCTGTTGAAATCCAATACCTGGCGCCAGTCGTCAGCCTTGCCGGGCCGCCGGTAGCTTGCGATTCTGGCTACAAGCTCATCGGGATCCTGACCCGCCTCTTTTGCCGCGTTGTTAAGGACCTGCTTTCCGCCGCAACAAAAATCGATCTGGCATTCGCTCAAGATATCGATTGCATCGGGATTTTGCTTCACTACTTCTTCGATTTTCATTTCTTTGGTAATCATAATCCACCTCTTATTTGTCATCATTATGTATCTATGGCTAGATTATAATCGATTTCAGATCGAAAGCAACCAATATGATAATATAATTGCTTTTAGCGCCATCGTCGCTCATTTTTTCTCTTTGGCCATCTGGACATAACCCAACTGGCGGTAGCCGTTTTTCCGGTAAGCCTTGATGGCATTGAGATTGTTTGGCTCAACCTCAAGCCGGAAACGGACTGGCTGATTTTGATAAAGGTCCTCGACAAAACCAAAGAACTTTCCGCCGAGTCCCTGCCCCCGGTAAAGAGGCAGCAGATACAGGTCCTCGACCCAGATACAGACGCAGCCAAACTCAGTCGAATAGCTTTTGGCAATCATGCCATAGCCGATGATTTCCCCTTCTTTTTCAAAGACGAATCCCTCGACAAAAGGCAGTTCGCCAAGGCAATCATCGATGTCGCGGTGCAATATTTCATCCGGCACAGTTTCCAGCAAGGCCGGCGAATCGTAAAACTCGCGCATCATTGCAAACAACTTTTCCCGGTCATGGGGTATGATTTTTCTTATCTTCATATGTGGTTCTCCTAATCTTCTTGGGTGGATGCGATGTCTTGTATTTTACCCGGATCCGCTCAATCTTCCATGAAAAATATGGGCGGTTCCCTGGTGGCCGGTCCATTTTGATAAGTCCGGGGAATATGACAGTCCAGGGTTTATGATTGTCTAACGGCCCTGTTGACATGTTTGTAAACTAAGATTATGATATTTGTATGCATAGTCAAATATTTTCAAATCGACCTTCAATTCGACAATTTCCATCCTGAAATCAAAGCGAGGCGCAAAATGGACAAACAGAAGGAATCACCAAAAACAGCGAAAAAAAGGGCAAAAGAAATGGAGACCCTGAAAATCATGATTGCGATATATTGCAACGGGAACCACCAAGGCAAAAAAGGTTGGCACCTCCTATCCGGTCATCCTGAGATCAGGAAGCTTTGCCCCGAGTGTCAGGAACTGGAAACATTCGCCCTTTCAAGGACTGCCGCTTGCCCCCATATGGCCACCAAGACATTTTGCTCCGCCTGTAAAACGCCATGTTACCCCAATGACAGGCGCAACCAAATCCGTAAGGTAATGCGTTATTCAGGCCCGAGGATGATTTTCCACATGCCCCTTAAAGCCCTGAAACACGGTTTTCTATCAGCCTGGCAACTGCTTGGCCGCTCAAAATGAACTTTCTGCGGTGCCATCATGAGACATCCCATCCGATCATCAAGCACCGACCCAGGGAATCATGGATTGATTCCATCTTGAAATTCATCAGGTCCTATTGGCGTTTACATCCAGTAAGCAGCCATGGGCCTTTTTTATCTGATGTCTTTTTCTCAATCCCGATACCGGGCTTGTTGCCGGTAAAATAAACCCGTTCAATCATTTGGAGATCTGCTTTGAAAGTTCTTTGCGGTATTGCTTCATTATCCGGTCTGTCACATCTCTTTTTGAAAAAACATGGCTGCCTAGCTGTTTTACCGGCATGATTCCCATCAGGGAATTGGTGATGAAACATTCATCATATGAATTAACATCATCAGGCATTATAACAGTCTGTTTTGCCGGATTGTTTTCCAGGACGAAATCCCGGATGACCCCCGGAAGCAGTCCGCACGTTTTTTCCGGGGTATATATCGTCCCGTCCCTGACAAAAAAGATGTTCGATACCGTGCCCTCGCATATCTCGCCTTTTGTATTAAGGAAAATGATCTCGTCGAGACCCCGGTCTTTCGCCTTGCGGTTTTCCAGGATGCATTCGCCGTAGTTGAGGGTCTTGTGGCAAATCAAAGGTGATGTTTCATTCCTTTTGAAATCGCTGTATCCCATGATCGCACCATTCTGGTACTTATCCACTCGATAGGGATTTTTTCTCCTGGTAAAAATTATGTTGTTTTGCGAAACCATGATTTTCAAACCGCCATTGGCCAACTGGTTTTGTCTCAGGTACTCCTGAACTTCCTCTTCACTGACCCGATTATCAATCTTCAAAAAATCCAGTGTTCTATCCATCCGGGCGAGATGCGGTCCTAAAAATAACGGGACGCCCCGATGTATCGCAATTGTTTCAAAGGCGCCCAGACCAAACTGATATCCATCATCCAAGATCATCTCTCTACCTCTACATTTCTTTTATTTTCAGGCTTTCCAATATCGCTTTCGCTTTTTGCATCGTCTCTTCGTACTCGTCTTCAAGTATCGATTCGCAGGTGATGCCCCCGCCCACGCCCAGATGGTAAGTGCCATTCTGGTACAGGGCGGTGCGGATGACAATGTTGAAATCGCAGTTGCCATCCAATGACATATAACCCATCGATCCGGTATACAGGTCGCGGCGGCCATGTTCGAGCTCATCGATGACTTCCATTGCCCGCAGCTTAGGAGCTCCGGTGATCGAACCGCCGGGAAATGTCGCGCCGATCAGATCCATGGCCGTCAATCCCTCTTCCAGATCGCCATCGATATTGGAAACAAGGTGAAATACGGTCGCATACTGTTCCACTGTAAAAAGTTCGCCCACTTTCACCGTTCCAGGTATGCATACCTTATTGAGGTCGTTTCTTTCGAGATCGACAATCATCAGCAGTTCGCTTTTGTCCTTTTGCGAATTGGCCAGTTCCTGACGGTTCATCTCGTCTTCTTGCCGGGTAGTGCCCCTTTTTCGAGTACCTTTGATCGGCCGGGTGACAACATGGCGGTCGGTCATCTTCAGGAAACGTTCCGGCGATGCGCAGACCACCTGGAAATCATCATAATTGAAATAGCCGCCAAAAGGGGACGGATTATCCTGCCTTAGTTTTTTAAACAGTTCATATGGCCCGCAGGGACTCTTTATCCTAAGCTTCTGGGTCATGTTCGCGATATAGATATCGCCCTCGATAATGTAGTCGATCATCTTTTCGAGGGCACAAAGATAATCGTTCTTGGAAAAGTTCGCTTCCACTTTAGTTTCAACCTGCCCATACCCCGGTTGTGGTTTTTTTGTTTTTATATTTGTTATCTGTGTCTCGATAATATCGAGTCTTGCTTCGCATGCCATCCCCTGGCCATTGGCGACCAGGTGGAGCTGTTTTTCTTGATGGTCCTCGATGATGAACACATCGTAGAAACAAAAGACGCAATCGGGAATCTCAACTTCCTTTTCATGCCTGGAAACAAGGCCTTCCTTTTTCAGGCCGTAGTCATAGGAAAAATATCCGATAGCCCCGGACACGATGGGCAGACCGGTCTTGTTTTCCTCGAAATTGCCCTTGAGGTGGTCCTTGAGAAATTCTTCAAATGTGCAATCCATGACCTTGTCGTTGAGTGTGAACTGCTCCCCATTTACCAGGGTCATGTAGGGATGGATCCCGATGATCGAATACCGGCCCAGAGAATTTCGCAAGGAAGAGTCGAGAAAGACCGCATGGCTTTCATCCTGATACAGGTCGAAAACCTTGTCAATTGGCGGATATTCTTTATAAGTCCTGATTGTTGCCATGGCGATACCTCCAATCTTTGGATATTTCGATGAAATTTTTCAGCAGCTCATGGCCGTATTCGCTCAATACGGCTTCGGGATGGAACTGCACCCCATAAAGCGGATATTCCTTATGGGAAATCCCCATGACCACACCATCATCAGTCGTGGCATCGATTTGCATGAATGTTGGAATCGATGCTTTGGCAACGACCAGGGAATGATATCGGGTCACCTGGTATCTTTCCGGCAGCCCCTCAAATATGCCCTGGCCATTGTTTATGATCGGGGTGACCTTGCCATGAACCGGGATTTTACCTTTTATGACGTTTGCCCCATAGAAGTGGGCGATGACCTGGTGGCCCAGGCACACCCCGAGCAAGGGGATCTTGCCTTGGAATTCCTTAACTACCGTAATCGACAGCTTCGCATCCTGAGGCCGTTTCGGGCCCGGTGAAATTATTATCCCATCGGGACTCATGCTTTTGATCTGTTCCAGATCCACCTCGTCTGCCCGTTTCACTATTATCTCTTCGCCTGACTCCCTTATATATGCAGCCAGGTTGTAGACAAACGAATCGTAATTATCCAATAAAAAAATCATAGACCTACTCCATTTTCTCTATTTTACCAGAGTCGTTATCCTGATGAGAAGGTCCGTAACTTGGTTAATTCAGTCTATCATAATGTAATGCATTTTGTCAAAATCACAAGATCCCGCAAAAGAATATGATCAAAAAAGCGCAGGAGAATGTCCTGAGCGACTTCGAGGCAGAACCGTAACAGCTCGTCTTCAAAGCGCACTTCGAGAAATGCAAATAAATTACGGGCCCGGCCCTGTTACCGCCCGAGTTGCAAAAAAATCAGAAACACTAAGCTACAAGCCCCAAAGGAATCACCCTGAAAGACCAACCAAAAATGCCACAGCGCCATATTGACATTAATTTCAAGTCATGATAAGCTAATAGGGATTCATCGGAGGAGACTTGCTCCATAGAGAATAACTCTAAGAAGTGATTTTGCCGGATAAGATGGTATATCGAGAGATATGCCTTCTTGTCCGGCTTTTTTTGTCATGAAAGGAATGTTTATTATGAAAATATCCGATTTTACAACTGGTAAATTATTTTTACCTTTAATCATGTTTGCCTTGCCGGTGCTACTGGCAATGTTGCTCCAGGTAATGTACGGGGCGGTAGATTTGGTGATTGTCGGGCAATGGGGCAATGCGCCGGATATCCTGGCAGTCGCCTCGGGTAGCCAGGTGATGTTGAGTGTCACATCGGTCATCAATGGATTGGCGATGGGCGTCACCATCCTTATAGGCCAGATGCTCGGGAGTGGCCAATCAAAAGAAGCTGGCAATGTGATTGGCAGCGCGATTGCCATCTTTTTGGTGCTCGCAGTTTTCATCACTGCCACAATGCTTGTTTTCGCTGGAGCCATTTCAAATATCCTGCACGTCCCGGGTGAGTCATTTGGCGATACTGTGCTCTATCTGCGCATTTGCGGGGCCGGCAGCCTGTTTATCGTCGCCTTCAATGTGATCGGCAGTATTTTCCGGGGCCTGGGAGATTCCAAAACCCCTTTGATTGTGGTCACAATCGCCTGTGTTGTCAACATCATCGGAGATGTTGTTTTTGTCACCGGTTTTCATTTGGGAGTGATGGGAGCGGCCCTGGCAACAGTTATCGCCCAGGCTACAAGCGTTGTCCTTGCCACTGTGATCATCAAAAAACAGGGTCTGCCTTTTGAATTTTCAAGATCATCCATAAGATTCCACAAAGAATTGACAATCCGGATCATAAGATACGGGGCGCCGATTGCCTTGCAAGATGGCTTGGTGAGCTTGTCTTTTCTGGCGATCACCACAATCGTCAACTCCTTGGGAGTCATAGCCGCCGCCGGGGTCGGGGTGGCCGAAAGACTGGCCGGATTCATCATGCTTGTTCCTTCCGCTTTTAGCCAGGCGGTCGCCGTTGTCGTCGCCCAAAACTACGGGGCCAAGGAATATCAACGGGCCCGCAAAACCCTGCTTTATGGTATCGCCATCTCCTTGTTTGCTGGTACCGCGATGGCGTACTTGTCATTTTTCCACGGCAATCTGCTTTCAGGGGTATTCTCGAACGAGATTCCGGTTATCAACGCTTCCTGGGAATATCTCAAGGCCTATGCCATCGACTGCCTGCTGACGGCCTTCCTTTTTTGCCTGGTCGGATATTTCAATGGCTGCTCAAAGGCAAACTTCGTCATGGTCCAGGGCATCATTGGGGCTTTTGGCATCCGGATCCCTATGTCTTATCTCTTTAGCCAGATTGAGCCCCTATCACTGTTTAGAATCGGGCTTGCCACCCCGAGTTCAACGCTGATCCAGGTATCGTTGTGTATTTTCTATTTTCTCATTTTCAACAACAAACTGAAAAAGACCGAAGGTTCAATACCAAACAATTCCGCCGATTCCCCCAGCCTGATTGAAACTTCAAGTTAAGATATTGGGGAAAGTGTTCCTGTTTACCAAAAAGCCAGCCTTTAATGATTCCAGGCTGACTTGAAAACTGGTAGCTCGACACCTGCACTTTAGGACAACGCTAGATTAATTCATAACCCTCGCTTGCCAGGACTAAAAGCGCCTTGGTGAAATCCGCTTCTTTCACGAATATGTAATCGGTATTGAAAGTCGATACCACAAAAATACTGATTTTGTTTTTTGCAAGGGCTGTTGCGATTTGCGCCAGGATTCCGATCAAAGAAAAATCCAATTCACCCTGGATCCGCATTCCTTTCAAGCCATCGTCCCGTTCAATCACATTTGCAGGGACTGTTTCACTCAAACAGACAAGGGAATTCTCTTCATCGGTTTTACCGATGAAAGTGTATTTGTCCAATAAGTCGATATTGTCATAGTCGAATACTATGCAGACTGAAAAATTTCCGGCGATGCTTTCTATTTTCATCTTAACTCGATTGCCTCCTTTCCTGAAAGATGCTCGATCCTCAATTCGATCATGGCCACCCTTGAAATCTGTTGCTCAATTTCCTTTTGCCTTCCTTCAACCTGGTCGGGTGAATATTTTTTAGCCAGGATATTCAAAGCAGCCTCCAATTCCAAAGTATCCGCGATAATCCTGATTTTCCCAAATGCGATGACACTGCGAAAATAGGTAGTATATTCTTCGGGAACGATCTTATCCTTGTCGATTATGCAAAACGATGCCTTGTCATAGTTTTTGATCGCATCAATTTTGTGGCCCGCCTTGGCGCAATGGAAAAATATTTTTCCGCTTACATACACATAGCTTAATGGTACTGCGTAAGGGTAGCCCCCATCTCCTAGCAGGGCAAGGGTACCTGATGTGTTTCTTTTCAAGATTTCCTCACATTCTGTCACATTCAATTTCTGTTTGAACCGCCGCATTTCTCGAAACATATTCTTTTCCTCCGTTGTTTTGAATTCATTTTCCTATATATTTTCATTAACATTAACTTTACAATTCCTTACATCCAATCATTTCGCATCTGGCCAAAAAATCCTGATGCAAATGATTATACGCCACTGATTTTAAAAGCAAAAAACAGCACCTAGGAGCACATCTTCTAAGACCTGATGATGTACTCCTGGATGCTGTCGCATCACTACCCGGTGGCAGTTATAAGTTATTTGTTTAGAGAAAATGTACCATGGCTTTCCGGTTTTGTCAAGCGCCAGCCTATAGAAAGTGGCCCACTTCCCCCTTCTTCTTATTATCGGTTATGGTTTTGATACTTGCTGCCGGGATGCCTCCGACAAGCGAATTGTCAGGAACATCCCTGGTCACAACCGGCCCGGCGGCAATGACACAGCCCTTGCCGATTGTTACCCCGGGCATGATTGCGACATTGGCTCTGATGGTGATTGGATAGTCAACACTTTTTTAAACACTTTTTACAAGGACAACCGAAATTGTACTGGTGTCTTGCAGTTAAGACTTCCATGTTTCCTTTTATTGTTGAACCAGTTTACATAATTAAACAGTTCCAACGATAATTCTCCTATATCATTGAATTTGCGATTGAATGCAAACTCTGTTTTGATTATTTTGTAAGTCGATTCGGATGCCGCATTGTCAACCGGTTTTCCTTTCGCACTTAATGAACGTTGAATATTATTAGTTATCAGTAATTGTTCAATCTTCTCATTTTGAATTCTGGCCCCTGTCGGTATGAAAAATATCGACATCGCTAAGCTTGCCTTGTATATTGTTAAATGCCTTCATGACCTGGCCAATTTTTCTTCTGCTTGCCACGATTTTTAAATCATTCAAATCATCTTTGATTTTTCTTGTTCCATAGTTTTTCTTGCTTTCCTTGAATGATTTGATGACTGCGGTTTCCATCTTTGAATCTATTTTTCGCCCTTTTGGTTTGTAGTAAAGAGTCGCCCGTGAGATATTCAGTACTTTGCACATGGCGCTGATAGAGTATTTGTGTTTATTGGCAAAGATTACTTTTCTTTTCGTCCCATTATCAGCGCCGCTTGCTTTAAAATATCATTTTCCATCTTCAATTGTTCGATCTTTTTTTGTAACTTGATCATCTTTTTTTCATGATCCGAGCGATTGTCGGCTTCAGTAAAAGATCCCGTATCATTATACCTTTTTACCCATTTGTTGAAGGCCGAAGGAGTCAGGTCATACTCCCTGATAATTTCCAATCTTGGTTTGCCGTTATTGTAAAGTTGCACCATCTTGACTCTGAATTCGTCAGTGTAAGTTCGTTTAGGTCTGCGTTGTGTCATTTCTTGATTCCTCCCCTCCGTTAATTTAACAAGATTTTACCATGTCCTTATTATCTTGCACAATTTATTATAACCCTTCCAATTAGTCTCTCTACATCGATGTGGATATGTTCGAGGGGAAAAGAGCGCCGTTGCCAGATTTGCGGCGAGGAATATACATGTCACTAGATGAAATTAACCCACACAATCTGCCGATGCCTCAATTATTCTCTATATCTGTATATTTTCGATATTTGATTTAGTCATCACTAACCATATTTGACTTTAATGCATAGTATATATGGTAAATTATGCATTAAAATGTAATGATATGCATAATTTGATTGTTTTCTGCACATTTATTAGATATAATTACCTAGAATAATAAATTATATGCAGAAAGGAATTGTACATATGCGAGAATTCAATTATCAAACCATTCCAAATGAATTGTTAAAACTGGACATTATGAATTTAGTTGCAGCAATTCACGAATACAAAGGAAAACAAGAATTATTTATTGCTGCGAAACCCGACATATTGGAGCGAATGATTGAGGTTGCAAAGATTCAGAGTACTGGCGCTTCGAACAGGATTGAAGGGATTCATACGTCTGACAAGCGCCTTGGAGAACTGATAAAGGCCAAAGCCGAACCAAAAAATCGCTCAGAGCAGGAAATTGCAGGATATCGAGAAGTCCTGGCTTTGATACATGAAAGCTACGAATATATGCCGCCAAAATCGAATGTGATATTGCAAATGCATCGTGACTTGTATCAATATGGCTTTTCATCGTTTGGCGGGCATTACAAAAACTCCGATAATATCATTACGCAAACAGATTTAACGGGAACAAAAAGTATCAGATTCAAACCTTTGCCGGCGTTTGAAACGCCTGAAGCTATTGAACGACTTTGTGAGACTTATATAGACTCTATCAACATTGGCGAATGCGATCCATTAATTTTAAGTTCAATGTTCATTCTTGATTTCTTGTGTATCCACCCATTCAATGACGGTAACGGCCGGATGAGCCGCTTACTGACTTTACTATTGTTATATCGAAGTAATTATAATGTCGGCAAATACATCAGTATTGAAATGATTATCGAAAAAACTAAGGAGACATACTACGATATGATTGCTGCTAGTTCCCAAGGTTGGCACGAGGGAGAAAACTCATATCATCCATTTGTAAGGTACATGCTGGAAATAATTTTAAATGCTTATAAAGAGTTTGAATCCCGGGTTGAATTTGTGGAATCCAAAACGCTCTCAAAACCTGACCGCATTAAAAATTTATTTACCCATAGCATGAAAAAAATAAGTAAGAAAGAAATTATCGAACAATGTCCGGATATCAGCATGTCTACAGTTGAGGTTACTTTGTCAAAGCTTGTAAAAGAAGAATATATCTTGAAAATCGGATCCGGAAAGAATACGGCGTATATAAGAAATTTCGCCAATCAATAATTTCGCTTGGATGCTTGGCAAATGTGGATTAAATTACAATTTTATCACGTCATGCCAACACAACTGATGTCAGGCAAACAAATGAAGTATTGCCTGATGTCACATTCCAATCCGGCACCTGACAAAATGAACTCAGCATAAAAGTACGCGTGCGTTTATCGTAATTGGTTATCTGATGAAATTTAAAATATTTTATACATTACACCCTTATAGCTAAGGCCATTCCTCGTAACAGCTGATTTTTTGAATCAATACTGCCAATCCAAGATACAGCCGTAATTATTTTGAAATTTGTGATTGGATCCCTCCGAATCATTCCATCGAAAAAATCCTCCAAACCTAATCAAAGGCTTGGAGGATAATTTATATTATTCCCACTCGATGGTTGCAGGTGGTTTAGAAGTGATGTCGTAGACTACGCGGTTGATATGCGCCACTTCATTTACGATTCTTACTGAAATCTTGTTCAATACATCAAAAGGGATCTTAGCCCAGTCGCTGGTCATCCCGTCGATTGATGTTACAGCACGGATAGCGATTGTGTAATCGTATGTTCTTTGATCACCCATTACACCAACTGAACGGATGTCAGGCAAGCAAGTGAAGTATTGCCAGATGTCGCGTTCCAGTCCGGCTGCGGCGATTTCTTCGCGCAGGATCAGATCCGAATCACGGACGATCTTCAGTTTTTCTTCAGTGATTTCACCCAATACCCGGATACCTAATCCTGGTCCTGGGAAAGGTTGACGCCATACCATCGATTCAGGCAATCCAAGTTCGATTCCCAATGCGCGGACTTCGTCCTTGAACAGGGTGTTCAACGGTTCGATCAATTCGAACTGCATGTCTTCAGGAAGCCCTCCGACATTGTGGTGTGATTTGATCGTTTGGGCTGTTTTGGTTCCCGATTCGATGACATCGGTGTAAAGTGTCCCTTGAGCGAGCCACTTGATATTGTGACCTTGAGTCAGTTTCTTTACTTCCTCATCGAAGGTGTAGACGAACTCGTTTCCGATGATCTTGCGTTTTTTCTCAGGATCGCTCACGCCTTTTAGTTTGGCCATGAAACGTTCCTTGGCATCGATTTTCGTCACGTTGATGCTCATGTTTTCGCTAAACATCTCCATTACCGATTCTGCTTCACCTTTTCTTAAAAGACCGTGGTCGATGAACATGCAGTACAATTGGTCTCCGATCGCTTCATGCAACAGGGCCGCAACTACTGAAGAGTCAACTCCCCCTGAAAGGGCCAGAAGGACATTGTCGCTTCCGACTTTGGCTTTGATTTCGGCGATTTTTTGGTCGATGAAATTATGCATAGACCAGTTGCCCTTGCATTGGCAGATTTCGAAAACGAAGTTTTTAAGGATATCGTTTCCATATACCGAGTGGCGTACTTCCGGATGGAATTGCACCGTGAAAATTTGTTTTTCCAGATTTTGGGCCACTGCAAATTCGCATGTCTTAGAAGAGGCGACCTTTTCGAAGCCTGGAGCAAGTTTGCTTACCTGGTCACCATGTGACATCCATACTGTCTGTGTATCAGGCAATCCTTTAAGCAATGGGCTTTCAACTTCGACATTGATGTCGGCTGCCCCATATTCCTTATGTTCGCAAGCTTTCACATCGCCACCTAGATTATAGTGGGTGTATTGCATACCATAACAGATACCCATTACCGGCACACCCAGGTTGAAGATTTCAGGGTCGCAGTGCAGGGCATCCTTGTCATAGACGCTGTTAGGCCCCCCTGAAAGGACGATTCCTTTCAAGGTTCCCAATGATTTCAATTTGTCAATTGTGATATCGTGATGATGGAGTTCCGAGTAAACCCCGAATTCCCGGATTCTTCTAGCAATCAGCTGGTTGTACTGACTTCCGAAATCGAGAACTACAATAATTTCGTTTTCCATAGCTTCTCCTTAAAATACTTCTTTTAATACGATTGTCTGTTCACGGTCAGGTCCCACCGAGAAGATAGTCACCGGACATTTAACCAGTTCTTCGATTCTTCTGATGTAATTTTGACAGTTTACCGGCAATTCGTCAAATGATTTCACCTTGGTGATGTCTTCTGACCAACCCGGCATCTCTTCATATACCGGTTTAACCTTGTTCAATTGCTTGATTGTCGAAGGCAAGGCATGGATCACTTCACCGTCCAGCGTGTAAGCCGTACAGATTTTCAATGTTTCGATTCCGCTTAACACGTCAAGGAGCATCAATGAGATGCCGGTAAGTGAAGACATTCTTCGTGACTGGTTGACAACTACCGCATCGAACCAACCGATACGGCGTGGTCTTTTGGTGACCGTACCATACTCATGTCCGACTTCACGGATTTGGTCTGCCAATTCCCCTTCGATTTCGGTCGGGAAAGCTCCTGAACCGACACGGGTCGTGTAGGCTTTGACGATTCCGATCGCATCAGTCAGATACAATGGCCCGATTCCGCTACCTTCAGCCACTCCGTTGGCACCTGGATGCGAGCTGGTGACGAATGGATAAGTTCCATAGTCGATGTCAAGCATCGCCCCTTGAGCCCCTTCGAAAAGGACGTTCTTGCCATCTTGAAGATAGTCATCAAGAATCAAAGCTGTATCCGTAACCAAAGGTTTGATTTTCTTCGCATATTCCTTGTACTCATCGAAAATGCTTTGGAAATCAGATTCGATTTCCGGGAAGCTGGCTTTTTTGACTTCCAGGATTTCCTTCAAACGTTCCTTGAACAGTTCCTCGTCGATGAACTCGCCGATGCGAAGTCCCAAACGTTCATATTTGTCGACATAAGTCGGACCGATTCCTTTTTTGGTCGTCCCGATATTGTTGGCTCCACGACGCTTTTCTTGAAGCTCGTCGATTTCCAGATGATAAGGAAGGATTACGTGAGCGCGGTCCGAGACCTTGATCTTGTCGGTCGCGATTCCCGCTGACTGAAGATACTCAACTTCCTCCAAAAAGGCTTTAGGATTGATAACCATCCCGTTGCCTAAAATTACCTCATTGCCCGAAAAGATTCCTGAAGGAATCAGACGCAATGCGAATTTTTGGCCATTGAATTCGATTGTATGACCAGCGTTGTTACCACCTTGATAACGTGCGATAACATCCGCCTTTTGCGACAAGTAATCGGTTATTTTACCCTTTCCTTCGTCGCCCCACTGACTTCCTACTACTACAACTCCTGCCATTTCAAGTACCACCTCACTGTTGAATTTTTAATCAATTGACATTAATACCTTTATATTATATATTACAATTAAATATAAGTAAAATTAATATTTCAATAAACAGGTATAAGGAGAACTTATGGCAATCAAACTGGAACAATACAAGATTTTCAACGAATGCGCCGCCACTTTGTCTTTCTCGACCGCAGCCAAAAACCTCTATATTTCCCAATCGGCTGTATCCCAGACCATCACTGCATTGGAGAAGGAACTCGACACTCAGCTTTTCATCCGGCTCGCCCGCGGAGTGGTCCTGACCAACGAAGGGAGGATCCTCTACGACCAGATCGCCCAGGCTTTGACCATCATCACCGATGTCGAAACCCAGATCACCAACTTCAAAGACCTCAAGGAAGGGATATTGACCATCGGAGCCGGGGACACGATCTGCATCCATTTCGTCAAGGACTACATCGTCAGATTCAAGGAACTCTACCCCAACATCAAGGTCAACGTCGTCAACCGGACCACTACCGAACTGATTGAACTGCTCAAAAGCGGCCAGATCGACCTGGGTTTCTTGAACCTGCCTGTCAAGGAGGAGTCGCTGACCATCGTCAACTGCCTGAAGATCCATGACATTTTCGTGACTACCCGGAAAATCACCAAGCCCGTCGACTATGACCACCTGTTGGAAAACCAGGTGCTGATGCTCGAGCCCAACTCCAATTCCCGGGTCTATGTCGACAACTTTCTGGCAACCAAGTCCATCCTGCTCAAACCGACCATGGAACTAGGCGCCCATGAGGTCCTGCTCGAATTCGCCAAGGCCAATCTTGGCATCTCGTGCGTCATCAGGGAATTCTCGAAGGCCTATCTGAGTGACAGCCTCTACGAGATCCCCTTCAAACAGTCAATCCCCAGCCGTTATATCGGCTATGGCTACCTCAAAAGAAGAACCCTGCCGATGGCGGCATTGAAATTCATCGAACTCATCTCAGTCAAGTGACCCATTCATTTTAGATAATCCACCAGATCTATTTGTTTGAGACTCCCTTCAAGCAAATAGCCCTCATCAAAGACCTCCCGCAAGAAAGTTCGGTCATGGCTTATGGCGATGACTGCCCCCTGGTACTGTTTCAAGGCTTCGATCAATGCCCGGGATGAAAGAGGCGAAAGATTGCGGGTTGGCTCATCAAGCAGCAAAACCTGGGCCTTGGAAAAGATCATCTTCAAGAAAAACAGCTTGGCCTTCTGGCCTCCGGAAAGTTCGCCGATTGGGCGAAGCATCTCCTCCCGGGTGAAATTGCTCGAACCCAGAAAAGTCCTGACTTGCGTTTGCAAGTCTTTTGTTTTGGTGCTTGCGACAAATTCAACCGGGGTCAGCCTGTGATCCATTGTCTCCAGGTAGTTCTGGGGCATGTATCCGACCTCAAGCATTCCCTGTTCAAGATCATGGCGGATTTCCCTGAGCAGAGTCGTCTTCCCTGACCCATTTTTCCCGACAATCGCGATTTTCCTGGGCCCGGTGACAACCAACTTCAAATCAGTCGCGAGCACCCGTTCTCCAGCATTGAGACTTGCGGTAGCAAAATCGAGCACCACTTTGGTTTGGGGAATGGCTACCGGCGGAAAAGAAATTTCAATTGCCTGTTCATAATCCGGCTTTTTGATTAGGCCGGCTTTTTGCTTTTCAAGTCTTTTGCCCTGAGCCTTGACACTGTGCATTTTGTCCTTGAGATTTTTAGCCACCCCGGGCAACTGACGTGATACGCTGTTGAGTTCATGGTTGACGCGCTGGTATACCTGGTTGTAGCGATCAAACCTCCTTTGATATTCTTCTTTTTGTTTTTTTGCCTGCTGGTCCTGGCGTTCTAGATTGTGATGGTACTGCTCCACATAGCTGTCATAGGCCATCCGGGAAATCGTGTGTTTGGGGGTACTCTTGTTTTTTAGCTGTTCTAGATGGATGATGACATTGGCACAGTTTGATATCAGACTCAAGTCATGGGATATGAACAAAACCGGCAAAGGTGTTGTCGAAATGAATTTTTCCAGCCAGAGCACAGCCCCGTAGTCAAGGTCGTTGCTTGGCTCGTCGAGAAGCAGGAGAGTCGGCTTCTTAAGCAATTCGACAAGGAGCAAAAACTTAACCAGTTCGCCCCCGGAAAGTTGTCCCATCATGACCGGGGTGCCAAAAAAATAGTCTTCCAGCTTGAATTCTTCAAGCAGCTGGTAGGCCAATGCATAATCAAGATTTTCAAAACCGACCATCTTTTCCAGGTAATCATCGGTACTAATATCTTTGAAACAGGTATCAAGCTGTTGGGGAAGATAGCCGATTATTTCTTTGCTCTTGTCTATGGTTCCCCTTATTGAGGCGTAAGATTGGATTGTCTCCTGGTTGAAGATTGCCTTTATGATGGTTGATTTGCCATTACCTTCCTCGCCGATCAGGACCGCCTTGTCCCCGGGATTCAAACTAAAGGAAAACCCTTCAAGCAACAGGCGCAAATCGCGGTCAATATAGATGGATAAATTTTTAATTGTAAGCATGCTAACCTCCTGATAGTGGCGGCCTTATTGAAAAAGAGTCCAAAAAAGGGACCCTTGTTAAAATGAAAAAACAATGTTCATCCTGACAACAAGGCAGCCAAAAAATTCGTAAATTCAAACGGAATTATTTGGTTTGGTTTTGTCATTTAGATAATCATTGTCTTCCTCCTATTGTTTAGTTCACTTTACCACAAAAACAATGGTTAATACAGTAAAATTCACCTGTCCTGCGGGATTTTTCAAATATTTATAATCCCAGGCAAGGAATCCTGGAAAGCGCCTTTATCCTGTCGTGGTAATAACGGATCTTCTATCCGGCACTATAAGAAATCGACCGCAAGGCTTACCGCCTCATCAAAGTGGGGGCTAGAAAACATATGGTCGGCCCCGTTGATTAGATGCAGTTGGCTGTTCTGGCAGGTCCGATAATAACGGATTGAGGCCTGCTGGTCGACAACTTTGTCACCTTCGCCATGGATCAAACAGACCGGACCGGGATAGTTGGCGGCAACTTCGTAGATTGGCAGGAATTGGGCCACCCGGAAATAGAACCCGCCGATGGGTTTTCCCATGACATTCACCACATCAGGAACATGGTTGGGATCGTAGCGGGCATCCATGCATTCGCCTTTCATTGCGTCGTCCTTGAGAGTCGCTGCCGGAGCCATCAACACCAGTTTTTCAATGTATTCGGGATAATAGCCTGCGAGCATGCTTGCGACCACTCCGCCCTGGGAATGGCCCAGCACAAAAATGTTGCGGACATTGGGAAGCGCTCTGCCATAATCGAGGATGGCCTTGGCGTCGGCTATCTCGTTGAGCACCGTCATGTCCTTGAGCAGCCCGTCGCTTGAACCGTGGCCGTTGAAATCGAACCGCAGTGAGGCAATCCCCTTTTCAAGCAAACGGTTGGCGATGGTTGAAAGCAACGCTTCATTGCGGTTTCCGGTAAACCCGTGGAATATCAGCGCCAGATCATAGCTTTCCTGTTCGGGTTTTTCCATGGTGCCCCGCAAAACCAGATTGTCCCTTTTAATTTCGATATCCATATCATTTTCTCCTTTTCAGCTGCCTGATTGTCTATCTGTATTCAATATCTTCTTTATTCATTTCAAATTTTCCTGCTGGAAATCTTTGTTCATTAATCTTTTCAAATTCCACCAGTCCAACCCAATGAGGCATTTTTTGCCTGATGGCAAAGGTCAAGTACAAACACTCCCATTCGTGAATCTTGGATCTTGTCACCAGGAATTTGTAAAATTTCTTGATTGATTTGACCGTTTCTCAGATAGCTGCCGGCAAGGCCCAAATAGCCGATTTATTGAACCAGTCATCGAAAAATCAAGCGATCACCCTGTAACCTTTGGCCATCGAAATGGGCCGGTATGACTTCAGGAATTCATTGGGATGGAATTCGCCGTTGAAGACATGGTTGTGGACATCCATCCCGCTCAGGCCCTGGTCAAGCAAGTATTCCCTGAACCTGTCAGGATATTCATTGTTGATGCTCGAGCTGTTGGCAATGATCGCTCTTTCAGCCATCATGTTTCCCCTGCTTTTTCCATAAGGAAATTATACTACCGATCAAGAAAAGATAAAAGCTGCAAACCGTATGTTGCAGCTTAAAAGGTGATATTTTTGTCTGGACAATGGGCATCTTCTAAAAAACCTGAAATTTTGTCCTTATCAAAAACCCAAATTTATCACAATGCGATTCAGTTGTCTTCACATTCGCTCAAATATCTTGACAGGTCCGACAATCCCCAGCGGCTCGCAGGCATAATACGCCGAAAACGAATCACGCTGATTCCGGTAGATGGTGTTGGTTGCGACAATCGCAATGGTATTTTTTTCTGACTTAAGATATCCACTCAGATCAAACCGGTATGGCGGAGCAATCGAAGTGGCCACCTCTTTGCCATTTACCATTATAGTTATTGTTTCATAGGCCTCTTCGAGTTCCAGGATTGCCTCTGGTTGTGACAACTCCAATTCAAATTCGTATTTGATCGAACCGCTGAAGTCGGGATATCGGCGACCAAGATAATCTGAAAAGCTGTTGCAATCGATATGCTCATATTCGTCCTGACCAAACCCTTTCAAAGAGATCTCAGCCTCACTGACTGCTTTAATAAGCTGGCCCTTTTCAAGTCTGATCCGATCCGATTCCATTTCCACCAGGACCAGCGACTGATAAGGCTCCAATGTCAGTTCAAACTCCACACCTCTGGAACTAAATTCCGTTTGCAGGTGATAGACTTCGTTGGTCATAGGATCATAACACGATAATCTCGCATTCCCCTCTATCGATACTGTCGTGGCGATTGTCTTGGTGACACTTTCGTTGGTCAGGAAATAGCTGATGCCGTCAGCCTGCTGGTATTTGTAACAGACCAGAGATGGTTCAAGGTTGATGGTTTTTAAATCCTGATATTTATCCAATTCGTTCGCCAGATCTTCCAATCCTATCAGTTGCGTTTTGTCGCAAACAAATTCTTCGGGATAACTATCGACAAAATAAACCGGGACAAGGTTCGCCAGCTCCTTGATTTTATCCAGCAAGAATTGAGGCAGTCTGCTGGAATAAGGGACAACCAGGACATCATAATCATAGTTGTTGATCCGGTACGATCCAGATTGCATCTGCGCTTCCAATAGATAATCCTCGCTGATCACATCCGCACTGATCTGGTTTTGTTGCAACTCCTTGAGTACTTTTTGCATCAACATCGCTTCACCTGACCATTCCCCAAAACCATGATAAAGCACACCTACCTGGGCGCATTTGTAGCCATCGCTGAAAAGATGGCAAAGCCGATCGAGATATCCGGTCAGATGATGGAAATAAGGATATTGGGGATTCTTGCCATGGGCATAGAAATGAGGCGGGCAATCCCAATCAGGAAACTCCTTGGGTGAAAAGGCATGGGGCACAATCACATTGACCCCATGGCTGATCATATGATCGGAGATCCACTTCATCATTTTCAACCCCTCGATCCAGCCGTAAGCCCCATAAGCCTCGCACATCAGCCGGCCCTTTTTTCTGGGATCCAGCTTGGCGCACGATGCCCCCATATTGGCCAGGCCATAATGGTAGAACTCCCCATCGCTGCCGCCGGTCGAGAAGGCTTCATGGAAATAATCCATGCCCGGAACGACCTGGCCGCCAATGATGTCAATTCCGGCCATATCCTGCCCGGCCATGGCCCGGAAATAATGACCCGGACCGTAACCCAGCCGGGCATGGGCATTGTTGTCCTCGATCACATGGCCGACATATTCAACACCATGGTTTTGACACCAAGCTCCGATATGCTTTGAAAAATTTTCCTGATAAAGGTTGGATACAACATCCATGTAGCTAAAACGTGTCGAACTGGCCAGCTCGCTTTGGCCATAAAAAAGGAAAACCAGATAATCACTATTGTTCCCGCATCGCTCAGCGAGCTTTCTTTCAACCAGATCATTGTATGGCAATGGCATCAGGGTCTTGCCGATGATTGAATCAGGACCCTTGATATTCCCAAAACGCGGCTCGTCCGAGAAAAAACCGACTATCGTCTTGCCGAATTCGCTTCGATAACGATCATAATGTTTCTCATAAACTTCATTGATCAAAACATCGGTCGCTTCTTTCAGGGTTGGGTCGAGATAGTCACTGGTGGCCGCTTCCTGGCCGCAAGTCGTTTTATAGATCACAAATATGCTGTAGTTGTCGCAGGCCAGTTCGAAATTCAAATAACCGTCAATATAACACGAGGTGATGTCTGTAAGGCTGGCTTCAAAAAAAGCATCTTTGGCGCTTGGATCATTGCGCGCGATGAAGGCTTTGAAGAACTCATCATCTTTATGACGGGGATCCTTGGAATATTCGCGCATGTCGACAAGTGTCCTTAGGTCAAGCTGGCCATAACGATTCGGCCCGACGACATCAAAACGGCGGATATTGAGATATTTTTTTTGCAAAGACTTGGGCACCTGGCCATTTGCATAACCAGTCGGGAATTTTGCATCGTCGAGGATCCAGATCTTCATCCCCTGTTTTTTCGCCTTCGCGATGATTCCATCCATGCTTTGCCACCAGCCCGGCCCCAGAAAATCGGGATGGGGCCGGGATTCGATGCAGACATTGTAAATGCCCTGTTCAAGCATCTTGTCCATATACTCTTCTATTTTTTCATTGCTTTCACCATGCTGCCAGAAAAACGGATATAGGTAGTGGCCATTTTGGTTCGATAAGTTCTCTGATACTTTTTTCATCTGTTGCTCCCTTCAAATTGCTGCATCAACCTTAAATCAAGATCGGTGCGACATCTTCTTATTAGTGAAAAAATAGCCCTAGGCTATTTTTTCTTTTCCTTTTATTTCTTCGTTGGTTTGCCCGACGCCAGATTCATCATTTACTGCCTGCTTGTCAATGATTCTAAAGAACGGATAGTAGACTGCAATGGTTATGAACACTTCGACAATGTTCCAGACAGCGACGCGCCATCCGCCAATCAACAGGCCTGAGAATACCGGAATGGCTGCCCCAGCGGCAATCCCGTTTCCAACTGGCAAGATTCCAGCGATAGTAAGCAGATATGACAATCCGATCAAAACGACCGGCAGGAAGATGAATGGAATCGCCAGGGTCGCATTAAGCATACAAGGCAGACCGAACACGACCGGTTCGTTGATTCCAAAGAATGAAGGAACAATCGCAATCTTTCCGATTTCCCTGTAGCGGGCACTCTTTGCCCGGAAGGTACATAGCAAGATAAGACCAAGAGTGCACCCGGCCCCGCCGATATTGGCCACCGCCTGAATCCAGTTGTAGGTGACGATATTCGTTGCACCAAGACCTGCCGAAATTGCCGCCACATTGGCCGCATCCGCCGCCATCCAGATTGGTAAAACGGCACTGATTACCGCAATCCCATGGATCCCGAAGAACCAGCAAAGACCTGTAAGCACGTAGATGAACATGGCTGCCCAGACGGATCCGCCGATTGTCGCCAACGGTGCTCCGATCAGGCTGTAGACCGCCTGATGCATGTTCCCATATGACGTCGACTTGAAGACAAAGGTGATGACCCCGAAGATAACCGCAATGACCAGCCCGGGAATGATCCCGGTAAATGATTTGGCAACAAAGGGCGGCACTCCTTCAGGCATTTTGATTGTGATGTTCTTTCGCATCAGGAAAGTGTAGACATAGCCGGTGAGCAAGGCCACGATCATGGCCGAGAACAATCCTTTTGCACCAAGCCAGCTAAGAGGCAGGCTCGTTATCGCAAACCACCCTTCGCCAACGGTGTCCATCGGCGTCACCACCATGAATGCCACCAGGGACAGGATCCCACCGGTGAAACCGTCATAGCCTTCTTCTTTTACAAAGACATAGCCGATTGCAAACACGGCATACAATGCCAGCATGTTGGTTGTCACATTGACCAGAACCTGGGTGAAAGCGTAAATTCCCGAACTTTGGATAAAGCTTTGATACCCGGCAACTGGAATCTGTTGTGCCAGTGATCCCAGCGCCCCCATCATCAATGCCGGCATCAATGACATCAGCGCTTTCATTACTGATTGAATGATTTTGTTTTGATTCAGGCCATTGGCAAGCGGGCCTAAAATCCTCTCGATTTTGTCCATAAATATTTCCTCCCTGTATTTCTAAGACATATTCATCTTATCAAAGCAAACCCTTTCATCCTATGTCGTAGCTTGTGGCCACCATATCATTTTTTGCACCGAGGTAACGTTCGCGGTAGATACTCGGGGTGAGTTTGTATGCCGATTTGAAGATCCGATAGAAATGAGTCACGTTTTCATAACCGACTTCGCACACGATTTCCGCTACCGGCAGACGGGTCGACTGCAAAAGGATGATTGCCTGCTTGAGTCTTTGCTGCTGGATGAGCTGTTTGAAAGTATGGTCAGTATGTTTCTTGATGATCTTGCTCAGGCAATAGTCGCTAAGGTCAAGAGCATCAGCCAACGACTGCAGCGAACCCTCAGTGTAGCAGTTTTTGATGTAATAATATACTTTTTCCATTATTTGGGACTGGTCATCATTGCCAATCCGGTTGACGATATAATCGGTCGAACTGGCCAACTCCACCAGCAACAGTCCCATCAGAAGTTTCAACTTGACCTTGTGGTTTACCGGTTCGAGGTAAAGTGTGGTAACGATATTATCGATGTAGTTCTTGATTATTTCGCTGTCTTGGAGTTTGAAGACGAAATACTCGCCGGTTCTGGAACTTGAATATAGCGATTCAATTAAAAACGCAAACACCTCATTGCATTGGCCGTTCAATGACGAAACAAACTCGAGAAACTCCGGCTTGATGATGAAGTTGAACACGATGTCATTCTCGTTGGTGTATTCAATCTCGTGGGCAACATTCTGATTGAGAAAAATCAGATCACCTTCATTGACGACAACCCTTTGATTGTCGATCAGATTGGTCATGGTGCCTGAATAGACATACAGCAGCTCAAGATAGTTATGGCGATGTTTGGGATAAGCGGCAAACCGGGCGTGCTTCCGGATTGCAAACTGCTCGTCTTTCCCTAATATCCTGTTGCAGTCAACCACATCGTCAAAGCCATTTAAAAAGATGCTCCGGTCAATTTTTGACTTTCCATTGAGATTGTCTAATTCTTCATCGGTGAAATACACCAATTTCTCGATAATGTCCTGATCAATCATGGTTTACTCCTTCCATATTACCTACCTAATTGTACTACTGAAATGGCACCATATAAATATCGGTATTTCACAGCTTTACTAACCAAACTTTAGCTAGTATAATGAAACCAGGTGATACTATGGAAAGCGAAATACTAAAAAATACATTGATAAAACACAGCGAATCTGAAACAAGGCACCTCCATAATGAAGGCCACGACTACTCGGGAGTTGACTTTTTTTTGGACTCGAACAACGAGAAGGTATACAGATTCGAACTGAACCGCTACATCCCCGAACATTCCTTGCTTGTGGTGAAAAACGAGCGATTTGCCCCCGTCCCCCAACATGTCCATGATTATGTCGAACTCAATTACATGTTTTCGGGAAGCTGCATCCAGAAAATCGGCCAGCATCAGATAAGCCTGAAGAAGGGCCAGATGACTTTTATCGACACCAAGACCCCGCATGCGATCGGCAATACTGATGAAGATGATATTCTGATCAACATCATCGTATCAAAACAATTCCTCAACAGCGGTTTCTTTTCCCGGGTGAGCGAAAACAATCTGATCACCAACTTTTTCCTTAACGCCATCTCTTCAGACGATCATAACCTGAATTACCTGGTCTTCAATACCCAAAACAATTATCGAATCCAGCTGTTTTTGCAGGAGCTGTTGCTTGAATACTATCGGCCCTCTGCCAATGCGCAGGAAATAATAAAGAACCTCTTTTTCCTGATAATCCTGGACATAAGCAACAATCTCGAGAACAACCTCGACTTGAACTCCGTTTCCCGCTCCAACTCCGTATTGATCAAGGCGATGCGCTTCATGGAAAACAATTTCCAATCATGTACCTTGGAACAGACCGCAGCCCACGTGAACGTCAACCCCTGCTATTTGACAACTTTGCTTAAGAAGAATTTTGGAAAGTCTTTCAAGGACATTGTCATCAAGTTGCGGCTCGACCACGGCGTCAGATTGCTTGTCAACACGACCGATCCGATTGAACAGGTGGCTCAAAATTGCGGCTACAACAACCTGAATTTTTTCTACCGGAAGTTCAAGGAGCGCTACAACTGCACCCCCAAGCAATACCGCGACCGATTTTCCATGTAAAAACAGCCACTATATCACTGGATGGCTGTTTTTACATTTATATTCAAATTTTAAAACCCTTAATCCCTTTTTCCAGCCGTGCCAGCCCATCTTCGAGACGTTCCCTGGCGCAGGCCACGTTCATCCGGACAAACCCGGATCCGTTTGGGCCGTACTCCTGACCCGAACTTAAAATCAGGCCGGTCGCTTCCCTGATGAACTCCACGAGCTTATCGCTGGCGGTCGTTATGCTCGAACAGTCGAGCCACATCAGGTAGGTGGCCTCGCTTTCAACCACTTTGATTTGGGGGATTTGTTCCCGGATAAAAGCGGTGGCTGTCTGCTTGTTTGTTTGGACATATTCTTTCATCTGTTCAAGCCATTCACTACCATGTTCGAACGCGGCAATTGTGGCAGTGACCGCGAAGCTGTTTGGTTCGGCCACTTCATCGGTGTTGATGCCCCGGTTGACTTTGTGGCGGAGATATTCATCAGCCACAACGATGCACGATGTCTGCAACCCAGCCAGATTGAAGGCCTTTGTTGGAGCGATCAGGGTGATCGAGTTGTTGAGATTATTGTCCGAGACACTCGCAAATGGGATATAGCTTTTCCCCGGCGCGGTGATGTCACAGTGGATTTCATCACTGACCACCAACACGTGATGCTTGGCGCAAAGGTCCCCGATTTTTCTCAGGGTGCTTTTGTCCCAGATTTTTCCAATCGGGTTGTGGGGATTGCACAGGATCATCAGCGTCGTCTGTTTCATTGCCAGCTTGGCTTCCAAATCGGCGAAGTCGATCCGGTAGGCCCCATCATCATACACCAGGTCGCTTGACAGGACATTGCGGCCATTGTTCAAGATCGAGTTGTAGAAGATGTTGTAGACTGGTGATTGGATCAGGACATTTTCGCCCACCGTCGTCAGCTTGCGGACAATCGATGAAATGGCCGGAACAACGCCGGTGCAAAACATCATCCATTCTTTTTCAATATTGAAGTCATGGCGGTTGCCCCACCATTTCCGATAACTTTCAAAAAATTCGTCCGGTACGATGTTGTAGCCAAAAATACCATGGTCCACGCGTTCATACAAAGCCGATACGACAGCAGGGGCGGTATTGAAATCCATGTCCGCCACCCACATCGGCAATTCATTCTCCTTGATGTCCCACTTGTATGAACCGCTATTGAAGCGGTCAGTCAATTTGTCGAATTCACTCATATGATTCTCCTTAGTTGCAGACTATTCCTGCTTGCCTGGGATCAGACTGATGAAATTCATCAATGATTATCTGGGTTTTGGCCGGATCTATTTTTGTCCCATCCATGATCAGCTCGTTGATGGCCTTTGCTTTGATGATTCCGCTTGTCGGGTTGATGACACTGGCGATTTCGCCATCAACTTGGACATCGACTGTCGAATATTCGAAAGCCAGGGTCGTGTCAAGCAGCTTGCAGTTGACCATTTTCAGGTTATCGATGTAACACAGCCCCTGCAGACTCGAAATGGTGCAATCAATGAAAGTCACATTTTTCGAGTTCCAACCAAGGTACTCGCCGATGATCGTACAATTCTTCACAGTCACGTTCTCGCAGTTCCAGAAGGCATCCTTCGACAGCAACGTCGAATTTTCGATTGTGACATTCGTACAGCCATCGAAGCCGTAGTTGCCGGTGAGGTTGAGATTGGTGGCGGTGATATCGGTACTGTTCATCGCGAAATAGTCGCCCCGGGCAGTGACATTTTTCATTGTGATAACGTTGCAGTTCCACAGTGTTTCCTGGGCCAATGGCAGGCTGACATTGTCAAGTGTTATGTTCGAAGAGCGCCGGAATGTCTTGGGTGCTTCGATTGTGCTGTTGACAATCCCAATGCCATGGGTATACCAGATGCCCGAACGGGCTGTTTCCGTGAGCATCGAGTTGGCCACGGTCACATCATGGCAATACCACAGTGGGTATTTCCATTTGAAGATGCTTTGGGCGATGTCAAGGTTGCCGCTTTCCTTCAGGGGTGATTCCCCGTTTTCAAAGATGCACTGTTCGATATGAAGACCGTCGCTGGCAAAAAGTGCCCGTTCTCCGGTCAATGTCTTGTTTTTGATTGTTTCCATAGGTTCTCCTTCACTTTGCCATCATCGTTGAAGCTTCCCAGCTATGATATATTGATGGCAACCAGTTTGATTCTAAACCTTAAAGCCGGCTTTAAGTCAATAGTTTTGGAGAATATTTTTTCCCCGATCCCATTTGCATTTTTCCTCTTTTAAATGGTAAAATATCAACAGTCCATATCACTATGGGGAAACGGAGAAAGCCTATGGAAATCAGAACTTTACGCTATTTTTTGACTATCGCCCAGGAAAAGACAATCGTCCAGGCCGCCAAGAAGCTCCACATCACCCAGCCGACCCTGTCGCGCCAGATGAAGGAGCTCGAGGAAGAATTCGACAAGCAGCTGTTCATCCGGACCAACCGCACCATCATCCTGACCGATGACGGGCTCCTTTTGAAAAAACAGGCCCAGCAGATACTCTTTCTAGTCGACAAGACCGAGGAAATGATGAAAAGCAGTCCCGATATCCTCTCGGGCGACATCCATATCGGGGCGACGGAGACCGCGGCATCTTCCATCCTGGCAAAAGCGATCGCCGCCATCCAGAAGGATCATCCCCAGATCCATTTCCATCTTTACAGCGGCAATGTCCAGGATATCGCCGACCGGCTGGAATCGGGTCTGCTCGACTTCGGCCTCGTGCTCGACCCGGTCAATCTGGCCAAGTTCGATTTTTTTAAGCTCCCGATCCACGACCGCTGGGGCCTGCTTGTCAAAGACGACAATCGCCTGGCCGCCCAAAATCATGTCCAGTCGCATGAGATTTACAATATGGAAGTGATGTGTCCCGACCAGGAGATGGTCAAGAACGAATTCGCCGGTTGGCTGGGTGGCAACTATCGCGGGTTCCTCATTTCCAACACTTACAACCTTCTCTACAACGCCGCCCAGATCGTCGCCCAGGGCGGAAGTCTGGCATTGAGCCTGGAAAGCCACAGCCACCAGCTGAATATCCCGGGCTTATCCTTCGTGCCGTTTCATCCCGACCTGAACACCAACCATTATCTTATCTACAAAAAGTATCAGCTGTTCTCCAAGGAATGCGAACATTTCCTCAACGTCTTCCAGCAGACAGCCACCGGCCTGAATGAAGAAAACTCCTGAACACAATGTCCGGGAGTTTTTTAAAGTATTTTGGCGATCGCTTCCAGGATCCGATGTTCGATCTTTTCCTTCGAGTAGCTTGACGTACCGAGATAGCGGATTTTCGTGATGAATTTTTCGCCCTGATAGTTGATGTTGAGCCTGAGCTCCTCACCTAGCGGGTAGGCCTTTTTGGTAATGGTCACGACCAGGTCGCCGCCTTGGACTGGACCTAGGGGCTTGGCGAAAATTTCGCAGCCTTCGGGCAGGTTGATGGTATAGGCGGGGATATGGTCATAAATGTATTTCTTGAGATCCAGCTTATCGACCACATAGTCCTTGAGCTTTTCGGTGATTTCCTGCTTTACCTTGGAAAGATGCTCAAGAGCCTCTTCCCGGTTCAGGGCCTTGCAGCCCAAACGGACCCGGACTGAGATTTCCGATGCATACAGGGCGATCGAAACGCCTTCCTGGTTGTTGATGATGTCTTCAAGAAGATGGGCCACCTTGCTCTCGCCGATGCCCAGGGTGAAGATATCCAAGGTGTAGATCCGGGCCTGGCGGAACTGCTTGAGATAATCCTTGAGCTGGCTGTCGACCAGGTAACGCAGTTCCTTTGGCGGTCCGGGCAGGTTGATGATCATCTTGTCACCGCTGGTCATCACACAGCCGTTGGCTGTCCCCACCGCATTTTCGAGGATATGGGCACCTTCGGGGAAGAACGCCTGCTTGAGATTGTTGGAGGTGACCTCCTGGCCCTTGGTCAAGAAAAGCATCTTGGCCATGACTGTCGCCGCCTGCTCCTTGTCGTAGACCAGCCGCAAACCAAGATAATCGGTAGCGATCTCCTTGGTGAGATCGTCCTGGGTTGGCCCCAGCCCCCCGGTAGTGATGACACAGTCCGCCCCGCGGGCAAAAGCGACATCAAGGGCCTGCTTGACCCGGTCGGGATTGTCACCGACGGTCTGCTGGAAGAACACATCGAACCCCAGTTCTTTGCACATCTTCTGGAGATAAGTGGCGTTGGTATTGACAATCTCACCTAAAAGCAGTTCCGTTCCGACATTGATAATTTCCACATTCATAATATCCTGTCCGTCTCTTTCGATTAAAATATGGATAAACTATCGGCCATGAAAAATGTTTTAGTTTATCATTTGGCTCATGTTCCCTGACTGGCAAATGCCACCATGGTCCATGAGTCTTCCTAACTTCATTATAAACACTTTAGGGTATTTTCACAACAAATTCAACCTTTAAGAACAAAAATGCCGGAATTCGTCCCCGCCCCGGCTCTAAAAGTGTCCTTGTCGTGATTTTTATGGCATTGGAAAAAACGGCATCGCTTTTTTGCGAGGTCGTCTAGTTTTCACTTAATTCTTTCAAGAGCGCCGTCACATTTTTTTTCAATACCGGATGGATCAGATACGGCTCGATCTCGCACAACGGCTTCAAGACGAAATCGCGCAGGTGCATCTCGGGATGGGGAATTTTGAGATTGTCGTTGTAGATGACAACATCACCAAAGGTTAGGATGTCGACATCCAGGGTGCGCTCGCCCCATCTTCTTTTCCTTACCCGGCCCGCGAGCGTCTCAACCCGGTGGCAAAAATCAAGCAACTCGTATGGGGTGTAGATGGTTTGTATCTTGATGACCCCGTTGTAAAAGTCGGGCTGGTCAACCACACCATAAGGTGGGGTTTCCAGGTAACTTGATTTTCCTGCCAATTCCATATTGGGGTCGGCAGCTATCTGGTCGAGTACCGAGTCCAGATTGGCCTGGCGGTCGCCCAAATTCGATCCGGTCGCCAGAAAAGCCGTGGTCCACTGGCGGTGGATTGTCAAAGTCACGTCATCGAACTTGGTTGGAATCGGTGCGTTGGGCTTGTGGATTGTCAGGGTCAGTCCGGCCATCAGATGGAACTTTCCAAGCAGGTATCTGGCCAGCTTGTTCGCAAGCGCCTCAAGCAGATCATACTGGTTCTTTGTGGCAAAATCGACGATATCCAATGACACTTCGCCGTAATTCACCGTCTTGTCAAGTTGATCGTTGCATCGACTTGTGTCAATCTCGAATTCGCAGTCGATGATGAATTCCTGCCCCTTGATTTTTTCCTGCTCGAAAACGCCATGGTGGGCGAAAAAGCTCAACCCATGTATTTTTATCTTGTCCATAATTTTTCCTCTAATCGATGCTTTCATTGAGTATGGCTTTGGTCACCCTCAAGGCGTCACTGTTTTCCTTGACATCGTGGACCCGGAAAAACGAAGCGCCTTTCATGGCTCCAAATACCGTGGTCGCCACGGTTCCTGCCGTCCTCTTGTCAACCGGGTTGCCGGTGATCTGGCCGATGAAGCCTTTTTTTGACGTCGCGATCAAAACGGGATACCCCCACTCCACCAGCTCATCGGTCCGGTTGAGAGTAATGAGGTTCTGGTTGTAATCCTTGGGGAACCCGACCCCTCCGTCGAGCATGATCCGCTCATCAGGGATTCCCGCCGCTTTGGCGATGGCCAGGCTTTCCTTCAGGTCGCTTTTCAGGTCGTTCCAAAAGTCATCATAATCCTGGTTGTCCCGGTTGTGCATGATGCAGACCGAAAGGTTGTTTGCCGCGATTATATGTGCCATTTCCGGATCGTATTTCAGGCCATGGACGTCGTTGACCAGGTCGATGTAGCCGATGGCCGCCTTGACCACGCCAGGCTTGTAGGTGTCAAGCGAAACCGGAATGTCAAAACGTTCCTTGATTGCCTTCAACAGCGGCATGATCCGGCCGATTTCCTCCTCGTCGGAAATCCGGACATGGCCCGGACGGGTCGATTCCCCGCCGATGTCGATGATGTGGGCGCCTTCGGCGATCATTTCTTCGATCCGCTTTAGAGCCTGTTCGAGATTGTTGTATTTTCCCCCGTCGGAGAATGAATCAGGAGTGATGTTCACTATCCCCATGATGTAATGATTGTTTTTGGTATCGAATTTCCTGTCTTTGATGATCATATCGTCACTCCTTTGTTTTTTTTCTTGTCGTCCCAGTTGCACTTGTCCCTGGCCGGGCATAAAAAGCAATTCCGGGAGAGCTTGTCACTGGTTCGCAGCAGCTCGCCTAAGGGATTGGTGGCCTCGTCATCGCTGTGGGTCTTTATGGCCTGAGCCATCATCGCAGTTTCCGCTTCATTAAAGCGGCAGTCACGTAGGATCCCAGCTGCCAGGATGGCTCCATAGGGGGCATGTTTCTCTTTGGTCTTGTACTGGTGCAGTTTGCCGATATCATGCAAAAGGGCCGTGGCGTAGATGATTTCCTTCTCGAATCCCAGGTTTTCCTCGAGGTTTTTGATCATCATGATCCTCGCGACATTCAAGAGATGTTCGAGATCGTGGATGCAGAACTCCCGGTTTTTTTCCACCTTTTTAAGCTTGGTAATTATCCTGATGAAGTCAGGATGGTTGATAATCAAATCGACGCGTTCCATCATCGAAACACTCCTTTCCAATTTCCAATTGGAATTCCTGTATTAAAAAGGACGGGTTTGTCACCCATCCCGTCAAATTTCAGATTCCAGCGGGATGCAAGACAAATATCGCAGGCTTACCTTTCGTTTTGATGACAACTCCCCGTCCATCAAACACTTCACGTACTTGTCTCTACTCTGTGCCAAAAAATTGTAGCACAGCCATGGCCGTTTGTCAATTTGACCGGCTCCCGTGTCGGCTTGGATTGTTGAATTTCCAGCCCCTTACGGGGGCTGCCGGTATTTCCCGGGAATAATGAACGCTTACTCAAACAAAAAAAAAGCGAGGGTTGCTCGCTTTATGATGAGAATTGGGAATTGTAAAGATTCGCATAGAACCCGTTGTTGGCCATAAGCTGTTCATGGGAACCGACTTCCACCACATCCCCCTGGTTGAGGACGATGATCTTGGAAGCGTTGCGGATTGTCGAAAGGCGGTGAGCGATGATGAAGCTCGTCCGCCCTTCCATCAGCCGTTCCATCCCTTTTTGGATAAGGACTTCGGTCCGGGTGTCGACTGAAGATGTCGCCTCGTCGAGGATCAGGATCTTAGGATCCTTCAAGAAGGCCCGGGCGATGGTAAGCAGCTGCTTTTGCCCCTGGGAGATGTTCGATGAATCTTCATTGATTTGAGTGTCCATCCCGGCTTCGAGCGTGTTGACGAAGTGGTCGACATAAGCCAGTTTGGCCGCCTGTTCGATTTCCTGTTCGCTCGCATCAAGCCGGCCGTATTTCAGGTTGTCCTTGATTGTGCCGTTGAAAAGCCAGGTGTCCTGAAGCACCATCCCGAACAGGTCGCGCAGGTCATGGTATGACAGGTCCTTGATATCGTGGCCGTCGATTTTGATCGCGCCGCCGTTGAGCTCATAGAAACGCATCAGCAGCTTGACAATGGTCGTCTTCCCGGCACCGGTCGGTCCCACGATCGCCACAGTCTGACCCGCCTGGATATCCATGGTGAAGTCGTTGATGATCGTCGTCCCCTCATTGTAGCCAAAGTGGACATGGTCGAATTGGACATGGCCCTGGATCGCATCGTAGGCCTCAGGGGCTACTGTCGTATGCGATTCGACCATCTCACTTTCTTCAAGGAATTCGAAGATCCGCTCAGCCGCCGCGCCGGTCGATTGCAGCAGACTCATCGTCTGGGCGATCTGTCCGATTGGCTGGTTGATCTGGTTTACATACTGGATGAAGGCCTGGATATCACCGATGGTGATGGTGCCGCCATGGGCAAGATAGCCCCCTACAAGTGTCACTGCGACGTAGCCGACATTGCCGACGAACACGGTGATCGGCCGCATCAGGCCCGAGAAGAACTGGGAAATCCAAGCCGAATCATAGAGTTCGTCATTGTACTTGTTGAAGGCGCTGACCGCCTTTTGTTCTCCGTTATAGGCCTTGACGATGAGATGGTTGCCGTATATCTCCTCGATCTGCCCGTTGACCCCACCCAGCGATTTTTGTTGGGCGGTGAAATATTTCTGCGAAAACTTCATCACGATTGCGATCAGAATGAAGCTTACCGGGATGACAATGATGGCTATCAATGTCATCTGGTAGGATATCGTGAACATCATCACGACCACCCCGATGACGGTGATTGTCGAATTGACAATTTGGGTCAAGGCCTGGTTCAACGATTGCGCCAGGGTGTCGACATCGTTGGTAACCCTAGACAGGGTATCACCCAAAGGATGGGTGTCAAAATATTTCAAAGGCAGGCGGCTGACTTTCTCATTGATCTCGTTACGCAAATTGTATGACACTTTTTGCGCGACATCGGTGACCACCCAGGCCTGAATGAAGCTAAACAGCATCGAAATCAGATACAGTCCGGCCAGCATCAGGACAATCTGGCCGATTTTGGTGAAGTCGATGCCACCGGTTCCTTGGATTTTGGCAATGATTCCGTTGACCATTTCATCAGTCGCGCCGGCCAGGATTTTCGGTCCGACAATCGAGAAGACTGTCGCGATGATTCCAAAAACCAATACTACGGTAAGCTTGAACGAATAAGGCTTCAAGTAGGCACCAATTTTTCTTAAGGCGACTTTCAGGTTTTTGGCTTTTTCACCTTGGCCCAGGCCATGGTGCATTCCCGGGCCACCGCCACCCCGGCGAGGTTCTTGTCTTTTGTTATTGTCCATCTTCAAGTTCCTCCTTAGACAATTGCGATGCGGCTATTTCCTGGTATACCTGGCAATTTGCCAACAGTTCGCTGTGGGTTCCCACTCCGACAATCTTGCCTTTGTCGAGAACCACTATCTGGTTGGCGTGCATGATCGAGGCGATCCGTTGCCCGACAATAAGCACCGCCGCTTTTTTCTTTTCAAGCATCTTTGCCAGCTTGGCGCGCAGCGTCGCATCGGTTTTGAAATCGAGCGCCGAGAACGAATCATCGAAGATGTAGATATCCGCTTCTTTGGCCAACGCCCGGGCAATCGCCAACCGCTGCTTTTGCCCGCCGGAGAAGTTGCTGCCCCCTTGGGCCACCGGGGTGTCAATGCCCTCAGGCATCGCTGAAACGAAATCCCAGGCCTGGGCTGTTTCGAGAATCGTCTGGATCTGTTCATCACTCAGGTTGTCATTGCCATATTTGATGTTTTCGCGGATTGTTCCGGAAAACAGTTTGGCATTCTGGGGCACCAGGCCGATTGCCTCACGCAAATCGTGTTGGTTGACTTTGGCGACATCGACACCGTTGACTTTCACGACACCGACCGTCGCTTCGATCAGCCGGGGAATCAGGTTGATCAATGTCGATTTGCCTGAACCGGTCGAACCGATGATGGCGGTTATTTCCTGAGGTCGGACTTTGAATGAGATGTCGCTTAGCACAGCCTCGTTGGCATGAGGGTAGCAATAAGTGACATTCTCGAATTCCAGGCTCCCCTTTTGTTCCACGTTGAAAGATTTTGGATTTTGGGGGTCTTTGATTTCCACGGGCAAATCCAGCACCTCAGAAATCCGTTTCGATGCCACCGAAGCCCGGGGCACCATGAAGAAGATCATTGCGAGCATCAAGAATGACATCAATATCTGCATCGCATACTGCATAAAGGCCATGATCTGCCCGATCGCGATCGAACCGGTATCCGCTTCCTTGGCACCGTAGAAGATGACAAGCAGCGTGGTCGCGTTGAAGATGAACATCATAATCGGCATCAATGCTCCCATGACCCGGTTGACAAACAGGTTGACGTCAAGCAGGTCCTTGTTGGCATCCTCGAAACGGCGTTTGGCCACATTTTCATTCGAGAAAGCCCGGATGACAAGCAACCCGCTCAGGTTTTCGCGCATGACCAGGTTGATCTTGTCGACTAGTTTTTGAACAATCTTGAATTTTGGCAAAACGATTGTGAATGTTCCCATGATGATGACCAACAGAACCGCCAGGACCAGCCATACGATCCAGGTCATCGTCGGAGCGAAATTGACCGCCTTGTAGATGGCCATGACGCCCATGATCGGCGCGAACATCGCGATGCGCAGCAGCATGATCACGACGTTTTGCACCTGAGTGATGTCATTGGTCGTCCGGGTGATCAACGATGCGGTGGAGAAATGGTTGAATTCGTTTTGCGAGAACTGGGCCACCTTCTCAAAGACAGCCTTGCGGATGTCCTTGGCCACACCGGCTCCAACCCGGGCCGAGAACAGGCCGCCCAGGATGGTCGCCACTGTCACAAGCAGGGTGACGCCAAGCATCTCGATCCCTTTGTTCAGGACATAGTCGCTCTGGATCGCCGCTCCGGAAGCACCCATATTCTCATAGAATTCAAGAACCGCCCCGCTTACCGCCAGGACGAGATTCGACTCGCCCATCTGGGTGAGCTGGTTTGAGAATGAATTGATGATCTGCGCTTTCTGGTCGCTGGTGATCACCGACATGAAGACGTAGAAATCCATTCCCTGGGTCATTTCCAAGAGTGACGACGCCTGGTCAGGATTGTTGTCGACCATGTTCACCAGAATCAGGGCCACCGCCATGTTGTTTTTTAGCGTGTCCTTGTCCCCCGCGGTGATGTCTTTGAGCCGGTAACCTTCGGTAAAATCGGGATACTTGCTTTGCAGGCTGGCGCCCAAATCTGCTTTGGTGACATATTCATAGTCGTTTTCGAGCAGTTCCGGTTCGAGCATCACCGATTGCAGGTGGCTGTAGGTCGTGCTGTCAACCAGTTCGGGTACTTGATCCTCGTTCCCCCCGGCCTGGATACCGGTTGTGACGATCTGGGACATCATGTCCGGCAGATCCAATTGGCCCTTGGCCTGGACCACCAGCATCCCTAGACACAGGAGGATGGCTACCAGGTAGCGGACGTAAAATTTCTTGAGTTTTAACATGTTTTCTTATCCTTTAAATTGTTGCGACATTTGTTTATCAGTTTGCTTAACTGATCGATTTCCTGGTCATCGAGGCAGGAAAAAATCGCCTTGGACATCTCCTTGAACGACCTTTTGATGGCAGCGATGTTTTCGAGACCCTTTGGGGAAACGACAAGTCGATAGTTCCTTTTGTCATCCGGGTTTTCAATCCTTCGAACATAGCCGGAATCCTCGAGCTTCTTGAGCCTGACCGACAGGGTCGCCGGGGTTATCTCCAGTTTTTTGGCCAGTTGGGCCTGATTGAAATCGGGATTTTCCGCGAGCACCATAAGCAGTTGGCCCTGGTGATGGTTGAACTCCTGGTGGCAGAACTTCGCCTTGGCGTAATCCTTGACTTCCTTGGAAAAAAAGTGAACATCCAATGAAAGCTGTTCGATCTTTTTGTCTTTCATATTAACCTCCTTGCAATTAGTTAGTCTACTAACATTATAGACCTATCCTGTTTTTAGTCAACAAAAAAATCCCGGAATGCGGGATTTTAGAGATATTTGTCGATCATGCGGACCATATTGAAGATCAGTTCGTTGCATGTCGATGATTTCTTGCGGACTTCGGGATTGATGATACCTCTGAGTTCGAAACAGGCTATTGTGCCGTGTTCTTCCTTGAACTCCTGGATTAGGGCCTTGATGGTGGCGTTAAGCTGTTCCTTGTGGGCCAGATCCGGCTCGCCTGTACCTTTGAGAAGACCAAGGACCAGAGCCGCCGCCGATATGACCCCGCAGGTGTCGCCGGTTCCGGCGATGCCACCTCCCAGACCTTCGCTCATTTTCATCAGCTGTTCGAAAGGCACAGCGATGGCATCAGCGTAGGCCCCGATGACAGTCTGGGCACAATTGTACTTCTGGCCACGCAGTTCGATGGCTCTTTCCACTCTCATGTCGACGTTCATTTTCTTACCTGCCCTTTACCGTAAACTTTGTATTTGCTTGAAGTCATCTCCTGGAGCCCCAGCGGTCCCCGGGCATGGAGTTTCTGGGTCGAAATCCCGACCTCGCTGCCAAATCCGAACTCGCCCCCATCGGAGAAACGGGTCGAGGCATTATGGTAGACACAGGCCGAATCCAAAGCGCTCAGGAAATATTCCGCTGTCGCATCATTTCTGGTAACAATCGCTTCGGAATGTTTGGTCGAGTATTGATAGATATGTTCGATGGCCTCGTTGACATCCTTGACTGTCTTGATGTTGCAGATATAGTCGTCATACTCGGTCGCATAGTTTTGCGCTGTGGCCAATTTGGCGTCAATAAGGCCTTGGACCCGCTCGTCGCCGTAGATCGTCACGTTGTAAGGCTTGAACGCCTTTGCCAGCTTGGGCACGAACTCCTCAGCCACCGCTTCGTTGACCAAAATGGTCTCGATTGCGTTGCACACCGATGGCCGTTGGACCTTGCCGTTAAGGGCGATTTCCAAAGCCATGGTCAGATCGGCTTCGCTGTCGATATAAAGATGGCAAATGCCCGCCCCGGTTTCGATAACCGGCACCGAAGCGTTCTTGACAACCGCCTGGATCAGCGCCGCCGAACCCCTTGGGATGATCACATCAAGATAATCGTTGGCCTGCATCAATCTGGCAATCTGGTCACGGTCGCTGGTCTCGATCAATTCGACGCAACCATCTCCTAGGATGTCCTTGATCGCGTCATTGATGACCTTGACTAAAATCCGGTTCGAGTTCAAAGCCTCCTTGCCGCCTTTTAATACCGCCACATTGTTTGTCTTGATGCAGATCGCGGAAATGTCGACCGTGACGTTAGGCCGGGATTCATAGATGACACCGACCGTCCCGATCGGGATTCTCACCTGCTTGATGACAAGTCCGTTGGGCCGTTCAATCACCCGGATCACCTCGTTGATTGGATCAGGCAGGTCGCGGACTTTCAAAACGTCATTGGCGATCGCCGTGATCCTTTCAGGGGTGAGCAGCAGCCGGTCGACCATCGCTTCCGAGATGCCGTTTTGACCAGCCATGGCCACATCCTTTTCATTTTCAGCCACGATGATATCGGTGTTGGCTTTCAAAGCCGCGGCGATGGCTGTCAACGCCGCCTCTTTTTTCGTCTTTTCACAGGTAAGCATGAACTTCTTGGCCTGTTTGGTTTTCTCTAATTGTCTGATTATTGTTTCATCCATTGTCTACTCCTTGTTCAATACCAGATTGTTGGCATGAATTATCGTATCGTAATCTTTGTAATGCAGCACCGCTTCGATCTGGTCGGTTTTCAGACCCTTGATCAGGCGGATCTCATCGGAAGAGTAATTGGTCTGGCCCCGGGCCAGCACTTTGCCCTGTTGGTCGACTATTTCCACCACCGCCGACATCAAGAAGTCGCCGGTTACATCGATGATGCCTTTTGGCAGCAGCGAAGTGTGCTTTTCAAGCAACGCCTTGGCCGCACCCTTGTCAACCACAATCTTGCCTTTGGGTGACGAACGGTGGAAAAGCCAATGTTGTCTTGACGTAAGGGTTCTTCCCGCCTTGCCATCAAACCAGGTTCCCACAATCTCACCGTCAAGGAGATCGACGATCACATCGGGCTGTTGCCCGTTGACGATCGCCATCGCGCAGCCATAGTCATTGACGATCTTGGCCGCCTTGATCTTGGTCACCATGCCCCCGGTTCCCACTTTCGTGGTCGGGTCCTTGGCCATCGAGCGGATACTGTCGTCGATGCACACGACATTGTGGATCAGCGTCGCTTCGGGATTGGTATGGGGGTTGTCGTCGTAAAGCCCGTTTATGTCCGATACGAGCACAAGCAGGTCGCCGTCGACCATGGGCACCATCAATGCCGCCAGGGTGTCGTTGTCGCCAACCTTGATCTCGTCAACCGCCAGGGTGTCGTTCTCGTTGATGATTGGGATCACATCGTATTCAAACATCGAATTCAGGGCGTTGGTCAGGTTGAGCAGCCGCATCCGCTCCCCGAAATCGTCATGGTTCAAAAGGACCTGGGCGCATTTGAGATCGAACAGCTCGAACAGGTCCTCGTAGATCTGCATCAACGAAGCCTGGCCGATTGCCGCAAGGGCCTGCTTCTGGGGAATGTTTGTCGGTTTGGTTTCCAAGCCGAGCTTGTCCATACCCGCCATGATCGCCCCCGATGAGACAAGCGTCACTTTCAGGCCGCGTCGTTTCAAGATGGCGATCTGGTTGATCAGCTTCAGGATTTTTTCCTTATTTATTTTATTGGACGCATCGCACAGTGACGAGCTCCCGATTTTGATTACTACACTTTTGATTTTGCTTACATCTCTCATGGTTTTACCTCACAAGGGTATTATACAAAAATTGCGAAATCTTTACAACGATTTGTCTATTTATCCCTAATTATTTGAAAAAACGGAGCCCGCAGACTCCGTTGGATTTCATTGCATGAATTTGGCCCAGTGGACATTGCATTCACTTAGATGTGAATCATAATATTCCAGGGCGGCACGATACTGTTTGATCATGTCGGTTACTAGCACCTGGTAATTGTCTTTGTCGCGACATACCAGGGCACTTAGATAGTACATGGGCAAACCGATGGCGTGTTTCTTGGAATGGATTGTGGCCAGGCCATGGGCCAGCGCCCGGATTTTGAGGCCGTCTGCCCTGGTGCTGCCATCCTTTTCGAACTCGCCGGCAATTTTATGCAATTGCAGGATCGCATTTTTGACCGGGGCCATCTTTACCTGGCCCTGGAACCAGAGATTTGCGAGATTGAGGGACTCGACAAACAGCCCGATTTCGGGGTATTTGCCATCAAGTTCCATCACGACCGCTGTTGCCTGGTCGAGCGCCCAAAGCACAACGGCCTTCTTGTCCATTGTCTCAAGAATCGCTACAAGGCTGGCAAGAGAGGGACTGTCCCTGGCAAAGAGGATCTTGTTGTCGCGTTTGAGCCGCCTTTCAACCTCTTCGATAGCCATGATCAGCGGGAGTTGATCTTGATCGAACCGACATCGCTGGCAAGATCGATCGTCTTGTCGCTAAGGCCGTCGGAATTGTAATCGCCGACATCTTCGCCGTCGACTTTGATGCTTGCCACATCGCCGGAAAGCTTCATCGAGTATTGTGAAACATCGTCAATCAGGTTGATTGTGATTGAACCGACATCGACCTTTCCCTTGAGAGAGCCAAAGTCCACCCCGTCAATCTTGGTCGAACCGACGTCACTGTCGATATCGATATTGCCGATGGCGCCGCCGTTGACCTCGTTGCTCCCCGCGTCGTTGTCGATGTAAAGATTAAGGGCATTGAGGTCGTCGATGATTATGCTTGAAACATCGATGCTCAAATCGACATTGGAAAACTCGTAATCAGCGGGATATTCGATAATGATGGTATCGACCTTTACCTTGCCAAAGTAGAACCCAATCGTATTGGTGTTCTTTTCCTTGACCGTAAGGTTGTCGCCGCTGACACTGACACTGTCGCTAGGGGTCGTGTAGATCAGTTTGAGGGTGTCGCCTTGGCGGAAAATGACTTTCGAATTGGCCTCGATCTTGACATTTTCGATATCGCTTAAGTTCAGGGATTGGTAATCCTTGTCTTCGATTACGCCAAATCCCAGGATATCAGTCAGTCTGAAGCTTTTCTGGTCGGTTATCCCGTATCCCACCGAAATCATGGCTACCCCAACAACCAGGCAGACCACGAAGAAAAAGACCAGGGCGTTAGATAATTTTTTCATGACAGCAACCTCCTCAGCCAGGCCACAAACCGCGTAACCGCCTCAATGACTGCTTTGACAATCAGAGGCAGCGCCTTGACAATGGCGATAAACAGGGCGAGCCACAGGAAAGTCAGGGCGATATTGACCAATAATATCCCGACATGGATCAGGACATTGCCGGTGTCGAACCCGTTTTCAATAAGCAGCAGCGTATTAACGCCGTGAACGAATGAAATAATACCAAAGGACAGCAAGCCCGCCAATAAGCCAAAAATCCCCGCTCCCATGCCAATCAGTATTCCAAAAGCCCCACCAATCCCACCTAAAGAAAAAGATGCGATGACAATCACGATAGCGATTATCAAGATCAAATTCTTATCTACTTTCTGACCGGTTGGCACCTTGACTTCGGGCCCATTGTCGAATTGTCCTTCTTCAAATGCTTTGTTGACTTGTTCCGCTTTGATTCTTGAAGCGATAACCTCAGGCGCGCCTAGATTTCTAATGGTCGCTTCCTGGTCATACCCGCCGTTTTCGATGAGATCCTGGTAGTAGCGCAAGGCATCATGCCGGATTTGGAAATCGACATCCTGAAGATTGCGCTCCAGGGCTTCGAGAAATTCATATTTGTTCATGTACATCACCTCATTTTACCAGTTTGTCTAGCTTGTCCTGCAGGCCATCCCACATCAGCCTGTATGACTGACATGCCTGCTTTCCATCCTTGGTCAGGATATAGAAAACCTGCATCTTCTCAGCGTTGTTCTGGCCCTGGATCCGGTTTTCCTTAAGCAGTTTTGACAATGCGAGAAACAGCTCGACTTCGTCAACGCTAAAGAACTCATTCAGGGCCGATAGCAGCTGATGAATGTTCAAGCCTTCGGGATTGTGCTGCAAACACGACAATATTATAAATTCGCGAAAGGTTTTATGATTGATTAGATCCATATACCTATCCTCCTAAACCCATTTTACTTTAAAGTGCTCTTTAAGTCAAATACTATCTATACACTCAATGTATACATGTATAATAAAAAACGCATAAATAGTTATTTGTCCAATCCAGTTTGAGAGCAAACCAGTCAGAGAAAACAGCGAAAAGACCATGACAAATCACTTTCCAATTTGTCATGGTCTTCATGGTCGCGAATTATCCGGTTTGGATGCAGACAGCCCCAACTGGATACGAATGTTTTATTGTGAATCCACCATATCAGTGATTGACTTTCCGTTTGATGCAATCACATCCCGATACCAATAATAGCTGTCCTTTTTGATCCGGTCGAGGTCTTTCAAATCGTCCTCGCCCCGGTTGACGTAGACAAATCCATAGCGCTTGCCATATCCCTGATGGGTGGATACAAGATCCATGAACGACCACGGGCAATAACCGATCAGATCGACACCGTCGTTTATCGCCATAAGCGCCTGGGCGAAGTGGCGTTCAAGATAATCGATCCGGTACTGGTCGTGGACCTTGCCATCCTCAGTGAGCTCGTCTCTGGCACCCAGACCGTTTTCCGTAATCAGAATCGGCAGGTTATAACGGCTGTAGATCCGTCTTAGGGTCACCCGCAATCCGATTGCGTCAATCAGCCAGCCGTATTCGGTTTGTTCGAGATAATCGTTTTTGGCCGCCCGATAAACCCCCTCCTCACCGATCATGATCTGCTGGTCACCGTTGCGGGCCTGGCAGTCGGTCCCGTCATTTCTGCTGGCGGCGACAGTGGCGGTCGCATAGTAGTTGCAGCCGATGAAGTCCGGTTTGGCTTTGGCGATGGTTTCCATGTCACCAGGCTCGATTGTCGGCTCATAACCCCTTTGTTCAAGATAAGCCCACACCAGCTTGTTGTAGACACCATAAACGGCGATATCGAGATACAGCCAGCAGCGGATCGCTTCCCAGTTGTCGGCAGCGATGGCATCAGCCGGATCGCATTTTTCCGGATAGATCGCCACGATATTGGGGGCCGGCCCGATCTTGGCGTCATTGAACATCTCATGGCAGAGGTTGATGGCCTTAGCTCCGGCCACGAACATGTTGTGGCATTGTTGGTAGAGTTCCTTTTTTGAAGGGATCACACCGGGATTCATCGCATTGGGGTGGTTGATCATTACGTTCTGTTCATTGATGGTCAGCCAGTACTTTACCCTGTCCCCGTAGTTTTCAAACAAGATCCGGGCATAGTTTTCAAAAGCGGCGATGGTCTCCCGGTTTGACCAACCTCCAAGCTTGTAAAGCCCGTAAGGCAGGTCGAAATGGTACAGCGTCACAACCGGCTCGATGCCATAAGCAAGCAGTTCGTCAATCAGATCATTATAGAACTTCAATCCCTTGTCATTGACCGCTCCGGTGCCTTCGGGGATGACCCGGGCCCAGGAAATCGAGAAGCGGTAAGCCTTCATTCCCATCTGGGCCATCAGTTCCACATCCTCTTTCATGCGGTGGTAATGGTCGCTGGCGACCTTGAAGTCGGTTATCCCGTCAGGTGTCTCGTTGAAATCCTGAACCGACAAACCCTTGCCGTCTTCGTTCCAAGCCCCTTCAACCTGATAGGCTGAAGTCGAAGCGCCCCACAGGAAGCCTTTGGGAAAATTTTTAATTTTTTTATAATGCATTGTTTACCCCTATCCTTCTATTGCCAGCAGGCTGTCAGAAAAACCGACTCTCATTTCATTTGTGCTGGCGATATTGCCATATTGGCTGTGATTTGTCACTACGACAATTGTCTGGGGGAATATCCGGATTTTTCAATCCCCTCGATATCGAACTCGATCAAATCCTGCCCGGCTTTGACCTGGTCGCCTTGTTTGACCAGCGCTTCAAAATATTTGCCATTGAGATTGACAGTATCGATACCGACATGGATCAGCAATTCCAGCCCGTCTTTTGAAACAAGGCCGATTGCATGTTTGGTCGGAAACAGTGTTACAACAGTACCATCAAATGGCGCGACAACCTTGCCCTCGGTCGGATTGATCGCAACCCCTTTGCCGATGCTTCCGCTTGCGAAAGCCTGGTCATTGCATTGCTCAAGTGGCAGCACTTCGCCTTTGAGTGGCGATTCGACAATCGCTCCGGCAAATCCGGTCTTTTCTTTTTCCGTCGGAGCCTGGACTCCTCCCTCATTATTTTCATATTTGAGACTCAATACAAAGGTCAACGCCGCCGATACAATCGCCGAGATGACCATGGCAATGATAATATTGTAGAAAAATCTCATCGTGTTGTCACCGATGTACAAGGCAACTGCTGGAAGACCGCCTGATCCGGTAGCGAAACGATGGGTATGGGTCAACCCGGCATAAAGCCCGCCTAGCCCCCCACCAATCATTGATGCGACCAAAGGATATTTTTTAACAAGATTGACCCCGTACAGTGCCGGCTCCGTGATCCCCATAAAGGCAGTGACACTAGCGCTTGCTGCAATCTGTTTTGTCTGTTTGTTTTTCGTTCTTAGCGCGACTACAGTAACGGCTGCCGCCTGGGCCATATTAGAACAGATATTTCCCGGTCCCCAGATACTGTCGAATCCAAGATTTGACATTTGGACGACCCCCAATGGCGCTACCGCATTGTGCAAACCGATCATGACCATCAACGGACAAAAAGCTCCGATCAGCACTGCCGGTGCCCAGGCCGCTTTGACACTCAAGAAAGTGAAGAATGTCGCCAGGTAACCACCAAGGATGGTTCCGATCGGTCCCAGGATTGAAAATGCCAAGGTTCCCATGATCAGGAAAGTCAACAAGGGCACAATAACCAGTTCAATTGATTTTGGCACATATTTGCGGAGCAGTTTCTCCACTTTTGCCTGAACCAGCACCACCAGGATGATCGGGATTACCGAAGACGAGTAGCGGGCCAAAGTGAAAGGAACAACTCCAAAGAAGCTTACCGGCTCACCCGCTGTAACCAAGGCGAACCAATTGGGATGAAGCATCATCGCCGCCACGCTGACCGCCAGGATCGGGTTCGCTTTCAATTTCTGGGCTGCCGTGTACGCCAATATCAGCGGCAGGAAATAGAATACCCCATCGGCAAACATATTGAGCAAGTAATAAGTTTGCGACTCATTGGTTATCAGTTTTAAGACAACCAGGATTGCCAGAACCGCTTTGACCATTCCCGCTCCAGACAAGGCTGGAATGACCGGTTGGAAAGTTCCGGAGATGAAATCAAATATAGTATTCAAGATCCCGTTTTTAGCAGCCGGAACATCTTCCTTATTTGGATTGATATCCACCAGTTTGATTACTTCTTCAAACACATCACTGACATGGGGCCCGATTACAACCTGATAGACACCTGCGTTGATGATAACTTTAGTGACACCTTCGATTTCTTCAATTGCTTCTTTGTTTGCTTTGGCATTGTCTGCTAAAGTGAAACGCAAACGGGTCATGCAATGATATACATTCAATACATTTTCTTTGCCACCGATATTTTCGACAATATCGTGGGCCAAGCTTTCATATTTTTTACTCATCAGTTTCTCCTCCTGGATTTAGAAGCGATCCCAACTGGTTGCATGCAATTCCGGATTCCAGATTCGATCGCCTAAATCGGATGTGTCTCACATCCATGGATAGATACTATCATTGATATTTTTTGCTTTCAACAAATCGGACGGATATGGAACGGAGTTTCATGGAATCGCCTTCAAAATTTCAAAATGGTGAAACTATGCGAAACTTTTGCCCTGCAAAAAACGACCGCTTTGCAGTCGTTCTAGTCTTTAAGTTCTTTCAATGTGGCAGCTCTTTGGACTTCAAGATCCTTGGCGTTTTCAATCTTGTAGATCAGGTTCCGCTCATAATCGTCCATGAAATAGCGCGAGAATATCAAATTCAGGATAAAGTTGATCGAGTTCTCCGTCGCAAAATTCGATATCTTCGAGTACAGTCTCTCTCTTGAAGAAATGGTCAGGACGCAGGTTACATTGTTTCTGATAAAATTGTCGCCGCCACTGGTGATTCCGATTATCGGAATTTTTTTGCCAATCAGCGTTTTGAGGCTGCTTATCGGTTCGGAGAACCGGGTGTTGCCCGAATATGATATCACAATCGCACAGTCTTGCTTGGTCATGAATTTCGACATCAGGCCGATTTCCGAAAACTGGACCACATCAGCGTACTTTCCAATCGTGAGCAGCTTTCTTTTGAAAAGTTGACCAAGATAATCGTTGGGACTGATGCCGAAGATGATCACATGTCGGGCATTTTTAAGATATTCAACCGCCTTTTCCACCATCGCATAGTCCAAAAGATCAACGGTATCCCTGACGCTCTCTATCAGGAGATTCATCAGGTTGTTGACCAGAACATCCATGCTGTCGCCCTTTTTAAAGGGAATATTGACGTCGACATCATCGCTGTGACTTGCCCGGTAGTTGAGTTCAGCCAGGTAATCCTTTTTGAATTCTTTCCAACCCTCATATCCCAATGTCTTGGCAAACCTTACCACTGTCGCCTTGGAAGTGTAGGTTTTCTGGGCGATCTGGGCGATCGTATAGTCGCCAATCGCCGCCTTCTCGTTCAGGACGAATTCTCCGACGGTATGCCGGGCATCGCTGTAATTCACCATCAGTTCCTCAATTTTCTGCAATAGAAACATCCATCCACCTCACTTCATCGAAATTGTGTCTATTCATTGTAAGTCCAACCAAAATCATCATGGTAGATCATCAGTTTGGTCATCCCCCCATCGACACAGATGTCTTCTCCGGTGATGAACCCGGCCTTTTCATCGCACAGGAACATGACCGCATTGACGATATCCTCCGGCTTGCCTACTCGTCTAACAGGATGTTGGGAGGCATCGGGCCCTTGATGGTCCTGGTTTTTGGTGTCAATCCAGCCCGGCGAAACGGAATTGACCCGGACTCTACCCCCAAGACTGATCGCCAACGACCTGGTCAAGGCACTTATCGCCCCTTTGGCACTGGTGTAGCTTTCACTTTGGGGCTGGCTCATCCGATCGCGGGATGAGGAGATGTTCACGATCGCCCCGGTGGTTGTGAAATTGTCAAGAAAAAGCTTGGTCAGATAAAACGGCGCGCTAACCCCCACCTGCAGGGCGTAATTGAACTGTTCATAGGAGCAGTTGTCGATGCCCTTGAACAAGGGCATCGCGTTGTTGATCAGAAAATCGATATGGCCAAAATCTTTTATCACTTTTCCATGGAACGATTCGAGAATTTCCGGGTTGGCGATATCCCCGACAAAATAATCATTTTCGATGATATCGATGATGGCGACTTGGGCTCCGGCCTGTTCGAATGCCTCAGCCATGGCTCGGCCGATGCCTCGGGCGCCCCCGGTGATGACTACTACTTTATTGGTAAAATCCATATTAATTTACCTCCTTGGTACATTATACAAAAAAAACTCCGTATGATAAACATGCGGAGTAGATATTTACAATTCCAACAACAATTGAATATTCCGCTAGTTGAGAGCCACCTTGTTCACCGATATAGAGCCACCCATTTTCACTCTTCAGAGCCACCTACATTTATTCACTATAATAAAATTCTGTATATATGGTGACGTTTCCAGCACTCCAAAAAAAGTCATAGTACATTTCAGCAGTGTATTTAACAGCCCCAGTACGACCACCGTCAAGATATGAATACGTTGGGTTACTGATATTACCCAATGAAACATTTGAAGTTACTGTAGCATATTTATAAGATATACTAGAATTTCTCAAGTAACTTACTTGCGTCCCTGTTACATTATATGTGGCTTTAATACCAAAGTATGTACCCATATCTCCCCAAGCATCTTTCGTTCTTGTTTTTGTAACGGTTACTGAATCTATACTCATTGTCAGCGGTGAAAATAATTCAAAATTATTTGATTGTCTAAATTCGATGTAGTCCAACAATTCTCTTTGTTCTTCAGCAACCTCTCTGGTAATTTTGATATAATCATTAAGCGAAATTCTCGATTCGTCAACCGGTAAATATGTCATATCTACGTCGAATTCTTCAATAATTAAATTAAACGCATCTTCATAATTGTCAACTCGCAATATCTTGTCCTGTGCATAAACATTCATATTAAAACTCAACATTATTGTTACAATGAGTAAAATACTAAATAATTTCTTCAGAATAATCCCCTCTTCTTTCATATGAAGTTTTGTGTTCTGATGCCCTAGTATTTGACAAAATAGAAATTAAATCAAAACCTTATAATTCCTGCAAAGTACAGTATTTATTGTTTTGGATTGCTATTTGTTGCTTAAAAGTTTTGTTGTAAATTAATTTAAAAATCATCAACATTACCTATTATCCGTGAAAGTAATTTGACGTAATTTTCAAATTGCTCTTGCCCATATTTTGTCAAATTGTAATAGGTGACTGTTCTATTTTGTTGTTTTATTTTGCTTGATGAAACATATCCCCAGGTTTCCAACTTCTTTAACTGTACACTTAAGTTGCCGTCTGAACTGTTGGATAAAATTTTCAAATCATTAAAATTTTTAGCCGCGCCAATTAAAATACTAATAATTATTAGTCTTAATGGAAGGGTAAGCGCTTGAGGTATATCTTCAATTTCCATTTTGAAGTTCTTTTTGTCTTATACGTATTCCTATGATAACATAACCAATTGAAAACATTAGATTTAGCACAATAGACCACAAATAATATGACACAACGTAATTATTCAAGCTAAAATTCAAACCAATATCCATCACATATAAAACGAAAATCATAAATATTGCTAATGCAATTAAAGAAATGTTTCTTTTAAGACTCGAAAGATTTGTAAAATTAATCAATGCATAAAAGAACAATACCAAGTTAGATAATACTCTTATCTTTGTAGATTGTGCGATGAACAACGATGGATCAATATCTGTAAAATAAAATAAGAAAAACCTGGCCGCAAGCAGTATCAACGGTAGTAAAAATGTAATAAAGACAAATAATCTAAGAAAGCCTAAAAAATATATATTTGTAGAATATCTTGATGTCTTCAAAATTTTGCGGACCTCTAAATACAGTGTAGCTAACATGATCGCATTAATGATTACGCCAATTAAAATAAATTCGCTGAAACTTGAAATAAAAAGACTTGATATTATAGATAATATATAATTAACCAAATTTATTATTCCAAAATATATAAACATTTTCCCTATAATATTGCCCTTGTTCTTTGCTTTTTCAATAGAATTATTGATCAATTTTATTTGATTCATGGCACTTTGAATATCTTCATTCATAATATCTCCTCCACAAAATATTTCACTACTAGTAGCAACCCTGATAGTCACTTTATAATATGAAGTGACTATCCACTTCATATTATAAAGTAATCTTTTTGAAAGTCAATGAGTAATTTATCATTATTGATACTTTTGTTCCATTTAAAAAATAATTTCAAATAAAAATTTGAATGACGACATGCTTAAGACACCTTAAAAACAAGGTTCAGATAAATCCAAAACGCTAGATATCATTAATATGGACTTCGCGCCAATTTATAATAGTATATTATTTTGGCCGTAGCCGCTTATGATATATATCCACTATAATCAATGACGCTTTATCTTTTTATCAACCTTTTAATTCCGTAAGTTGATGCATTCTATCAAGTCGTTATAGGTATTTGTACTATCAGTACTCAATAGATAGTAAATTCCAAAAATATAATTCCTTTTGATGTTGTTGTCCATGATGCCCTTGCTGTTTTTTTTGATTAGCCGCAATTTTTCGAACCTGGAATCCTGACCAGTTGAGAGTACAATTACGTAAATTATTCTCACCAGACCTGCCAATCCTAGCTTCTGACACTGATCAAAATTTTAGGCATCAGCTTCATAAAAAAATGCTGTCATGGTCTCTTTCTGAGTTGATTTTGCGATCAATTGCGAGTAAGAATGAGATTACAGTTGGAGGTCAACATTTGTTGACATTATCACAACTGCATTTTGCAAGAAAGTTCAGGACTAGGTGAAGTGGACCAAGATGAATCCGCAATTTTATTCCTACACTGGACCTTAGAAACCAAAAATAAAAGTATATGATAATACCTCAATCACTCAAGATGATTTAAAAAAGGCGAATAATTAAAACAAAAGCGTTTAGTATTGAATGCCCAGTTAGAATACCAAATCTGTTATATGGTTAGAAAGTCCAAATGAACTAAGATTATTTCGTTTTTATCCCTCAACTTGAAATATGGAAACGAAATCAAATTCCTTATTTCAAGTTCACAGGAAGTAACTTTCAAAAATATGGAGAGAAAGAAAAAACTCCGCCTGATAAACAGACAGAGTTCATTATTATAACAAACCGACTCTTTTGAAGATGACGTCGACGTTTTTGACCTGGTATGCAGGATTGAAGCAATCATCGATTTCTTCCTGGGTCAAGGTTTCACGAACTTTTTGGGTGTCTTCCATCAATGACTTGAATGAAATCTTGTTTTCCCATGATTTGATCGCGTTTGGCTGAACCGTGTCATAAGCCTGCTCACGGGTCCATCCTTTTTCGATCAGTTTCAACATGAAACGTTGCGAGAAGATAACACCATATGTCTTGTTGATGTTTTCAAGCATGTTGTCTTCGAAAACCGTCAGGTTGGCGAGGATTCCGTTGAAACGGACAAGCATGTAATCAAGCAAGGCTGTCGCATCAGGGGCGATCAGACGTTCCGCTGAAGAGTGGGAAATGTCGCGTTCATGCCATAAAGGGATGTTATCATATGATGTAAGCATGTAACCACGCAACACCCGGGCACATCCGCAGATGTTTTCCGAAGAGATCGGATTGCGTTTGTGAGGCATCGCTGAAGAACCTTTTTGTCCTTTTCGGAAATATTCCTCAACTTCACGGACTTCGGTTCTTTGCAAGTGACGGATTTCCGTAGCCATTTTTTCAAGTGACGAACCGATCAGAGCCAATGTCGAGAAGTATTGGGCATGACGGTCACGTTGCAAAGTCTGAGTCGAAATCGCTGATGAGTTGATTCCCAGTTTGTCGCAGACATAGTCTTGGACTTGAGGAGGCGTGTTGGCGAAAGTACCGACAGCTCCGGAAATTTTCCCCGCTTCAACAGCCGCACAGGCAGCTTCGAAACGATCCATATTCCGTTTCATTTCTTCGTACCATAGAGCGAATTTCAAACCGAAAGTTGTGATTTCGGCATGAACTCCATGGGTCCGGCCCATACACACGGTATCCTTGTATTTAAGAGCTTGGGTGCGCAGCGTTTCCATGAATGTCTTCAGGTCTTCGCGCAGGATCACGTTTGCCTGTTTGTAAAGGTAACCATAGGCAGTGTCGACAACGTCAGTCGAAGTCAGACCATAGTGGACCCATTTCTTTTCCGGTCCGCAAGTTTCCGATACGGCACGGGTGAAAGCCACGACATCATGACGGGTTTCCTGTTCAATCTCATAAATGCGGTCAATATCGAAAGAAGCGTTGGCCCATAAAGCCTTGACATCTTCTTCAGGGATTTCCCCTAAAGAAGACCAAGCTTCACACGCCAGGATTTCAACCTTCAACCAGGCATCAAACTTGCTTTGTTCACTCCAAATATTGCGCATCACTTCACGTGAATATCTATCTAACATGTAAGTCTCCTATCCTTTTTTGAAATAATTTACACCGGCTTCGAACAACATCTGATCGAAACGGCCATAAATGTTTTTATAACGGTTGTCGCCTTGACGTTCGCTGTGCCCCATCTTACCGATGATCCGGCCGTCTTTGGAAATCAGACCTTCAATCGCCGCCATTGATCCGTTAGGATTGTATGGTGTTTCCATTGTCGGTTTGAAATCGCGGTCGACATATTGCGAGAATACCTGTCCGTTCTTGAACAACTCTTCGATGACTTTCTCGTTGGCTACAAAGCGTCCTTCCCCATGTGATACCGGGATTGTATGAACATCCCCGACACCGACGTTGGCAAGCCATGGTGAGTTGACTGAACCGATGCGGGTATCGACGAATTGCGATACGTGGCGGTTCAGGGTGTTGAAAGTCAAGGTAGGATCGTTGGCGTCCATTTCCTTGATTTGGCCATAAGGCAACAATCCAAGTTTGACCAAAGCCTGGAATCCGTTGCAGATACCGATCATCAGACCGTCACGGTTGTTGAGCAGGTCTTCCAATGCGGCTTTCAATTTCGGATTGCGCAGGAATGTGGCGATGAATTTAGCCGAACCTTCAGGTTCGTCACCAGCCGAGAATCCACCTGGAAGCATGACAATGTTCGCTTTTTTGATTGCGGCTTCCAAAGCGTCAATCGAGTCAGAAAGCATAGCTGAAGTCAGGTTGCGGATTTGCACCAGTTCAACATCAGCTCCGGCTTTCAGGAACGCTCTTTGGCTGTCCCATTCGCAGTTTGTTCCCGGGAATACCGGAATGACAACCAGCGGCTTTTCCACTTTGGCTTTCGGGCTCAAGGTAGAACGGGTCTTGCAATTGGCGATCTTGATGTCGTTGGTCGGAGCCGGTTTACGGGTCGGATAAACTTTTTCAAGAACCGATTTGTTCAATGCATAAGCCTCGTCAAGATCAACCTTCGCTCCTTTGTATGAAAGGACTGGCGAGTTGATGGTAGCGGCCACGATCCGGTAGTTTTGAATTTCTTTTAGATCGCTTTCGGATTCGATTTCGACCACGATGTTTCCATAATCCTTGTTAAGGTATGTGGCAAGTTCGTAGTCCGGGTTGAATGCTACCCCGATCCCGTTACCAAATGCCATTTTTGCCACCGCTTCAAGGACCCCGCCGTCTTTGACAGTGTAGGCCGCCATGATTTTCCCTTCGCGGATCAGGGCAGTAAGCTTGTCATATGTGTCTTTTAGCACTTCGAAGTCGAAGATATGGTTTTCGTCACGAGGAACGATGATTTCCGCAAGCTGGTTTCCATAATCGTCGATTTCCGGAGTGATGATGTTGTCAACTTCTTCAAGCGCAACCGCAAACGATACGAATGTCGGCGGCACCGAAATGTCCTCGAAGGTACCTGACATACTGTCTTTCCCTCCGATTGCCGCAAGGTTAAGTTCCTTTTGGGCCCGGTAAGCACCAAGCAGGGCGCCAAATGGTTTACCCCATTTGACTTTGTCGTCAAGAAGTTTTTCGAAGTATTCCTGGAATGAGAAGCGGATTTTATGATAGTCGCCACCCATTGCCACGATTTTCGCCACCGATTCCACTACGGCATACATCGCACCATGGTAAGGTGACCAAGAAGCGATGAAAGGATTGTAACCATAGGTCATCAATGATGCGCTTGTGGTTTCCTTGTTCAATACCGGAATCAAGGCTGCCATCCCTTCGGTTTCGCTGTGGTATTTGCGGCCCCCGAAAGGTGAAAGCACGGTGTTGTTCCCGATGGTCGAGTCGAAACGTTCGATCAGACCTTTTTGGGAAGCGGTCGAAAGACGGGTAAGGACTTCCTCTACCGATTTTTCGAAATCTTCGGTTTCCCCTTCGCTAAAAGGCAAAGTTGAAAAATCCGGAGAAGTCAGGGTTACATCCTGGTAGCGGCTCGCTCCCGAACCGTCAAGGAATTCCCTAGAGATATCGACGATTGTCTGGCCGCGGTAAACCATGGTCAGACGGTTCTTGTCGGTGATTGTCGCCACTTGGACAACTTCAAGGTTCTCATCGGCACACGCCTGGCGACAGAAAGCCTCATCTTCCTTGTTGATGACGATAGCCATCCGCTCTTGCGATTCGGAAATGGCGATTTCCGTACCGTTCAAGCCTTCATATTTCTTCAAAACGGCATCAAGGTTGATGTCAAGACCATCAGCGAGTTCGCCAACAGCCACGCAGACCCCACCGGCACCGAAATCGTTGCAACGCACGATGCGTTTAGAGAATTCCATGTTTCTGAAAAGTCGTTGGATCTTTCTTTCCTCGACCGGATTCCCTTTTTGGACTTCAGCTCCAGCTGTTTCGATCGATTTCACATCATGGGATTTAGATGAACCGGTTGCCCCGCCGATTCCATCACGACCGGTACGTCCGCCTAAAAGCAGGACAATCTGGTCTTTTTGAGGAATCAGACGTTTTACCTGTTCTTTTGGCGCGGCTGCCACAACGGCACCCAGCTCCATCCGTTTTGCCTGATAACCAGGATGGTAAAGTTCATGGACATATCCGGTTGCCAGACCGATCTGGTTACCGTAAGAAGAGAAACCATGGGCAGCTTCCTGACAGATCTTGCGTTGCATCAGTTTCCCAGGAATCGTGTCTTCCAGGCTCACGCGAGGATCGCTAGCTCCGGTGATCCGCATTGATTGGTAGACATAGGCACGTCCTGAAAGCGGATCGCGGATCGCTCCCCCCAGACAAGTCGCCGCTCCACCGAACGGTTCGATTTCAGTTGGATGGTTGTGGGTCTCATTCTTGAACATGAGCAACCAGCGTTCAGTCTGACCTTCGACATTGATGTCGACTTCAACCGAGCAGGCATTGATTTCTTCAGAAACTTCAAGATCGTCAAGATATCCGGCTTTGCGCAATTCCTTCATTGAAATTGTCGCCAAATCCATCATCGTGATCGGACGTTTCGTATCGATTCCATACACCAGATGGCGGCTGGCGATGTAATCCTGGTAATCTTTCTGGTAGACAGCTTTCATCGGCCCATCTGCGAACTCGACATTTTCAATCACTGTCGCGAAAGTTGTATGACGGCAGTGGTCAGACCAGTAGGTGTCCAACACGCGGATTTCTGTTTCAGTGGGATCGCGGTTTTCTTCGGTTTTGAAGTATGTCTGGGTGACTTTAAGGTCATCCAACGACATTGCCAAAGAATAATCTTCAAGGAAGGCTTGTAATCCGGCGTCATCCAATTCATTGAAGCCAGTGAAAACTGGAACATCCTCAACCACTACTTCTTCCATTTCCAAAGAAGCCGGTTTTTCAGTCGTGCATTCCCGTGAATCAACCGGATTGATGATGTATTTTTTCATGCTTTCCAATGCGTTGTCGTTGGCAGTTTCCAATTCCGCACAGTAGAAAATAGCTGTTTTGACATTGACCTTGTCTTCCCCGGTCAAAATCTGAAAACACTGCTTGCATGAATCGGCACGTTGGTCATATTGACCTGGCAGCGGTTCAACCCCGAAAACAAGCTCATTGGCCTTGATCGGGAATGTTTCCTGGTAAGTGTCATCAACCATCGGTTCCGACAGGATTGTTTTCAACCCTTCTTCAAGAACGGCTTCATCCACTCCGGTAACGTCATAACAATTGACGATTCTAAGATCTTTAATATTCAATTTTAACTGTTCATTCAGGTCTTCTTTCAAGCTGTTGGCCTGAGATCGAAAACCCGGTTTTTTCTCAACATAAATTCGATTGACGCTCATATTACCCTCCTAAATTAAGCCAATATCCTTACGATAGTACATTCCATCAAAATGAATCACCTGAGCATCTTTGTATACTTTAGCCCGGGCATCTTCGAGGTCATCACCTAAAGCGCAGATATTCAACACCCGGCCTCCATTGGTCACAATATCCCCGTCAACTTCCTTGGTTCCGGCATGGAAAACAACGCATTCGCATTGGTCAAGGTTGGAAATCTTCGATCCTTTTGGATAGTTTCCTGGATATCCCGGTGCTGAAAGAACCAGGGTCACCGCTGTCTTGTCGCTCCAAACGAGTTTCTGTGTGGCAAGAGTGTTGGTCGCACAGGCTTTCATCACTTGGGCCAGATCAGATTCAAGACGTAACAAAATCGATTGGGTTTCCGGATCTCCGAAACGGACATTGAATTCCAATACGTTGATCTCTTCTCCATCAATCATCAGGCCGATAAAGACGATTCCGCGGTAGTCAAGATTGTCGGCCTTGATTCCCGCCATGAATTTGTCGAGAATCTCCTGTTCGAAGCGGGCTTCGATGGCAGCAGGCAGGAACGGATTCGGGCTGACAGTTCCCATCCCTCCGGTATTAAGACCGGTATTGCCCTCACCGATCTGTTTGTGGTCTTTGACCGAAACCATCGGCAGGATAGTGTCGTTGTCGACAAAGCAAAGCAATGAACATTCGAATCCTTTCAGGAACTCTTCGATTACCACCTTGTCTCCGGCGTCCGACAATGTCTTGGTTACCATAAGGTCCTCAAGGGCTTCGTTTGCCATTTTTTCATCTTCGCAGATGATAACGCCTTTGCCAGCTGCCAAACCGTCGGCTTTGATCACCACCGGATAACAGAAGCCAGCCAAAGCTGCCTTGGCTTCCTCGATTGTGTCGACTTCCACATATTTGGCTGTCTTGATGCCATGGCGCACCATGAAATCTTTCGAGAAGGCTTTTGATCCTTCAAGGGCTGCTGCCGCTTTTTTAGGACCGAATGCCAGATAACCGGCATCTTCGATCGCATCGACAAGACCCAGGCACAAAGGCACTTCCGGTCCCACGACAGTCAGGTCGATCGCGTTCTCCTTGACAAAGGAAACGATCGCATCGATATCTTCGACGCTTCCAGCCACGCAAGTGGCAAGCTGGGCGATTCCCGGATTTCCCGGGATCGCATATATTTTTTCAACATCAGCTGATTGGTTCAGTTTGTAACAGATGGCATGTTCACGGCCACCGCTTCCGACTACTAGTACTTTCATTTGGCCTCCTAGTGTCTGAAATGACGGATTCCAGTAAAGCACATTGGAATTTTCACTTCATCACAGTAATCAATGGTATCCTGGTCCTTGATTGAACCGCCTGGTTGCACGACTGCGCGTACCCCTGCCTTGTAAGCCGCGTCAACAGAGTCGCTAAAAGGGAAGAAGGCATCGGATGCCAGGATTGAATCGCTAAGGTCTTTGTCCTTGTTGTTGATGATTGCGTTTTGCAATGCCCAGATTCTTGATGTCTGACCGCCGCCGATAGCCAGGGTTACCCCGTTTTTCACGATGCAGATGGCGTTCGATTTGACGTATTTGACAACTTTCATTCCGAATTCCATATCCGCGAGCTGTTGAGCTGAAGGTTGAGCTTTGGTCACAGTTTTAAGCTCTTCGATCATTTTCTTGTTCAGGTCTTGAACCAGCACTTGTCCTTCAAGATATTTGATGTCATAAAGAGCTTCCTGGCAGTATACATCCTTAAGTTTGAGGATGCGCAGGTTTTTCTTCTTCTTCAAAACTTCCAGAGCGTCTTGGTCATAATCAGGCGCCGCCACGATTTCCAGGAAGATTTCATTCATTTTTTCAGCTGTAGCTTTATCGACTTTGTAGTTGACCGCCACGATTCCCCCGAAGATTGAAGTCGGATCGGCTTCATAGGCTTTCATGTAAGAATCGTATCCGCTTGTACCCACAGCCACGCCACAAGGTGTCGAGTGCTTGATGGCAACAGTCACGATTTCATCCTTGAACTCGCGCACCAATGCCACTCCGCCATAAAGGTCGTTGACATTGTTGAATGAGATTGCCTTGCCGTGAAGTTGTTCGTAGTCCAGCAATGAATTTTGGACGAAAGTGTCATGATAACGGTTGGCCCGTTGGTGTGAGTTTTCCCCGTAACGCAGCTCTTCGTCTTTTTTCAGGGCGATGTTCAGGATTTCAGGCATTTCATCATTGTTGATCTTGTTGAAATAACGTGAGATCACGGCATCGTAAGAACCAGTCAAAGAGAAAGCTTTTCCCGCCAAAACTTGACGGTAAGCAAGATCCACTGTTCCGGTTTTCAATTTTTCGATTACAGTTGGGTAATCACGTACATCAGTGACAACCAATACATCCTGGTAGTTTTTAGCTGCCGAACGGATCATCGAAGGACCACCGATATCGATGTTTTCGATCATGTGTTCAATCGGAGCGTTGTTTTTCAATGCTTTTTCGAATTCGTAAAGGTTGACGCAAACCAAATCGATTGGCGCGATGTTCATCTTAGCCACGGTATCAACATGTTCTTGTAGGTCGCGACGGTACAGCAATCCGCCATGGACGTTTGGATGAAGCGTCTTTACGCGGCCATCAAGAATTTCCGGGAATCCGGTCACATCATCGATGGCAATACAAGGAATGTTTGCTTCTTTCAATTTGGTCATTGTTCCGCCAGTCGAAACAATTTCGAAATCCAGATTCACCAGTTCCTGGCAAAATTCGACTACACCTGTTTTATCGGTTACACTTACCAATGCGCGTTTTTTCATTTGATTATTACCCTTCCTTCTTTGACTTCCAATTTATTATCACAATACAATTCAACTGCCTTAGGGAGAATCGCGTGTTCGACTTTCAACACCCGTTCCCCGATCTCATCGGCATTCTTGACATCCTTGACACTGACAACTTCCTGCATGATTATCGGCCCGCCGTCAACAACTTTTGAAACGAAATGGACAGTAGCCCCCGAATAATGGACCCCGCGGGCATATGCCGCATCATGGACATGATGGCCATAGAATCCCGGCCCGCAAAATGAGGGAATCAGTGACGGGTGGATGTTGATCATCTTGTTCTCATATTCTTCGAGCACCTCGTCGGAAATGACCGACAGATAGCCAGCCAACACGACCAGGTCGATCTTGTACTCTTTCAATAGCTCAAGGAGCCGATGGTCATCGTTGCGGACATAGTAGTTGGCGATGTTGTTTTCAGCCGCCCGCACCAGACCATAGGCGCTTTTCTTGTTGGCGACGACCAGCTTGATTTCACCATCGAAATCATGGGTCTTCTGATGGTCGATCAGCGATTGGAGATTGCTTCCCGAACCGCTGACAAGCACAGCGATGTTTACCATTTAAGAGCGACTCCCGGTGTGTTGGTAACTTTACCGATCACATAAGCCTTTTCATCGATTGATGCCAACATTTCCAGCACCTTTTCAACGTCTTCGCTTTCAACAGCCATGACAAATCCCATCCCCATGTTGAAGACATTGTACATTTCCTTGTTGTCGATATTTCCGATTTTTGAGATCAATTCGAAGATCTTAGGAGTAGGGAAAGTGTTGACATCGATTTCCACACCAAGATCGTCTTTGAGCATTCTTGGAAGATTTTCGTAGAAACCGCCACCGGTGATGTGGCTCATCCCTTTGATCCTGATTCCGTTAGTCAGGAGGTGCTTGATCGCTTTGACGTAGATTTTGGTTGGAGTAAGCAATTCCTCACCCAAAGTCTTTTTGAAGTCTTCATAATATTCGTTTAGGTCAAGTCCACCGTCTTTAAGCAGGACTTTGCGGATCAATGAGTATCCGTTTGAATGGCAACCGCTTGAAGGCAATCCGATCAAAACCTGATTGGCCGCGATTGTCGAACCATCAAGAAGGTTTTTCTTGTCAACGGCACCGACGCAGAATCCGGCGATATCGTAATGGTTTTCGCTGTACATGTCAGGCATTTCGGCAGTTTCTCCACCGATCAGGGCACACTCCGAAAGGACGCAACCGTCAGAGACACCTTTTACCAGCTGTTCGATTTTGGTTGGCACGTTTTTCCCGACTGCCAGGTAGTCAAGGAAGAAGATCGGCATCGCCCCTTGAACCAAAACATCGTTGACACACATCGCCACCGCATCGATTCCGATAGTATCATGTTTGTCCATGTCGAATGCGACCATCAATTTCGTCCCGACACCGTCAGTTCCCGAAACCAGGACCGGTTCTTCCATTTTCAATACGCTAAGGTCGAACATTCCCCCAAAAGCGCCAATCGAGTCAACCGCTCCGGCGATTTTAGTACGTGCTACATGTGATTTGATTAATCTTACTGATTCATATCCGGCTTCTAGATCCACACCGGCTTCGCGATATTTTTGTGACATTGTTATCTCCTATTCAATCTGTTCAATACTTCATTATATGTGTCAATCAAGTTACCCATGTCTCTTCTGAAGACATCTTTGTCAAACTTCGCATTGGTTTTGACATCCCACAGACGGCAAGTGTCCGGTGAGATTTCATCAGCGAGGATGATTTGCCCGTCGCTTGTTTTACCGAACTCGATCTTGAAGTCGACCAGTTTAAGGCCGATTTCCAGGAAGAATTTCTTAAGCAATTCGTTGATTTTCAGGGTTTGGTCTTTAAGGTAGGCAACTTCTTCGCGGGTAGCCGCATTCAGCGCCAATACCGCATGGTCTTCATTGATCATCGGATCATGGTATTCGTCGTTTTTCCAGCACAATTCGAAGATCGGTTCTTCAAGAACGCGGCCTTCTTCAAGTCCGAGTCTAGCACAGATTGATCCAGCCAAAACGTTGCGGACGATAACTTCCAATGGCAGGATCTCCACTTTCTTAACCAGGATGTCGCGGTCGTTCACTTTTGAAATCAGGTGGGTTTTGATTCCGTTTTCTTCAAGCATGCCATAGATGATTGTCGAAATCGTGTTGTTCAATACTCCCTTGTTTGCGAAAACGTCATGTTTCGCTCCGTTACCTGCAGTCGCATCATCTTTGAAGTGAATCAGGTAAACTTCCTTATCGTCTGTTGAATAAACTTGTTTTGCTTTTCCTTCGTATAACAATTCTGACATATTATTTTCCTTTTCCTTGTCTTAAAGTTTATTAGTATTATTTTAGAACAATCCGGTGATCTTGCCGCTGTCGTCGATATCCATATTGACTGCCGCCGGCGTTTTTGGCAGGCCTGGCATTCTCATGATCGAACCGGAGATGGCTACCAGGAATCCCGCTCCCGCTGCTGGAATCAGATCCGAAATCGTGATCTCGAAATTTTCCGGGCGGCCCAGTTTCCCTGGATCATCGCTCAATGAATATTGGGTCTTGGCCATGCAGATTGCCAGTTCATTCAGGCCTTGGGCGTTGAACTGACGGATTTTGGTCTTGACCTTCGGGCTCAGGATGACACCGCTAGCCCCGTATACTTCCTTGGCGATTGTTTCCAGTTTGGCTTCAATCGTGTCTTCAAGCTTGTAGATCGGCGCGTAGTTGCTTGGTTTTGCCAGGGTCGCCACAACCTTGTTGGCCAGATCGATGGCTCCATCTCCGCCGTTGGCAAATACGGTTGAAAGTGAAACTTCAACTCCGATTTTTTTGCACATCGCTTCAAGAAGGTCGATTTCCCCTTGGGTGTCGGTCGGGAATACGTTGATTGCCACAACAGCCGGCAATCCGAATTTGTTCATGTTTTCCAGATGTTTTTCCAGGTTGGCAAATCCCGCCTGCAATGCATCGAGGTTCTCACCTGCCAGGTCGGCTTTAACAACACCACCGTGCATCTTGAGCGCACGGATCGTCGCCACGACCACGGCCATGTCCGGTTTCAAGTCTCCCTGACGGCATTTGATGTCGAGGAATTTTTCGGCTCCCAGATCGGCACCGAATCCCGCTTCAGTGATCGCGATATCACCAAGTTTTAGCGCCAGTTTGGTTGCGATCATCGAATTGCAGCCATGGGCGATGTTCGCAAACGGACCACCATGAACCAACACCGGATAATGGTCGAGAGTCTGCACCAGGTTCGGTTTGAAAGCATCCTTTAGAAGAAGCGTAACCGCCCCGGTCGCTTTAAGGTCGGCCACGGTAACGGGCTCCTTGTTGAAATCGTATGCAACAATCATTTTTCCCAGACGTTCTTTCAAATCGTTCATCGAAGTCGCCAGACACAATACCGCCATGACTTCGCTGGCTACGGCAATGTCGAATCCGTCTTCACGGGGTACACCTTGAAGCACGCCTCCAAGTCCGATCACGATATTGCGCAAGGCGCGGTCGTTGAGATCGACCACCCGTTTCCAGACAATGCGGCGGACATCGATATTCAGAGGATTCCCCTGATGGATCGAGTTGTCAAGCATCGCTGCGATCAGGTTGTTGGCCGTTGAAATCGCATGGATATCACCGGTAAAATGTAAGTTAATGTCTTCCATCGGGACAACTTGGGCATAACCGCCTCCAGCAGCCCCACCCTTGATTCCAAAACATGGACCAAGTGACGGTTCGCGCATCGCGACAATCGCCTTTTGCCCGATCTGGTTCAATCCTTGGGCCAGACCGATCATCGTTGTGGTTTTCCCTTCACCGGCTGGAGTCGGGTTGATCGCCGTCACCAGTACCAGTTTGCCATCAGGCTTGTCAGTAAGTTTTTCAATCGCCTCCAAAGAGATCTTGGCCTTGTATTTTCCATACAGTTCCAGATCGTCTTCAGCCAATCCTACAGTGGCTCCAATGTCCTTGATTGGATCCATTTTTGTGCTTTGTGCAATCTCTACATCGCTTAACATTTCATTCATCCTTTCCTCTTAATCACCTACCACTAGAATATCATTTTTGCGAGCAAGACTCAATAATTTGTCACATCATGAGTCAAAAAACAAAAAAAGAGCTCAACAAATCCAGGCAGGTGCCCAGACGGTCGGCTCTCAAGATTATACTTCATGTGGTCAATTCCACTTCCGTCAGTCGTATAACTAAGGACATATTAACACAGTTGTATTGTTTTTCCAACAATTTTTTTAGGTAATTTCAGACTACGAATGGGCCTTTATTTTGGCGATGATTGCGTCCTTTTTCGCTCCGGTTGCAAGAGTCGGCTGGTAGTTGTTGCGACTCGATGACGAGGATATCGTGCAAGGAATGATCGTGTCGGTCATATTGGTAAGGCTACCATTTTCGAAGTCGAGATTCACCTGATAGATCATGGTGTCCTGGTCAGAAGGATTCTTGTTGCCCCCGAAGCAGAAGTTGCCAAGCGAATAGGCGATCAGCTTGCCATTGTACACCTCGGTACCTTGGAGCACATGGGGATGCGATCCGATGACTAAATCCGCCCCGGCATCGACTGTGAAGTGGGCCAGCGTCTGCTGGTCGGAGTTGTAGTCATAGTTGCTTTCAATGCCCCAGTGATAGTACACAACAACCAGATTGCAACCCTGATTTTCTTTCAGGTCGGTAATGGCCGCCTGGATTATGGGCCGTTTTTCAGCCGTGTTCATCGAAAGAGACAGCGACCGGTAGCCAAGAAAGCCGATCTTTATCCCTTTGACTTCCCTGATGGCCGCAGTCTCGTAGCCAAAATAGCCGATATTTGCCCCATCAAGCGCCGCCTTCGTGTCGTCGAGGCCTTGTTGATAATAGTCCTCGGAATGGTTGTTCGCGTAAGATACAAGATCGACATTGCCAAGTTTCAATATGTTGACATAGCTTGGGTCGCCCTTGAAGGCGAACTTCTTGTCAAGATGGCTCGAAGCGTCGGTTAGCGGTCCTTCGAGGTTGACGATGGTAAGATCATCGGATGCAAAAACATCCTTTACATTATTAAGGAAGTAATCGTCACTTTGGCTGGCCGCCATCTCATCGAAGGTGCCCGCATAATAGCTGCCGGCATAATTGCCCATGGTCACATCCCCGGCAAACGACAGTCTAAGCGTGGTGTTGGCAATCTCCGGTTTCTCCTCAACCGGTTGCTGCTCTGGTTGCTGCCCGGTCCCGCCGGCCGTTTCCACCTCAGCCGATTCCCCACGGTCCAAATCCGGGTTGAAAGTCAGATAAATCGCGAATAATCCTAAAAAAACCACAAGCAAACTTAAAACAAATATTATTCTCTTTTTCATAGTATCGCCCTCTTTTGTTTGATTATATCATATATAAAAGCAAGTTTGAATATCGATAAATTTACATTTGAACGTTTGTCAAGCAATAAGCAAGATAAAATGAATAATATTTGAAATGCTTCATTGACTAATAAGCCCATTTTTATTATAATCTAGCAAGTGGTCGCTATGGCGCTACAGAAAAGTTGCAATCATTAAGAATATGAAAGGAGTATTTCAAAAGATGAATTACACACACGAAGTAGAACAAATGCAATGTGTCAAAATTGGTGCATCGCATGGTTGCGCTCCAATTCCACAAGAAGGAAAATGGGTATACTCAAAACAAATCACTGATATTTCAGGATTGACTCATGGGATTGGTTGGTGTGCTCCTCAACAGGGTGCTTGTAAATTAACATTAAACGTTAAAGAAGGTATCATTGAAGAAGCATTAATTGAAACAATCGGATGTTCAGGGATGACTCACTCAGCAGCTATGGCTTCAGAAGCTATCGTTGGTAGAACTGTTTTAGAAGCATTAAATACTGACTTGGTATGCGATGCGATCAATACAGCAATGAGAGAATTATTCTTACAAATCGTTTACGGTCGCAGCCAAACTGCATTCTCTGAAGGAGGATTGCCAATTGGTGCTGGTTTAGAAGACTTAGGTAAAGGTTTAAGATCTCAAGTTGGGACAACTTATGCTACTAAAGATAAAGGTCCTCGTTACTTAGAATTGGCTGAAGGTTACATCACTCGTTTAGGTTTGGATGCAGACGGTGAAACTTGTGGATATGAGTTTATTTCTCTAGGTATCATGATGGATAAAATCAAAAAAGGGATGGATGCTAACGAAGCAATGAAAGAAGCTACTAAAACTTACGGTAGATTCGCAGATGCTGCTAAATACATCGATCCAAGATGCGAATAAGGAGGAGAAGATAATGCCATTATTTGAAAGTTATGACCGCAGAATTAATACAATCAACGAAACTTTAGCTCAATACGGAATCAAAGATTTGGATGAAGCTAAAGCTATTTGTGACGCTAAAGGTGTCAACGTTTACGATATCGTAAAATCAACTCAACCAATCTGTTTCGAAAACGCTTGTTGGGCATACATTACAGGTGCTGCAATCGCAATCAAAACCGGAGCTACTTCTGCAGTAGAAGCAGCTAAAATGATCGGGGTTGGTTTACAAGCTTTCTGTATCCCAGGTTCAGTTGCTGACCAACGTAAAGTAGGTTTGGGACATGGTAACTTAGGTTCAATGTTATTATTGGAAGAAACTAAATGTTTCGCTTTCTTGGCTGGACACGAATCTTTCGCTGCAGCTGAAGGAGCAATCAAAATCGCCGAAGCGGCTAACCGCGTTCGTAAAGAACCTTTACGTGTAATCTTAGACGGTCTTGGAAAAGACGCAGCTAAAATCATCTCACGTATCAACGGATTCACTCACGTTGAAACTCAATATGACTATGCTACTGGTGAATTGAAAGAAGTTTTCCGTAAATCATATTCAGACGGACCTCGCGCTAAAGTAAACTGCTACGGTGCTGACGACGTTCAAGAAGGTGTAGCTATCATGCACCGTGAAGGCGTTGATATCTCAATCACTGGGAACTCAACTAACCCAACTCGTTTCCAACATCCAGTTGCCGGAACATACAAAAAAGAATGTTTGGAACAAGGTAAAAAATACTTCTCTGTAGCATCTGGTGGTGGTACTGGACGTACATTACACCCTGACAACATGGCTGCTGGTCCTGCTTCATACGGTATGACAGATACTATGGGAAGAATGCACAGTGATGCTCAATTCGCTGGTTCTTCATCAGTACCTGCCCACGTTGAAATGATGGGATTGATCGGTATGGGTAACAACCCAATGGTAGGAGCTACAGTAGCTGTTGCCGTTGCTATCCAAGAAGCGCACAACTAATCATAATACAAAAAGGCCTTTCGGCCTTTTTTTACGTCCCATAATATTTTTCGAAGATTCGACTTCACAAGATAGAAGACCGTTATCCGGCAAGCCTGACGTTCCCACCATCGAAGAAGTTCTTCATATCGCCATCATTGACATGGATATTGGAAATCAGACCGTCTTTAAGGGTAACCTCGCCATTGACCTTGAAACCTTCATCATTCCAAGAAGTGGACTCATTGATTGTGAATTTGTACCATGTATCGTTTTCCCGGGTAATCTCAATCGATTCCGGGTATGCCGCCCCAGAGAAAAGACAGCAGTAATAAAATTCATTTAAAAAGTGAATGTTCCGGACACTTTCCAAGCCATCCTCATCGCATACATATTCAAGCGATTCAAGCATTCCAGGGAGATAAACCTGGATATATTCATTGTTCAACTGCTCACTTTGGATCAGCTGCTCATATGTTTCCAGCCCCTGGTCCCGGGCGATCTGGCACGCATCATCGTCTGGCAAAGTAAACAAGACCGTCAAAAGCTCTTTAGTGTTTTCCTCAACCATCTGTGATGATGATTTATCTCCGCTACAACCTGTCAACGTTAACCCGATTACAAACAGTATTACTATATTTTTCATTTGCCTTCCTCCATAGAATCGCATCTTCAACCTATTGACTCCAGATTATTCTACAATCAACCGTTTTCTTAACCGTTCTTCAACCTCTTTGTCTTCACTAATTTCTCGCGTTTTTTGTGGAATAATAATTTTCCTTTGAAACCTGTTATTCTTTTGCTTTCCTTTCTTCATTGAGAAATCTATTATTGAATTAAGCTCGAAAAGCGTCCGATGATATATTCATGAGATATTGTGGATTGTCACACACCGCCATACCAAGACTGACTGGGCATATGCAGGATGATTTTTCAATAGATCCGAATTGAATTCCATACCTTTGCACGAAAATATCCGTCCGATGAAAGTTTGACATGTCCCTGTGTTTCCCTTGCGATACGGATGGATTTCCCACAGGCCAACAAACAAATCATAAGCGAATTTTATCGCGACTTGGATATCATCCCACTTATAGCCCCGAGCTTGTTCCAATAGTCTTTCCAACTTACTTTAACCCAATCATACAAGCTGTCAAACAAAAAGAAGTTCAATTTATACAAATATTCTATAGATACGTCAGTATTGATTTGCCCCGGGCGTAATTCTAGAGATATTATTTTTGTTTTTGCACTTACTCTTTCACGCTATTCAAGAATCTCCTTATCCTTGATATCATATTTGATTTTCAATACCTGAGTAGCATAATAACAGTGGGCGTCTCTAATTGATAACTCCAACCTATGATCCTTTATATCCCGTTCTTCAATTGTGATTTTGCCGAGCACAAAATCGTCAAGCGGTCTTAGATAATTTTAGTTGGGCAGCTCAGCAGCGGTCAGTAAAATTCCTAAAGCATTATTAACTGCTTCTCTTATATTCTTGATTTCATCCAACCAATACCATGCATTACCATTTCTCCATAAATTTCAAAATTATAAACAAATTGTAACATAAATTATCAATCCTTTCAACATATCCCCTTGATCAGTTTGATATGAGCAAATATAATATGAATTTGCCAACTATATTGAAAAACCTTCGGCTCAGCTGATTAGTAATGGTTTGTTGTGAGTCTTATCTCAACAAGTCAATAGAATCCAGACTGAAGACATTCCTAACTTGAGAGTATCTGCAAAGAAATTGCATGTCTACTACATTTCCCTCAGGAAACATAAATCCACAATTTGAAAAAGGCCGATTCCGGTCTTTTTTTGCTTCTGTCTCCAATTGTCTCCGGTTGGAGTTGGGACGGCTCCGTTCATCCTTTACAGTCTCATCATACTTATTAAAACAAAAAAATGCCACAACTTTTACAAGCCATGACATTCCCCTGATTTTTGCATTCCAATCAATTTCAAAACATAGTTGTTTGATTAAGCCGGTTCAAATGGCAATCTTACAACTCCAGCCAAACGAACATTCTGCCTCATTTAATCATGTATTTTCATTGCCAGGCAGCCACGGACGAAATCAGGCTCAAAATGCTTGGCCCTAGAACCGCTGTACCCCTGATCCAATGAGGCTATTTTAGCCATTTCGGTTTCATCAAGACTGAAATCAAAGACATCAATATTCTCGATTATTCTTTCAACATGGGTTGATTTTGGAATGACTACCACGCCCCGTTGGATGTTCCAGCGAAGCAACACCTGACCCACTGTCTTGTTGTATCTTTTAGCTATGGCCACAAGCATACCGTCTTCGAACGGATTGTATCGTCCCCCTCCAAGCGGTGCCCACGCTTCTGGAATAACGTCGTATTGCTTCATCGTTTCCAAAGCCTTTTCCTGGGTGAAATACGGATGCAATTCAACCTGGTTGACCATCGGCTTGATCGCCACTGTCTCGCAGAAATTAGTCAGGATGTTAGGATAGAAGTTGGATACTCCGATCGCTTTCAACTTGCCTTCCCGGTAAGCGTCTTCCATGGCACGCCAAGCTGCGAAATAATCGCCCATCGCCTGATGCAGGAGGTATAGGTCAAGATATTCCAAACCACACTTTTCAATTGACACATCGATAGCTTTTTTGGCCGTTTCATAGCTTTCCATGTCCTGAACCCACATTTTGGAAGTGATGAACAGGTCTTCCCTTGTGCAGATGCCTTCATTAATCGCCTTTTTGACACCGGCACCGACGGCATCTTCATTCGTATAGGCAGCAGCGGTATCGATCAGACGGTATCCGGCTTTTATCGCCTGGTACACCGATTCCTCGCATTCCTTTTTGTCAGGAACCTGAAATACCCCGAATCCCAGGATCGGCATTTTCAATTCGTTATTCAAAGTAACATATTCCATTTTTCTTTCTCCTTTTTATGACTGAACTTTTAAATTCGATAATGGTCATACAATAATCCTACAAGTTAAACCCGACTTTAGGTCAAGTGTTTTTTCGGATTCCAGAATCAAGACCTTGGCTGATGCTATCAAAAAAACGCAACCTATGATTTATCGCCATGATTGACATCCCCGGTAATTGATGATACTCCCAAATTCAAGAGGTTTCCAGCCAGCTCCATCAATTCCTCAAGGGGCATCACCTTGCCGCCTGCAACCCATTGGCGATAGAACTCCAATGAACTTGTGGCCAGAAAGTAGTTGATGATATCCTGCTTCTCTTTTGACAGGTGCGCATAGGGATTGTAGCGTTTGCGGTTGTGCTGCACTGCTGACGCGAACATTTTGTTGCAAAAAGGCCGATAACTCTGTGAACAGATTATCCGCTCCATGAAAAAATCCTGTTTGGCCAATGAGGTGAAGAATACCTCATTTAAATCCACTATCGTGAATGGAATCGGCAATTTGTCGATTTCCTTGAAATAACTCTCCGCCCCCTCCTTAAACATGTCTTCGAAAAGGGCCTCGATACATGTGTAGTGAAGGTAAAAAGTCTTCCTGTGAATTCTCGCCCTGTCGGTCAGTTCCTTGACTGTTATCTTATCGGCTTCCATTTCGCAGATCATGTCCCGAAAGGCCTTCCTGATGGCTTCTCTTGTCTTAATCACCCGTAAATCCGTCTTGCGCTGCAAATCCATTGTTGCACCCTCCTGAATATCCACTTTTGAAAAAGTGGTGTATAATCGATATTATTCACATATCTGGAAATTGTAATTGTTTATCACGCTTATTATAATATCCCTGAGCCAAGAAATCAACACGTGGATATTTCAAAGGAGGAGTGAGTGATGCCAACACCAATCAGATTGACAGCAGGTCATCTGTCGATATCGACTGAACTCAATGATACTGTTGCCGCCCAGGATCTTAAAAAAAGGCTGCCGCTCAAATTGACGGGATATCGTTCCCCAGTCGATTATTGCTGCAATGTTGCCTGTGGCCTGTTTGACCCAGCCCAGACCCAGATCGGTTGGAAAAACGGCGACATCAGCCTCGCAGGGGGCTGGCTTGCAATATTTTTTGATGGGGAGCAGCAATCGGAAAACTATCGTGGCGTGATGGTAGTTGCCCATCTCAAAGAATCGCAAATCGAGCAGATTAAGAAATTGCCGGATTCCGTAAAAATCACGATAGCATCAGAAAATGAATAGGAGATTTAATTTATGAACCGTATTGAACAGGCAAAAAGCACAATGGAAAAAAAGAATTTGACCGACAGTTATCTTCTTCCGGTTTTTCCGGAATACGTCGATATCAAAAACAACTTCATTTATGGCGAAGTGTTCCAAAAACACGAACTTGATTCGAAGACACAATTACTTGTTACAATTGCCGCGCTTGTGACAAGTGAATCCGATGATCTCGAAGAGATACTCCAGGTCGCCTTAGGACAAGGCCTTGATCCCATCGAGCTTCAGGAAGTCTTCCATCAAGCGGCGCCGTATGTCGGTTTCCCAAAAGTCGAAAAGGGTTTGAAAGTCCTGCGGGATGTCTTTGCAAACGCCGGTTTGACACTGCCGCTTCCAAAACAATGTACTGTCAGCGAACAGGACCGCCTGGAAAAGGGAATTAGCGCCCAAAAAATGCTTTTCGGGGAGATGATTGACGCCATGCGTGCCAACGCCCCGGAAAATCAGAAATTCATGCAGGACTATCTGTCCGCTTATTGCTTTGGCGATACCTATACCAGAGCCGGCTTGGATTTGAAAACCAGGGAGCTGCTTACTTTCGTATGCATAATATGTTTAGGTGGCTGTGACAGCCAGGCCAACTCTCATGCCATCGCCAACCTTTTCATTGGTAATGGTCCTGAAATATTATACGCCGCTGTGGCCCAAAGTCTTCCATACATCGGTTTCCCAAAATCATTGAATGCCATGAGCGCGATAAACAATGCAATTTCCACCTTAGAACAGATGCAGCAACAAAATACAAATGCCAAATAAGATGAACAAACGAGGAGAAGAAGAATATGAAATATTTAACTAAAGAAGAATTCGATCAAGTCAACAGTTTTGGAATGGGAATCCCAAATACCATGTTTGCCAAATATTTTATCGGGAACAGCTATCTTAACCTTTTGACAGCGCCCGGAAAGGACCCTGTTTTCATGGCTAACGTGACATTTGAACCGGGATGCCGCAACAACTGGCATGTCCACAAATCAACGTCAGGTGGCGGACAGATCCTGATCTGCACTGCAGGCGAAGGATGGTACCAGGAAGAGGGTCAGGATCCAGTGGAGTTGCTTCCAGGAAAAGTGATCGTGATCGCCCCGAATGTCAAACACTGGCATGGGGCCAAGGCCGACAGCTGGTTCAGCCATATTTCAGTTGAGGTTGCCGGTGAAAACTGCTCAAACGAATGGCTTGAAGAAGTCTTGGATCAGCAATACGCCAAGCTGTAATCAGTTGCCTCACAAGAACCCAAATCACCATTTGCGCAAAGGAGATTGATCCATGAAATATGCGAATTTTAAAGATTTCAAGAAAGTCAACACATTCAAAACCGGGATTCCAAATTTTTTCCTGGCAAGGTACATGACCGGGAAGACGTATCTTCGACCAGTAAAATTGGTGGGCAGATCAATGATGCTCGCAAACGTAACCTTCTCACCAGGTTCACGGTGCTTCTGGCATGTCCACAAAAGCACCAAAGGGGGCGGGCAAATTCTGATCTGCACCGCGGGAGAAGGCTGGTACCAGGAAGAAGGAAAAGATGCGCTACCGCTAGGACCCGGTGATGTTGTCCACATCCCCCCTGGAGTTAAACACTGGCATGGTACCAAGAAAAACAGCTGCTTTAGCCTTTTGGCGATTGATGCGATCGGCGAAGATCGCTCGGTCCAATGGCTCGAAGAAGTGAGTGAATCCAGCTACCAGGCTCTTTGAAAAAGCTATCTTTATGAAAAAATCTAAAAAGAAGGTGTGCAAAATGTGGTATGTTCCATTCGTGATTGTGACGATAGCGGTCCTGGCGATTCTCTACATGTTCACGCCTATTGGCTTCCTGGGAGTTTCGCCCCAAGGCGAATACCAGATAAGACTGACCATAAACGGTCATGAGATGGGCGCAACAATGGAAAACAACTCCTCGGCTCAGGCATTAAGACAGATGCTCGAGCGCGGGCCCAAAACAATCCAGATGCGCGACTACGGCGGCATGGAAAAGGTCGGGATGATCTGGAAAGGTCTGCCGACCAATGATGAGAATATCACGACCAAGCCGGGTGATCTTATATTGTTTATGGGAAATTCTTTCGTGGTATATTATGAGCCAAATAATTGGAACTTTACCAAACTGGGCCATATCAATGACACAAGTCAGGATGAATTGAAAGAAATACTTGGAACTGGCAACGTGACAATCATATTGTCATTATACGAATAAAATCGAGGAGGAATTCAGATGATTTTAGAAGAAAAATACACACTATCAAACGGTGTAGAGATACCAAGGCTTGGTCTTGGAACGTGGTTCATCAACAACAAATCAGCAGCCCAAGCAATAAGACAGGCTGTTGCAAACGGCTATCGGCTTGTCGATACCGCCCAGGCATACATGAATGAAGCGGGCGTCGGTGAAGGAATCCGGACTTGCGGTGTGCCTCGCGAAGAGCTTTTTGTGACAAGCAAAATCGCAGCCGAAGCCAAAAGCTACCAGGCCGCAAAAAAAGCGATCGATGATATCCTGAGCGCAACTGGCCTGGATTATCTTGATCTTCTCATCATCCACGCGCCCCAGCCCTGGAACAAGTGGCGCAGCAAGAAAAACCGCTACTACCAGGAGAACAAAGAGGTTTGGCGGGCGATGGAGAAGGCTTATGAGGCGGGTCTGTTACGGGCAATTGGTGTTTCCAACTTTCTGATCGACGACCTCGAAAGCCTGCTTTCCGGTTGCAAAATCAAGCCGATGGTCAACCAGGTTCTTTGCCATATCTCCAACACGCCTCACGAACTGATTGAATTTTGCCATAAAAGGGATATTCTGATCGAAGCCTATGCGCCAATCGCGCATGGCAAAGTGTTGAAAAACAAGGAAATTGCGGCAATCGCAGCGAAATATGGTGTCACCGTAGCGCAGCTTTGCATCCGTTATGACCTGCAACTTGGAACGGTCGCTCTGCCAAAGACTGCCAATCCAGAGCATATGAAAGAAAATGCATCCGTCGATTTTGAGATCAGCGACCTGGATATGGCTAAACTCAATAACATCACCCCAATCAAAGGATACGGGATGATGCGAATTATGCCAGTATTCAGCGGAAAATAGCCAGAATCACTAACGGTCAGCTCCCAAGATCAGGGACTGACTGTTTTTATTTTGCATGCAATCAAGTCATCATGTTGCAATCAGCTTGATTTAAGAAAGGAAAAGCGAAAAGGCCAACCCACCCCAGCGCCACATAACGCATCCAGATGGATTGGCTGATAATTATTTGTCGCCAGATTTAATCGGCATCATGCCTTCCATTGCCCTGTAGAGAGCGTAGTTTGATTGAAAGTGGCACTTCAAGATCGCACCTTTCGAGCAGTTCCCGATTGGAAAGGACCTCTTCAGTGGGACCGATGGCCGCCACCGTTCCGTCATTGATTACAATCGTGATTTGGCAGGTATCCAGAACCAGATCCAGATCGTGGCTTGTGATAATCTTGGTGTGGTCGAAGCACTTGAGAATGTCAATCAGGCGGCGCCGGGATTTTGGGTCAAGTCCCGAAGTCGGCTCATCCATGATCAGCACATCGGGATGCATGGCCAATACCGTGGCAATCGCCGCGGCTTTTTTCTGGCCACCCGAAAGCTTGTAGGGCGCCTTGTATTTGAGATGGGCAATGCCAACCTGTTCAAGCGCCTCGTCGACCCGGGTATCAACTTCGGTTGGGCTCAGATTGTAGTTGCGTGGTCCAAAGGCGACGTCATCAAAAACCGAAGTCGTAAACAGCTGATCGTCGCTATCCTGGAACACCAGCTGCAGCCGCTGGCGGATCATCGCCAGGGTCTTTTTTGTCAGGGCGACATCACCGACAAGCACCTGGCCCTTGCTTGGAAACATGATTCCAAGGAGCAGCATCAACAAGGTCGATTTGCCCGAACCATTGGCCCCGATTATTCCCACCGACTCGCCATGGCGGATGGTGAACGATATGTCCCTGATTGCCTGGCAGCCATCAGGATAGCTGTACGCCAGATTCCTCACTTCAATTTTATGATGACTCATTGTATACCTCCCAATAATAGACCGAGCAATGCCGGCCAATTGTAGAACCGGCAAAGCAGAAAGAAACCGATCCAGCCCAGGGCGAAAACCAGGTCCTTCGCTTTTAGTGAAGTTTGCCCGTCGTCAGGATATCGGCCCTGAAACCCGCGCAATCCCATGGCATAATGGACCCGCTGGGCCCGGTCCAGCGTCCTTAAAAGCAGCTGGCCGACAAATGGACCGCCATCCTTGAATGAAATTCCCTTCTGGGTGTAACTGCGCAGCGAATAGGCCCGCATCATCACCACCAGCTCCTCGACGAGCACGAAAATATAGCGATAGGTCAAGGTCAGCTGCAAGACAAACATATCCGGAACCTTGAGCTTGTACAGGGCACTGGCCAGCCGGTCCATCCCGGTTGTTCCAACCAGGACCAGGGCGGCAACCACCGTCAAGGTGGCTTTGATCATGATTGAAGCGAAGGTGAGCCACCCCGCCGGATCGAAAAGCGGATTCAGGATCCCGACCCCGACGATCAGCGGCTCGACCACCAGCAGCCGCTGTCCAAGGGGAATCAGGGGCAGGTCGGCCTTGATGATCATGAACAGTGGAAAAGCCACAAAAGGCAGCAGCTTGATGATCTCATAACGCCCGAAGGAAACCAGGAACAGCAAAAATGCGAAAGTCGTGATCAGCTTGGCAACAGGATGAAGCGAATGGATGGCCGACTTCTTGCGGGCCAGGTCGTCGAACAGCCGGATATTGTCCATGGCCGAGAGTATCTTTTGCATCGGTGCACCCCCTTCTCGTTTGATATTGATGTCAGTTTAAGAATAAGGCTCCACTTACAAAGTGGAACCCTTTTTGTTTTTAACGTGAATTATCGTCATCCCAATTGTAGCACATAACCCCAGGGTCAGTCCACCACCGACAATTCCGGACACACTTGTTCCTAAGTACTGGGTGATTTTATCGCCGACATCCCCGGCAAAACCATAATCGGGCAGGAATGCCGTCTTTTCCTGGACTTCGCCCATGATGGAATGGACTGTTCCGTCATCTTCGAGCTCGGCAGTTCCGGCGGTTCTTTCCATCGCCCATTCCAGGCCATCGGGATTGCTTGAAGCAAACCATGAAAGCACGCCCCCGACCATCAATGTCACCACCGCCAAAGTGGCGAAAACTTTCCTGAAGCTTTTTGATCGGCCTGGCCCAACATCATTTGCGCTGTCAAGCAGTTCCGGCCGGGCCTGGTAAATGAAGGCCACGACCGACCCGGTGATCAGCCCCTCGACGGCTCCGATGGCCAGGTGGATCGGCTGCATCAGCATGACAAAGGTGCCAAACGGCAGCTCAGTCTTGCCTGAAAGCAATGTTTCCATAACGACGCTGAAGGCCCCCATCTGCAACCCGACAACAACACTCAACAGTGCACCGATGAAGATCCGGTTCCGGGTCAGACCCCTTTGCGCTATCGGTTTATAGATCAACGGATAGGCAACAAAACAGGTGAACAATCCCATATTGATGATATTGCAGCCAAGCGCCAGCAGTCCCCCGTCCCCGAAAAACAGGGCCTGGACTACCAGGATCGAGGCCATCGTCAAAAATCCCGCATAGGGACCAAGCAAGATCGCCAGCAGGATCCCTCCCCCGATATGCCCGCTTGAACCGGTCCCGGGAATCGTGAAGTTGATCATCTGGGCCGCAAAAACAAACGCTCCCATAACCCCCATCAGGGGAACCTTGTATTCCGCGAAATCATTTTTTACTTTCCTTAGTGAATAGGCCGCCACACCAGCCGCAGCGACAAACAAAGCTCCCCCGACTTGTGGGGAAACCAAAGCGTCAGCCATATGCATGGTAAATACCCTCCTTAATTTGACAGCCAAAACAACTGACTGCCTTGATTTGGCTTGTTGAATCGAGAAGCGCGCAAACTCAAACAAAAGTTGCAACACCTTTAAATATACATCATGAAGTTCACTTTAAGTCAAGTCGTCCGGATAATTTTTGATCAGGACCCCCAATTTCTTCGATGCCCCTGATTCCATGACCGACATGGACATGCCCTCAAAAAAAGAGTTCAACATACTGCAAGTGACGGAGAATGTTCAAACGGTGCCTTTCTGGATTCACTCTAAACCATTAAGGGCGTTCGAGGGCAAATTGTTTACCAGGATTTCAAAAAACAGCCAACCAGGTTGCCTGAGATCCCTCCCAATCACGTAGCTGACTTTTCAAGCCATTTATTTTTCCAAACCGAAGATCATGGTTCCAGCCGATTCTGGCAACAGAATGTTTTCACCAAGTTCATAGACAACCTGACTTAAAACATAAAATCCATCATTGATGAATATTTCGAACACCTGGAAGTCATAATATATTTCCAGATCATAGCGGCCATTAAGCTTGGGCGTACAGTTGTAGTTCGAGACCTTATCCGCTTTTATCGAGACACTTGCCCGGTCCACGCAAAGGCAGTCGTCCTTGATGGCCATTTTCATTCCACCCAGTTTGATCTTTTCGCCTTCTTTAAGCGATGTCTTGAGCAAGAACGGCTGGGTGAAATCGCATCTGGCCATTTCCCGGGTAAACATTCCGGCAATGTTGGGATGGACATTCTGGTAGACATGGCCGTCCTTCTGGGTGAGGACTCTAGGCATTGTCAGCATTCCGACCCAGTTTTCGCCTCGGACCGGTTCGCGCATCCGTTCCCAGCCCAGCAGCGTCCTTCTTCCCGATTCATCGAGAAAGGTCTGGGGCGCATAGAAATCAAGACCATAGTCGAGATAGACATATTCGCCCATCTTGGCCATCGTGCAGGTCGTTTCATCAAAGGCGACCGGCATGATCACCGCATTGGAATTGGGTTTGGGCGGCTGGTCGATGTTTTCGGGTGAGAAGACCAGATAATACTGGCCATCGAGGGCGAAAAGGTCGGGGCACTCCCACATGTCGCCGATATTGGCATCAATAAAACGGTTCTTGTAACTGAAATTCAGCCCATCTTCGCTTTCATAGAACAGGACCTCACCGTCATAGCCCTTTTCACTTTGGACCTTGGAACCGATGATCATGTAGACATGGCCGTTGGTTCCAATCCACACTTTGGGATCCCGGGTATGGCGGATGTCTCCAAGTTTTCCGTCGGTGATGACATCGACAACCTTGTGTTTGGCATTTTTGTTGTCGAATGTGAAACCGTCATCGGAGATGACAAGCCCCTGGGAGGCGATCAGGTCGTCATCACTGTATTGGACATGGACGAACTCCGGATTCTCTTTGGCATATCTGATGGCGGTATAGTAAAGGTGGAGTTTGCCGTTGTACACTATCGCGCTGCCCGAGAAACAGCCGTTGCGGTCATAGTCCTTGGAAGGATAGAGGGCGATGGGCAGATGCTCGAAGTTGACCAGGTCCTTGGTTGTGGCGTGACCCCAGTGCATCGTCCCCCACTGGCAGGTGTATGGGAAATGCTGGTAAAAGATATGATAATTTCCCCGGAAATAGATCAGCCCGTTGGGATCGTTCATCCAGTTTCTTGGTGGCGTGAAATGCAGTTTTGGTCTCATGATGTGTTCCTCGCTTTCCTTTATATTCTACCTTTTTTCAAATCCATCTGTAAACAACATCCAGCCAATTCCCGGATTTGAAAACCGGACGAGTAGAAAAAAACCATGATTCCTATGGAAGGTCATCATGGTTTTTGCTATGGTCTACAATTAAAGATAAGTGAGGTTGCATTATATAAGGATTAAACTAAAGGATAATGATTAGATATCAAGAGCAGCGTGATGGCCCTGATAGATGGCTGTCGTGATAGTCGCGACTTTAGCACAGTCCCCGACCGTTTTGACAATTGGCGCTTCGTCGATCAGTTCATCGACGATATCGCGGCGGGCCACCTGACCCAGGGCGCAGATGACAGTTCGGCCTTCAAGGACTACTTCATTGCCTTCTTTGTCAAGACAGACAATGCCGTTATCATTTACCTGGAGACCTTTATGGTCGGTAAACACTTCGACGCCTTTTTTATTCACCTCATCGAGGAGCAATGGACGGTGGCGGATATTGGCATCCGGTGCCAGTTCGCTTCCCATTTCCACAAGTTTGACTGCTTTGCCCTCATTTGCCAGATGGACAGCCAGTTCTGTTCCTGAAAGACCGCCACCAAGGACAATGACACTGTCTTTTACTTGGTCCTGGTTATGATGATATGCGGTTGCCTGGATGACATTGGCACCGTCAAGTCCTGGAATTGGAGGTACCAGGGCTTTGGATCCCGCAGCCACGATAATCACATCGGCGTTTTCATTTTGGGCATAAGCCTTGTCTACAGTTGTGTTGAGACGGATGTCGACGCCGGCCTCTTTTGCCAGTCTTCCCAGGGAGACTCCCAGTTCATACATCGAATATTTGAACGGAATGGCTTTTTCGCCGATCAGGATTCCTCCCACTTCATCGTTGCTGTCGCAAAGGACAACATCATGGCCGCGGCGTGCTGCCGTGTAAGCTGCCTGAAGCCCGCCTGGACCGGCTCCGACAACAAGGACTTTTTTCTTGTTGGCTGCCGGGATGATTTCCAGACCATCGCTTTCGCGACCGATCATTGGATTGACCGTGCAGCGTCTTGTTCCAGTAACCGCACGTTCAGCCATGCAAGTGAAGCAGCGCATGCATTTGACGATCAGGTGATCATTGTTTGTCATGACTTTTCTAGGGAGTTCCGGATCGGCAAGCAAAGCCCGGGCCATTTCGACGATGTCGGCTTTTCCTGAAGCGATGATCTCTTCCATCTTTTCAGGATCGTTCAATGCCCCAATAGTGGCAACTGGAACTTTTACATGTTTTTTGATTTCAGCTACAAGATAGACGTTAGGACCATGTTCCAAGAACATCGATGGATGGGTGACACCGAATCCCTTCTGGTATGTTCCTGCCGATACATGAAGCAGGTCGATCTTGTCTTCGATCAGTTTGGCGATTTCAACACCGTCTTCAAGGGTGTAGCCACCTTCAAAAAGCTCTGAACCGCTCATTCTAAATTCGATCGGGAATCCCGGACCGACAGCCTTGCGGACGCTTTCCAACACTTCGATGGCAAAACGGACACGGTTTTCCAACGGTCCACCATATTCATCGGTACGCTTGTTGAAAAAAGGTGAAAGGAACTGGTTGATCAGCCAGCCATGACCACCGTGGATCATGACCATCTCGAATCCGGCTTTTTTGGCCAGAGCAGCTTTTTCCCCATACGCTTCAACGATTTCCTGGATCAGTTCTTTGGTAAGTTCTTTAACTTCCCGTCCGTCAGGTCTAAGACCTGCGCTTGGTCCCCATTGGGCCATACCCTCTTTCTTGTCCTTGTCGACAAGATATGTCCCGGCATATTGGCCCGAGTGCGACAGTTCGACCGAAGCGATGGCACCATGACGGCGGATCGCATCAGCTGTATAGGTGAAGCTAGCCAGGGAGTTGACTGTCTGCAAGTCAAGATGGTACATGTGCGATGCTTCTGTCTTGGGATGGACAACCAGTTCGCTGACCGTAACGTTGGCCACCCCACCTTTGGCTCTTAACTCATAGAAAGCCGTAGTTTTCGGACCGATAGTGCAGTCGGCCGTGATGTCGGTCCCACCCATAGGCGCACCGAACATCCGGTTTCTAAAATACACATTTCCAATCTGGATTGGTTTGGATAAATTCGGATATTTTCTTTCCATTCTTTCTCTCCTTGATCTATTTTCTGTTCAAGACACGATAAGCGAAGGTCAATACCAGACCAGCCACTGAGAATCCCATAGCTGTCACAAACGCCATATTGTAGCTGCCTTGCGCCCCGTAAATGTTGTTGAGGATGCTTGGTCCCACGTATCCGGCAATCGAAAAACCGATAAACATGATTCCGAAGTTGACAGAATTGTATTTTGGACCAAACTGATCCGCTGTGAATCCTGGGAAGACCCCCATAAACGAACCGAAGCACGCTCCGACAATCGAGATTCCCGCAAAGAACGGCAAAGTGTCGCCCATGTCGGCGATGTACAATAATCCAAGACCGATGACTGACAGGACACAAGCTGCCCCAAGGACATTGATCCGGCCGAATTTGTCTGAAAGACTTCCCGCCAGGACACGACCGAAAACATTGAACAGAGCCAAGGTCGACACGGCTGTAGTTGCCGCTGCCGTTGACATCCCGATCATGTTTTGCGCGATTGGCGAAATCATCGGAATGAACATCAGTGCCGCAAAAGCACCGCAAGTAAGCATAACGATCATTACATAGAAGATCGGTGATTTAAGCATGCCAAGCCAGTTTTTGCTTTCCCCTCCGGCTTTTTTGCCAGTGGCTGCCGGTGGTGTCCATCCTTCAGGCACAAATCCATCAGGACATTTTTCAATGAATAAAGAACTTACTGCAATGATGACGATGAATGCCGCCCCGATGACTTTAAAAGCCGTAGTCGGTCCGGTCATTGTTATGATTGCTCCGGCAATCGGTGGGATGATTACTGAAGAAATCCCGAAAGTCGAAGTGGTAAGACCACCGATAAGACCGCGTTTGTCCGGGAAAAACTTGATGCAAGTTGAGATGGTAGCACCATAAACCATTCCAAGACCAAGACCTAGCAACAATGAATAAGTAACGATCAAGAAGCTGATTGAAGTTGCAAAACCAGACAGGAACATTCCGCCCCCGAACATCATCCCCCCGATAAGGACAACCATTTTAGGCCCCAGGGTATCGTTGATTTTTCCGCCAGTGATCATAGTGATCGGTCCGACCGAGTTCGCGATGACAAAAACGATCGACAGATCCCGCGCCGTTAAAGTCACTCCGTTCAATTCTCCAAGATAAGCCGCCATTGGACCAGCCAAGACGCTCCATGCATACAGCGAACCGATGCACAGGTTGATGAAACAGCAGGCAGCCAGAATCAGCCACCTTTTCTTCGTTAAACTCATTTCTCTTCCTCCAAGTTTGTTAAAAATATAACAAAGTTATAACACGATTAATCTTACATGTCAATATTTACATGTTGATTTTAATTATTAAACCGACTATTATATGACTATATTAATGGAATCAGGAGAAATTTATGCGAGTACTCAAATATGCCATCCTTGGCTTGCTGATAAAAAGACCGATGACCGGCTATGAACTAGCCAAGGAATTCAACTTCGAGTTGGCCGAATTCTGGCACGCCAGCCACAGCCAGATTTACCCCGAACTAAAAAAACTAAATGACGAAGGTCTGGTGACTTACGATATCGAGATAAGTGGCGACATCCTCGAAGCCAAACGCTACTCGATTACCAAAGAGGGCGAACTTGAATTCACCCAATGGCTCCACAAAGATGAGAAGATTCCCAAGACCCAGAAGGACATTTTCCGGCTTCGGATGTACTTCTCGAACAACCTTGATCCCAAGACCCGGATCCACCTGCTTGAAAACCAGCGCCAGCAACATCTCAAACGGCTCAACACCTTAGTCAAGACTTCGGAACAATACCCTGAAGTCCCGGATCTTTACTCGGACCGCTTCGGTGACTTCGTGGTCCTCAAGGGGGCCATCATGAGACAGGAAAACATCATCGAGTGGATTGATCAATGCATCGGTTATATTGAAGCTGGAGCCAAAAACAAGCCATAATGATTCAAAAATAAAAGCACCTTGGAATGAAGACCGGGTGCTTTTTAAATTAAGATAAACGGAATCTGAACTTTGCGACCATTTGCATCTAATAAAGTTGACAGCATCCGCTTTTGGGAATACGATTTACCTGTAAACACTCTTGGATAATTCTTAGTATGGGGTGATGATGCCAATGAAGGAGATCAAAATGAAGACAATCGCGGTCGTATGCGCCTACTGCATGTCGGCAGGTCTGCTGATAAAAAAGATGGAACCATTTGCCAGGGAACGTGATGTCACAATCCGGATGGTTCCGGTCCGCTATTCGCAATTTCGTGATGACATAGTCCAGGCCGATCTGGTTTTGATCGAACCGGCGTTAAGCTATCTCAATACAAAGATCGAAAAAACGGTAAAAAGCGGACCGCAGCCCGCCATTCCCGTCGCATCAATCGATTCCCATGATTACGCGACTCTTCAAGGAGAAAAGGTATTCAACTTTGCCTGGGATCTCTTGGAAGGCAAGGCCAGATAAGTCAACACTTTAATCGCATCAAACCAACCCCATGCCAAGGTACGTATATGGATATGATACGGTTGGTGGCGCAGCTCGTTGCCAGTGCTTATGGATGAACCTTTGTATCGGTTCGAGCTGTTTGGGGCAAACTTAAGCGGACTGATCGATGCGCCTCGGCAGTCAACGCATGCAGGGTCGCATTGCAATCTCTCGAATACCTCAATAAGAAGATGGGCCGATCCACGCAAGTTCCATCGTTACATAATCGATCACTGATGCTAAAAAAGCAGTAAGTCAAAGGCCCCTCAAAAATTAAGGGCCTTTGCTGCGTTTGTAATGACATAGGGTTCGGGAAAATCGATCATGAAATCGACAACCCAAAACATTATGACAACAGCAACTGATTTTAGTCAGTAACAAATATCCATCTATAATGATCATTGTAACCGATAAATGGATTTGAAAGAATGTCTGGAATCAAAAGCTGACAATACGCACATCACCATAATCCGGAAATGTAATTGAACAAACCAGTATATGAGCTTGTTGAAAAAGTCAACCTTCAGGCAATTGTCATTGCAAAAAGCTTGGTTGAATGATTACAGGCATCTTTTACAGGGATTGCGATGCCACCATCCTGGAGCTGGATATCTACAATCCGGCCATGGAATTCGTGAACAATACCCCGAAATCAAGCTACTTAGGCGTTTAACCTGACCTCGACAATCAATTCTTTTATAAGTATTTTCATAGGAGACAATAATGCGAATCCCAATTTGGAACAAGGCGCCAAAACGGAATTTCAAAAGAAATAATCGGCTTGTAACATAGCGCTTCAGTAATTTCAAATGAAAAATAACCGATCCATGCAACCTGCCCCACATATCGAAGCAGGACAACCCCACCTTGAATGAATGGAAATATCGAAAAAAATCAGAATCTGTCATAGATTATATCCGTTCTTTTTAATGTATTGGATCTATAGTTATGTCCAAAACCGATTTGGAAATAAGGTGGGTGCAGAAACAAAATAAAAGCCAACTCAAGAAAAATTTCTTAAGTTGACTCCATCGCCCACTCATTTAGAACGGAATTTCTTACGATAGTCACGCGGGGATATCTGGTGGGTATTGTTGAATGATTTAGAAAACGAAAGTTGGTTGGAATACCCGCATGAATAAGCTACCTGGCTGATTGGGATGTCAGTTTTTCGAAGAAGTTCCTCAGCCCGAACCATTCGGTACTGGACGAGGAATTCCTGGAGAGAAATATTGAGATGCTTCTTGAACAAGGTGGTAAGGTAACTACGATTCAACGACAGGTAATCGGCCAATTCCTTGACTGTCACCATGTTCTGGTAGTTGTTTTGAATGTATTCAATTGCCTTGTTGACGTAGACATTATAATCTTTTGTCGCGGATTTGTCATAAGGGACATTCGCACTTTTTGCCAGATAGCTGAAAAATATGAACATCTGCCCTTGAATAAAAAGCTCATTGGAGTAGCTTAGCTTGTTGTGCTTGATAATGGCCTTTGTCGCCGCTACCAGCTCATCGGCATAGTCGCAATGGATTACCGGATTTTTCTCGTCGAGGTTGCACCTGCTAAGATATTGTTGGGTTTTGGTTCCAGAAAAGCTGATCCACAGATATGTCCAAGGGTCCTCACTGTCAGCCTGGTAGAATGTAACCACATCCGGCATTATCAAAAACGCATCACCCTTCTTGATCGGGTAAACCTTGTCGTTGAAATAAAATTTACCTTGTCCCTCAAGGCAATAATGAATCAAAGGAAATGCCCTGACTACCGGACCGTATGAATAATTGGGTTCACACTTTTCCATTCCGCAAAATTTCAAATACAAATCCTCGAAAGATTTGTTTTCAACTTCGAGATAAAGATCGTCAAGGGAGATATTCTCACCTTCCAAATACGAATTCATAATACTTCCTCCAGGTATACGGTCAAAGACAATTGAAGAATACATAGGCGTTTTGAAAATACCTTTGCCAAAATTATATCAAATATCAACAGAATTTCAATTTATCTGATGGAGCTGCGACGTCGAGTTTGAAAAAGCCGATTACGATAAATATCGAAACCAGCTTTGGGATCATTTTTCATTCTAATTATGGATGGTAAAAAAATTGGATCAAAATAATCAATTAGCCCAAGTCGAAAGATTTTTTCTACCCGGCCAAATTGTGCTATAAAAAACGAAAGTATCGAATGAAAATGATTTTTCAAAATAGAAAATCTTGCTGCCTTAATTATTTTTTGCTTCGTTGCTTGCATGAATTGCGCACAGTAAGTTTACAAGGGAGTGTCATTTTAAATGGCAAATTCATGTCTTTCATGTAATAGACGACGGATGCTCCCAGCTCGCCCATTTCCTGGGCTGGAGCAGAAACGCTAGTCAGCGGGGGGTTGGAAAAACTTGCGGCTGGAATGTCATCAAACCCGATAATTGAAATATTTTCGGGGACTTCAATACCATGATCATGCAACGACCGCATCGCCCCGATGGCAATCGGATCGCTTCCGGTTATCAAAGCTTCTGGCAGCTGATCTTTTTCGATCAGCTCGCTCATCATTTTATAACCCGATTCATTGGTGAATTCGCCCTCCAAAGTATAAGGGAGATAATCGATCTGGTTTTGTTGACAATATCCGATAAAGATTTCCTTGCGGGTGTCATGGTAATATGTATTATCACCCAGCAATTCCTTTCCGCCTAAATAGCCGATCGTCTTGTGGTTCAATTCTTTCAAGTAATTCAATGCTGTGGTTATGGCTTGACGGAAATCGAGGGTCACTGTTTTCGATTTGACGTTGGCACTTTCCATATCCAGGAAAATGATATTGTCGGACATCGCTTCAAATTCTTCGACTTCACCGTCACTAAATTTTCCGATGCAAACAAGCCCATCGATTTCGGTCAGGTTTTTTTTGTAGTCAAAATCATCCTTAAATGCCCTCACAACAGCGATATTGTTTTTCCGGCTGAATTCCTCAACGCCTTGTCTAATATAGAGGTAATAGGGGTCGTCGATTTCCTGCTGGAGTGAATACCATTGGACTATCCCAATAGTAAAACTGTTCTTCGATGCACTTTTTCTTTTTTTGATATAATTGAGTTTTTGAGCAGCCTGAAACACTTTTTGGCGAGTATCCTCGGATACGTTTAAAGTGCTGTCATTGTTCAAAATTCTTGATGCAGTCGCTGACGAAACTTGAGCTTCATTTGCAACGTCTTTTAGGGTTGCCATATATCAATCTCCTTTTTATTGGTTATTGACGTAAAAGTTCCAAGCAGTCTCAATAATTTCTTCGATATTGGTGTATCGAGGTTGCCAGCCAAGTATCAGCTTGGCTTTATTGCTGTTGGCGACTAGTTTTGCCGGATCTCCTGGACGTCTTACGTCCATTGTAACATGAATCGGTTTCTTTGTAATCTTTTTTGCGGCTTCAATGATTTCCAAAACCGAATATCCAGTTCCATTGCCAAGGTTGAAGATATCGCTGCGACCTTTGTCATACAAGTAATTCAAAGCCTTGATATGGGCGTCCGCCAGATCGTTGACATGGATATAATCCCTGATGCATGTTCCGTCTTCACTGTCATAGTCGTCGCCGAACACCCTGATAGTATCTCTTTTGCCTTGGGCAACCTGAAGAACGATTGGTATCAGATGCGTTTCTGGATCATGGAGTTCACCGATCAACTTGTTTTCATGGGCCCCGCAAGCATTGAAATATCTCAAGGCTACCCAGGTGATGCCGTAGGCTTTTTCACACCACCGCATCAGCTTTTCCATCGCCAGCTTGGTTTCGCCATAAGGATTGGTTGGAATAGTCGAATCTTCCTCCAATATCGGCACATGATTCGGTTCGCCATAAACAGCTGCAGTTGATGAAAAAACAATGTGTTTGACGTCAAAATCCCGCATTATTTCCAACAGGCAGATCATACCATACAGATTGTTGTCATAATAATCCAGGGGTTCGACCATGCTTACCCCAACCAGGGAATTCGCGCAGAAGTGAATCACACCTTTTATATCCTCTTGTTCGAAGACCTTCTTCATGAATTCCTTGTCGCGGACATCGCCAAGATAAAACTTTGCATCCGGATGAATCAGTTTCTTGAACCCGGTTTGCAGATTGTCTATAATGACAACTTCCTCACCCCGTTCAATCAAGGCATACACCGTGTGGCTGCCGATATAACCGGCACCACCTAAAACCAAAATGCTCATTTTCATTTCCTCCTTTCCACACACCCATTATATAATTTTACTAAAACAGAGTCAAGTATTTACTAAAAACATTACGTTATTTTAGTAAAACTTATTGACATGAACTATAATGATGATAGAATATAGTTAACGAAAAGGAGAAATAATTATGGACTTTCTTATAAGCAAATTACTGAAATACGGCCTTGACCACAGCCTGATTGGGCCATACGACATCGACTATGCCGCCAACTTATTGTTAAACCTGTTTGCATTGGACAGCTTCGAATTACAGGCGATAGACGAACCTATCACTACAAACCACGATATCATCGACGCCATGCTTGAATACGCGATTGACCATCACCTCTTGGATAACAACGTCACCGAGCGCGATTTGTTTGATACACGAATCATGAACTGTCTCATGCCGCGGCAATCAGAGGTAATCCGCAACTTCTTTGAGTTGTATCAAGACGAACCGGTATTGGCAACCGATTACTTCTACAATCTGTCAATCGCATCCAATTATATCCGCAAAAACCGGACCGACCGCAATATCCGCTTCAAGCATAATTACAAGTATGGGAATTTTGAGATAACAATCAATCTTTCCAAACCGGAAAAAGACCCCAAGGAAATTGCCGCGGCAAAATCTTTGAAGTCGTCCGGTTATCCCAAATGTCTGCTATGCAAGGAAAACGTCGGATTCGCCGGCAATTTGAACCATCCGGCCCGGCAAACCCATCGCATCATTCCTCTTACACTCAACGATCATGGCTATTATC
>JAQVDW010000048.1 GCA_028698185.1 Erysipelotrichaceae bacterium | reverse complement strand
TAGGCTTCACCGGATTTTTAGCGCCGTAATCAAGGACGATAGTTCACTGCAGGCCCAAATGCCAACATCAGGGATCCCCGGCCAACAAATCACGGTGGAAATCACCAGTGGCGATGGCAAATACAGCCAGACATCGGCCATGGTCACTGACGGGACCGGAGCGGTTGTGGCTTATGGGAAAATAGGAGATCCCGGTATCGGACTCAAAACCTTTACCATTCCTGGGGACATTCCCTTTGGTGAATACAACTTGATTGTGTTTGGTGAACAAGTCAACAGGGCCCGGTCAATCGATTAAATCACCAATGTTGTAACCGGCAAAATTCACCTGAGCGAGTCAGTCGATCTTCCAAAGGAAACAGAGCCGGTTTATCCTGATGTGGAAGTAATGGATATTGCCGGATTGAATATTTCCAGATCACCTGAATCCGGAAAGTTGCTTCAGCCAGGATTGAAGGATGGTATTGTCGAGATTATCCTGATAGCGGATGAAGGGTATTTTTTCCCTGATGATTACGCAAGCGGTTTTGATCCAGCAACGCTTAACGGTCTTTCGATTGCAATCAAGGACAACAATACACTTTCTATTTCTGGAAAGCCGACCGAATCGACATGCATCAGCCTGGTTCCTGCAGTCTCGAAACTTTTCGCATTCAGTGAAAAACCTGAGCCTGATGAAGCATTTGAGCGGCATGAAGACCTGGTGTTGGAAAAAGGCGGCATCGAAGATGATGGCCGCATTGGAGGTCATGATGATCCTGATGAGTCAAATAGAACATTGATTTTCCTGCCGGATGAAAACAATGATGTCGGTGATAGCGGACATCTGCTCGACCTGGACGGCGATACTGGCAATTCCTATGGCCAAACTTCATCACACTTCAATCCGGATGATGATGAAGAATATATCGTCATTGAAACCTACGAGGCGACTGCAATGCTTGAAGATGATGACGAATCGGCAGAAGATGAAAAGGGCGAAAGCCCGGAGATTCCTTTGGAACCTGATAGTCGGGAATGCAAGTCAGAGAAAACAAACCGGCCTGGATCACTTAGGTATCTTGGTATGACCATAATAAGTGTAGCAGTAGTTTCCTATTGGAAATTGAAAAGACGCAAGAAATGAAATAATCGCATATGATAAAATTCAAATCCGCTGATGGAGCATAATATTCCACAGGCGGATTTTTAAAATTGGGAAATGTGTCAGATATCATCTGTCTTTCTTGGGATTTCAAATTCGATTCCAATTAATTGAATTTTCTTGTGAAAATGACAATGCAGCTTGGCTTGCTTGTGATCCCTTCCTTAGCTGGAATATTGCGCTTTCCAAAAATTCATCGTCTGGCAAATGGCCCAGAAGTCATGGCTTGAAATCAGTGCGGAGAACTTGAAACCGTTTGTATGCCAGTTTTTTCGTATCGTTGATAACAAAATCAACTTCTGATAATTGGAAGTTTGTTATCAGTGTTAATAGGTGCTCGGCAATTGTTGTCATATCCATTGGTTTTTATATAATGGTCTTGTAATAAAAAAACCAAGACAAAAACCAAAGGAGAAAACAATCATGAGTACAGAAGAAAAGATCATTAAAGTTGCAAAAGAAAAACTTGAAGAAGTATTTGACGTAACCGATAGATATCAGGCTGAACAAGATGACAAAGAATTCGACAAAGCCGGTTATGTCAACAAGCTCAAAGAACAGGTTGCCAGCGAGGAAGCTTCACTCAAAGCCCGCCAGGTTTTAAGAGATCAGCTCCGCAAAGAAGCCAAGGAAAAGATCGACGAAGTCTTCAATGAGGAAGAACGTTACCAGGCCGAACAAAGTGAACTGAATTTCAACAAGGAAGAATATGTGGCCAAGCTAAAGGAAAAAGTGGCCGAAGCGATCAAGAAATAATAGGTGACATCAGGGAAGGTGATAAACCTTCTTTTTTGTTTGGGAAGCATTGAAAGTGGGTATCGAGCAGCGGCTGCCATTAAGGAATCGACGATAAGATTTGAAACGAACCTTAAAAATAGTTATAATTATTTCATAGGTGTAACATCGACAAACGAATGGAACACAATGTTCAAGGAGGGGCGGTTATGATATTTCACCGGATCGAAACAACACATTTCTCAGTGGCCGAGAGCGAGATAATCGAATATATTCTCAATGAGGGTTCGAAAATCCGGGACATGTCAAGTTACGACATCGCCAAGGCCACTTTCACTTCGGCACCGCTGCTGGTGCGTATCGCGAAAAAACTTGGTTTTGGCGGCTGGACCGAATTCAAGAAGGCATATCTCGAGGAACTCGAGTATCTCAACCGGGAGACGGATATCGATGCGAGCATCCCTTTTACGATCAGTGATGACATCATGACCATCTGCGACAATGTCGCCAGGCTGCAAATCGCGGCCATCAAGGAGACCCATGCCCTGTTGAGTCACGACGACATCCAGGAGGCTCTCAGGCTGCTTCGCGATTGCCAGACAATCGACATCTATGCCACTTCCTACAACCATCTTCTGGCCCAGCAATTCTGCGTGGCCCTGGCTTATCTTGGAATCAGGGTCAATATTTCGCTAACCCCAGGCGATGACCAGCTATTGGCGGCGATGAGCGACAAGAGCCATTGCGCCATCGTGATATCATATTCGGGGGAGACCAAGTCGATCCTCAATGTCCTGGACATTCTCAAAAAGCGCCAGGCCAAGACAATCGGGATCACCTGCATGGCCGACAACACCCTGTCGAACAACGTCGATGTCTGCCTGCGGATGACTTCAAAAGAGATGATCTCCACCAAGATCGGCCAGTATTCGACATCGTCGTCGCTAGGATACCTGCTCAATGTGCTCTACTCGGGAATCTTCGCGTTCGATTACGCAAAGAACCTCAACTACAAGATGAAAAATTTCCGTTTCGTCGGTTTCCGGAATTCCGGATATGAATACATCGATGAAAAATAGCCCGGGAAGATTGGTTTTCCTGGTGGTTCGATCAACAGTCGAATCAGGTGTGATCCAACGTGAAAGAAGGGGATGGTCCTCAATTTTGAGGGCCATCCCCTTTTTTATAAAACAACCAAGTCAGGCATAAAGCAAGCCGGTTAGGAATCGATTCCGATGAGGATGTCATCGCCTTCGATTTTTACCGGATAAACACGGACCGGACCGGGATGCACCTTGAAAAAGGCCAGCTTGCCAGGGCCCACTACTTTTCCGGTTGTCACATCGAAGGTTGTCTTATGTCTAGGACAGACAATCTTGCTTCCTTCAATCTCACCCTCATAAAGCGAACCGCCCATATGGGGGCACTTGTTGTCGATGGCGTGGAATGTTCCATCGATGTTGACAAGCAGGATGGTCAAATCTCCGATACTTATTTTTCTTTTGGCATCCATGCCGACTTCTTTGATGGATGCGATTTTTTGGAATCTCATAGCTACCTCCAGTTTGGTGTTCAAGAGCCTAATATGGATTGAAATAGAAGTAGGCTCCTACGACAATTACCATCAAGAATAGGACAATTGAGGGAATATTATGTTCATTTTTTTGAAATCCGTAAAAAATGCCAATCAGTGAAACGATGAACAAAAAGATACCGTATGCCATATCGCCCCTCCATTTAACATCCATTTAAATGAATTGAATGTCAGCTTTTCATCCATCCTCACCTTATTTATACACCCATTTCCCGGCATTTTCAATCGCACTGATTGTGAATCGTCACTAAAGATCAAAAATTCTGATCCTTCAGGTATGAAATGGCCGGTCAAATCAAAAAAGTGATAAAATGGAATGATATCGGTTACAATATGGGATGCAAGCGCTTTGAAATTGTTATAAAATTAACTTATGTTTTCAAGGAGGAGAATTTAATGAAAAAATCAAGATTAGTTTTATCGGCTTTCATGGCCCTAGGACTAGTAGCATGCTCAAGTGGCGACACTGGCAGCGATACTATCGAAGGAACTTACAGCTATCAGGTTACCGGTTATGACTGGGGTTCAAGTGTAAACAAAGCCGTATTGACTTTGGACCACAAATTGAGCCAGATCGATGCTCAGGACCTGACAGTTACTGAAACAAAAGCGGCAACTGACTGGACTGATGCAAACTTCGCAGTAAAAGTTTCTGATTTTGCCAGAGAAGTTACCAGCGTTTATCTTTGCGATGAAGAAGGCAATGCCGTTGAAGGTGACAGCAAATATGTGGCAGTAGAAATGTATGTGAGCCCTAATGACGGTTCACCAATCAACTATTCAATGACTACTTCAAGAAACTCTTGGTCCGATCCTTACACATTGGCTTTCACATTGGCTGATGGGGCTACTGTTGATTCATTGGGAGAAACAGTTACATCATTCACAATCGATGTAGCGGCTTCAGGATACACTACTTCAGCTGACATGTTTGAAGCAAGCACATTCGAAGCGACTGATGGTGTCACTTACAATTACGTGACTTATGAACCAGCTGAAAAATCCGACACATTGTTTGTCTGGTTGCATGGAGCTGGTGAAGGTGAAGCTGAGGGTTCATCACCATTGATTCCAGTATTAGGAAACAAAGTAACTGCCTTGGCAGGTGAAGAATTCCAAACTATTGTCGGTGGGGCTGCGATCCTGGCACCGCAATCTCCAACTATGTGGATGGATGATGGTACTGGTAACTACACTTCTGACAACTCAAGCATGTACACTGAAAGCTTGATGGAATTGATTGAAGATTACAAAACAGAATACGGGGCTACTCAAGTAGTTATTGCCGGATGTTCTAACGGTGGTTTCATGACTATGGACATGATGATCAACTACCCTGATTACTTCGTTGCCGGAGTGCCTATCTGTCAAGCAAAAACTGACGCTTTGATCACTGATGACCAAATTTCCGCCCTGGCTGGTCAAAACATCTTCTTCATCTATTCTGAAGATGACACAACCGTAGTGCCTGAAAACACTTCAATTCCTACAATCCAACGTCTTAAAGCTGCTGGAGCACAAAACGTGATGGTATTCTCACCTGAACACGTAGTTGACACTTCAGGAATGTACAAAGATGCTGACGGAAACGCATACAAATATTCAGGACACTGGTCATGGATTTATTTCGACAACAATGAAGCTGTCGATGATACAACTGGTATCGATTCATGGACTTGGATCGCTGACCAATTAAACAAATAATAACTTACTCTCCATTAATATAATCCTTATCTTCCGTGGTGGGACTTGATGATTGATTTCATCGGGCTCCACCTTTTCCTGTTTTTGGATTACATTTGTCATGAAATTAAATTTCTTTCAATGTTGTATTGACGAAATTTCATGATTGCATTATGATTTGATTGTAACATAATTGCGGATCCCGTTGGGGAACATGAAAAAATATCGAACAGGAGGTTGGATTTAATGGGTGATGAATTAAAAAAAGCCGGAGCTAAGGAGGCTTTGAAACTGATCAAGTCAGGCCGTGTTGTCGGTCTTGGTGGGGGAAGCACAATCGCCTATCTGGTTGGAATGATTGCGGCTGAAAATCTGGACATCAAGGTGGTAACCCCGTCAATGAAAACGCGGATGCTTTGTCTAAGTAGAGGCCTGGAGGTAATGGAGACGTTCAGGGTCGAATACATCGATATCGCATTTGACGGCTGCGACGAGGTCGATGAAGACCTCAATGCCCTTAAAAGTGGCGGTGGCATCCATACCCTGGAGAAACTGATTGGGGCGATGGCTGATGAATATATCCTGCTTGTCGACGAGTCGAAAGTGAGCGAAGCCCTCACATTCAGCCATCCGGTGGTTCTGGAAATAATCAAGGAGGCCATGGGCCACGTTGCCAGAAAGGTAGAAGAACTTGGAGGAATTGTGACCATGCGCCAAAGCGGTGCCAAGGATGGTTTTACCATAACGGAACATGGCAATCTGTTGATGGATGTCCAATTCGCCAAAGTAGATGACATCGCCGGATTGGAAGCGAAACTAAAAAACATTAATGGCGTAATCGCGACTTCATTGTTTGTCACTGAGGTGACCGGAGCTATCGTCACCAGCGAGCAGGGGGTCAGGGTTTTAAGCAGGAAAACGGAAAAGGGAGAATAGAACTATGAGAAAATTGAATTGGGCCATCTTGGGACCGGGTACAATCGCCGCAGAATTCGCAGCGGCTCTTGAACAGATCAACGGTGAAGTTTATGCTGTCGGTTCGCGCAATCTTGAAAGAGCCCGCGAATTCGCGGCCAAGTTCAAGGTGCAAAACGTTTATGGGGATTATGATGAAATGATTGGCGATGAAAACATCGATATCGTCTATATCGCCACCCCGCACAACAACCACTATGAATACATAATGAAATGTCTGGCCCACAACAAGCATGTCTTGTGTGAAAAGGCGATCACGGTCAATGGAGCGCAGCTTGAAGAAATCGTCGATTTGGCCAGAAGCAAGAACCTGGTGGTCGAAGAGGCGATGACCATCTACCATATGCCTCTATACAAAAAGCTGCGCCAGCTGGTGGATGAAGGCAAAATCGGGAAGATCAAGATGATCCAGGTCAATTTCGGTTCGCTCAAGGAATATGATGTGACTAACCGCTTTTTCTCACCGGATCTTGCCGGGGGAGCCTTGCTTGATATCGGGACTTATGCTTTGTCGTTTACCCGATATTTCATGACCAGCCAGCCTGATGAAATCTTGACCACAGTCAAGAAATTCGAAACTGGAGTGGACGAACAGTCCGGGATAATCCTCAACAACGCCGATGACGAGATGGCGGTGGTTTCTCTGACTATGCGCGCCAAACAGCCAAAACAGGGGATTGTGGCCGGGGAACTTGGATACATCACGGTTACCAATTTTCCCCGGGGTGACATGGCTACCATCACTTATCCCGATGGCAGGGTGGAAACAATAACCGCCGGGCAAACGGCCCAGGCCTTGGTTTATGAAATCGAGGACATCCAGAACCAGATCGCCAATCAGGAAAAATCGAAGACCCTGGAACTGTCGGTTGACGTTATGGCCATCATGGATGAAGTCCGCAATCAGTGGGGCCTTAAATATTCGTTCGAATAGTGATTAAAAACGATCAATAAAGGAGATAGCAGCATGGCAGATAAAGAAAAAAGGGTGCTCGACAAGATCTTCGCCGTCTATGACAGTCTCTATGAAGCGGAAAAGAAAATCGCCGATTATGTGGTAGCCAATCAGGCAAAGGTGATTGAAATGACGGTTTCCCAACTCGCAGGCAAAGGCGGGGTATCCGAAGCGACAATCATCCGCTTTTGCAAGAAATGCGATTTCAAAGGATTCCATGATCTAAAAATCAACCTGGCCAAGGACATGGTCAACTATGATGAGGACGGGGTTTCGAACACGATCGACCCCTTCGATATAACCCAGTCGCTTAAGAACATCCTGGCAAACAAAGTCGAAGAGCTGACCCGGACGATCTCGATGATGGATGAAACTGTAATCAGGGAAGTGCTCGAGTCAATCAGAAACGCCCGGCTGGTGCAACTCGTGGCGGTAGGTAACACGATCCCTGTCGCATTGGATGGCGCCTACAAATTCAACCAGATTGGAATTCCGGCAGTTGCCAATACGATCTGGGAAACCCAACTGGCTTTTTCCTATACTCTGACGAGCAGTGACGTGGTCATCGCCATTTCCAATTCCGGTTCATCAAAGAAGCTTGTCGATCTGGTGGCCGTGGCTCATCAAAGAGGTGCGAAAATCATCGGGATAACCAACCATGACAGCTCGCCCGTAGCATTAGGCTGCGATTTCCATATCACGACGGCAACTAGGGAAAAGCTGTTTCTCGATGAGTTCAGTTTTTCAAGGGTTTCCGCCATGACCGTGATTGAAGCCTTGTATCTCTTGCTTGTCGCCGGCAAGAATGATGCCTACTCATGGGTCCGGGCCCATGAACAGTCAATCGCCGATGATAAAATCTGATTTTGGCCCCGGGGATAACCGGCCAATTTGAAAGTTGCTCTAGCGGTCAAATCATTTGAACGAAACTCCAGAAAATCAAGCTGTTGTCACTGGAGGATG
>JAQVDW010000021.1:26319-34353 GCA_028698185.1 Erysipelotrichaceae bacterium | reverse complement strand
TGATAGTTATATCACCAACCTTGTACACTTTAGAAACATCGATAAATTCAATAAATTTTGTCAAAATTTCACATCCTCTTCTTTATTCTTAAGTAAGAATTATATACTTAAAATATAGATTATTTATTAACAAATTGCAACAAATTACAGAACATGAAAAAAACAGTTAACCTAAGTTAACTGCTTCGTTTCTAGATAGTGAAGTAGAAAATAAACAAGGCCACCAGCACCCAGACTGTCGGTGTGATTTCCTTCCATTTACCTGTGAATGTTTTCAACAAAGCATAAACTATGAATCCGATCGCGATACCGTTTGAAATCGAGTAGTGCAATATCATTGTGATGATTACAAAGAACGCCGAAGCCGCCACTGTAAAATCATCCCATTCGATTCCTGCCAGCTGTTCCGCCATCAATACCCCTACAACTACCAAAGCCGGTGCTGTGATGTAATTGGTGAATACGGATAAAATCGGCGCGAAGATGATTGACAGGAAGAACATAATCCCAGTTACCACCGCCGTCAAGCCGGTTCTTCCGCCAGCTCCTACACCTGCAGTCGATTCGACATAAGATGTCACTGTCGATGTTCCCATGAACGCTCCAAACACAGAACCGATTGAGTCAGACAGCAAGGCTTTTTCGATATCTTTAAGTTCGCCTTTTTCATTGACGAATCCAATTCGATTGGCAATTGAGATCAACGTTCCTGTAGTATCGAAGAAATCAAGGAACAAAATAGAGAATACTGCAATTGGAGTATTCGGATTAGAGAACAATTCCCCGAATCCAGAGAAACATAGCCCGATAATACTTGTATCCAATTTGAACGAAATGATTTGGCTTGGAGCTTCAGGCATTCCAGCAATTCCAAAGAAACCTAGAATTACGCCTACAATAGCTGTTATGACAAGACCCAAGAAAACCGAACCATTGATTTTTTTAGACATTAGAATCAGTGTTAAAATAATACCAAAGATTGACAATAAGACAGTCGGATTGGTGAAATCTCCAATCCCTACCAATGTAGCGTCATTAGCTACAACAATTCCCGCATTTACCAAACCGATGAATGCGATGAAGAACCCGATTCCCGCACCGATAGCAAGTTTCAGCTGAGTCGGAATCGATTGGATGATCATGTTCCTAATCCCTGTTACTGAGATAAGAATGAAAATCATCCCGCTGACAAATACAGCTGCCAATGCCGCTGCCGGTGAAAAACCATAGGTCAAAATTACCGTATAGGTAAACAACGCGTTGGCTCCCATACCTGGTGCCAATGCTACTGGGTAATGACCTACTATCCCCATTACGATTGATGCGAAACCTGCTGAAATCGCGGTAGCCAAAAATACACCATCGTAAGGCAAACCACCAATTTGTAGCATTGCTGGGTTAACAGCCAAAATATAAGCCATTGCCAAGAAAGTAGTGATTCCGGCAATGATTTCCTGGCGCACATTTGTATTGCGCTCTTTCAATTTAAAGAATCTATCCAAAATGATAACCTCTCTTTCCTTTATAATTTGTATTATATCGATAGAATTATAAATTTCAATAGATATAATCATAAAATCTATATTTTTTACTCAATTTATTAACAATTAAATCTTTTTATTAATTTTATCCCTTATTTTTTAAATTGCAAGAGTCCCCAATTCTGTTTTTATCATTGAAAAAGAAGGACGACGTCCTCCTTACTTGATGATATGCAAATGTGGATATGGTATTTCAATGCCCTCTTCCTTGAATCTTTTGAATACTGCCATATTCAGGTCAGCCGCAACCTTATAGCGATCAAGAAAATCTTTTGTTGTAATTGAAGCGCGGAGGTTGATGGAGCTGTCCGCCAATGCGGTTATGATAACAGGTATTTCGACTTGCGTTGGATCCTGACGTACATCAATATACAGCGGGTGTTTCTTAGCTTCCTCTTTGATTATCTCGATAGCCTTGTCAATATCCGCCTCATAGGCAATCGATACAGTCAACCTGGTTACCTTGTAATCCTTGTTATAGCTGTAATTTTCAATGATAGACTGATTCAACGTCGCATTTGGGACGATGAATGTCGTCTTGTCAAAAGTTTCAACCACGGAATGGCGGATGTTCATCTGGATGATATAGCCTTCAATTCCCTGTGCTGGCAAAGATATATAATCGCCAATCTCAAATGGTTTGGAAATCGTGAGCATGAATCCGCTGACCACGCCTGATGCCGCTTCCTGGGATGCAAGACCGATCGTCACAGCAACAATACCTCCCGATGCCAGCAACGCCCCGCCGATGCTTTTGGTAAAAGTAAACTGCATCAATACAATCACAACGGCAATCACTTTCAAACTTGTAATGATGACCTTTACTATCAGTGTTTTGTTTTCCAAAGTGGTCCTGTTAACCGCTTTTCTGATGATCTTGAACAAGACTTTGCTTGCTAAAAATACCCCTACTATTGTGATCAAAGCATTGAATGCTCCGTCAACGAAGAGTTTGTCCAAATTCGCTAATAATTCTTTTGAATCCATTTAAACCTCCACTACTTCCTTTTTAAAAAATATAACACCAATTTCAAGACCAGATACTGCACAAAGCTGATTATAAGCAGTGTCAGAGCGAAATAGGCAATTATTCCCATCACCGTAATAAACAAACTTGAGATGAATGCAATCACAAATACAATCAAGGCAAAAATGACTGCCCGTAAGATGTAAATGCTGTATTTTTCGTATGAATAGATTATCACTTCTTTACGACTCATATTATTTACCTATGCAGAATCTTTTGAATAATTCATCCAAAAGATCTTCCTTGGCTTCTTGGCCTAAAATTTCTTTAACGCAGCTCCATGCCTCATACAGGTCCTCGACAACCAGATCGGGAGGAATCAGATTGTTCATAGCCTCGATTGCGCTGTCAAGCGCCTGACTAGCCTGATACAATAGCTGGTTCTGGCGCACATTGGTCAGGAGGTGATCGCTGTTTTTGGCAATCATGCCCAGATCAAACAACTTTTTGATTTCGGCTATCAACTCGTGGATTTCCTGGTTTTTGGCACTGATTTTGACTCCTTCAAGTTCGATTTTTAGTCCCTGGTCGGATTTGTTGATCACTACGATGCGGTTCGTCTTATCCGTAAGCTCGATCAATTCATTATCTTCTTTTTCAAGGTCTTTTGATCCGTCAAGAACCAACAATACCAAATCGGCTTGGTCGATCAGTCCCCGCGATTTAGAGACTCCGATTGCTTCAATCATGTTGTCGGTTTCCCGGATTCCGGCTGTATCGATTATGTTTAACATGATTCCGTCAATCGATATATCCCCCTCTACGATATCCCTGGTGGTTCCCGCGATATCGGTGACAATCGCCTTATCTTCCTTCAACAAGGCATTCAATAGACTGCTCTTACCGACATTCGGTTTTCCTATGATTACCGTCGATATCCCGTCTTTTACAAGTTTGACATTTTTTGAATCTTCCAAAATCCGATCCATCTTTAGCTTCAGCCCGACCGATCTTTCCAGAAGCACCTCAGTAGTCAGCTGTTCGATATCGAGATATTCGGGATAATCGATATTGACTTCGATATTGGTTATCAGGGCAATCAATTCCTCTTCAAGGTCGTTGATGAAAGTTGAAATGCTTCCCTGAATACCCTTAAGCGCCAACTGACTGGCAATCTCATTTTTGGCGGTGATCAGATCCAGCACGGCTTCCGACTGTGCAAGGTCGATGCGGCCGTTCAAAAAAGCCCGCTTGGTAAATTCACCTCTATCAGCCATCCTTGCCCCTTTATTGAGACAAAGCTGCAATACCTGGTTGGTGATGAAAACCCCACCATGACAGCTTATTTCCACCATTTCCTCACCGGTAAAGGTCTTGGTGCCACGGTAAATGCTTACCATCACTTCATCTACCTTTTGGCCGGCGTCTTTTAAAAAACCATATGTTAATGTGTGGCTCGCCTTATTGGCTATCTTGCCGGTAAAAAATGACTGCACAAAATCAATGCAATCCTTACCTGAGACTCGAATAACCGATATTGCCGCCTCCAAACGACTTGTTGCGACTGCAACAATAATATCATTTTCCATGTTCCATCCTGCTTCCTTCATTTTATTTAATAATCATATTTGTTATCAATAATTGTTCTACCCTATTAATTTACCATAATTTTGCAATTAAACAAGTTTAGATACTGTGTTATTTTTTCAAATCACCCATTTGTGTTATAATAGCTGTACAAATAACAAAAGGAGATTCCCCATGAAACTAGGACTCGTAGGCAGTGGAATGATTGTCCAAACTGTGCTTGAATTTATATTTGAAATAGATGGTATCGAAGTCACGTCATTATATTGCCGTGATCCAGAGAAAGGCCGGGAACTGACTCGCAACAATGACATCGTATATTATGATGACTATGATGGTTTCTTGAAAAGCGATATCGATACAGTCTATATAGGAATATCAAATTACATGCACTACGAATATACGAAAAGAGCACTGCTAAATGGCAAAAGTGCGATTGTTGAAAAATCATTCACATTGAACCTTGATGATGCAATCGAGCTAAAAGAACTGGCACTAAAGAATAATCTTTATCTCTTCGAAGCGATAACCAATATCCACCTTCCAGCCTTTGAACAGATCAAAAATCAGCTTAAAAACCTTGGTGATGTGAGAATCGTTAGCTGCAACTATTCACAATATTCTTCACGATATGATTCATTCAAACAGGGTATCATATTACCTGCCTTTGACAAAACCAAAGGAGGAGGCGCTTTATTCGACTTGAATATTTACAATATCCATTTTGTCGTCGGCCTGTTCTCCAAACCGGAAAAGGTCCATTACTATCCCAATATTGAAAAAGGCGTTGACACCTCAGGGGTCCTGATATTGGAATATCCCGGATTCAAGGCGGTATGCATCGCATCCAAAGACACCTCAGCTCCTATCATGTCCACAATCCAGGGAAACAAGGGTTCCATCCAGATCCAAGGACCTGTATCCACATTAAGCGACAACTACATCCAATTGAATGACCAATCAAAACAGGCACTGCCAAGCAACAATATCCATCGCATGGTTCCCGAGTTTGAAAATTTTGCCAATATAATGAACAACAATGATTACAGCTCGATGACAAGGCTGCTTCAACACACCATTGATGTCATGGAAGTCCTGGAAAAAGCCAAACTGACAGGTAATCTGTTCTAATAGAAACAATTTAAAAGCACTACCCCATATTTGACTGGAGATAGTGCTTTTTATTATTCATAATAAGAAATTACCATGTGGCGGTTGCGGCCTTCGCCAACAGATTCCGTTTTTACATGATCGAATTCATCGATAACCTTGTGCATAACTTTTCTTTCATCAGCCGGCATCGGATCAAGTTCAACTTTATGCTTGGTCCTTTGAACCTGTTTTGCCAGGCGTCGAGCCATCGATGATACTTTTTTATAGCGTTCCTCTTTATAACCATTGATATCCAAACTTATTTCGAATCTCTTGTTGAAGATATTGCTTACCGAAGAGCGGGCAATAACTGTCAGTGCTCTAAGGATCACTCCACCGCGGCCAATCAGGATCGAATTATGATCGGTGTTGATATTGCAATAGATTCTGCCGTCTTGAATATAAGAAACAGTCTCCACTTCAAACTCCATACCTGAAACAATATCCTTGATATAATTTTCCACATATTCACGGACCATATCCTGGGTGAAACATCTTATCTCCACCTTTTTGGTAAACAAAGTTTTAGTCTCTTTGATTATATCGTAATAGATCTCCTGGCGGCTTGCTTGTAAAGCTTCGCACGCATTCGCCAATGCGTCATCTAAAGTTTTTCCGCTATAAAATTTCATTATTACACCTTCTTATTTGTCTTTATTTGTTTCATCTCTTTTTACATAATCAGGAATTTCAGGTTCTGAGCGTTTTTTCTCTTCAACATGGTGCTCATAAATATACCATGTTCTAATGATGTTGATAACGTTTGTAGTGATCCAGTATAATGACATCGCCGCTGGCATGATTGCGGCCATATAGATGATAAACACGGTCATGATGTTGTTTGTCATTTTCAACTGTTTGGTTTGAGCCGTTTCACGATATGTGTTTTTCTTCTTCATCATGATGTTGGTCATCTGAATTCCAAAGAATTGGGTGACACCAACCAATAGAATCAAGGCAAGGTATGCAAAATTCCCGCCGGTGATTTGTCCCATTGGGATTGAACCTAAGTTGATTCCAAGGAAAACCGTACCATAAAGAATCTCAATTCTTTGAACAGATTGCCACATTGCAATCATGATAGGCAAAGTAACCAAAGTTGTCAGTGATCCAAACATGCTGACATTGTTTTTCTTGTAAAGTTCACTGATTTCCTGCTGCATTCTCATTTGAGATGCTTGATCTTTGCGGCCACGGTATTTGTTTTGGATTTTCAACACTTCGGGTTGAACCAACTGCATTCTTTGAGTAGAAACCGTAGATTTGATCATTACCGGCAAGATAATGATATTTACTATGATAGTTACTGCAACAACCCCGGCAGCCACATTGCCAAAGATGTCAGTTATCATCAGAATCAGTTTTGCCAAAGGAATTACCAAAATAAAATCAAATATTCCGTTTGCCATATTCCATGGTGTCGATGAATTGATTGCACGATCAGCAATCAGGACTCCATTGGAATCAATATTTCTTGTACAGCCAGTTAAAGCAACCAAAACCAACATCAGAATAGCCAGCTTTAGGTATTTCTTAGAATTTCTATCTAGTACGAACATTTTTTCCCATCCTCTTATTAATTTTTATCATCAGTTTCTCTAATGATCTTTTATTATCTTCATAATTATACAATAAATAATCTTTTCTTGCTATGATAATATAGTCATTTGCCAAATTTAAATCTACAATTTCGTCGGCCATAGACCTTATTTGCCGCTTAATTTTGTTTCTAATTACGGCATTTCCTAATTTTTTGGATACTGATATTCCCAATCGCACATGGTTCATTTCATTTTGAGCAGAGTAAACAATAAATGATTTATTGGCTACGCTGTTTTTGCGGCCAATAATTTTTGAAAAATCTTCATTTCTTTTAACTCGATATTCTTTTTTCATAATAAATTGTAAGAAAAAGATCCACTCATAAAGTGGATCTTTTTTAAACTGTTAAACTCTTTCTTCCTCTTTTACGGCGACGTGCGAGTACTTTTCTTCCACCTACTGTTGCCATTCTTGCTCTGAAACCATGAGTTTTTGCTCTTTTGCGTTTATTTGGTTGATATGTTCTTTTCATAAAGTTACACCTCCATAATACAATTTTTTTATACATTTAACATATGCTCAACAATTATATACTAACTCAAGGTGTAAAGTCAAATTAATTTTTTCTTTTTTTGGGTCATACCGATTAAATAATTACGATTAAATCTAAAAAAATTCATAACCTAATAATTTCCTGATCATTGCCGCGAATCAAATACGTTTATGTTTATTTTAAATTCACATTTATTTGTGACTTTTTCTCCGTAGTTTTTATTACAATCAGTGTGTTTCGATTAAATCCTAGCTTATCTAAGCTGTCGTGACAATCGTATTTCTCTTGAATCCAGGAGATACCGCTTAGAAAATGATCGACATCTAGGCGCTGTGGAAGCCCAAATAACCGCTATTAATTCAATTGGCTACTTTTTAAAATAACCCTGTGCCAAAGAAAGTCACATTTATTTGTGATTTTATGAGTTCAATGTTGAATTTCCAAATTATTCATACTTAAGTTCAATTCGTCGCAAAATATGTTTCTTAACGTGAGATTATATGTTCCTAACATTCAATTTTCCCTAATTTCACAATGTGAATTTCTCCATCACAAATTTTTCGCACGGATTCAACATAATTTCTTCACAATGTGATTTTCTGCAATTTTGTGATTTTTTGATTTTAAGTTATGTGAATTAGTGTGAATTAATTTATTTTACATGAAAACAGCGCCACTTTTTTTGTGACTTT
>JAQVDW010000021.1:0-26219 GCA_028698185.1 Erysipelotrichaceae bacterium | reverse complement strand
CGGATTCAACATAATTTCTTCACAATGTGATTTTCTGCAATTTTGTGATTTTTTGATTTTAAGTTATGTGAATTAGTGTGAATTAATTTATTTTACATGAAAACAGCGCCACTTTTTTTGTGACTTTAGATGTTCTATTTGTTTGGGCACATTCACTTATTCCATATTGTTCACTGTGCCTAAATTCCATCCCCATTTTGTATTTTGTGACTTTTGTGAATAAATATACTTAAGCAAGTAATCCTCGCCTTTTTTTTGTGACTTTGTTGTGGATAAGTTGTGACTACCAAAAAATGCCTTTATTTTGATGTGAATAACATATATAATTCTCCTTGTAGGGGGTAGAAAACATGAATGACTATGATAAAATTTGGCATTTGTGTTTGGATGAATTGGAGCATTCGATTGATGACCAGCCAGAAGAGAAGATCATTTTTGACTCTTATCTTAGGACCGCATCAATTGTGGCTATAGATAACAATATTGTTACGATTACCCATCGTTTTAATATGGTTATTCACAATATTCTCAAATACAGTGATCAAATCGAAACAATTTTATCACGTCTTCTTTCTACTAATATAGCTCTTAAAGTAATGTCTAGCGATGACTATACCAAATTGCAGAATAATGAGGTATTTGAAAGCAACATCAACCCAGAATTGACGTTCGACAACTTCGTAGTCGGATCATCAAACCAGTTCGCCCAAAATGCGGCGCTGCACGTTGCCTTGAACCCAGGTTCGACTTTCAATCCACTCTTCATATATTCGAATCCCGGATTGGGAAAAACCCATCTTCTCCACGCAATCGGTAACTTTGCCTATAGCAAGAACAGTGATCTTAAAATAAGATATATTACTTCAAAAGAGTTTGTTGATGAGGTAGTTAATTCCATCAAAAATAAGAAATCCGATGAATTGTTAAGCCGCTATAAAAAAATCAATATCCTTTTGATTGATGATATTCAATTTCTTTTCAACAAGGATAAAAGCAGCGAAATGTTCTTCCATATTTTTAATGATTTAATCGCCAATAATCGACAAATTGTGATTACAAGTGACAAGATGCCTGATGAATTGAACGGTATCGAAGATCGCTTGATCAGCCGATTCAAATCGGGCCTTTCCTATGGAATTGAACCGCCGAATTTTGACACGGCACGAGCTATATTGAAAAAGAAGATTGATAACCTGGAAAACAGCCAAATTCAAATCAGCGACGATGTCGTTGACTTTATGGTAACTAATTATGGAAGAGATATCCGAAATCTAGAAGGTGCGCTGAAAAGATTGTTCTTTGTAAGCATCATTTACCATGCAGACAAGATAAATATGGATCTGGCATTGGAGGCTTTTAAAGATGATAAAGTCACTATAAGCGCCACTAAAAGAGAACTTTCAAGTGAGTCCATATTGAAAACAACTGCTGAGTATTATAATTTGCTTACATCTCAAGTGATATCTAAAAACAAGAAGAGAATGCTTACAATTCCAAGAGAAATGGGCATGTATCTCATGAGAGAACAACTGGATCTCACTTTTGTAGAAATCGGGCTTATTTATTCAGGTAGGGACCACTCAACTGTAATGAAAGCTTGCAAGCGTGTAGAGACGAAATTGAAAAAAGATGTCGAATATAAAAAAGCTTTGAACCAGATAAAAGAACGCCTCGGAGTTCTTTAGTCACAATTTAGGCCCAATTGAAAATCACATCGTTTATGTCGATAAAATCGACCGAATTTCACTTAGTCACAAAAGTCACACTATAATAATAATAATTAACTATTATTAAATAATATATATAAAGAGAGGCGACAACATGAATTTTAAAGTTAATCGTATCATTTTATTGAATTCATTATCCAAAGTATCTAAAGCAGTTAGCTATAAAACACCCTTGCCAGCCTTAACTGGTATCAAATTTGATCTATATCCGACTTTTCTGCAATTGACTGCAAGTGAGCAAAATATTGCCATTCAAGTCAAGATAGAAGCCGACAACAATTTGGAGATCATTGATACTGGCAGTGTCGTACTATCTGCCAAATATATTTTGGAAATTATCAGAAAGCTTGATTCCGATATTGTTGAATTTGAAATTATCGACGGGTTCTTGACGAGAATTTCGGGTGGTAATTCTGAATTCAATTTGAATGGTACTGATCCTATGGATTATCCACAAATCGATCTTATCCCAAAAGGTATGCCATTTATAATGGATAGTATTGAATTAAAAGAATTGATCAATGACACCCGTTTTGCTGCCAGCGAAAAAGAGAATCGTCCAATATTGACCGGAATAAACTTGATTGCCAAAGACAATGAATTGGTTGCTATCGGAACAAATTCATACCGTCTTTCAAAAAAATCAGTCAAGATTGATAGTGACATCACTTTTGATATAACTATTCCAGCCAAATCTCTTGATGATATTTCTAAAATAATTGAAAATCAAGATAATGTGAATATATATGTTTCTGAAAGAAGCGTTATTTTCATTTTTGAAAACAATATTATCCTGACACGGTTGATCGATGGATCTTTCCCTGATGTGTCTAGCCTTATTCCAACCCAGTTCGCTCATGAGCTGACAATTGACAGCAGTCTGATTTCGAATTCTATTTCTCGTGTGTCACTGCTTACTAATGAACAAAACAACGTGATCAAACTTGATATGAATAATGACCGAGTAATCCTGTCTTCTTTTATGCAGGAAATCGGGTCCGTTGAAGATACCATTACAGAGTGCTTTTATAAAGGTGAACCACTTTCAATTACATTTGATAACAAATATATTTCCGATGCCATTAAGGTATTAGACAAAGGTAAAATCAAATTGTGCTTCCCTGGTGAAATGCGTCCATTCATCTTGAAAATGGCTGAAGATGATTCGTTGATCGAGTTGATATTGCCGGTTCGAACTCATTCTTATTAGATTTTTCAAACACCTGCGCTTTTCAGGTGTTTTTTTTATGTGGAAATCGCTATTTTGACCATATTTGCGATTTAAGGGAATTTAGCATATATATGATATCCCTATCCGTTAAAAGAATTTTAGCTAAAATAAGGATATTTAATGCCTTTTATTGATAATTATGATATAATCTAGTAGTTGAAAAGAGGATAAATTATGGAGAAAGTATTTATTAAAGATGAATATATTACTTTGGGACAATTTTTGAAATTTTCAGGCATTGCAGATAGCGGCAACATTGCCAAATTCATTATCCAAGATGGACTTGTTTCAGTAAACAATGAAGTTTGCTATATGAGAGGCAAGAAATTGCGTGAAAATGATATTGTGGAATTTGAAGGCCAAAAGTATCTAGTTGTGCATGAAGATTAACTCTTTGGAATTGCTTGATTTTCGCAATTACGGGAATCTTAATTTAACCGGGTTTTCGAATATCAATATTGTTATCGGGTCCAACGGCGTTGGAAAAACCAATATTGTTGAGGCAATATATCTTTTGTCTCTCGCTCGTTCACTTCGCCCTGGAACAAATAGGAATCTGATCCGTTTCGGCCAGGATTTTGCCAGAATAAGCGCTAATATCCAAACTAATCGGAATCATAATCTGGAGCTTGTCATCGGAAAAGATTTCAAAAGAGCCAAAATTGACAAAATGGAGATGGAGAAAATCAGTGACTTTGTCGGAATTCTGAATGTTGTTGCTTTTACGCCTGATGATCTGAATCTAGTAAAAGGATCACCCCAGATAAAGCGGCGCTTTTTGAATTTGGAGTTGTCTAAAATTTCACCAATCTATTTATTCGGCTTGAACAAATTCAATTATTTGCTTAAAGAACGCAATAAATATTTAAAGATGGCATCCCGTTATGATGAATATCTCGAAGTTATTGATGAACAGCTTATCAAGCTTCAATTAGATATCGAGAAAAAACGGTGCGATTTTGTCGGCCTTTTGGCTGAAATTGTCCAACCGGTATATAAAAAAATCGCCGGAAACGATGATATTATCAAACTCGAACTGGAATCGGCAATCGATTTTAGAAAAAACAAAGAAGAACTGCTACAGCAGTATCAGAATAATTTTGTCAAAGACAAAAGGGAACAAAAAACATCTTTAGGTGTTCACCGAGACAATCTTAAAATAAATATCAATTCTAAGGATGCTTTTCATTTTGGATCACAGGGCCAAATAAGAACCATCGTTTTAAGCGTAAAAATTGCCCTGGTTGAGCTAATCAAACAAGAGATAGGTGAGTATCCTGTTTTGCTTTTGGACGATGTAATGAGCGAATTGGATCCCAATCGTCAAAACAATCTGCTCAATTTCTTGTCTCAAGACATACAAACGTTTATTACAACCACGTCATTCGATGGTTTAATCGCAGAAATAATTGAGAATGCACATAATATTCATATCAAAGGAGTTAATGATGGAAGATAACAAAGTAAATCATAGTTATGGTGACTCGGACATTCAGGTTCTCGAAGGGCTTGAAGCTGTCCGCAAGAGACCGGGGATGTATATCGGAACCACAAGCAAAAGAGGTTTGCACCATTTGGTGTGGGAAATTGTCGACAATTCAATTGACGAGGCGCTTGCTGGATATTGCGATACAATAAGGATATCGTTGGATGACGACGACGTAGTTTCGGTTATCGACAATGGACGTGGGATGCCGACTGGCATTCATTCCAAAACAGGAATATCGACAATTGAAACTATTTTTACGGTCCTCCATGCCGGTGGTAAATTCGGCGGGGGAGGATATAAGGTTTCCGGCGGTCTCCATGGGGTCGGGGCATCTGTAGTAAATGCATTGAGTTCATTTTTGGAAGTTCATGTTCACCGCGAGGGTCAGGAATACTATCAAAGATTTGAAAATGGTGGGGTTCCTGCAGCAGATTTGAAAGTTGTTGGCAAAAGTGATCATACCGGGACCGAAGTCCGCTTCAAAGCTGATCCGACGATTTTCCACGAAGGTACTGTGTACGACTTCGAAACACTAAAGCAGCGTGTCAGGGAACTAGCGTTTCTAAATAAAGGTTTAAAAATCATTCTGGCTGACAATCGAGAAGGCCTCAATCGCGAGGTTGAATTCCATTATGAAGGTGGGATCAAACAATATGTCGAATTCATAAATCTTAACAAGAGCCCGATTCATGACAAGATCATTTACGTTGAAGGAGAAAAGGATGATATAAAAATTGAGGTTGCAATGCAGTACAACGATGGATACCAATCGAACATCTATTCTTTTTGCAACAATATCAACACCCATGAGGGTGGAACCCATGAAGAAGGGTTCCGACTGGCCCTTACCCGGGTTATCAACAATTATGCCAAAGCCAATAACTTCTTGAAAAAGGATGATGAGACCCTGACAGGCGATGACTGCCGTGAAGGTTTGACGGCCATTATTTCGGTCAAGCATCCCGATCCTCAATATGAAGGTCAGACAAAAACGAAATTGGGTAATGCCGAGGTCAGAAAAATAGCTTCAAGCATAATTTCAAACACATTCGAGCAGTTCCTGTTGGAAAATCCAAATATCGCCAAAATTATCATGGACAAGGCAATCGTCGCCTCGCATGCGCGAATGGCTGCAAAAAAAGCCCGAGAAATGACCCGGCGCAAATCGGTGTTGGAAGTATCGTCATTGCCAGGAAAATTGGCTGACTGCTCTTCAAAAGATCCGACAATTTCCGAAATCTTCATTGTCGAAGGGGATTCCGCTGGTGGAAGCGCAAAAATGGGTCGTGATCGACATATCCAAGCCATATTGCCTTTGAAAGGTAAAATCATCAACGTTGAAAAGGCACGTCTGGAGCGGGTTTTGGGCAATGATGAGATTCGTTCAATGATTACTGCATTCGGCACCGGTATAGGTGAGGAATTCGACATCAACAAATTACGGTACCATAAAATCGTAATAATGACCGATGCTGACGTCGATGGGGGACATATCCGGATTCTGATGCTGACATTCCTGTATCGTTATCTTCGGCCTCTAATTGAAGGTGGATTTGTCTACGCCGCTCAGCCACCTCTTTACCAGATCAAACACGGCAAAGAAGAACACTATGTCTATTCGGATGAAGAGCTTAATGCTTTGTTGAAAAGTATCGGAGAAAATGCCCGCTACTCGATCCAGCGGTATAAAGGTCTTGGGGAGATGAATGCTGAACAGCTTTGGGAAACGACAATGGATCCGGAACAAAGAATTTTAAATCAAATTACAATTGATGAGGCATTGGAAGCTGACATGATATTTGACATGCTGATGGGTGAAAAAGTTGAACCAAGACGAGAATTCATTCAAGAAAATGCCAAATATGTTGAAAACTTGGATGTTTAGGAGAGTATAGATGGAAGAACATGGAATTAGAAAAGTTAACCTTACATCTGAGATGAAGAATTCCTTCATGGAATATGCAATGTCTGTTATCGTTCAAAGAGCGCTGCCAGATGTCCGTGATGGATTGAAGCCGGTCCAACGCCGGATTATCTACGGGATGAATGATTTGGGCTGTAGAGCCAGCACACCTTACAAAAAATCAGCCCGTATTGTCGGGGAAGTAATGGGTAAATATCATCCCCATGGCGATTCTTCAATCTATGAAGCTTTGGTAAGAATGGCTCAGGATTTCTCATACCGTTACATGCTTGTTGACGGGCATGGGAACTTTGGTTCTATCGATGGCGATGGCGCGGCAGCACAGCGTTACACTGAAGCGAGAATGTCAAAAATATCGATGGAATTGGTCAAGGATATCGATAAGAATACTATCGATTTCATTCCAAATTACGACGGAGAAGAACAAGAGCCGGTTGTATTGCCTGCCCGCATTCCCAATCTGCTTGTAAATGGAACAACGGGAATCGCCGTCGGGATGGCGACAAACATACCTCCTCACAATTTGGTTGAGGTTGTTAATGCGATAATTGCGGTCGCAAAGAATCCTGACATAACAATTACTGAACTGATGGAAGAATACATCCAGGGTCCTGATTTTCCTACAGGAGCATTGATTCTAGGAAAATCGGCAATCAAAAAGGCTTATGAAACCGGCAATGGCCTGGTTATTATGCGTGCTCGATGCGATATCGAATACAAGAACAATAAGCCGATAATCATCGTGACGGAAATCCCTTATCAAGTCAACAAAGCCCGGCTTATTGAAAAGATATCCCAGCTGGTAAAAGACAAGAAAATCGAAGGGATAACCGATTTGCGGGATGAGTCAAACCGTGAAGGGATCCGGATCGTAATAGAATTGCGCCGGGATATCCAACCTGAGGTATTGTTGAATCAGTTATATAAACTTTCGGCCTTGCAAACAACTTTTGGAGTGAATTCAATCGCTTTGGTCAACAATGAACCTAAGAAACTGAATTTGAAGGAGTTGATAACTCTTTACTTGGAGCACCAGGAAGAAGTTGTAACCAGACGTATCAAATTCGAACTTGAAAAAGCTGAAGCAAGAGCCCACATTCTGGAAGGTTTGAAAACCGCAATTGACAATATAGATGCCATTATCGAATTGATCAGATCGTCTCGTACGACTGATATAATTCAGCAAAGATTGATGGATGAATTTGCAATGTCGGAAAAGCAGGCAAAAGCGATCCGTGAGATGCAGTTGCAACGGCTTGCGGGGTTGGAAAGAGAAAAACTGGAAAATGAATTGAACCAGTTGCTTGAACTAATTGCGGATTTAAAAGACATCCTACTTAATAAAGAGCGTCTTTTGAATATCATTTATGAGGAATTGGAACAGGCAAAGGAAAAATATGGTGATCCAAGAAGAACGGAAATCATCCAAGGTTCATTTGATCTAGAAGACGAAGATCTTATTCCAGAAGAAGATATCATAATATCATTGACCAACAACGGTTATATTAAAAGAATGCCGGTGGATACGTATAAATCTCAAAATAGGGGTGGCAAAGGTGTCAAGGCGATGGCAACAACCAACGATGACATTGTCGACAGTTTAATGAATATGTCAACTCACGATTATTTGTTATTCTTTACCAACCTGGGACGGGTCTACCGAATCAAAGGATACAATGTTCCTGAATATGGCCGAACAGCCAAAGGTTTGCCAGTTGTCAATCTGTTGAATCTGGATGCGAATGAAACTGTGAAATCGATGATTTCAATCGCTGCAGACAGCACCGATGACGGCGATAAAAATAAATATCTATTCTTTGTAACCCGCAACGGCCTGGTGAAAAGGGTAGTATTGGATGAATTTGACAATATCCGTCAGAATGGGAAAATCGCAATCACTTTGAAAGAAGATGATGAATTGGTCGACGTAAAGCTTACTAGCGGTGAAAATGAGATTTTAATGGCTTCGAATTTGGGCAAATTGGTCCGTTTCAATGAAACGCAAGTCCGCCCGATGGGCCGCAGTGCTTCAGGAGTCAAAGGGATCAATGTTGATGGAGGACATGTCATCGGTGTTACAACTGACAGCGAAGGCGAATACCTTATGGTTTTAACTTCCAAAGGTTATGGAAAAATGAGCCCTATAGAGGAGTATCGCTTGTCTAATCGCGGTGGTAAAGGTGTCAAGACTGTAAATATTACCGACAAGAATGGACAATTGGTCGCCATTAGAGCGGTCCATGGTCTTGGAGATTTGTTGATTATCACAACTAATGGCGTAATAATTAGATTGCCATTAGATCAGGTAAAAATGTCCGGTAGAGCGACACAAGGTGTCAGGCTGATCAGAGTCGATGATGACAATGAAGTTTCTTCTATTGAGGTTGTTGCAAAAAGCGACGAATCTGAAGATGATAGTAATGAAGATAATTAGTAAAACTAATGCAGTTATTTTAAATAACTGTATTTTTTTTTACAAATAATGAAATATTCACGATATATATGGCTGTTTTGGCTAGAATAAGATCGGATATATAAATTTAATTTTGTGGAGGGGAATATATGATAAAATTGGTAATCAGCGACATTGATGGCACTCTTGTTGCCAACGGCAAGTCCATCAGCAAAGAGAATCTTGCCGCCATTGATAAACTGCATAAGAATAATATAGAATTCGGAGTCGCAACCGGGCGCGATTACATCCATGCAAAAGATACTTTAAAGGATGTCAATCTTGAACTCGAATACCTGTGTTGCAGTGGTGCCCAATATTATGATAAGAAAGAAAATATAATCATGGAACACCTTATGGAATCGAAGCAGGTCGCAGGGGTTGTCGATGTTTTGAACAGAACAAATATCGCCCATATGATTGTAACCAGTGAGGGGCTCTTCTCACTAAATCCTGATCGTGCAAAAGAGGAATTTTTGGAGCGGGTTAAGGCACACTTCAATCCTGAAATTCAAAGAGAACTCGAGTTGGAAAATATGCCATTTATGAACGTCAAAGTCATTGAGGATCTTGATTCATGGCTGAGTGACAGTCTTAAGGTAATAAAATTTGAAATATTCTCACTTGATGCGGATTTGTTGCAAACAGTAAAAGACCAGGTAAGAAATATCAATGATATTGTGGCACTTTCATCCTTCGAAGACAATGTCGAAATAACACATATTGATGCGCAAAAAGGCGTAATTCTTGAAAAAGTTGCCAAATTAAAAGGGTTGAATAAAGACGAAATAGCGATCGTGGGCGACAGTTATAACGATATAAGCATGTTTGAATTGTTCGATTATTCCTTTGCTCCAAATTCTGGAATTGCTTCAATCAAGGATAAGGCATTCCACGTCACATGCAGTTGCGAAGAACACGGGTTCGCAGCTGCGGTAGATTACATATTAGACAGCATTAACAAGGAGTAAGTATGAATAGAAATTTATGGACTGGAAAATTTATACTATCATTGAGTATCTTGTTTGGTATATCGTTAGTTTCCAATATGGTATTGTCGACCTTGACTGTTTTCGCTAAAAATCTGACTCAGGTAGATACTTATGCGGGACTGATGACTACCATATTCACAATCGCCGCATTGAGTGTCAGGTTGTTCGCGGGTATGTTGCTAGATCGTTTTAACTGCAAAAAGGTTGTTGTCACCGGTCTGTTTTTAATGCTGTGCTCGACCATATTGTTTCTGTCTTGTCAGGATATCTATGCCGCCTTGTTTTTCCGTGGTATTCAGGGAGTCGGTTTTGGAATCAGTTCAACCGGCGCAAGCACATATATAGTAAAAAATCTGGATCCAAAGTACATATTGGAAGGTGTTGGGTACTCATCTATCGCTAACGGGATCACAGCTGTCATCGGTCCTTCATTGGGTTATTATCTCATTGGTGTTAGATATGATAACTTTACAAATCTTTTTGTGGCCGTTTCGATTATGACTTCTGTCCTTATTGGTCTGATGATCGTCGGAAAAGAACCGGTCACCCAAATCAATTATAAAAGCCACAAAATAGCCACAGTTCCAATCGATATGAGATGTTTGGCAATCCCTCTTGTTCTTTTGTTTTTGAATGCCCTGACTCAAAGCGGTGTTGTTTCTTTTATATCACTTTATGCTATTTCATTAGGGTTCGGTTCTATAGGAATGTTTTTCAGTGTCAACGCTGTGGGAATAATTACATCCCGTTTTTTTATGAACCGTCTGGTACGGAAGTATGGCAAATTCACAATGATTGCCTTGAATTCACTGGTTTTTTCAATCTCCATATTTTTCATTTCAAGGGTACAGACAAATATCCAATTGATAGTTTTGGCATTCCCGGCTGGGTTTGCGATGGGGAGCATAGCACCAATCATCAATACATATATAGTTGAAAGTCTGCCATTGGAGAAGATGGGTCTTGGAAACGCCATGTATTATAGCGGCCTCGATCTTGGATACGGTCTGGGTTCATTTGTGCTAGGTATCATAGCTTTGAATTATTCCTACAGCCATGTTTTTTTGACTGGAGCAATTATCCAGTTGATTTGCTGCGCTTTGGCATTGGCTTACCACTACAACGCCAAAAAAAATTATTTAACTGAGAACATTTCACAGTAATCAGGCAGTTAGTTTATTTTACTATACATTTTGTTTAAACGCGGTAAAATAGTAATGGGTGATAAAATGAAATACGAAACAACGATTACAACAACGCTTGACTATCAAGATGTCGATTTTACCGGAAAAATCAGGATTTCAAAATTATTGGAACAGTTGTCATACGTGGCACATCTTAATAGCGTTGAAAATAGATTTTGGTATGAAGAAATGATGGGGCAGTACGGATGGATAATATTGAAGCAGAGGATGAGATTCATCAGACCGATCACAATCAAGGATTCATATGAACTGACAACATATCCGGGCGATTATTCTCGTGTCCGATTCTACCGTAACAGCATTGTGAAAGTCGATGGTGAGATTGTCATGGAACAGACAGCATTGTGGTCGCTTATCGACATAGTCAACCGGAGAGTCATCGCTCCCTCGAAATTGGATTTGGAATTTCCTGAAGAAACCAAGGGTGATATTCTACTAGAATTCAAAGATGAAGGATTGGATTTTGATTTCGAATTCTGCAAGGAAATCGAAATCGAATATTCACATATCGATGTCAACCGACATCTAAACAACGTCAGATATCTTGAATGGTGTCTTGATACATTTGATATTGATTCCATAGCTGAACTTCATATAACGGATATAACCTTGAATTACTTGAAGGAATCCCATTATAAAGAAATTCTATGTGTTCATCGTTGTTTTTTAGATAATGAATATGTATTTGTAATTACCGGTTCTGATTTTAATGACGTCAGGTTTTCTTGTTATATTGAGGTTAGATAATTCTTTAAATATTCAAATAAATAAGGTATAATTCACTTATATTCTAGAAGAGGTGTAAAGATGATTGATATTGCTATATTAAGAGAACAACCCGATCTTGTACGTGAAAACATAAAGAAAAAATTTCAAGATCATAAACTTGAGCTAGTTGACAAGGCTTTAGAGTTGGATTTTTCATACAGAGAAGTTTTGACTGAGGCTTCTAATTTGAGAAGTGAGAGAAACAAAGCTTCTAAAGAGATAGGTGCCTTGATGCGTCAGGGAAAAAGAGATGAGGCTGAGGCCATCAAAGCGGAGATTACAGCAATCGGCAACAAAATTGATGATTTAGAGGTTTTGGAAAAAGATTATGGAACCCAGTTGAATGATATAATGATGAAAATTCCTAACTTCATAGATGATTCAGTGCCTTTGGGAAAAGATGATAATGATAATGTTGAAATTAAAAAATATGGAGAACCGCTGGTTCCCGATTTTGAGATTCCTTACCATACACAAATAATGGAAGCTGTTGATGGTATTGACATGGATGCTGCAGGTAAAGTTGCCGGGCAAGGATTCTATTATCTGATGGGAGATGTGGCACGTTTGCATTCCGGTATCCTATCATATGCACGCGATTTCATGATTGATCGTGGTTTCACTTATGTTATCCCTCCATACATGATTCGTTCTTCAGTAGTGACTGGTGTGATGTCTTTTGAGGAAATGGATTCAATGATGTACAAAATCGAGGGTGAGGATTTGTATCTGATTGGTACATCTGAACATTCGATGATTGGAAAATTCATTGATACGATACTTGAAGAAGAAAAACTGCCATATACTTATACTTCTTACTCTCCATGCTTTAGAAAAGAAAAAGGAGCACATGGTATCGAGGAAAGAGGGGTATATAGAATCCATCAATTTGAGAAGCAGGAAATGATAGTTGTCTGCAAACCTGAAGAAAGCAAGGTATGGTTTGAAAAATTGTGGCAAAATACCGTTGACTTGTTCAGAAGCTTGGATGTTCCTGTAAGAACATTGGAATGCTGTTCTGGCGACTTGGCTGATCTTAAAAACAAATCAATTGACGTTGAGGCATGGTCGCCTAGACAACAAAAATATTTCGAGGTAGGATCTTGTTCGAATCTGACTGATGCTCAGGCTCGTCGTTTGAATATAAGAATTAATGGATCTGAAGGAAAATATTTCGCACATACATTGAATAATACTTGTGTGGCTCCACCAAGAATGTTGATTGCTTTTTTGGAAAACAACCTAAACAGCGATGGTTCAATCAATATTCCAGAAGCCTTGAGACCTTACATGGGGAATAAAGAGAAGATCGTCCCTGATAAAAAATAATGAGTGACAACCAAGTAAGAATCGCTCATGCAAATCCCACTGACGCCCTAAAAATAATCGAATATTTGAAATTGGTTGGTAACGAGACTGATAATTTGTCATTTTCAGGTGATTCAATCCTGATCAATGAGATTGATGAAGCTTCGATGATTGCCAGCATTTCAAAGATGAACAACTCTTGTATGATTTTGGCGTGGCTGGATGATCGGATTATCGGTATCGGTTCCCTGGAAGGTTTAACTAGCAAACGTTTTTCCCATCGCTCTTCTTTGGGCGTTAGTGTCAAAAAGGATTACTGGGGTCTTGGAATAGGTACGCATCTCATTGATGAACTGATCGAATATGCCTATGAGCATAATCTTGATGTTTTGGACCTTGAGGTTATTACATCCAATGAGCGTGCAATCAAACTGTATCAAAGCTTTGGGTTTGAAATTATCGGTACATACAGGAATTATTCTAAAGTTGGTGATAAGTCGCTTGATGCATACGTCATGATATTGGATTTATTGCCTGATTAATTGTTATTTTGCTCTTGATAATGAATTTATTTTAAGTTATAATATTAATTGCCACTACAATAGGCGGCTTCGAACCATGTCAGGACCGGAAGGTAGCAGCATTAAGAATGCCCGTCTATGTGTAGTGGCTTTTTATATGGGAGTAGTGGTGCAAATGAATATAGATGAATTTTATATGAAAATCGCATATGATGAAGCAATGAAATGTCTGGATATTGATGAAGTTCCTGTCGGAGCGATTATAGTGAAGGATGATCAGATAATTGCAGCTGCCCACAATACAAGGGAAACCACGCAAATGGCCACAGCTCATGCGGAGACATTGGCAATCATGGAGGCTTGCTCTAAGTTGAAATCTTGGAGGCTTGATGATTGTACATTGTATACAACTTTAGAGCCTTGTCTAATGTGCTCGGGCGCCATTGTTTCAAGCAGGATAAAAAGGGTTGTTTATGGAACCAGGGAATATCGTTGGATTGCTCTGGATCGCATAATTCAAGATAAATCTAGTATTAATCACCATCCGGAGATTACCTCGGGTATCATGGAGCAGGAATGTTCCCAAATAATCAAAGATTACTTTAAAAACAAGAGATGATATATCTTTTGTTTTTTGTTATAATGATATTTAGTATTGGAGGGATATAATATGGCATACAAAGCACTTTATCGTACTTATCGTCCACAGACTTTTAATGAGGTTACCGGACAGGAACACATTGTCACAACTATAAAAAATGCGATCAACGAAAATAGAATTGCACATGCATATCTATTTTGTGGACCTAGAGGTACCGGAAAAACTACTATAGCAAAATTGCTTGCGAAAGCTGTGAATTGCACCGGAACACCAAAACCATGTGATGATTGTGAAAATTGCCGGGCCATTGCTGCTGGTGATCACCCAGATGTAATCGAAATGGATGCGGCAAGCAACAATGGAGTTGATGAAGTCCGTAGCTTGATTGAAACAGTAGGCTATGCACCAATCAGTGGAAATTATAAAGTCTATATCATCGATGAAGTCCATATGATGTCGACGGGTGCATTCAATGCATTATTGAAGACTCTTGAAGAACCTCCAAAACATGCAATTTTTATTTTAGCGACGACAGAACCGCATAAGGTTTTGCCAACAATCATTTCCAGATGTCAGCGTTTTGATTTCACCAAAATCAGTTCGGATGACATTGTGAGCCGATTGGCAGATATATTGAATGAAGAGAATTTCAATCATGATGTAGATGCGCTCCGGCTTATCGCGGATCTTGCCCAGGGTGGAATGAGGGATGCCTTAAGCATACTTGAACAATGTATAGCTTTCTCAAATAATCTGACTGTTGATAATATCAACCACATCTATGGGATTTTATCCACTAGCAAAAAGATGAATTTTATCAAAAGGATTTTGGCCAAAGATATCAAATCAGTGCTAGATTTGACAGAACAGCTTACTTCGTCAAATATCGACATCAAAAGATTGACGTATGATCTTGTGGATGTATTCAAGGATATAGTGATATACAAAAATTTGAATGATTCGGGCTCTTTATTTGTTTTGGATAAAAACAGCATTGAAGCAATTAACCCTTATATTACTGTGGACGAATGTTTCGATTTCATCGACATCCTTATGGATACTGCGTCAAAATACAATCAGACTCTCAATCCGGGTATATATTTTGAAATAGCTATGCTTAAGCTTTGCAACAATGTCCAGATTGAAAATAAGGTTGCATTGGATATTGTGGAAGAATTAGAAACTTATGACGAAGTCACACCTGTTGAATCAAATATTGAAATTGTTATTGAAAGCGCAAAACCTGAACAGACGGAGGAAACATCATATATTGACTCGGATCAATTATCGGAAGAACCCATTATAAATGTTTCACGTGAAACAAACATCAATGAAGATATTGGTTATTCAAAACCTGCACCAAGTGAAAATGATATCTTGAATATTCTAGTACAGGCCAAGAAAATCCAACGTGATGAAATCAAGGAACGATGGTCAGTGATTTCGCGATATCAATATAATCTCAATACTGCTAAATATGCTTCCATGCTTATTAACGGTGAAGTGGTCGCTGCATGCTGTTCGGCATTCGTTGTCGCGTTTGAACATAAAGTAGAGGCCAACCTGGTTAATTCGCAGGAGAACTATTATGAACTTAAGCGTTTCTTGAAAGAGGTTTTGGGTGAAGAGTTCGATTATATCGCAATGGATTCCCTAAGCTGGATCAATATGAGAAATCGCTTCATTGATTTGAAAAGACGGGGAGAGTTGCCGGACCCGGAACCTATCAGACTGAACCACATTTGCGAAGAAACTAAAAACATGAAATTGACCGACGGTCAAAAATTTGCCGTTGAATTGTTTGGAGATATTGTAGAAATTGAGGAATAAATGAATGAAATATCCTATTGCATTTCAGGAATTAATCTACTATTTAAAAAAACTTCCAGGTGTAGGAACCAAGACGGCGGAGCGTTACGGCTATTTTTTAATGAACATGGATGAGGAAATTTTACAGGAATTCGGTAATGCCATTATAAATTTCAAGGAAAACATTCATCACTGCAAGATATGTGGTAATCTTAGCGATGGGGACTACTGCGATATTTGTCAAGATCAATCTCGTGACATCTCTACAATTTGCATCGTTGAAACATCAAAGGATTTGTTTGCAATGGAAAATATCAGGGAATACCGTGGGTCATATCACGTTTTAAATGGAACTATTTCAATCATTGATGGCGTGACTTTGGATGATTTGAATATCAAAACTTTGTATGACCGCCTTGAATCAGTCAAAGAAATAATCATAGCCACCAATCCGACTAGCCAAGGTGAGACAACTGCACTGTATTTGGCTAAAGTATTGCAACGTTATCCTCAAATCAAAGTCACTCGGATTGCACATGGATTACCTATTGGATCAAACCTTGATTATGCTGATGAACTAACTTTATTGAAATCATTTGAAGGTAGAAAAGAGATGTGAATCTCTTTTTTTGTTTCACGTGAAACATTTATAAAATGAAATCCGAAAAACCATTTCAAGAGGAAATGCAAAATAAACTTTGATGATACAGGACTTACACTGCATGATATGCAGCAAAACCACCTTAACAAATATTGAATTCCGAATTATCTTAAAGTTTTTTATAATGCTGATCAAGAGGTTAGTCAGAAAATAAAATATGCTTTAATTTATGTCGATTTTTCGGTATAATGTCAAGTATGGGGGTTGATTATATGGGTATTTTTATAACTTTGGAAGGACCTGAGGGCAGCGGTAAAACAACCGTATCGCAACTCCTGGTAAAAAAATTGATCGATGATGGTCACCAGGCAACACTTACCCGGGAGCCAGGTGGAATTGCAATCGCAGAACAAATAAGAAATGTTATTTTGAATAAAGAGAACACAAATATGGATTCGAGAACTGAAGCTCTGCTACTGGCAGCCGCAAGAAGACAACATCTTGTGGAGAAAATAATCCCGGAATTGGAAAATGGGAAAATAGTCATTTGTGATCGGTTTATCGACAGCTCATTGGCATATCAGGGATATGCTCGTGGTATTGGTATTCAGGATGTTTATGACTTGAATATGTTCGCAATTGACGGATTTATGCCAGATAAGACTTTATTTTTTGATGTTGACTTCATCACAGGCTTAAAAAGAATCCAAGAAAACAATCGCGAAGTTAACCGATTGGATCTTGAAGGTAATGAATTTCATCAAAAGGTATACGATGGTTACCAAGAGGTTATTAAAATGTTCCCTGACCGCTTTGTTAAAATAGATGCAAGCAAGTCAATTGAAGAAGTGGTTGCTGCTGCGTATAAGACAGTAATCGGTATGATATGAAAGATACGTTAAAACAGGAACAACCTATTGTTTATCAAATATTGGAAAATGAGTTCCAAAATAATAAGAAGCCTCACGCTTTTCTTATAGTTGGAAAAAATTATGACGATTTGCTATACTTTTTGTCCCAGTCAATTTTATGTGATGAGCCAATAGCGTGTGAGGTTTGCAGTGTCTGTTCACGGGTTAAAAGGAACATATATCCTGATATGATAAGACTTAGTGGCAAAGAGACATCGATAAAAAAAAGGGATATAGAAGATATCCAGGCTCAAATGGCAAAATCCTCGGTTGAGGGCAAGGGTAAGATCTATATAATTGAAGAGATTCAGAATTCTTCCAAGGAAGCTATAAACAGTATCTTGAAGATGGTTGAAGAACCTTTGGACAACGTATATGCTATTTTTACTACTTCGAATATTGATCGGGTGTTGCCTACTGTAATATCACGGTGCCAAGTGTTGAAACTAAATCCTAATAACAAGGCGGCTATTGAGCGGTTATATCTGGAAAATAATTTCAGTGAAGGTGATGCTTATCTTCTATCACAAATATTTAATGATTTTGTGATAGTGGAAAATTTCCCGAATATTATAAAGGAAGCCTTGAATTTCATCGACGACTTGTTTTTTAAGAAAGATAATTTGATAATTAATGCCCAAATAGGTTTTATTAACAAGTACAATAAGAAGGAAGATGTCTCACTTTTTTTGAATATTTTGATTGTAACATTGAAAGAATTGTATCGCAGCTCATACACATCGAAAAGCAAGATGGTTGACGTAATTGATTTGAATAGAAGATTAATGTCTATTGACCGTTCGATTATCTTGAATTACATTGAAATTTTGCTTGATATAGAATATCAGCTGGAGTCTAATGTTAATATGAATTTATTGATGGATAAGATGATGTATCAATTATTGAAAATGAAATAGTGGAAAGGAGGAATATCATGAGTAGTGATTTGAAATTGGCGAGTGTAAGATTTAAAGATACAGGGAAGATGTATTATTTTTCTACCAATCTGGACCTTAAAGTTGGCGACAATGTGATTGTTGAAACAGCTAGAGGTGTAGAATTTGGGGAATTGATTGACGAACTGAAAGATATAGAAGATTTTAATCTGAATACCGAATTGAAAAAAGTAGTCAGAAAAGCATCCAAAGAGGATATCAACCAATATAATCAAAATCAAGAGGAAGCCAGGGAGGCCTTGAAAATTTGTAGCGAGATAATCGAGCGTCGCAAGTTAAACATGCATCTGACAAACTGTGAGTTCACATTGGACAGGTCAAAGGTTATATTCATGTATACAGCCGATAACCGGGTTGATTTCCGCGATTTATTGAAAGAACTGGCAGTAGTATTCAGGTGCCGGATAGAGTTAAGACAGATTGGTCCTCGGGACAAAGCCAAAATAGTTGGTGGAATAGGGGTATGTGGTTTGCCTCTTTGTTGCACCAGGATAATGAGTGAGTTCAACGGAGTATCCATAAATATGGCCAAAAACCAGATGTTGGCTATAAATATTGAAAAGATTTCAGGAAATTGTGGCAGACTGCTTTGCTGCTTAAAGTACGAGGATGATCTATATACTGAGGCCAAAAAGAAATATCCAAGAATTGGTTCTACTGTCAGATATGAAAAAAATCCGGCAAAAGTCATCGGTTACAATATAATAAGTGATCAAATCAAATTGGATGTCGCAGGAAATATCATGTTTGTCCACTTGGATGAGATTGAGGCTGCACCAAAAACCAATAGAGACAATAACGTTTCAAGCACTACCGAGCCGCCACGGGATGAAGAGACCAACAAAAAACCAAGAAAAGGCCGTTATAAGGAAAATCAAAAAAATTCGGAGCAGAAACAAAATAGAAAAAGCAGAGCTAAGGCACTGAATAAGAATAAGTAAGGAAGAATGAGCGGATGAGCAATAAAGAAGTGACAAATTATCTGTTGGCGCATAAGAACTTGAAAATAATTCAGAGAAAAGATATGTTCAATTTCTCGTTGGATACTGTTCTATTGGCAAATTTTGTGACATTGAACAAGGATATCAAGGAAATTGTAGATTTCGGAACAAACAATGCGGCCATACCTTTGTTACTCACTAAACGGTGTGACAAGCCAATCACTGGAGTGGAAATTCAAGAAGAAGCTGCAACCATAGCTCTAAAGAATGTCGAACTTAACAATCTTGAAGACAGGATCAACATTGTCCATAAGGATATAAAGGATTTTGTGAAGCAATATCATAAGGTTCAGGTTGTGGTTTGCAACCCACCTTTTTTCAAGGTCGGCGAAAGAAGCAATCTCAATGAAAACGAATTTTTGACTATCGCGCGCCATGAAGTTAAAATCGATCTGGAAGGAATAATCTGCTCTGCCGCAAAAATACTTGACAACAAAGGTCGATTTGCAATTGTCCATCGACCTGAAAGGATGATAGATATCATCAATTATATGCAAAAGTACGACATAGAACCAAAAAGAGTGAGGTTCGTCTATCCTAAGTTTGACAGGCCTAGCCATGTCCTATTAATGGAAGGTATTTATAAAGGAAAACCGGGACTGAAAATAGAAGCACCGTTGTACGCGCATAACGATGATGGTAGCTACAGCGATGAGGTAAAGAAAATGTTTGGAGAAAATATTGACCATGAATAGACAAAAGAGTTTCGATAATTCGAATCCGACACTTTATTTGGTTGCTACCCCAATAGGTAATCTCAGTGAGGTTTCATATCGGGTTATCACCACATTGAAGGAAGTCGACTATATAGCCGCTGAAGATACCAGGGTAACTATTAAGCTATTAAACCATTATGACATTAATACCAAACTTATTTCTCATCATGAACATAATTTAAATACGGCGATCACCAGGATAATTGGACTACTTGAGCAAGGCAACAATATTGCACTGGTATCTGATGCCGGATACCCGGCAATTTCCGATCCCGGATACGAATTGGTGAGTGCTGCAATTGAAAAAGACATCAATGTGGTCGTCGTTAACGGACCTAACGCTGCCTTGGGAGCGTTGGTTGTTTCAGGAATTGCTCCACAGCCATTTATGTTTTATGGATTCTTAGATCACAAGGATAAAAATAAAAGAAAGCAATTGGAGAAGCTGAAGAAATATGAAGAAACTATCATATTATATGAAAGTCCCCATCGTATTTCGAAAACTCTTGAGTTGATGCTTTCAATCATGGGCGACCGCAAAATAGCTTTGGCCCGGGAGTTGACCAAGAAGCATGAGGAAATAATTCGTGGAAACATCAGCGAGGTCCTAACGGTAGCCGCAGAATTGAAAGGCGAGATGGTCATAGTTGTTTCAGGAAATAAAGAGACGAAAGATGTGGAGTTCAACAATACTGTCATTGAGCACATCAATGAATTGATTGAACTGGGATTGAGTTCCAGAGAAGCAATCAAAGAGGTGGCAAAAATTCGAAACCTCAAGAAGTCAGATGTATATAACGAATACCATACTATCAAAGAAGATCGATAGATCTTCTTTTGTTATAGTTAAAATCTATACCTGGTGATTTGGAATTAATATACTGTGGCAACAATATTGCAACAGTAATGAGTTGCATCAGTTATGGCGGTAATATATAATGATGAAAAGATAGAAAGTGGTGGTTTTATGGATATTAATTATGATCTCAATCAAGTAAAAAGATACTTGGGAATGGATGAACAACCTAATGAGATAGATCAAGATATTGAAAAACTATACCAAAGGCTGAAGCCTCTTTTGGATCCGAAATATTATTATCGGGTATTCAAATTCAGTTTGAATCCTCTTAAAATCGAAAACCGCATATTTAAAAGCAAAGACATGGATAAACTGCTTAATACAAGCGACAGAGTTATCATTCTGGCAGTAACCTTAGGCGGAAAGATAGAACAGGAAATTAGAAGATTCAATGTCGCTAACAAATTCAACTCGATCGTTAGTGACGCTTTGCTGTCATCAATGGTCGAAGATTATCAGGAAAAAATAATAGACCAATTGCGTGGTGAATATCCGGGTAAATACTTCACCGATGCGTTTGCGCCGGGATATGGTGATTTGGATATAAATTTTCAACGGGATATTTTTGATTTGCTTCAATTGGAAAAAAGAATTGGAGTTAATCTGACTCCGACAATGCTAATGGTTCCCAGAAAATCAATTACGTGTTTCATCGGTATATCGGACATTGCTCAAGGGAAAGTAACAGGTTGCGATACATGCAATATGAAAGAAACATGTCAATTAAGAAAGGCAGGAAAAAGTTGTGCTAGATAAATTATTAGAAAAAGATATTGTATTTTTAGATGGGGCTATGGGGACCATGGTGTTCGACAGCGGAGTGGAAGTACCAAAACATGTTGAAGAACTCAATGTGACTGCTCCGGAAGTGATCAAGGGGATTCATAAACAGTACATTGATGCCGGAAGCGATATTATCTATTCGTTCACTTTTTCGGCTAATCGTTACAAATACAGCGATAGCGAATATGATGTTGTAGACCTGATAAAAAGAGGGGTCGCAAATGCAAAGGAAGTTGCCAAAGACAAGCTTGTAGCTCTTGATATCGGACCAATTGGAACGCTTCTAGAACCAAGCGGAACATTGAAATTTGAAGAGGCATACGAGATTTTCAAGGAAGTAATTGTGGCCGGTAATGGAGCCGACCTGGTTGTCTTTGAGACAATGAGCGACCTGTATGAGCTTAAAGCGGGAATTCTAGCAGCAAAAGAGAATAGCGATTTGCCGATAATGGCCTCAATGACCTTTGAACAAAACGGGCGCAGCTTTACCGGTACTTCGGTTAGGGCGTTTGTGACTACGGCAGAGTCTCTGGGGGTTGACATCATTGGTGTGAACTGCTCTTTGGGTCCAATAGAATTGAAGGGAATAGTAAGGGAAATTTGCGATCTCACAAATCTTCCGGTAATGGTCAAGGCCAATGCGGGACTGCCCAACCCTCAGACTGATGAATATGATCTTGACGTAGCCACTTTTTTAGGCGCTTATCAGGATTTCATGAGATATGGCGTAAAAGTCGTGGGCGGTTGCTGTGGCACAACGCCGGAATACATAAAAGCACTCCATGAAAATTTAATAAGCCATCCAAAAGATATAGTTGGTTATAAAAGTACTATTTCTAGCGGGACGGATGCGTTGGAAATTGATGGAGTTAAGGTAATTGGTGAAAGAATAAATCCAACCGGAAAGAAAAGATTCAAACAGGCCCTGCTCGATGAAGACATTGATTACATACTCTCATTGGCTATCGAACAGGTCGATGCCGGCGCAAGCATTCTCGATGTAAATGTCGGAACATTGAATATTGATGAGCCTGAAATGATGACCAAGGTTGTTAAGGCAATCCAATCGGTTGTCGATGTCCCTTTGCAAATCGACTCATCCGATTTGAAAGCGATTGAAGCAGGATTGCGAGTTTACAATGGAAAACCAATTGTGAACAGTGTCAACGGTGAAAAAGAAAAACTAGAAACAATCCTTCCATTGGTAAAAAAATATGGAGCTAGTGTGGTTGGTCTAACCATCGACGAAAACGGGATTCCATCAACAAGCGAAAAAAGAATTCAAATTGCTAAGGATATTCTTAACGCGGCATTAAGCTACGGTATAAAAAAGGAAGATGTTTATATCGATGCATTGACGTTGACTGTTGCGTCAAGCCAGGATCAGGCTCAGGAAACTCTTAAAGCCATGAACTACATTTCCAATGTCATGGGTCTGCAATTGGTATTGGGTGTATCAAACATATCCTTCGGATTGCCTAACAGGCCACTGATGAACCAGACTTTCCTGACTGTGGCAATGACCAACGGCCTGACATTGCCAATAATCAATCCCAACAGCAAGTTGCTTATGGACAGTGTTAACGCATATCAGGTAATCAGTGGCAAGGATATTGACAGCAATCATTATATTGAAAAATATAAGAACGAAGTCGATCAGCCAGTTGTGAAGACCGGTGAGTCAATGGATATTTTCACTGCTGTAAATAAGGGTCTTGAAAATGAAGTTCACAAGGTTGTTGCCGAATTGTTGAAAACCAAGGAACCTTTGGAAATAGTAAATGAATATCTGATTCCTGCTCTTGATGCGGTCGGGAACAATTATGAATCCGGTAAAATTTTCCTGCCACAATTGATAAAGTCAGCCTCTAGCGCATCAGCTGGATTTGAACTTATCAAACAACAGCTTTCACAAAAAGATGAAGTTATCAATCGAGGGACAATAGTTCTGGCAACGGTCAAAGGAGATGTTCACGATATCGGAAAAAATATCGTTAAGGTGATTTTGGAAAACTATGGTTTCAAAGTTATTGACCTTGGCAAAGACGTAGCAATAGAAGAGGTTGTTGAAGCCGTAAAGAAACACGAAATCAAGTTGGTCGGTCTTTCAGCATTGATGACGACAACTGTTAAAAATATGGAAGAAACCATTAAGGCTTTGAGAGAAAATGAATTGGATTGCCAGATCATAGTGGGAGGAGCTGTGCTTACTCCTGAACATTCAAAAGTTATTGGGGCCGACTTCTATGCTCGTGATGCCAAAGATGCCGTTGATATTGCAAATGAGGTGTTTGGTTATGTTAGTTAGAGATTATCTGAAAAATCACGTCCTCCTGTTCGATGGAGCGATGGGATCATACCATAACCAACTGACCATTGAGACGTTTGATGATTGCGAAATTGACAACTTGAACAATCCGCAGCTGATTTCAAAAATTCACGAAGACTATCTGGAGGCCGGGGCCAAGGCGATAAAGACAAATACATTTATGGCCAACGAATTGAAATACCCCGGAAATTTTAAGGAGATAATAAAAGCTGGATTTGATATTGCAAAAAAACAAGCCGGTTACTACGGAGCATACGTCTTTTGTGATATCGGACCTATAAACGAAGAATTCGTTATGCTCAAAAATGTCGTTGATGAGTTTATCGGGCTAGGCGCACAAAATTTTATCTTTGAGACTCTGTCTTCCAGCAGTAACATTGATTCAATCACAAAATATATTAAGGAAAAAGTTGAAGATTCATTCATTATTGTTTCCTTTTCGGTCAACGCCCAAGGCTACAGCAACGAAGGCGAGTACTTTTTGGATTTGATTGACGAATGCAACACCTGCAAGTCAATCGACAGCGTGGGTCTAAACTGCTCAACCGGGCCGCGTCACCTTAATTATCATCTCCGCAATATCGACAAGCACAATAAACCTATTTTCATCGGACCGAATGCCGCTTATCCAACCGTTATCGGGCACCGGACTTACTTCCGTTCCAATGAGGATTACTACGCTTCAGAAATGATCGAGATAGCAAATAACGGAGCAAAGATCATCGGTGGCTGCTGTGGGACAACACCAAGACATATTGAAATGATCGCCGATTTATTGCCCGGGAAATACGAGCATGAAGTTGATTTGCCGCCTGAACAAACTGTCAAAAAAGATGTCCATAATCCATTTATGAACAAACTCAAATTGAAAAAGAAGGTCATTGCGGTTGAGTTGGACTCGCCATTAAAAGACGACATCACCAAATTCATGGAGCGAGCGCATTTTCTTCAAAGTTTGGGAATCGATATAATGACGATTGCCGATAACCCATTGGGGCGGGCACGCATGGACAGTTCCCTGGTTGCTTGCAAGGTTAAAAGGGAGCTGGGTTTGGAAGTATTGCCCCATCTTACTTGCCGGGACAGAAATATAAACGCAACTAAAGGACTGCTACTTGGTCTTTCCGTCGAAGGTGTTCACAACGTTCTGGTGGTGACTGGTGACCCTCTGCCATCGTCAATTCGTGACGAGGTCAGGTCAGTATATGAATTCAACAGTCGCAAAATGGCCAAATATATAACTAATCTCAATCGCACTGATTTTTCCAAACCATTCAATCTGATGGGAGCGCTGAACGTCAATGCACGAAACTTCGATGTGCAGATCAAACTTGCCAAAGAAAAAATCGAGAACGGTGTCACTGTATTTTTGACTCAACCGGTAATGAGTGAACAGTCGCTCATCAACCTTAAAAGAGCACATGAGGAATTGGATGCCTATATATTGGCTGGAATATTGCCGATCGTCTCATATCGCAATGCCCTCTTCATCGACAATGAGATACCTGGAATTGAGGTAAAGGAAGATGTAATAAACAGGTACAAGGACAAGACAAAAGAGGAATCTACCATTATCGCGGTAGATTTGTCGAGTGAGCTTATCCATCAGGTCGCTGACTATTGCGATGGATACTATCTCATGACACCATTCAATCGGGTTGATATTATTGAGAGCCTGATTGGGAAAATCAGGGATATTTGATAAATCAAAAAAGAAATAAAAGTAAAAAACCGGGCTAGGGGAGCCCGGTTTTTTAAAAATTGAAATGTAAAATACTAGGGTAATAGTTTACTAATTATTAAGGATAATTGATGATGTGATTATGGGAATTTAATTAATAAACTATTATTATCATAATATATCAATTAAATATGCATATATAGAAAATTTCATAATAAGAAAAAATAATGGTAGTGTCAATATTTTTGTGTAAATTAGTAAAATTAGTTCTTCTGATGATCTTGATTATTCGTCTTCCATCAGGAACCATCGCTCGTATGAGATTCCTTTGAATCCCTTGTGGGTATGGTTCATG
>JAQVDW010000020.1 GCA_028698185.1 Erysipelotrichaceae bacterium | reverse complement strand
ATTGGATTATACTTGTTCTAGTACCATTATATTATGACGAATGAAAGAGAGGTTTAAAAATGATTGAAAAAGTTTATAAATATAGCACGAGCGATGAAATGGCAGTTGAAAAACTGATAATGGATGAAAATGTGAATTATTTACATATGGTATTCAATAAGGATGAAGGACTTCCGGAACATTATTCCAATTCCAATGTTTACATGAATGTGATCAGAGGCAAGTTGACCATCGGATTGAATGACCAAGATGAGCATCAGTACTCAAAGGGATCGCTATTGGAAATTCCCTATAACACCAAAATGAACGTCAAAAACTGCGATAACGATGTATTGGAACTCATAGTCGTGAAAGCGCCGGCGCCGCAGAATTATAACAAGTAAATCTTTCACGCAGTGGCCTAATGGTCGCTGGGAATCGTATTTAGATTGCCTTTTTCTAGGGACACGTCATTGTCGACACTAAACATTGAATATGGATTTTAATCAGGAACCGCCCCGATCATTCGATCTGGGGCGGTTTTTTGACGTTGGTAAATAAACCGGATATGTCTATTTTCATTTTGGGCAGACTCCGATAAATTGTCCGTCTTGATTATCAATGAGACTTTGGAATTTAAGGTACATTTAAGTTTGGGCTGTTAAGATTGTCGAGGGTTTGAACAAGTGGGGAAAAGGAGGACTTGACCATAGAGATTGATGGGGAGATGATCCAACTGGGCAGTCATTGCCGACTGGCACAAATGCTTCAAAGTTGACGATCGGACTGGTTCATTAAAGATAAAAATCGACATTGAGATAAATTGAAAGGAAGACATTATGTTGATATTGATCAATGCATTCAAAAGCATCACCCGCTCGAAAGGGCGGAACATCCTGATTGGGATAATAGTTTTGACAATCGCGGTTTCGACGAGCATCGCCCTGGCGATAAGAACCGCTGCCGATTCCGCCAAGGAATCAGGTCTACAGTCCCAGACGATAACGGGGACGATTTCGGTTGACCGGCAGGCGCTGATGGAAAGCGCCCAAAGCGATTCTGGCGATTCAAGCATGTCCGACATGCGGGAGCTGATGTCCCAGTATTCGAGTCTGTCGCTTGAACAAATGCAGACATATGCGGATTCCGACTATGTCATAGATTTCTACTACACGGGGTCGGCTTCACTTGATGCCAGAGGCGATCTGGAGCCGTATTCGACGGGCAGCGATACAAGCGGCGATTCTTCGATCATGCCTGGAGGCGGAGCCAAAGGTGGCACAGTGACGATGGGTGATTTTTCCATAACCGGATATTCAAGTGAATCGGCCATGAGCGCGTTTTTATCCGGGGAATCGCAAGTGACTGACGGGTCGGTGTTCGATGTGGGCGCAGCCGACTATCAATGTCTGATTTCCAGTGAACTGGCCCTGTTTAATTCGCTTTTGGTCGGGGATACGATAACTCTGGCCAATCCGAACAATACCGATGAATCATATGTCCTGACGATTGCCGGGATATAGACGAATACGAGCAGTTCGACCGGCAGCGGGGAGCTGATGTTCGGGACCGCTAACGATTCGGCCAACCTGATCTGCGTTAGCTATGCCACCCTAAGCGACATCGAATCCCGGTCGGCTACTGACGCGGTTATATCGATCGACGATAGCGGTAATGAAACCACAACCGCTTTGACCCTGCAGCCCTCAGGGACCTATGTCTTTGACTCCACCGCAAATTACGACAGTTTCGCCGATGAGCTCACAAGCAGGGGATTGTCGGAATATTACACCCTGGTTTCAAGTGATCTGAGCAGTTATGAAGCGAGCCTGGTGCCGCTTGAAAGCCTGAACGATTTCGCCTTGACTTTGCTAGTGATAATTTTGGCGGTCGGGGCGGTCATCCTGGTCGTCATCAATATTTTCAATATCCGTGAACGCAAATATGAAATCGGTGTGCTGACCGCGATTGGAATTAGGAAGTCGAAAGTTGCGGCCCAGTTTGTAAGCGAGCTGATGATCGTGACTTTGATTGCCATCATCATTGGAACGGGAATCGGCGCAGTCGCTTCAGTGCCGGTGTCCAATAGCCTGCTGGCTTCGCAAATCGAGTCACAGGAAACAACCGCAACAACCCAGGAACGAAATTTCGGCCGCGGGGGCGACATGGTCCTTTCAGGTACCGGTGCAACCGCCGCGTCAACTTCATATATCGATACAATCGACGCGACGGTAGATGTGGAAATCCTGGTTGAACTAGTCGGCATCGGGGTATTGTTGACTGTGGTGTCATCGCTGGCAGGAATTGTCTTTGTATTGCGATATGACCCGCTGAAAATATTGTCGAACCGATCTTAAGAAAGAAGGAAAAAACATGAGCATTCTCTCATTAACGAACATTGGCTACCAATATGCCAAAGGTGAAAAAGTAATCGATGGGTTATCCTATGAATTCGAACAGGGCAAGGTATATGCCATTGTAGGCCGTTCTGGAGCGGGCAAGACGACATTGCTGTCGATGCTTAGCGGCCTGGCGACTCCAACAGAAGGAACAATCCTGTTCGAAGGGCAGGACATCCAAAAAATAGACCGGTACAAGTACCGCAGCGCCTATGTCGGGGTCGTCTTTCAGCAGTTCAACCTCCTGCCTCATCTCACTGCCGTGGAAAATGTCGAGTTGTCGATGCGGGCCTCAAACAAGGCAATCAAGGACAGGCGCCAGAAGGCCCTGGGTCTGCTCGAGAAGGTCAGGCTTGACGAGTCGCTGGCCCAAAGGCGGATCCTGAAGCTTTCGGGCGGGGAACAGCAGCGGGTGGCGATCGCCCGGGCCCTTTCATTTGAACCGAACATCATTCTGGCTGATGAGCCTACCGGAAACCTCGATCTAGCCACCCAGGAAGAAATCATGAACATTTTTAGCGACCTGGCCCACCATGAAAACAAATGCGTGATCATCGTGACTCACTCGCCCGAGGTGGCCAAGGTTGCCGATGCCATATATGAACTTACTCCACTGAAAATCAGGGGAAAGAAGAAGCAAATCCAGACATGAGAAGCACAACGAAGTAGGGTGTCTCGAGATGGTACAGTAGGGTGTTATGTCGCATAGGCATAACACCCTATTTTAATTAGGCATTTTAAATTCCCACCAGGAGTTCCTGTGATTACATGAGATGATCAGTGGAGTGATAAAAAACGACGGTTGAAACGATTAAATTGGCAAACGGTGTAATAATGTCCGTTTTTGGAGCGGGAACCTGGAAAATTCCAGACAATGAAGTTGCCGGGGTTGCCGTAGAAGCATTGGAATAAGCATATCGCGAGGGAGATAACAGCCATAGGGGTATCCAATTTCCAAATTGCAGATCTTGAAAATATCATGGCCAAGTGCAAAATAAAGGCCGAGGATGTCAAGGAGGTCATCATTTCGCATATGCACCTTGACCATGCAGGCAACCCCGAACGTGATTCCAATGGTGATGCGGCTTATTGTTGCAAACTGGATTACGCTAAAATCCGGGTTCAAGAACTGCAAAGCCATAATCTGGGCAAAAAGTCTCCCCAATCCGGTTTGGGCGTTGACCAGAATGTTGCCCCGTAACACTCCAAATGCCCCGGCGAAGGTCTATAGCATGAAGTTTTGGAACGAGCTTCTTATGGCCGAATGCTATTTTTTTTGACCGCTCCAGGTCCTGGAGCACCCAAAACCTGCGGTCAATTTTCCGTGTTATTTCCTGTTGAAAAATTTATACCACACTTCATTGAAGCAGTATCGAATGTACGGAGTTTTGGAAAAAATGACGAATGTTGCTGCCCGAAAGGATGAAGATGATGGACATCTGGTCCAAAACCCATGTGATTCCGGCAATCTGTCGAACTTGTCCGTAAGCGCTTTTGGGGTTATAATGTAATAAATCGGATCCTGGTAAATTCAGGAGGCTCACGTGATGGTTATTTTTTGAATTCTAAAAGTGCGATGGTCAGGGGTGAATTGGAAAATGTCTGTGCTGCTTATTATTGTGATCGGTCTGATTGGGGTATCAATCTTTCTCAACGGCCTTACCGATGCGCCTAACGCCCTGGCGGCCGTCATCTCGACCCGGGTGCTCAGCCCGAAGGCGGCGATTTTTGTCGGGATGGTTTTCAATCTGCTGGGAATATTCGTGCTAGGCTACGCGGTGGCGGCAACCATGGCCAATATCGCTTCAATCGGATCCGGGCCGGCTGCCCTGGTCACCCTGGCAGGCGTCCAACTGGCGATGATCGTCTGGGCTTTGCTGGCGTGGCGTTACGGGATTCCGACCAGTTCGACCCATTCCATGGTATCGGCCTTGATTGGGGCGGGGATTGGTTATGGCGGTTTGGTAACAATCAACCTGGACTCGATCGTCAAGGTCGTTCTGGGAATGGTTATATCCACTTTGGTGGGATATGGCCTGAGCTTTGCGATCACCAATATTATCAAGACAACATGTCGCAACATGCGCCGGCATGCCGCGAATCGGATTTTTTCAATCGGCCAGATTGTCAGCGTCTGCCTTATCACCATGGCCAATGGGGCCCAGGATGGTCAGAAATTTCTAGGAATCATCTATTTCGCTCTGGTTGTCAGTGAAACATATCCCTTGCCGGGTTCGGGTGTTATTGAATTCCCTCTTTGGGTCCTGCCCCTTATCGCCTTAATAATGAGTGCCGGAATATCGGCCGGGGGTTACCGGGTGATCAAACGGCTCGGAATGAAAATGGTCCATCTGGAAAAGTACCAGGGTTTCGCCGCGGAAATGGTGGCTTCAATAAGCATGATCGCATCGACGCTTTTTGGCATCCCTTTGAGCATCACCCACACCAAGGGCGCCTCGATGATGGGGGCTGGTGCCGCCAACGGCCTAAACCGGGTCAACTGGACTGTGGCCAAGGAAATAATCATGGCCTGGCTGATCACATTTCCTGTCTGTGTGACTTTAGGATACGTGTTTTCACTTGGGTTGCGCACCCTGTGGCTTATTTTCTAATGGAGGTCATGAAATGAAAAATCAAAAAAAGAAAACCTTGGGAGCCAGGATAAGAAGCATTTTTATCGGGCGGAAGGTCGAATATTTCGATATGTTCATCAAAGGTGTCGCCATCTCGCAGGCGGCGGTCCACATTTTGCAGGATAACATGAGCAATGGCAGTCTTGGTAAGGACGAACTGGAGCGTATCAAGGAGCTCAAACAAAATGGGACCCGGCATGTCCATGAATCGTTGAAGCTCGTGGAAGAAGCTTTCATCACGCCCATCGACCAGCGGGACATCATCGAGATATTGGAAGGAATCGATGCCGGATTGCATTCAATCGAGTCGGTCGCCAATCATTTCTATATAATGGACCTTGAAGGCTGTGACGAATATATGAAAATGCTGCTTGGCGTGAACATGGAACTTTGCGAGCGAATCAACGAGCTGATGATCCTGTTCAAGCGCTACAAGAATGTCAAAAGGGACCAGATCAATGCCGTAATCAAATCGATCAGCGACCTTGAGGAACAGGGTGATGCCATCTATTCAAAAAGTATGCTCGAACTGTTCAGGAATGAGAAAGATCCCCTGGTAATCGTCAAAAAGAAGGAAATATACCAGCGCCTTGAGTATTCGGGCGACTGTTTCAAACGCGTTGGTGATGTTATCGAGGGGTTGATCACCGTGAGTCTTTAAGCCTAATTATTTTGGAGTTTGGATATGGGCGTTATCGGTGAAAATGAGGATGAATAACATGAAAGATTATCGGATAATTGACATCACCCCGGATAACATTGAAGATTTTGGGGTCTGTGGCTACAAGGATGCCAGAAAGCATCCGGAACTTCAAAACAAGATCGACTGGTTCAAGAAGTACTATCCATTAGGGCTTAAAGTCAAGAGCGTCATTATTGATGATGGCGGTAACCAGGGAATGATCGAGTACATCCCCGGAAAATACGCGCATCGCCCGGTGGACGCAAAGGGCTATATGTTCATCAACTGCATTTTTGTCGGGTTCAAGAAGCAATACAAAGGCCGGGGTTATGCGACAGCCCTGATCGGGGAATGCGAGAAAGAGGCTGAAGCAGCCAAGATGGCCGGGGTGGCGGTTGTGACCCGGAAGGGTTCGTTCATGGTTGATGACGGGATATTCTTGAAATCGGGATATGTACTGGTTGACTCATGTGCGCCGGATTTTCACCTGCTGGTCAAAAAGTTCGATGATTCATATCAAGATCCCAAGTTCAAGGTTGATATGGCTTCGGGTCTTGGTCAATACCAAAAAGGCCTGACGATTTTGCGTTCGGTGCAGTGTCCCTACACCTATAAAAATGTCAATGAAATAAAGAAGGCGGCAAAAGAGGTATTCGATCTGACACTCAGGATTGTCGACCTTGAAAATCCAGAGCAGATTCAGCGATCGCCATGTCCTTTTGGGAGTTTTTGCATGATCTTTGACGGGAAAATAATCAGCCACCATCCTATAAGCAAGGGGCGTTTTGTCAATATAATGAATAAATTGACCTGATTGGTCTGTATGACGCAAATCGGCGTTGGCCGACTAGGGTTGGTTTTTCAATTTTAGAAAATACGTAGTGCCCGTTGACCTAAAGCTAACTTCAAGGTGTATAGTCCATTGTGACTGTTTAGTGCAAACCAAAATATAATCACAGTTTCGGGAGAGAAAGATGCGAAAAACAAATATTACTTTGATGGTATTCACGCTGATGAGCTTTGTCTTGGCGATGACGGCCTTTGTGTTCAACGGGATCTTGGACAAGGTGGCGCTTTCGCTGGACATTTCCGTGGCCAATACAGGACTGCTCAATACAATGTACTCGTATGGCGCGGCTTTTGGGGTTCCGTTGAGTCTGATTGTGTTCCGGAAAATCGAGCGGACAAAGATCCTCAAAATCATGCTTCTGGTTACAATAATCATGACCCTGGCCCTGGTCTTCGCCCAGAATTTCGGGCAATTGCTGGCGGTCCGGCTGGTGATGGGGATTTCGGCCAACAGCTATGGCGTGATGGCGATTGCCACGGTGCTGGCTTTGGCTCCACAGGAGCGCCAGGGAAGGGCGCTGGCCTATTACATTATGGGCAGTTCGTTGGCCCTGGTTATCGGAATTCCCCTGACGCGGGTCTTGATCGTTGTCTTCGACTGGCGGATCATTTTTTGGATCCTGAACGCAATAATGGTCTTGTCACTGGTCCATTTCCAAAGAAATCTGCCCGAAAGCGACCACGGAGCTACCAGGTTGAATCTGGCTAATGAGATCCAGTATTTCAAGAACCGCAACATCCTGATGATGATTCTTTCGTCATTGATGATGTTTGTTGGCTATGGGGCGTTCTATACGTACATCACCCCCTATATGCTGCTGGTTTTCCCGACCCTTGAAAAATCAATGAGTATCATCCTGGTGTTTCTGGGGCTGGCCAGCTTTTCGGGAAATCTCTTGGGCGGTCAGGTCGGCGACCGGATCGGTTATGGCAAGACCTTGCTTATTGGGATGAGCCTCCAGGGGCTTGCCATGGTGCTGTTACTGGTTTTCAGGAATTCGGCCAAGTTGAGCGTGGCAATACTTATTTTCTGGCTGCTTAGCGCCTGGTTTGCGGGACTGCAGCTGAATTCAGGCATCGCCCAGATGACCCAGAACCGTTCTAGCTTCATGCTCAGCATCAATTCGACCGCCATCCAATTGGGGACGGCGATTGGATCTTCAATGGCGGCGGCGGTAATCCCGTTAGTGGGGATAAGGTATCTCGTCCTGATCGCCTTGACGACCAGCCTGGTTGTTGTAGCCATCCAGCTAACCGACCAGAAACTGCTGGTTTTCAAGAGGGGCACAGGCATTGGTTGATGATGCTTAAAGTAATTGCATAGGCGCGTTTTTTAAAGGGGGTTCCATTTGGGGGATTCCTTTTTTCATATTTTAAAATCGGTTGAATATTGAGTTAATTATGTTTAAATGTCGCCAAATAGTAGTATAATGTACTTAGAGAGTGTAGTGTTGTTTAGTGTCGAAAGGGGACGAAAAAGAAGTCTGGAACAAAAAGGAGCAAGTTCTTTTTGACAGAAATTTGCAGATGCACGAATCTGGCGTTGAATAGGATAGGCGTTATTGGAAATTAATAATAGTAATGGTTTTTTAATTGATCATGTTACCTTAAAGAGGTGATTCAAAATGAAAAAAACACGCAGAGTGAAGGTAATATTATCATCTTTGATTATCAGCTTCATGATTATGTCGATGGTTCTTGGCCAAGTATCGGCAACATCCAGCCAGCTTATCTCCAAGGTCACCACGACCGACAAGGTCATCGCCCTTACTTTCGATGACGGGTCAGATGGCGGTAACGCGGAAGCGATTTTGGCTATCCTGGCAAGTTACAATGTCAAGGCGACATTCTTTGTGACCGGACAGGGGGCACAACATCATCCTGACATCATCAAAAAGATGGCTGCCGCGGGTCATCCCCTGGGCAACCATTCGTACTCACATCCTTATTTCACCCAGATATCAGCAAGCCAGATGGTAAGTGAGCTCCAACAAACCGAAACCATCATCAAGAACCTTACCGGAAAGTCTACCATTCCATATTTCCGTCCGCCTTATGGAGCTTACAACAGCACTGTATTGCAGGTTGTCGGGGATGCGGGATATACCAAGACAATCTATTGGACCATTGATACGATTGATTGGAGCGGAGTATCCACTGCTGCAATCACAAGCAAGGTCCTCGATAATGCCACACCGGGTGCGATTGTACTGATGCATACCGGTGACGGAGCGACCAACACCAAAAATGCCTTGCCGACCATCATTACAACCTTGAGATCACGAGGCTATCAGTTCGTTACTGTTCCGGAACTGGTAAATCATACCTACTCGACTTCAACCACTCCGCCGATATCCGATGCAACAATCGACACCTGGCCGACATTGAAATACGGTTCAGTCGGGACCGCGGTAAAACAGCTTCAACAGATGCTGACATACTACAAGTTCCAGCTTGTTGTTGATGGTATATTCGGTCCAAAGACATTATCAGCGGTCAAAGCGTTCCAGACAAGCCGTGGTATCGCAGCTGATGGCATAGTCGGTCCGATAACCAGGTCAAAACTGAAAACCGGAACGACTACAACAACCCCGACAACAACCACAGCACCGGTATCCAACGCGACAATCGACACTTGGCCGACATTGAAATACGGTTCAGTCGGGACCGCGGTAAAACAGCTTCAACAGATGCTGACATACTACAAGTTCCCGCTTGTTGCTGATGGCGTATTCGGTCCAAAGACCCTATCAGCGGTCAAAGCGTTCCAGACAAGCCGTGGTATCGCAGCGGATGGCATAGTCGGTCCGATAACCAGGTCAAAACTGAAAACATGATGGAACAATGCACATTCTAAAAACCTATTTCAACCGTCCATAAGGGACCATCAGACCACTTATGGCTTGTCAAGAACACCCTGGACAGATCAAACCGGGGTGTTTTTGTATGGCTTGACAATCGAAATGGCACATTGTTTGCTTTGGACTCGCTTTTGGAATACAATTAAGTTATGAAGAACACTGTGTCAAAAAGGGGCGTTTCTTATATGAAAAATACAAAAATATACACAATGAGTTTCGCAAGTGTCTACCCGCTATACCTGACCAAGGCTCAAAAGAAGGGCCGGACCAAGGAAGAAGTCGACCGGATTATTTTCTGGTTGACGGGATACAATCAAGAACAGCTTGATGAAGTGCTTGACAAGCAAGTTGATTTTGCCACCTTCTTCAATTCCGCACCGCAATTGAATCCTGCGCGCAGGCTGATTACCGGGCTTATCTGCGGGATCCGGGTTGAACAAATCGAGGAGCCGCTGATGCAGGAAATCCGCTATCTTGACAAGCTGATCGATGAGCTGGCCAAGGGCAAGAACATGGACAAGATTTTGCTCAATGAATCTGAAAACAATCAGTTTGATTCACGGGGGTAAACAATGCCTGATTGCCGGCATTGGAGGAGAATACCAAAGGCAATGTCGATTTTGTTTCTATGGCGAACAGCCTTACTTGGGGGATAATGTCAGCAGTGGCGATGTTTTTTTAGGAATGACACACTTTGATGTGGTATCGGATTGCGATCCCGTTGCCAAAATGGGATCAATTTCGCATTCAAGAAATTTCGATAATGGGAAAAGAAGATGCGATTACTGGGAATTGGATTGGGAGAGTTGGATTAAGGTGTTATAATATAAGTGGCTGATATTCAATGTTTTTCTAAGATGTGATCAGTTCGTTAATAATAAATAGTTCAATCGGTTAATATCGTTGCGTATGCTTCAGGGCAGGTAGCATCCATACAATCGGTTTGCGAAACTCCACAAATAACCGGAACCGGGCAAGGATATTGGTCACAGGTAAAAAAATATGGCGAGCGAGACGCCGGTAACTGGACAGAAGTCATGTTTATGAAGGTTGAGGGTGAAGATCTTAGTGCTCAAGAAATTCAAGATTCGCAAGTTGAAAAGAATAGACATGTAATATCGCAAAACAGCCCCGGTGATATATGTGCTGATTGTGTTCGCTGTTGGAATACTGCTTGACGTCTTTGGGCGGGCATCCAAATCCACTTTTGTTTTGCCCGATTGTGCAGCAGGCCCGTGGGGGCGTTCATGTTGGAGTTTTCGGAAGGTTCTCATCCAATGAATGTAGACTGTTGATTTTTGAAAGGGCTGATATCAAAGCTCTCATCGGAGTGATGGTTTCTAAAGCTACAATAAAATCAGTCATGAAAAATCGAGTGGATATCAAGGTGGTGAAGTTAGTGGCTTCAAGAAGTGTTGGAACTTTTTGAATGGCGGTTTTTATATCGCAGTCATTGCGTGGGTCGTGAATTTGGTTTGTATTTTTCAAGACTTTACACAACAATTTTGGATTATGAATTGGTACCATGGATTCCTATAAATTCGTTGCCTGGGGCATCTGCAAAAAGCGGGGTCATCGCGCCGCAATGTGATTTGTCATTGAGGATTTCATATTCATTCTTGTCGTATGGGGTGGACTGATGTGGTTTGTAACTGGAAATCAGGAGCCCGAAATTGTATAAAGAATCAAATTGCAAAGGAGAACCATATGGAAAACAAAATGGTCAGACTCGAAATAAAAGCGATCAAGAATATCGCATTGATCGCCCATGATGCCAAAAAAGGCGAACTGATCCGGTGGTGCCAGGACAACTACGCGGTGCTAAGACGCCATAACCTGTTTGGAACGGGAACAACCTCGGCCATGATCCGGGAAAATACCGGTCTAAATGTCCACGGTTTCAACTCCGGACCTTTGGGCGGGGACCTGCAGATAGGGGCCAAGATTGTCGAAGGCGCGATCGATTTCGTGGTTTTCTTCGCCGACCCCCTGACTGCGGCACCCCACGACCCAGATGTCAAGGCCCTGTTGCGCATCGCCCAGCTTTATGACATCCCGATGGCCAACAACAAGTCATCAGCCGATTTCATGATAACCTCCAGCTATATTGACACATCATATTATCATGAAGTGATCGATTATGCCTATAATATCAAGGCCAGGGTCGAATTGCTCAATCCGGACAAGGATAAAGATGAAACCAGCAAGACGAAGTGAAAGGGAGAGCATGTTGTTACCAGAAATCTTCAGGATTTTTGGAGAAAGCGTGGACCTGATGATGGATTATATTATGCGAGGTATATTATGAATGAGGATATGATCGCCCCTTGTGGCATGAACTGTGCCCTTTGTGGTGCTTACCAGTTTTATCAGGGTAACCTGAACCGGTTCGGGTTCAAACGAAAGTATTGTCCAGGATGCATACCGCGCAATATGAACTGTCTCCATATGAAAGACAGTTGCCAGATCCTAGGCGAGGGGAAAGTCCGGTTCTGCTTCGAGTGTGCGGATTTTCCTTGCAGACGGCTCAAAGCGCTCGACAAGAGGTATCGCATGAAATACAACATGTCGATGATCGAGAATCTCAGGATGATTCAAAGCCAGGGCATGGCAGCCTTCCTGCAAGAACAACAGCGCCGCTGGCAGTGCCCTGCATGTGGCAACCTCCGATGCTGCCACAACGGCCTGTGTCTGAGTTGTGAGATCGACCAACTGGCAATCGGCAGAAAAACGCCGCTAAAACATGATTGAACAATGCTCCAGCTATCACGGTCGGTTTTTTGATAGCTGTTGATGAATTTTGACATCAAACCGGACCCATAAGTCCGGACTTGGCAAGCTGTTCTCCGATTGAATAAGAATTAGGCCCTAACTGATTCTTTTTGGCGCTTTGTTGTAGATAAACACATCGGTGTGGATTTTTTTTGTAAAAAAATCATTGCATAGATGCGGGAAAAATACTAAAATCATGCTATACACATTTATGTAAAGGGGGTATTATGTTACTACAACAAATAGATATATACATTTACGCAATTTTAATGCTGCTGTTTGTATTTTATGATATCCATGTAGCAGTAAAACAGAAATCGCGGACCGCGTTTCTGTTCCAGCTGATAGTCGTTTCCCTGGTGGTCATCCAGCTGTTCGAGATGCTAACATGGGTGACCGACGGACAACCGGGGTTCTGGGGTACGTTTTTAAACTACCTGTTCAACTACCAGCTTTTTGCGATGATCCTTGTGCCATTGAGCCTGTGGATGGTCTACCTTGATGAATCGATCATCATTGATGAGAAGGTCAAGAGAAAAAGGCTGCGTATCTACTTGGGATTGAATCTGATGGTGTTGGGACTTGTCGCCACCAATCCGTTCACCGGGTTCATCTTCACCATCTCTGATGCCAATGTCTACACCCGCCACAGCGGTGTCATCTTTATCACGGCACTGAACATCTTCATGTTCAGTGGTTATCTGCTGTCGATCCAAAGGTCCAACAAGACAATCAACACCAAGCTGCACCATGTTATCCTGTCGCTTGGGATATTTCCGATGATCGGGGCTGTTTTTCAGGCTATGTTCTACAAGCAGACTCTGACTTGGCCGCTGGTATCGCTGGTTGCCCTTAGCTGCTACATCCTGGTCCAACGTGATGAAATGAAACGCGACGAGCTGACCGGATTGTACACCCGCGCCAATCTGGAAAAACGGATCAGCCAGAAGATACGTCAGAAGCAACCGTTCACGTTCATAATGATTGATCTTGACCGGTTCAAACAGGTAAACGACATCCACGGCCATCTTGTAGGTGATGCGGCTTTGATCAAGGCGGCCGACTTGCTTATGAAAAACATCAAGGTAAAGGACAGCGCTTTTCGCATCGGGGGCGATGAATTCGTCCTGGTGATTGAATCTAACAGCGTAAAGGCCGCACAAATAATAGAACAGCGGCTCCGGGCCAAACTCGATAAAATAAATCTTCTTGAGGGTAATCCTTACGAACTCTCAATGAGTTTCGGGCATGCCATTTACGACGGCGCATCTGAAGGAAGTTTTTCGACATTGCTTGAACGGGCTGATGAGAGCATGTATCAAAACAAGAAGCTCAATCGGGCCAGATATGACAATGAAACCCGACAAGCCTAATGATGATCTTCGACAGAAAAACCACCCGATTCGGGTGGTTTTTTGTATTAAACCGGGCAGGGGCATATCATTTGAAATTATCACCAATCAGTAATATATCTAAGCTATGGAATACCCCAAAAGTCACAATTGGAAAAATGATCTGATTCTCGAACCTTATATTGCCTTGAATCGGAGCACCATTCCGTTTGCGCCAACATGATGTTTGTGGTAAGGAATCCCGAAAAATGCGGAATGGTTGTCTTCCATGAAGCCCCATTTGACAGAAGGGCCGAGGTCATCGCCATCGTCAAAAAGGGCGAAATTCTCGTCGCTGATATTTTTCTGGAGCATATTGGAATATCTAAGAGGTCTTCTTCAATCTAAGTGGCCAATAGAAGCGGGAACTGACAGAATTGCCAAAGAAATTGGACTAGGCCAATGAAAAAATAGAAACCGGAACACAAGGTGGTTTTACAAATGAACGAATTGAAAGTGGCTGTAATTTTCTACAGCATGACAGGAACAAACTACAGGATGGCCAGGTGGGCAACCTTTATGGGGCATCGGTCAGTGTCAACCACAAAGGTGAGATGGTCGAGGATATCCAGGATTCAGTCGAATACCAGGTGCAACGGACCCTGGATATACCCAAAAGAAAAAAGGATAATGAAAGCCGGTGTTTGTGATGAGGATCAGCGCAGATGCCTTTTTATATATTTTGGCATCTGACAGTTCCACCTGGATTTGTTTTATCCGTTTTTAATGGCTGAATGGGCAGTTTTAACATTGGTAATGATATATTTAAAGGCTATTCCACCGCTGCTTGATGATGAGGTGAAAATAAATGGAAGTTATTCTGACGGATACGAATTTTTGAATTGCGGCCGGACAAAAGTGATGGAAATGCAGCTGCTATAAGCCTTGGAATTTGAATTCCGGGTCTAAAAAACAGCCTTCCATGGGCAAGTCTCTTGATGGCACAATTGAAGTGAAAGTGGTATAATGTAGGCGTAAAATATGATGCTGTTGTTAGGTGAGTCCTATGGACGACAATATTGACTCTAAACGTGATTTGAAGCAAGTTATCCAAACCCGGATGCCGGTCACCAGCTTTATCTTACGCCTATGGAGTACGGCAACTGCACCTGTTGGCTAAGAATGTGGGAAAGGTACTGCGACCCACAGCCATATCTGGAGAAAGTCTGGGTCAAGGTGCTGGAAAGCGACCTTGCTTCACTGCGGCTCTACTTGGCATCGTTGCGAAATAAGCTCAAGCTGAAAGTTTGATTCAGACCCATGGCGGGATCAGGTGCGGATATCAAAGATGGATTGAAAACATGAAAGCGAGGTAGGGTTATGATTAAACATTACAAGTCATTTGTCGATGGTCTGGTTCCAATCAGCCACCTCGAAGAGGGATGCTGGGTCAACTGCACGAATCCAAGTTCCCACGAAATCGGGAATCTTGTTGACATCTACGGCATCCCCGAACGGTTCATCACCAGCTCACTCGATGAACTGGAGCGTTCTCGGGTGGAACTCCGGGATGGCAAGATTCTCGTCGTGGTCGATGTGCCGATTTATGACACATTGGGCGACTCCAAGATATTCACCACCTATCCTTTGGGGATAGTACTGATGCCTGACAATATCGTCACCATCTGCTAGAAGAAACTCCCGCTAATCGATGATTTCATCTTAGAGAAACTTGACGATTTCCAGACGGACAGGAAATGGAATTTCCTGTTGCAGATCCTGATGAACAACACCACCTATTATCTGCAGTATCTCAAGCAGATAAACCGGATGTCGGACGCGATTGAAACGAATCTTCAAGGATCGATGAAAAACAAGGAGCTGATCCAGCTTCTAAATCTCGAGAAGAGCCTTGTCTACATATCAACATCGCTGATTGGGGTGGAATCGGTTCTTGAGAAGATCATCAAGATGAACCTGGTCGATAGGAACTCTCTAGAGTACACCTTGCTCGAAGAGGTTGTAATCGAAAACCGCCAAGTCCAGGAGATGGCTGACATCTACAGCGGCATCCTGGGCGGGATGATGGATGCTTTCGCATCGATAATCTCAAACAATCTCAACATCGTGATGAAGTTCATGGCCGCGGTGACCATCCTTCTGACGATTCCGACAATGATTTATAGCTTCTTTGGGATGAATGTTCCGTTCCCGGCCGCCACGAACAATCTGGCCTTTATCGGGATCTTGGTGTTCTCGTTTAGCGTATCCATAGTTCTGGCAATAATACTGATGAAAAGGAAAATGTTTTAAGCATAAGACAAGGGTAATAAACTATGATAATCATTTCAAATGAAGACAGGGAATTTCTAAGGGTCAACTGCCCTATAATCCATGAGGCAATCGAGACCGCAAACATTGTCGACATCCTCGACCTTATCAACCGGGCGATTTTCGACAGATGCATCGATGCGGAGTGCAATCTTGACGGGGTGGGAAATGAGCTCCAGTTGATCTACAATCGCCTCAATATCGACAACTGACATATATGAAGAATGGCTTCAGGCCATAACGGCAGCGAGGAGGCGGTTTAATGGAACATGATCATGACCATCAAGGCAGGGATCTCAAAGTGGCGTTCCTGCTCAACTTCACATTCACCATCATTGAGCTTTTTGGCGGGATGATGACAAATTCGATGGCGGTTTTTTCAGACGCCCTCCATGACCTAGGTGATTCTCTCTCCCTGGCTGTCGCCTGGGGGCTGGAGAAGTATGCCCACAAGGCGCCCGACTACCGATATAGCTATGGCTATGCCCGCTTTTCATTGCTTGGGGCCCTGATCAACAGTTTGATTCTAATCTTCGGTTCGCTGGCCATCATCTACAATTCCTTCATGCGACTAAAAGAACCGGCGCCGGTTGATCCGTTGGGCATGATCTTTTTGGCGGTACTTGGCATCGCAGTCAATGGCCTGGCAACCTGGCGGCTCCATAAGGGCGAATCGCTCAATGAAAAAGTCGTATCGTGGCATCTTATCGAGGATGTCTTGGGCTGGGTTGTGGTGCTGATTGGCAGCGTAGTGATGTATTACAGCGACCTTGCGATCATCGATCCCCTGCTTTCGCTCGGAATCACAATCTTCGTCATGGTCAATGTTGTTTTCAAGCTGCTGGCGGTATTGCGGATATTTTTAGAAGGCGTTCCTCTTGAATATTCTATTGCCAGTCTCAAGGATGAACTTGAACGATTCAATCAGGTAATCAATGCCCATCATATCCATCTCTGGTCGCTGGAGGGTAAGAGCATTCTCGCGAGTTTCCATTTAGTTGTGGCTGACGACACCGCCAGTGACTCAATCATCGACCTAAAAAAACAGATCCGGAAAGAACTTCAGGAAAAAGGAATCGAACATATCACAATCGAGATCGATTACAATAGCGAGGCCTGGCAGGACCACCAATGCGACTAAAAAAGCCGGTTGAAAGGAATGAATGCAATGGCTTTCTAATCTTGGTGGATTAAAGTTTATTTGTGACTGGACAAATTCCGACATTGCGATTATACTTATAACGCTAATTAAGAAATCACTTGATTATAAGTGGTTTTTTTGAGTAATTCACGACAAAGGACAATTTTAATGAAACAACGTCTTTACAAGTTTGACAATCTTCGTTTTCTGTTGATGTTTCTGGTCGTATTGGGCCATCTTCTGGAGATTTATCCAAGCCCTGTGGGCATGCAGGTTTATCGGGTCATCTATTCCTTCCATATGCCACTGTTCATCTTCATCTCCGGCTATTTTGCCAAATACGACCGGGCCAAAATTCTGGCCAACCTTGTTTATCCCTATATAATCTTCCAGTTTCTCTATCTCTTCTTTTCCCAAATCATCCTGAAAAAACCGGATATCGTGATCCAGTTCACCACCCCGTTTTGGATCCTATGGTATCTTATGGCGATTGTCTTTTGTTACATGCTTTTGCCGATGTTCTCCGGGGCGACCGGTAAAAGAAGGATCATGATTATCGCCGGATTGTTTGGTTTGGGACTCCTGGCGGGATATGAGAATACTATCGGCTACTATCTTTCCTTGGGCCGCTTCTTCAGTTTCCTGCCGTTTTTCGTGCTGGGCTACTTTGCCCGGGACGGTCTTGTTTGGCTAAGTGGCATAAAGCCAAGTGTCCAATTGACGGATCTTCTCAAGCTGGCCGGAGCGCTTTTTATAATTTGCGCCATCGTCTATGTGATAAAAAGTCCCGATCTGACCCCGGCGGTATTCTATCAGTCGATGAGCTACAAGATGGCAAAAAGCAACGTTTTTTTGAAACTGTGCTCCTATGTCATCGCTCTGGTCTGGATCGGCTCGCTGCTGGTCCTGGTCCCGGAAAAAAGAATCCCCCTGGTCACCAGCCTTGGTCTTTACACCTTGCCGGTGTACCTGCTTCATGGTTTCATCATCAAGGCAGTAGGCAACATGGATCTGGTCGGATCACTGCCTTCGCAGCGGATTGTCTTCTCGCTGGGGCTGACCTACCTGCTCATATTCGCATTTTCGAACCCGTATGTCGGAAAGTTTTTAAACAGACTTTTCACAGCGAACTGGATCCTGGATTTTATCGAGTGAATCAAAAACCGGAAGAGCCTTTGGGGCTGATTCCGGTTTTTGATTTCAGAATAAATTTTTGACTTTTCCCAGCAGGTCGCCGGCTTGGTCAAGTCCGATCTTGGCTTTGACACCATCGATAATGGCATTGATCTGTCCTTCGGGCAGGTCGATACCCAGGATCTTTTCGAGGGCTGCAACCGGATCGGCCTTGAATTTTGCCGCAAAATCAGGATCGCTCTTGATCTTGGCTATGATTTCTTCAATCTTGTCTTGAATATCCATATGAACCTCCTTCATTTACTTAATTGTACCACTTCTCCTGGATTATACAAGCCATCGATATTGGGATGTCAAAAACGATTTTGCGAGGGTTATTTTTTGCGTTTTTGATCAAACCGGAATATGATTGAATAAGAAGTGGGGGGATCGTACCATAAGGGCTCAACAGCGACGAGAATCCAATGACCTTGCCTGGAAAACGGTCAGTAGGATAAGCCCGATGAATTCAGCGCCGCATACGAAAGATCGAAGGAGAAGACTCATGGAAATCAGCGCAATTGAAACCTATATCGAAAACCAGAAAGAGGAAATCCGGCCGATACTAATCGATGTGTATCTTGCACTTAAGGAAGCCCTGCCCGAAGCCGGAGAGAAGATTTCCTGGGCGATGCCGACCTTTTACCAGGAGCGCAACATCATCCATTTCGCCGCGTTCAAGAATCATTTTGGCATCTATCCCGGACCGGAGGCGATTGCCCATTTCCAGGACAGGCTGAGTCCCTATCACACAAGCAAAGTGGCCATCCAGATGCCCTACAGTATCCCGGTAGATAAACAACTGATCCAGGATATCGCGATCTGGTGTAAAGACAACAATAATCACCATTAGGATAACGTTATTCAATATGGAAGTCGATCAAGTCACAAAACAAAGGAGACATTAAATGGAAGCAAAAATTAAAAAAATAGTAACCGGCTATCCGACCCGTGACGGGGCGGGGGTCAACCTGGTCCGGGTCCTGTCGAACCGGACAGTCACTGAATTTGACCCTTTCTTGATGCTCGATTCCTTCCAAAGCGACAACCCCGCCGACTATCTGGCCGGATTTCCGCTCCACCCTCATCGGGGCATCGAGACAATCAGCTATGTCTACAAGGGAAAGATGGTCCATCGGGATTCCCTGGCCAATGAGGATGCAATCGGGGAGGGCGAGGTCCAATGGATGTGCGCCGGTTCAGGAATCATGCATGAGGAACGGCTGCCAGAATCGAAGCTGCTTCTAGGGGTGCAGCTGTGGCTCAACCTGCCTGAAGCGGATAAGATGTGCTATCCGGGCTACAATGCGATCAAAAGAGAGATGATCGAGAAAATTCCGATCGAACATGGCCAGCTCCATCTTCTTGCCGGCAGATATCTGGACCATCAGGGCCATATGGGCAGCCATCTGCCCCTTGATTATTATGACATCCATCTCAACCCCCATGGCAGCATCACCATCGCAGTGGAGGCTGACCGGTCCGTGATGTTGTTCACTCTGGTCAACGGGATAATCGTTGATGGTACGGCCATTGCGGAAAAATCGGCCGTCAAGCTGACTGAGGCGACCGAGGTTACCATCACCGCCGGAGACCATTTCGTCCAGGTGCTTTTCATGAGCTCCAAGGCCCTTAAGGAACCGGTGGCATGGGGTGGTCCGATCGTGATGAACACCAATGACGAACTAAGGCAGGCGTTCGCGGATCTCGAGAATGGCACATTCATCAAGGAAAAAATTCGATATGAAAAGGAATAGGGAGTTGAACCTATTCCTTTTCAAATAGCTTGAGATATTCGCCATAGCCCTCGCTTTCAAGCTGGGCTTTTTTGACAAAACGCAAGGAAGCACTGTTGATGCAATAGCGTTTCCCGCCGCTATTTATTGGCCCGTCATCAAAGACATGACCAAGATGGGAGGCACCCGCAGCGCTCTTGACCTCAATGCGATGCATGTGGTGGCTGTAGTCGTCGCTAAGTACGACGCTTTCAGGTTCAATGGGTCCCGTGAAACTCGGCCAACCGCAATGGGAGTCGAACTTGTCCCGGGAACTGAACACCGGTTGGCCGGTGACGATATCGACATAGATGCCTTCTTCGAAAAAATCATCATACTCGTTGGAAAAAGGCTGTTCCGTCGCCTGTTCCTGGGTCACGGCAAACTGCAATCCGGTAAGCCTGGACTTTATTGTTTCCAGGTCGGGTTTCGGGTATTTTTTATGCATGTGTGTCACCTCCATATGTCAGGTCTGCAAAATCAGAAGAATCAAAAATCCGGTAAAAAACACAAATATGGCCATGATTATCTCGTTGAAAGAAAGCTCCATGGCCTGGATATAGCCAAACAGACGCACCTTCAAGTAGACGACGCGGTAGAAAAGGTAGCCGCATGCCAGTGTCAAACCATAGATTAAAAACTTGGTAAGATAGGCGGACCAGGATACCGTCGTCTCGAAGCCAAACAGGAATTCGATCAGGAATGGTCCGAATATCCCCATCAAAAAACAGGTCAAAGCCAGAAGCATGATGACGAACTTCTGGTTCCATCTGATATGGGATTTTTTGGCCGATGAGCCCTTGAAGATTTGGCCGTATTTGATGAAAATCAGGATGGTTCCGATATTGATGATGAAAAATGCCAATTCGAACACCAGGGAATCGCTCATCCCCTTTTCAATCAGGTTCTTCGAGAAGCTGCCGTTGAACAGGGGAGCCCCGGTTATCCCCAGGATGGCGAAAATCGAGGCAATCGAGACGTACGGCATCCGGGCCATGACCCCGGATATCTTGGTGATGTCGCGGGTGTGATATTCATCGACGATGATTCCTGCAGTCAAAAACAGGGTCGATTTGAAGATGGCATGGTTGAGGATGTGGTAGATGGCACCCCAGTAGCCGTAGGTCGAATTAAGCGAAAGGCCGAAAACGATGACCCCGATCTGGCTGACGGTACTGTAGGCGAGCATCAGCTTGATGTCGCGCTGGCTCAAGGCGAAAACCCATCCGATGACCGCAGTCAAAAACCCAAAAACCATGAATATCGTCGCCTCGTCGAACACTGGCATGAAAAGGTCGAAAATCCGCACAAAGAGATAGACCCCGCCCTTTACATAAAGTCCAGAAAGGATCGCCGAGACAATCGAGGGGGCCGAGGCTGTGCCATGGGCCTTGGGCAGCCAGGAAAACAGGGGCATGATCGCCGATTTGAGACAGACTGCCGTTACCAGCAAAGCGAACGGGACGATCAGAGTGCGCCCATCTGTGGTCAATGGGATCATTTGCGCAAGCAATGCAAGATCTGTGGTGCCAAATATCTTGTAGATATAGCCGATGCCAAGAAGAAACAGGGTCATCGAGGTAAGGTTGGCGAACAAGTAGATAATCCCATCATAGATTGACTGGGAGTCCTTTTTGAAGATGATCAGGATTGAGACAATGATAGTTGATACTTCAATCATCACGTAGATGTTGAAAAGGTCGTTCGAAAGGAAAATCCCGCAGATCAGACCTTCCAAAGCGACAAACAGAAACAGGAACAGATGGTTGACATAGCTCTTGTTAAGGTTGTACAGGAGCATGCAGCTAAACAAAAAGACCGTCAGGACGACCATGGTGCTTGAAAACAGGTCGGCTTTGAGGGCGATTCCCACGCCCAGGTCATAGCCGCCGACAATTTCGAGCTTCATCCCACCCTGTTTGACTTCCCAGAAGTTGCGCAAAGCCAGGATGAAAAAAGCTAGCTGGGCAACCAGGACGGCGACCCGGGTCAAGTAGGAATGGGAGAAGTAGAAAAGAAGCCCGATTATCAGGGGCAGGACAATAAACCAATATAATCCCATCACTTTCTCTCCTTTCGCATTTTTTGGATCTTGACCCAGTTGGTCGAACCGTAATGGTGGTAGAGGCTCATGAACATTGTCAGCCCCACCGCGGTTACCGCCACGCCGATGACAATCGCGGTGATCATCAGTGCCTGGGGAAAAGGGTCAGCCATATTTGACCCGTCACCAATGGGTGGCGAAAGCGTGAGGGTGTAATTGATATTCAGAAAGAAAAGGATGATTGCCGCCTGGACAATGCCAAATGACATTATGGTTTTGATGATGTTGTGGCGCGCGAGCAGGCCATAGACGCCAATCGCAAAAAGCGCCAGGGCCACAAGCGTGCCATCGAGAAATCCGCTGTTCATTGAATCACCTGCTTTCAAAAAGGACGAAGCGGTAAAAGATGATGCTCAATCCACAGGCGACCTTAATGCCAATCAGGGTGTTCATCGTGACTAGATAATAGGGTTTGAACATGTCCGGGACGCTGCCGCGCAATTCGAAGACGAACAGGATTGCGACAAGCACAAGGGCAAGATACAGGATTTTTTCAATCTTGTTTAGCAGCTGGAGACTTGTTGTCTTTTGATAGGTCGTGAAATACTGGACGATGAACACAGCACTCAAGATGGCGCCGCCCTGGAAGCCGCCCCCCGGGGTCGTGTGGCCGTTGAAAATCACATAAAGGCCGAAGATGATGATGAACGGGTAGATGGCGCCCATCGTTACCCGCAGCAGTTTTGAATGTTTTTCCATCAGGAGTCCCCCTCATGAGCTGAGAAATAGATGATGCCGATTACGCTGACCAGGAGCAGCAGCGTCTCAAACAAGGTGTCAAACATCCTGTAGTCAAGATAGATGGCCGTCACCGCGTTTGCCGCCTGGGTATCTTCCATGAAATTGGCGGTGATATAGTGATACAGCTCCTGGCTGCCGGGATGTGATTGTAAAGGCAAGGATGCCATAAGCGCAAATACGATTACAAGCCAGGTTGCAATCATTTTCCTACGGTGTCTGGCTATCAGTCGGGTTATCTTCATCGCTCCAATCCTCTCCTTCTATGAATTTTCCTTCTTTGACCAGGTCTTCCTGGTTTTTTAGCAGTTCCAGCAGTTTCTGGTACTGGTAGCTGTTTTTGATCCCATGGAGCCATATCCCACTTGGGCTATGGAAAATGACGACATCGCAGGTCACGCTTTCCTTGAGCTTTGTGAAACTGGTTGCCGTGTTGATAAGGTCGAGCTGCAGCTCCTGGCCAACCGCAAAGTCTCTAAGAATCCGGTGGATCTGGTCGCGTTCCTTCTGGAGGATGGCCAGATGGCTTTCATCATTGAAGTAACAGTTGTAATATACCGTGAAAATCTTGTATTTCTTCAAGGCGACAAGATAAAGAATCGTCGACAGGGTGCAGCCGATGGTCGCTTCGGCGATAGCCACATCAGGGGCGTTCAAAAGCAAGTATACAATGGAACAGACCAGGGAAAAAACCGCCAGGTAGATCACGGCATTGCGCAGGCTGCGGCTTTGCACCGCGAGAATCGCAAAGACGATCAGTGACAAGTAAAACAGGTCGAGAATCATTTTTTCGCCCTCCTTTGGGGGTGGTAGTTGCTCAAATAGGCCCCCCGGCCTAGTATGTGGTTCGACAAGGGATTCAAAAGGAGCATCAGAAGAATTATGAATCCGATTTTGAGCGAGGCCATGTTCAGGCCATTGTAGAAGATAAGGCCAATCAGGATGGCGAAAAGACCCGCGGAGTCGATCAGAGAGGACAGGGACAGGTTCACAAAAAAGTTGCGGTGAACGACAATGCCGTAGATCCCAAAAAACTGGAAGATGATTCCGGAAAGAATCAGGGTGGCACCGATAAGTTTGAAGATCTCCATCATATTTTCCCCTTTCGTTGGATGAACCTGGCGGTGAAGACAATGCCGATGAAGCCAAGCAAGGCATAGACAATGGCGATATCGAGAAGATAATCGATTTCAACCATCAAGGCGTAGACAATAATGGTCAAAAGCATGAAGATGAAAAACAGGTTGAGGAATAAAAGCCGGTCCCATATCGATGGACCCTTGACTAGAAGGAACAGGAAAAGCAGGCCGCAACCTACAAAAAACGGAAAAAGCAGATCAAGCATCACGGTCACCTTTTGCCAGGGCATCTTCAAATTCGCCAAGCAATTCCTCTCTTATTTGGTCAAGATCTTCAGATTCGGGGCACAGCCACAAGGCCACGTACCTGTTTTTCGCAAGGTGGACAGTCACGGTGCCCGGAGTCAGGGTTATGGCGTTACCGATCAATGACTGGAGCCACGGACGATGGATCCTGGTCGTGACGGTAACGAATTTCGGATCGATCCGGCCTTTGATTAGGTTTACTGAGGTCTTGAAGGCGCTGATGTAGATGTTCTTGAAAAGGACCGCGAGAAACAGCGCCAGTGTGAGCGGGTTGATATGGTAGTCATACAGGTCGCTTTGGTGAGGATGGAGCATTGCCAGGAGCATGATTGTGATTACCGCCATTACCATTCCGGTGAAGACGGTCGGCAATGTGAAATTCCCGTTGAGAACAATCCAGACGGCAACCAGGACAAGCGATAAGAGTATATTGTTTTTCAGTTTGTTCATAAGTCCTCCTCTGCAGTTTTAAGAAACATTTCAATCTATTTGTTGATTTAATTGTACCACAAATCCGTTTACAAGGCTTACATTTTTGGGCGATTCGCAAAAAAAATTGGAGCTGACAGCCGAAGATATTGACAGCGCCATCTCGATGTGCCGGTTGGGTGCTCTATTGTAAATTATCATATCGCTTGACTTGGAGGCTTTTCAAACCGGAAAATGGATGTATGGAACAGGCGGAACGATTTGCGGATCCGTCCTTGAAAGGAGAAATCATGGAAGCTGTTTTGGAAGTCGGACAACAGGAAGAACTGATCGGGTTATTGCGGCAACGCTTCAACGAGTTTGCAGGGCGCCATCCCGGAATTGATTGGGCCGATGTGGAAAAAAGATTGAAAGACAATCCGGAAAAATTGGCTGCCCTTTCCCGGATGGAGGCCACCGGTGGACAGGTGGATGTGATCGGCTATGATCAAGAAAGTGGCCGCTATCTGTTTGTGGATTGCGCCAAGGAATCGCCAAAAGGGCGAAGGAACCTCTGCTACGACGGCCCGGCGCGTCTTGGTCGCAAGAAGTTTCCGCCCGAATCGAGCGCCCTGGAAATGGCAACCCAGATGGGCGTGGAACTTATCGACCAGGCGGAATATGCCCTGCTTCAAGGCACGGGACGTTACGACTTGAAAACGTCGAGTTGGCTGAAAACGCCTGAAAGCATCCGGAGACTTAGCGGAGCCATATTCGGCGACTGCCGCTATGATACGGTCTTCACATATCATAACGGAGCTGATTCGTACTACGGATCCCGGGGATTCCGGGCCAAGATCTGGATATAGGATGACTTATCGTGAAAAAGACATATGATTACGAAGCCAAAATCCAGGCTTCGACGATAGGCAAGGGTGGTGCTATGTGGTTTTCCCTTACGATTTGAAAAAGGAGTTCGCCAAGGGGAGGGTCAAGGTCATTGCGACGTTCGATGGAGTTGAGTATTCAAGCAGCGTGGTCAACATGGGCCTGAAAAATGATGACGGAACGATCTTCTACATCATCGGAATCACCAAAGCGATCCAGAAACAGATTGCCAAGGGAATCGGCGATTATGTGAGTGTGACGATAACCAGCAACCAGGACGGCCAAATGCCGTCTTTTTCCATTCGCGCACCTGTTAAAGCGGCGGCAATCATGTTACAATATTCGTATCAAAGATGTTTTATTGTTTGTAGCCAACGCGCCAGAGCAAAGGGAGGAAAGTCATATGTTCAAGCAAAGAATCATCAATAAAATCAGGACGAGCATCTGGCTCTACCCGACAATGTATAGCCTTGTTGCCCTGGCTCTGGCGCTTGTCGTGAGCTATCTTGACTGGAATTTGAGTTCCCAGATTTCCGGAGCCTTGAACGGATTGTTCTACACCACCGTGGCGACGGCGCAAAACGTCCTGGGCATCATTGCGGGGGCTTTCATCACGATCGCCACGTTCACATTTTCAACCACCATGGTCGTCTTGACCATGTATTCTTCCCAGTTCACGCCCCGGGTCGTCGAGAACTTCCTCAACAATGAGACGACGATGAAGTCTTTTGGGGTTTTCCTTAGCGGCTTTATCTATTCGATTGTCTCGTTGCTGACCATGTCCACGCGTTCCCGGAGCGGCGATCTGGTCATGGTTGCTAGTGTCGGGGTCGTCTACATAATAATGGGTCTGATATACTTTTTGGTGTTCATCCACAACGTTTCGACCTACATCCAGGCCAACGGCCTGATCCGCCGGCTCGACCAGGAAGCCATGGCCAAGATCAAAAACTATCGGAATTTTGTTGCCAAGGCGCACCCGGTATCAAATGACGGTATCGCTTCAATCATCAAGGACCTTTATTTCGCCGAAGTTTACAGCGACCAGGACGGCTATATCCAGGAAATCGATTATCCAAGACTAAAGGGAATCGCCCAGAATCATCAGTGCGTTGTTTTTTTCGAAAAGGTGGTGGGGCAGTTTGTCTCGAAGCAGACCAGAATCATCAATGTCTACTACCGGGAACTCGAGCCACTCGACCAGTCCATCATTAAGGATATCCAGAACTGCATAATGATCGGCGTCAAGAAGACTGAGGCCCAGGATTTCAATTTCACTATCCAGAAGATTGTGGAAATCGCCTTGCGGGCCCTTTCACCAGGCATCAATGATCCCTACACGGCAATCCACTGCCTGAAGATCATTGGGCTGTTGCTGCGCGATCTTGCGGAAATAGAAAAGGGGCATCTGCTTGTAAAGGATCATGATGCCCAGGGCTTTATCCTGTATGAATCTTACGATTTCGAGGTTGTTCTCTACGAGGCATATCACCAGATTGTCCATTACGGCCATAATGACAGCTCCGTCATGGTCGCCCTGTTCAAGTCGCTGCGTCTAGCCAAGGGCATTGCCTGTCCGGGAAATCTGGAGGTTATCGATGGATATGCCAAGGCCCTGTTCGACAAGATCAAGGGCAGTGAATATGACAAGATGGAGTACAGCCGGATCTACAACGAATACAAGGATGCTCTGGATTTTAACAATCAGGAAAAGAAGAAGGTGGAACCATGAATAAGATAGGTTTGGCCTTAGGTGGCGGCGGAACCCGAGGATTCGCCCATATCGGCGCAATCAAGGCACTTGAGGAAAAAGGGATCAAAGCGGAGGTTTTTTCGGGAACAAGCGCGGGGGCGATTGTGGCCGGACTGCTTGCGGACCAGAAAACACCAGACGAGATAATGGATTTTTTAAAGGGAGTCAAGCTGATGGATGCCGCCAAAATCACTTTGCCGGTCACCGGGTTCGCCTCATTGGACAATCTTGGCAAAAAGCTCGATGAGATTCTCGGGCACAAGACATTCGCGGATTTGAAATATCCGCTTTACATCTGCGTGTCCAACCTCAATACCGGCCGGGTGGAGTACATCAGTTCCGGCAATGTCGCCCAGGCAATCCAGGCTTCGGCGTCGATTCCGATCCTGTTCACCCCGGTTACCATCAATGAGTGCCAATATGTCGATGGTGGAGTCCTGGAAAACGTGCCGGTGACACCCTTGATTGACCGGTGCGAGAAACTAATTGCGATCGATATCAGTCCGGTCAAGGAGAATGAAAAGGTTGACGGATTTGCACAAGTCATAACCCAGATTCTGCAAATGACAGTGGGAATGCAATATGACAAGGAAAAATACTGCGACCTGCTTATAAGGCTCAATGAATTGAGTAACTACAACATTCTCGACACAAGCAACAACGAGAAAATATATGATATCGGATATAGCCATGTCAAAGGGCTTGAAATCGGATTTTAGGTCAACCGTGTCCGGGTTCGAGTTTATGATCTGTGCTAATCTTTGATAAAGAAAAAAAGCCCGCAGCTGCGGGCTTTTTGAGTGGCTTGTTATTTTTCGAAATGGCTGATAATTCTTTTTCCAATCTGGATCACGACCAGTGGTATGAATGACAGGCCGATGATATAGCCGATCTGTTCGATGCTCAATGACGTCACTTCGAAAAGCTTGTGGAACGGCGTGAAGATGATCACGCTAAACAACAGGAACGCTCCTATTCCCAGCGCCAGATAAGAGAAGATGTTGCCAAAGGCAGTCTTCCAGGTAAGCGGCGCGGAAAAACGGCAGTTGAACCCGTGTACGAGCCGGGTAAGTGACAATGTCGCAAAGGCCATGGTCATTCCGGCTCCAGTTGAACTGGCGGCACCGATATGGAATGCGCTCATCGTAACCAGGGCGATGATGATACCTTCGAGCAGGACCTCGATGCCAAAGCGGCGGTCCATGATCGGTTTGGATATGTCACGGGGCCCTTGTTCCATCAGCTTGATGTGGGAAGGCTCCATTCCAATGGCGATGGCTGGAAGCGAGTCGGTGAGCAAGTTGATAAATAGAAGATGGACCGGAGCGAATGGCGCAGGCAGGCCGATCAATGAGGCGTAGAGTACGGCGATGATCGCAGCGGTGTTTCCAGAAAGAAGGAACTTGATCGCATTCTTGATGTTGCCGTAGATGCTGCGGCCGTTGGAAATCGCGGTCACGATTGTGGCAAAACGGTCATCGGTAAGGACCATGCTGGCGGCGTCTTTGGCCACTTCGGTTCCGGTGATTCCCATGGCGATTCCCACGTCGGATTTTTTCAGGGCCGGGGCATCGTTGACACCATCACCGGTCATTGCCACGACATTGCCAATCGCCTGCCAAGCCGAAACGATCCGGATCTTGTGTTCGGGCGAAACTCGGGCATAAACAGAGACCTTGGGAACGAGCTCGATGAGCTCCTGGTCGCTTAGGTTTTCGATGGCTTCGCCTTCAATCGCCTGGTCTCCTTCGTCAAGGATACCTATTTCCCGGGCAATAGCTGATGCCGTGATTTTGTGGTCGCCGGTTATCATCACGGGCTTGATCCCCGCTCTTTTGCAGGCAGCGACAGCTTCCGCGGAATCGATCCGAGGGGGATCCATCATCGCCATGGCGCCAATTAGGATCAGGTCGTTTTCAATGTTTTCATCGACTGAGGTGATGTCGATCTTGCGCCAGGCAAAAGCTAGCACCCGCAATCCGGAATTCGACAGTTCGTAGTTGGTCTTTTCGTATTTTTCAATATCAATCTGGGTGATTGGACGGACCCCGTCACTTGTCTCGATATGGGTTGCCCGTTTCAGGATAACGTCGAGAGCCCCTTTTGTGAAGGAAACATGGGAATCGTCGATCTCGTGATAGGTCGTCATCAGCTTGCGGTCGCTGTCAAACGGCAGCTCGCCTAGACGCGGGAACTGCGTGCGCAGCTGATTGTCGTCCCGCTCCATTTTTTTGGCCAGGTCGACCAGGGCGATCTCGGTCGGGTCACCGATGCTTTTATCATCGACAATCTGGGCGTCGTTGCAAAGCAAACCGGCCATAAGCAGTTTGTCCTCGATGGCATCCTGGACATTGATTTCCGTTGTATCGAGAAGCTTTTCGTTGACGTAGATTTTCTGCACCGTCATCTTGTTTTGGGTCAGGGTTCCGGTCTTGTCTGAACAGATGACCGAAATGCTGCCAAGACTTTCCACCGAGTGGAGTTTGCGGATGATCGCATTTTCATCAGCCAGCTTTCTGGTCCCGATGGCAAGCACGATCGTCACAATCGAGCTGAGGGCTTCTGGGATGGCCGCAACGGCCAGGGATATCGCGAACATCAAGGAATCCATGATCGGATTCTGGCGCCAGACACTTAGTCCGAACACCAGGGCGGAAACGAGGATGATGAAGATGGCCAGCTTTTTGCCAAATCCGTCCAATGACTCCTGCAGCGGAGTAGTTTTTTCCCGGGCGGCCGCCAGAAGCCCGGCGATCTTTCCGATTTCGGTGTCGTTTCCAACGGCAGTGACCACGGCGAGGCCGCGGCCATAAGTCACGAAGCTGCTTGAGAAAACGCGGTTGATCTGGTCACCCAGGGCAGCCTTGGGGTTTTCCAGGGCTGCGCTGATCTTTTCGACGCTGACAGACTCACCTGTAAGCGAGCTTTCGTTTGTCTGCAGACTGTAGCTCTCGATGACTCGGGCATCGGCGGAAATGTAGTCACCCGCATCGAATACCAGCACATCGCCGACGACAACTTCTTCCGAAGGAATCTCTTTTTTTATTCCATCACGCAGGACTTTGGCGGTGGGCGATGAAAGTTTTTTAAGGCTGGCCAGGGATTTCTCGGCTTTTATATGCTGGACTGTCCCCAGCACGGCATTCAAAATCAACACGGCGATAATAACCAGCGTGCTTTCGAATTTCCCCATCGCTGCCGACAAAATGGCGGCCACGATCAGGATGATGACCAGAAAGTCCTTGAACTGGCTCAGGAAGATGATAAGCGGCGAAACCGGCTTTTCTTCGGCCAGCTTGTTGGCGCCGTGTTCTTTCCGGCTCTGTTCAACCTGGCTGGAATTGAGCCCCTGGGGGCTGGTTTTAAGATAATCCATTACTTCTTCAACGGATTTTAGTTCGTATCTTTGCATATTTTCCTCCTTGTAAGCAAAAAAGACCCAATTGAATCTTAAAAAAGTTCAATCGAGTCTCACTAAATGCAATCGCATCTTGGTTGCCGGGCTATTAGCCGTATTGACGAAAACCAATCCTGATGTGGAAAGTTACTCCCTCGTTAAATCATTGATATTCTAGCATATCGGCTGGGCTTAGGCAAGCCCAAAAAATGAAATTGCATCCGCTTGTGACGGCTTTTATGGCCGGTTGGAATATCTGTGTTCCCGGCGCCAATCCATGAAGAAAAATCCGGCGATTATCAGCGGCACTACGCCGATTGGAAAATCGCCCCACTCAAAATAGAACAAAAAGAAAATCCCGATTGTCAGAAAACCGATGGAACCGATCAAAGTGTTGCGCCAGGCCAATGCCAGAACAACTGCAATGGGGATAGTAATCGCCACGAGTCCATTCAATGCGGCGCTCAGATTGAAATTTGACTCCACCAGGAAGCTATACGATAGAAACGCCAAATCACCCAAAGCAGTATCATGGCAGCCCAATAGAAAAAAGTGCCTCTTTTTCTTGTGATTACGGCGATGATAAGCCATGTTCCAACCATCAAAAGCGGCCAACTAGATCCGACAAAATCATACATAATCATCCCCCCTCTAGAAATGATCTTCCGTTAAGATAATTATAATCCCGAGTCTCAAAACATGCAACAGCGAATGGCGTGTTTTCATATGCCCGAAAAGCCGGATTATGTGTGTTTTTCTGGAGGATTGGCAGATGGAATACGAGTCGGTTGGGCGACGCCAAAAAAATCTAATTTTCACAATTTTTTTAGGGAATATTTAGCGTTTGGCTTAAAATTGCGACTTTCATAATATGGTAAACGTTGTCAATTCGTGTTATTTGTGATATCATTAACCTAGATCACTTTGCGGCTTAAAGTGGAATCGACCTTGAATTGGGGTGATAATATGATATATGGAAAGGATGAAACATATGGATGAAAATATGGAAAAATGGCGTCAGATGGCAATCGACTGCAATCAGGTTGATCGCAGTTTATATGAGAAATATGATGTTAAAAGGGGACTGCGGGATCTTGATGGCAAGGGGGTTTTGGCCGGACTGACACGCATCGGTGCAGTCGAATCGGTTATGTATCAAGACGGAATCGCCCAGGCGATTCCGGGCCGGCTCAAATACCGGGGTGTCAATATCGAGGACCTGGTGGATGGGTTCATCCGGGAAAACCGCAAAGGTTTCGAGGAGACAATCTACCTGCTGCTTTTTGGTCAGTTGCCCAATGCGGCGGAACTTGAAGAGTTCAAGATGGAGATATGCAGACACCGGGCTTTGCCGGATTTCTTCATCAATGACATGATAATGAGAAGTCCAAGCAAGGATATTATGAATGTCATGGCCCGTTCGGTACTTAGCCTCTACAGCTATGATGACAATCCCGATGACATATCAATCGAAAACCTGCTGCGCCAGTCGATTCAGCTGATCTCTCAGCTGTCGCTGCTTGGAGTTTATGGCTACCAGGCATTCACCCATTATCATGGGGACAATTCCCTGGTCATCCATAATCCGCGGATGGATCTTTCGATTGCGGAAAACATTCTGTATATGCTTAGAGCCGACAACAAATATACGCCCCTGGAAGCGGAATTGCTCGATCTAGCCTTAGTGTTGCATGCGGAACACGGCGGGGGCAACAACTCGACCTTCACGACCCATGTGGTGTCTTCTTCAGGTACAGACACGTATTGCGCCATTGCTTCGGCGATCGGATCGCTCAAAGGACCACGTCATGGCGGGGCGAACCTGAAGGTGGCCGCAATGTTCGATGATCTCAAGGCCAATGTGTCAGACTGGCAGGATGAAAGCCAGATCGAAGAATATCTGACTAGACTTCTCAATAGGGAAGCCTTCGACAATCAGGGACTGATTTACGGAGTCGGTCACGCGGTCTACTCAGTATCCGATCCCCGCGCAGTGATCTTCAAGAAATACGTCGGGGAACTCGCCCGGGAAAAAGGACTGCAGGAAGAGTTCGAACTTTATGAGCGCGTCGAAAAACTGGCGCCTCAGGTGATTGCGAAGCACCGCAGGATGTACAAGGGAGTATCCATCAACGTCGATTTCTATTCCGGTTTTGTCTATCGGATGCTCAATATTCCGCTCGAACTGTATACGCCGCTGTTTGCGGTATCCCGGATTGCCGGATGGTGCGCCCACCGGATCGAGGAGATCGTTAATGAAGGAAAGATCATCCGCCCGGCTTATCGCTCGGTGGCTCAGGATTGCACCTATGCGCCGCTGCACAAGCGCGCCAAATAATCACACTTGGATTTGTCCGCATTTTTGATGAAAAGGGGAAGACAATATGCTCAGAAAAATGTTTGAAGTGGAAGTTTTTGTAGCTGCGCCGATTGTTGTCGGCCAGGATGATGTCGTGGGTCGCCGGCAGCTGATTCCAATCGAAACGGGAAAACTAATCGGTTATGATTACCAGGGCAACACGATTGCCGGAGAAGTCCTGCCCGGGGGTGTCGACTCTCAGATTATCAGACCCGATGGCATCTGCAATCTTTCGGCTAGATATGCGATCCGTCTTGAAGACGGCCGGTCATTCTATATCGAAAACAACGGGGTTCGCAGTGTGCCTTTTGAGGATGTGGCCAAGGTGGTGGCTGGGGAGTTTGTCGAAAGCAACCACTACTACTTTGCGACCTCGCCCCAGTTCGAGATATATGATCAGAGTCTCGACTGGCTCAAAAAATACTTCTATGTTTGCCAGGCGCAACGTTTCGTCGACCGGGTGAAACTTGAGTTTTATCTAGTCGAGTAGGGGGTGTATCGATGGGAATGGTCCTCCACCGCCTGCTTGTGGTGCTCCTGGAAGAAAATCTCGACACGACCAGCTATCATGTGGCGAGAATCCTGATTAATAATTTTGCGATCCTCAACCAGTTGACCATCGACCAGGTCGCGAGGCTGTGCGATGTGTCCAAATCGACTGTCTCGAAGTTCATCCGCAAAATCGGATTTAGCGACTACGGGGAATTCCGTGATGCCCTGCCAAATGTCCCCCACAGCCAGTTTAGCTACAATACCAATGTCATGAACTATCTTGAAAACAATTCGTTTGACGATTACAGCCAGCTGGTGATTGCCAATATCAACCTGCTTGCCGGGGCAATCGAAAATTCCAATGCCAGAGCCCTGGTCGAAGATCTGGTCGCATATGATAAGGTTGCCGCCTTTGGTTTGCTCTATTCCCAAACGGCGGCAATCGATCTGCAGACCAAATTGGCCTATAACGATAAGTATATCTACACCTGCTTGAACGATGTCAAGCAGCATGAATATATCGAGGCTGCCCAGGAAGACAGCCTGATCATCATCTTTTCCCACTCAGGTGATTATCTAAGGAAGCATCAGATGACCCAGGGCAACATAACCAAGAGCGCGTTCAAGAAGACGAAAGCGAAAATTGTCGTCATCACCGCCAATTTCAAGATGGAAGACAATCCCCTGGTCGATTATTGTGTCCTCTACCCGGCGGTCAACGAGATAACGACCCATTCGATCATTTTCGCTTTAATCAGTGATTATCTCACGCTCCATTTCCGCCAAGCAACCAAAAGCCAGCCTTGAAACTGGCTTTTTTGAGTTTCCAATTTGAAAACTATCCCTAAATACGGCTTGGATGGGCTAAAATAAGGGTGGATCAGAAAGCTGATTGAAAAGATAACGGAGGAGCTAGAATATGAAATTTCCCGAAGGTTTTTTATGGGGCGGAGCGATAGCCGCCAACCAGGCTGAAGGAGCCTGGAATGTGGATGGCAAAGGGATGTCGGTTGCCGATGTGGCGCGATACAAGCCGAACCTGGATATCAAGGACTATGTGAGCCAATGGCATGTCGGGCTTGACGATATCGAACAGGCTTTGAAAAGCGATGACGTGACTTATTTTCCCAAACGCCATGGCATTGATTTCTATCACCGCTACAAAGGTGCGAAACGTTTCTCTATAAATGCTTAGGCATGAAATGAGAGGATTTTCCGATTGGAAAATCACAACTAAATATTCAATACTTGGAATGATGGCTGTCATGTTAGCCTGAAACAAGTAGTCTGATACTCCTACACGCATGA
>JAQVDW010000019.1 GCA_028698185.1 Erysipelotrichaceae bacterium | reverse complement strand
CCGATTTTTGAAACTTGAGTTTTGTCGTCGAGACGACAATGGCGCAAAATATTGCAACGAATCCCACGACCATCCGCAAAGTCACCTCTTCGCCATAGAATATCGAGAAAAATACACTGAAGACACTCTCAAGCGACAGCAAGAGACTGCCGGTCAAAGAATCCGTCCCTTCCAGGCCGATATTCTGGAAAAGTAAAGCCAGGGCGCTGCAAAAAACCGCCAGATAGCCCAACACGGCAGCTACCTTAATATCAATGTTCGCCAGACTTCCCCAGCCTTCAAACAGGCTGGCATAGATAGCCGCCAGAAAGGAGGTTGTCAAAAAGGAAACAAAAGCCAGCTCGTAGGGATTGACATCCTTGGAAAACCAGCTGATTGCCAGAATATGGCAGGCGAAGAAAAATCCTGCCAGAATAGAAAGACCGTCGCCGATCTCGATGGTCAAGGATCCAGTCAGGCTGATCAGCCCGACCCCGGCAAGGCACATGGCCGCCGCGAGGAAGTTGTAGCCATCCGGCTTCTTGGAGTACACCAGCCAGTGAAGAAAAGGCAAAAAAGCGACATATACAGCCGTCAAAAAAGCGTTCTTGGCCGAAGTTGTCGTAGCCAGGCCCAGGGTTTGGACCAGATAGGCGCCAAACAACAAAACCCCTGTCAGTGAACCCCTGACGATTTTGGGAAAATCCAGACCCGTAAGTTTCCGGTGGAAAAGCAAATATATGACCCCGCTGGCCACCAGGAAACGGATCGCCAGAAGGACCCCGGTCGACAGGCTGGAAAGCGATTCCTTCATGATTACGAAGGAACTTCCCCAGATAAAAGCCGCCATGATCAAAAGCATTTCTGCTTTGTGCTTGAAAATTCTCATTAAATCACTCCTACGTGTCAATTTTACCACATCCAAGGGCTAACATAAACAAAAAAAAATCAGGGCCGGGCCCTGATCAGATATTGAAATCGCGCTTGTTGTAGACAAAACCACCCAGAAAAACGATGGTGAACATCGTGACGAGGAATACGCCAAACAGCATGAATACATCGCCGCTAAGATTAAGGGCGTTGGCCGCTTCGAAAACCTTGAACGGCGAGACATTGGTCATTATGTCGTTTTCCAGCAAGCTGCCAAGATATCCCAGCATGTAGAAGGTTATAACGGCACCGCTGGCCACCAGGCCGGTTGCCACCCGGGCGGTCAACCCGCCGACAAACAACGCTATCGCTGTGAAGAAAAACGGCACAAATCCGGTGATCTTCATGATGGTCAAGGCATCGGTTGCCACGAATGTGGGCCCCCCGTTGAGCAACCCGCAAATCAAAGCCGATGAATCCATAGCCAGGGAGACTATCACCACCGCCACGAAGCTGGTAAGTATCTTGGAGAAGAATATCTCGAGGCGCGATACCGGCAAAGCATTGAGGAATTCAATCGATTTTGTCTTTTCCTCATTGTAGAGCAAGCTGCCTGCGAAGGTTGCTCCAAAAAATGAAACAACCAGGGTGAACAGGCTGAAGATCATCCCGTAATAGGAAATCCAGTTAGTCATCACCGCCATCGATTCCACACCCATGAATTCGAGTATCTCTTTGGGCATTGCGTCGAATTTAGCCTGGCCAAGATCCTTCATCGATTCGAAAAGGATCATGTACAAAAACATCATCGCAAACACCCCGATTGCCCAGCCCAGGATGTAACTCTTGCGGTTGTTGAGCTGGAACTTTGTCAATTTGATCACATTTGTTGCCATATCATTCACCCTTGCCTTCATAAAAACCGATAAACTCGGATTCGACACTCTTGTTTTTTATTTCCAGATATTCCAGATCCAGGAGCGACAACTCCAAGACAAGTTCGTTGATGTCGCCCACGACGTCGCGGCGCACTTCCCGGCCGTCCTTGATCTTGTATTCGACCACCTGCTGGTGTTTGATCGATACCTTGTCAAGATCGACAATTTCGACAATCTTGCCGTCCTTGATGATGGCAACTTCGTCGCAGTACCTCTCGATTTCCAGGAGATTGTGCGACGAGAGGAAAACCGTCACTCCCGCCTCTTTTTCCCTGAGGATCAGATCGAAGAACTTCTTTTGCATCAACGGGTCAAGCCCGCTTGTCGGTTCATCGAGGATAAGGACATCACCGCCCTTGAGCAGCATGGCAATTATCGACACCTTCTTCTTGTTGCCAAGCGACAATTCCGCAATCTTCTTGTTGAGGTCCAGCTCGAAATACTTGGCCAGATCAGCCATGTCATCTTTTGTCCTGGCTGAGAACTCCAGGTTGAACTCGAAGAATTTGGACACCTTGAGATTGTCATAGTAAGTGATGTCGCTAGGCATGTAGCTGGTAAACTCCTTGATTCTTTTGGAATCTTCAACCGCATCGAGATTGTTGATGCGGACACTTCCCGAACTTGGCATGAGCATGTTCATCATCACTCTCATCGTAGTCGATTTACCGGCTCCGTTCTTGCCGACAAAACCATATATCCTGCCTTTTTTGATATCCAGGGAAATATTGTCAACTGCTTTGAAATCCCCGAACTTTTTGGTCAAATTATTGATTTCTATCATAACGAGTCTCCTTGTAATTGTACCCTTATATAGCTTAATTATACACTCGCCATCTATTCTGGTCAAACTTAGTGTAAAAAAAGGCGGTGAAACGCACAAGGTAAAGCTTGGTCATAAAAACAGCCTCAATCCCGCATTAAGTTATGGTACTTTTACCACCATTATCGGATCGGGTTAAACATCGATTTGTCTATTGGCTTGAAATAGGCTACAATGTAAACATCGACAAGGAGAAAAAAATGAAATTAAAAAAAAGTGGCTAACGGGAAAATAAGACAGATCCTGCATTTTTATCAGGAGAACTTCAACGAGGATATCGGACTTATCAAAGCCGAAACGCTTTTGGACTATTTTATCGAGCTAATAGGCGATGACATCTACAATCAGGCGCTCGATGATGCCAGCGACCACTTTAAAAAGCAACTCGGCGAAATCCAGTTATATTACTATGATCTGTATCGTGGCGAGCGCAGATAAAAGACAGAGACAACCGTCATTATGGTCGGTTTCAGTAAAAAAGGGGCGTAACTCCTAAGGGTGAAAACCCCCGGCGTTACGCCCCTTTCAATTATTATTCGCTTACAACGCTATGGCAGCGGACACAAAGTTCCCCTTCTAGTTCGTCCTGGTCGAAGTAGTTCCAGCAGCGTGGACATTGATGTCCTTGGAATTTTTCAACCTTGACAAAGGCGCTGTCAAACTCTTCATAGTCTGTCGCATCGGTGATTTCCACCTTGGCTACTATGAAAAGCTGTTTCAAATCGGCCATTTCCCCGATTTGGGCATATCCATCTTTCAGACTCAGGTAGACTTTGGCTTCCATGTTCGATTTGATGACTTTTTCATTGCGCAGGTTTTCCAGCGCTTTAAGCACATCCTTGCGGACATCAAGGAACTTGTCAAAGAATTCCTGCAGCTTGGCTTCGTCTTCAATCACGAATGATTCCGGCATTGCTTCCAGGAAGACAGATTCCGCTTTTTCGCCATCGCAGTTGAAATGGTCATGGAGTTCTTCGGCCGTGAAGACTAGAGTCGGTGAAAGCAGCTTCATTAGAACTTTGCCATGGTGGTAAAGCACCGTCTGAACCTGACGCCGGCGCAAGCTGTCGGCTTTTTCAAGATATAGGATATCCTTGGTGAAATCCATATAGAATGAAGAAAGCGTGTTGGTGAAATAGTTGAGAATTTCATGGTTGGCTTCGGCAAAATCATAGTTCTTGAAAGCCTCATGGTAATTCTTGATCAGATCGTTAAGTTTTGAGAGCATATACTTGTCAACCTGGCTGAGTTTTTCAACCGGAATCAGGTCGCTTTCTTTGAAATCATCGATATTTCCAAGAACGAAACGCATCGTGTTGCGGATTTTTCTGTATGATTCAGCAACCTGTTTGATGATGTCATCCGAGATGCGGACATCCTGGGTGTAGGCAACGCTTGTCGCCCACAGACGGACGATATCGGCACCGTACTGGTTCATCAGTTTCATCGGATCGACCGTATTGCCAAGCGATTTTGACATCTTGTTGCCTTTTCCATCAAGGACGAATCCATGCGAGAGAACGGTCTTGTAAGGAGCCTGATTGTGGGCCGCGGTACCGATGATCAATGAAGAGTTGAACCAACCGCGGTACTGGTCGGAACCTTCGAAATAAAGATCAACCGGATAGCAGTATCCTCTTTCCTTGATGACACCGGTATGTGACGAACCGGAATCAAACCAGACATCCATGATGTCGGTCTCCTTCTTGAATTCCCCGTTAGGTGAATGTTCATTCACATAACCTTCCGGCAGCAGGAATTTTTCATCCTTTTCAAACCAGATATTGGATCCATTTTCCCGGAATAGTTTTGAAATATGGTTGAACACCGCTTCTTCCATGATCGGAGTTCCATCTTCGCAGTAGATGATCGGGATCGGCACACCCCATGAACGTTGGCGGGAAATGCACCAGTCACCACGGTCCCTGATCATGTTGTGGATCCGGATTTGTCCCCACTCGTTAAGCCAGTTGACTTTGGCGATCTCATCAAGAAGTTTGGTGCGGATCTTGTCAAGTGAGCAGAACCATTGGTCGGTAGCTCTGAAGATGATCGGTTTTTTTGTACGCCAGTCATGTGGGTAGCTGTGCTTGATGAATTCCAGTTTCAGCAGTACCCCAAGTTCGTCTAGTCTTTGAGTGACTGTCTTGTTGGCGTCATCCACATACTGACCTTCCAGCCAGGCACCGGCGCTGGCCATCATCTTGCCGTGGGCATCGACGTTGCACAATGTTTCCAAACCGTATTTTTGACCCACGATGAAGTCGTCGGCCCCGAATCCAGGAGCGGTATGGACACATCCCGTACCGGCTTCTTCGGTTACGTGGTCCCCGAGGATGACAAGCGATTCACGGTCATAGAGCGGATGGGCGCAAGTGATGTATTCAAGCTGTTTACCTTGATATACAGCCTCGATGCCGTACTCCTCGATTCCGAATTTCTCCATCAAAGAAGCGACCAGCTGTTCCAAAACAAGCAGTTTGCCTTTAGGTGTTTTGACAACGGCGTAGACCATAACCGGATTGAGACAGATTCCCAGGTTGGCCGGAATCGTCCAAGGAGTTGTCGTCCAGATGACAAACGAAACATCATTGTTCAGGATTCCTTTTCCGTCTTTGACCGGAAATTTCACGAAAATAGTCGGTGACTTGATGTCATGATACTCGATTTCCGCTTCAGCCAGGGCCGACTCGGAAGAAGGAGACCAGTACACCGGTTTGAGTCCTTTGAAGATAAGGCCATCCAAAGCCATTTTCCCAAATACATCGATCTGGTTGGCTTCGTATTCCTTCATCAATGTCAGATAAGGATGCTCATAATCGGCGAAAGTCCCCATGCGGATAAGTTGTTCCATCTGGTTGGCAACTTGTTGGTAGGCATATTCCTCGCATTTTTTACGGAATTCGACAACCGGCATCTTCTTGCGGTCGACTCCTAGCTTCTGGATCGCATTTTCGATTGGAAGACCATGCGTGTCCCAACCCGGGATGAACGGAGTGTAGTTTCCGATCATGTTGTTGTAACGGCAGATCACATCCTTGAGCACTTTGTTCAACATGTGCCCGGCATGAAGGTTCCCGTTGGCATAAGGCGGCCCATCATGGAAGATGAAGCTTTCATTGCCTTCGTTCCGGGCAATCACTTTCTCATACATTTTGGTTTCCTGCCAGCGCTTAACGTAGTTAGGCTCCTTTTTAGGCAGATTGCCTCGCATTTCGAAGGCAGTTTTTGGCATTAACAGGGTATCTTTATAATTCATTCGTTTCTCCTCTCCAATAAAAAAAGTCCTTAAAAAATTAAGGACGAATTATCGCGGTACCACCTTAGTTAGTGTGAAAGCACACTCGCTTGAAGTCTTAACGGGACTAACGGCTCCCCCTACTCGATTCAAAGGGCTGCTCAAGAGTGATTCATCATTAGTTTAACCCCTAGTTTTCACCAACCACTAGGTCTCTGCAGACGCCACTAACGAACTGTCTCTATCAACGCATTTATTTTTCTTTTTTGTCTTCATCGATGATTGTGAAAAGTTCGGAATTGTCAATGGTATCCAGGATATCCTGTGACATCTTGACGACCGCCTTGCGAAAAGAAGCGGCTTTTTCTTTGAAATCATCCATTTCTCCCGAAAGTGAGCGCACGTACATCAACGACTCGCTCAAGATCAGATTCGCGTTATGCTTGGCTTTGTTTATCAGCGTCGAAGCTTCCTTCAAGGCCATGCGGGCAATCTGTTCCTGGGTCTTTTCAAGCACATCGACCCGGTTCAGGGCCTTTGAAAGCTGGGAATTGACCTGCTCGAGTTCGTTTTGTTTTCTTTGCAGGGAATTTTCAAGGGTTTCAATCTGGTTTTGGTAATCGCTGATCTGATCGGTTAAAGACTTAAATTTTTGATTAACTTCGCTTTTCGAATAGCCAAAAAGCGCGTTGCGAAACTCTTTCATCCCACTCTTCCTTTCAGGTATAAAAATATCCCTCGATCACGAAATTGTTCGATTTCGTGGTCCGCTCGGTAAAATTCAGTCGAACTTTGCCATGCTTTTTAAAGGATATTATATCGTTATTATTGCATAAAAAACTTATTTGTTCAACGGTTTTGTAATTAACTTTGACCATCCCGGATTCGATTGCATCAACCGCCAATGAGCGGTTGATCTTGAACAATGTCGCGATGATCTTGTCAAGCCGGTAAGACGAGACAAAGAACACTTCCTTTTCGAATTCAACGACCCCTTCGACGATTTCGTCAACCGGATGGATCTTGACACTGAAAATCGCAATCTTCTTGAGATTGGAAATGACATACTGTTCCTGACGCTTGTCGATGGCAACATAGAAATCCCTGTCGATTTCATAGATGTCGCCAAAAAGCTCGCGCTTGAGCCCCAGCGACATCAGCGCCCCCAGGACATCCCGGTGTTCAAGTTTGCGAAAGCGGTCGGGATAAGAGATTCTGATCACCTGGACCAGGTAGTCATCCTGTTCAAGCTCATAAAAGCTAGGCGCGATCACCATCCGGGCGTATTCGCACTCGCCAAAGCCGCCAAAGGTCCCGACCTGGAGCGAAGGATTCGATCCGATCAGCTGCTCGACAATCTTCTGGTGGTACGGATCCAGAAAAAGGGTCCGCACAATTTTTTGATTGTCAATCGCCTGGTTTTTCAAATCGAGAATCTGGCTGATGAACTGTTCTTCACCTTTGAAATAGGCCATCCGAATTAAAAACCGCCGACAACGATCGTGCTTGGAGTGCACAGATACGTCTTTAGTCCCAGATTGTGGATCTCCCCGTCAATGCCGTAGATTACCCCGCTTAAAAAATGGATCAGGTATGTTGAAGTCTGTTCATCGATCATCTCGAGGTTAACAATCACGCTTTGGGCGTTTTTTAGATAGTCGGAAATGACCATCACTTCATCATAACTTCTAGGCTGATAAATGATATAGTCGCCGGCTAATAGAGTCGCGTCATTACTTCCGGTAATATTTGTTTCCATAGCTTGCTCCTTTTAATATCGACCTAATTGCCGCACCACTTCAATATGGGCTGGCGTGCACAAATAAATATCAACACCGACTTCGAACATTTGTCCTTCAAGCACCAGCAGGGCTCCCTGGACAAATGTCAGGGTTTCGCTTTTGGATTCAGGCAAAAGATTGGTGATATTGATGATTATCGAGCGTCCGGCTTTGAGATAATCGACAAATTTGCGCGTGCTGTTAGAATCTTCAGGTTTGAAAAAGACAATATCCCCGTCAACGGCCGCATCGATTTTATCTTCATAAGCCTTCTTATCTAAGTGATTTCTTGAATTTGACTCTTCATCCTGGTCATCGTTGCCCAGGAAAAAGTTTATGATTGGATTTGCCATAATTTGACTCCTACTCTTCGTCCAGGACGATTTCTCCGGTCACATTCATATTGTTTGGAGTGCAGAGGTAAGTCTTCTCTCCAACAACCTGAATCGTACCGTCGATCGCATAGATAACACCGCTTAAAAAGATGGTTACACGTTTCGCTTCATCTTTTGAAAGACGGTGCAGATTGATCACCGCCGAGCGGCTGTCCTTTAGCAGCTTGGCAATAGTCTGGGTTTCATCGAAAGAACGCGGTTCGAACAGGACCAGATGACCATCCCTTTGGGGATCGATGCTCTGGATCTTCCTTGAATTATTGGTGGATTTAGGCTGTTCGAACTCGTTTTGCACTACTTTTTTAACTTCCACAGGTTCCTTTTTTTCCTCGTATGCGCCGCCGAATTCGTCTTCCTCGTCCGGCTCCACAAAGAAATCCCTGATACGATCATTAATTCCCATTTTTATTCCTCCTACTTACCGCTTGATGCTTTAACTCCTTCGATCAAAGCATGTCTTAAACCGTTTTTCTCCAAGGCGTTGACGCCTTTGATGGTGATTCCTCCTGGCGAACAAACCTGGTCTTTGAGGATTCCAGGATGAAGCTTGGTTTCCTTTTGCATCATCGCGCTGCCAAGCACGGTCTGGCTTACCAACTCGTAGGCCAAGTCGCGAGGCACCCCCAATTCGACAACGCCGTCGCTCAAGGCCTCAATGATCTGGTAGACATAAGCCGGCCCGCATCCGGTCAAAACGCTGGCTCCCTTGAATATGCTTGCAGGCAGCACCTTGACTGTGGCAACTTTACTGAACATTTCAACGACAGCTTCAAGTTCTTCCGCTTTAAGGTTGTTTTCCTGTTCGAACAGGATCACTCCTTGGGACACCTTGACTGGTGTGTTGGGCATCATGGTGACGTGCGCTGTTGACGGGTCGACAAGAGCATGGAAACGCTCGAAATTGTAACCCAGGACCATGGAAACGATTGTTTTGTTTTTGGCCGCTTCCCTGATTTTTCCAATAACCGTTTCAAGCTTGTCCGGTTTGACTCCCATGATGACAATATCCGCCCAGGTAGCAACATCCAGCTCACTAGAAGCCGGAACCATCGCGTATTTGTCATGGAAATAGTCAACTTGACTTTGCGCGATGTCGTACCCGATGGTGTTGGCGGGATCGATGGCGCCAGCCTGGATCAGACCCTCGAACAGGGCCGAAGCCATGTTGCCAAGCCCGACAAATCCGATTTTTGGGGCCATCATTATAAACGTCTCATTCTGATGAATCCTGGCAATTCATCCTCTTCTTCTTCCAGGACCTGGTTGCGCACCGGTTCGATATCAGTTTCGAACTTGACCGCTTTTTTTCCAGCCGGTTCTTCCTTGAACTGTTCGAATCCCGTCGCGATCACAGTCACGATAACCTCGTCATCGAGATTTTCATTGATTGCCACACCCAGGTAAGTGTTGATGTCGTCTCCGACTTCCTCGGTGATTGTTTCCAAAGCGATATTCGCGTCAAACAGGGAAATGTTCGGTCCTCCTGTGATGTTGATGATTGCATCTTTGGCACCGGCAACCGATACGTCAAGCAACGGTGAAGCGATCGCGGCCTGTGCGGCATCGCGGGCTTTGTTGTCTCCTGATGCCATCCCGATTCCGATCAGGGCATTTCCCTTGTCTTTCATTACCGAGCAGACGTCGGCGAAATCCAGGTTCATGAATGCCGGAATAGCGATAAGGTCAGTTATTGTCTGTACCCCTTGGCGCAACACATTGTCAGCTTCTCCGAAGGCTTCCGACATCGGACGACCCCCGATCAACTGCAACAGGCGGTCATTTGCAACAACAATGATCGAATCAACGTTTTTGCGCAATTCCTCGATCCCTTCCAAAGCCAGCTGATTGCGGCGTTTCCCTTCGAACTTGAAAGGACGGGTGATAATACCAACTGTCAAAGCACCCATCTCTTTGGCGATTTTTGCAAACACCGGAGCCGCACCGGTTCCGGTACCGCCACCCATTCCCGCAGCGATGAACACCATGTCCGCACCGTCGAGCACTTCACGGATATCGTTTTCCGATTCCATTGCGGCTTTTTTCCCGACTTCAGGATTTCCACCGGCTCCAAGACCTTTGGTAATCTTGCCACCAAGAGCGATCTTGTTGTCGACTTTCGAGCGGCGCAGCACCTGAACGTCCGTATTCGCAACGAAGAATTCAACCCCTTGTACTCCGTTTTCAACCATGCGGTTTACGGCGTTGTTTCCGCCACCGCCTACACCAATAACCTTTATTTTTGCAACTTGTTCGTAATTTTCTTCCATCTTCGTTTCCTCGCTTTATTCGTCGTTAAATAAATTTTCCAGTATCTTGTTGACCCCCTTTTGAGGAGCCGGATTGTTCCTAGTCAAACCCTTCAGGCGCACGGACATCGTGTTTGTTATCTCATCGAGTACCAGCGACGGTTCATAACCCCCCTGGTATTTCGCCTTGTTGATCATGAAGTAAATCATCCCCAAACAAGAGACATAAGCCATATCCCTGACTCCGATTGTCTCTGGCCGGTAAAGTCGCACTGGGGCGTTGAGTACCTGGCTGGCGACCTCGGGAATGAGCTTGAGCTCGCTGCCCCCGCCTACCAGGATGATCTCATAGTTGTTGCCCTGGTCGATCAATTCGACTTTCTCTTTGATTTTGGTGAATATCGCCTTGGCGATTTCCCGATCGAGAAGATGAAGGTCGGCTAAGGAATAGTCCTTCTTTTCATCGTCATACACCACGGTGTGGACGATGTCATCCTTGGAGTGGCGGTCAAAAACACTGCCATACTTGATTTTATAAGTTTCTCCCTGTTCAGGTGAAATCTGAAAATTCTGATAAATATTCCGGGTAAAATCATTGCCGCCATACGGAACGACTGAAAGATACTTGAGATACCCGTCCTTGTAAAAGGATATCGTCGAAGTCTTGAAACCGACATCGACAAGGATCGACCCTTCATTCATGTAGGCCTCGTCAAAAGCTTCCAAGGCGCATGCATAGGCGCTGATGGAAACATCGAGGATATCCAGGCCGGCATATTCGACTACCCGTAAAAACGGATAGAGAAGTTTCTTAGGACTGGTCACCACCAGGGAATCAACCGCGAGGTTTCTTGATTTGATGTCAAGAGGAACCTTGTTGTTGGAACCTTGATCGTGATGGAAGCAAATCGGGATGACTGATACCAGTTCCTCATCAGCTTCTTTTTTGAACCGGGCCGACAGATCCAGGATCCGCCGTATATCGTTACTTGTGATCTTGCTGCCAGAATCGGACAATGATATCGAACTGTCACTTTGGTAAATCCTTGAACCGATGGTCGGAATTATCAAAGCAACGCTGCCGATTGTCGTGCCCAGATAGTCGTTCGCTTTCGCGACTATCTTCTTGACATCTTCACTAGCTATTTCTTCATTTGCCACATAACCTTTACTAATGCCGTGACTCGCAGTCTTGTCTGCATATAAAACATTGACATTAGTGTCTAGAACTTCGGCTACAACCAACTTAATTGTTGCACTACCTATGTCTAACAAAGCATAGATATTTCTCATTTATTCCACCCCTGACAAAGCTTATTTGGATAATGTTGTTCTACATACCGCTGAACGTATTATACTATCTAATCTTAGCATATTTTATTTTCTTTTTAAACACTTTTAAAATACTTATGCCGATAAAATCACAAATATCCAATAACCGTAGGAGCACCAGGAAACCGCTTGTATTTTTTAATGTTTGAAATGCCATCGGATATGTAATACAATTGATTTGAATTTGATTGACTGCCTTGGATGGCAAAAAGGAATCCGGTGAAAGTCCGGAGCAGCTCACACTACTGTAAGAAGCCTAGCTTCAAGTCAGGAACTTTGTCAATTCAACGTCTTTTGGTTGAGAAAGGGCGGCTGTTTTCTGGCGCCTTGGCAAATAGTAAAGGAGTCAAATATGTCAAACAGATATCTTACCACAAAAAAAATGGCACTGATCGCCATTTTGGGTTGTGTCCAATATGTAAGCTTCATGTCGTTCTCGTTTATCCCCTACCTTGAAGTCATCACGAGCATAACCGTATGTTTCGCCATGGTTTTTTCGACCCGGGATGCGTTTTTAGGGTCGCTTATCTTCGGAAGCGTCTACCTGCTCACCACCGGGATAACCCCATGGGGCAGCATGTATTTTTTCATCTATCCCGCCTATTCCCTGATTATCGGGGCCACCAGGCCAATTTTAAAAAGGCACTTTCTCATTCTCTGCCTGGTCAGCGGCCTGTTCTCCTTTGCCACCGGCCAGCTCTTGCAGCTTCCATTCATCATTTTTTCCAAACAGGTGACCCTGCTCTACATGCTTCTAGGCCTTCAGGTTTCACTAGGCCAGTTCGCCCTGACATTCTGTTTCATGTTCCTGACTTATCGGAGGTTCGAGGCGGTATTGACATATTTGAACAAGAAGCTTTTCCCCAATTGCATAAAAACAAAAAAAACCTTCTGAAAAACGAGGGTTTTTATTTGCTGCGATAGACATATTCACCAAGAAAATCGAAATACTTGTAATCGCCGTAATTGTAGACGAGGATTATGTAGTTGTTGTTTGCCAGCTGGCTGGCCATCTTATCGATCCGCAGATACAATATTTTGCCGTCGTCCATATTGAACTGACAGCGCAGGTCATCCCCGGCTGCCGGCTTGAAATAGACATCCGAAACCTGGAGGCGTACCTGTGACGGGATTTTTGCATATTCAGCCGCGAACTGCGCCATGATCTCGTCAGTGAAGTCATGAAGCACCGGCAAAGTCGCCACCAGGCCAGAAAAATCACCGGATATCTGGCAGACCTTGCCTGACTCGTTGACCGCCAGAAAGCCCTGCTCATTGGCGCAGTAGGCGATCAATGGCGTCGGGGTCACCGCAACCTTAAGCGAGCGGTCCCAGCCTTTGCTTACAGAAACGCTGTCAAAATAGCCGCTGGCCATCAGGTCGGTCTCGACCTTGGCGCTCTTTGTGAACAACATGAAGCTTCCCTTGGTCTTGACCTGGGTCAATTCCACAATCGTTTCTTGCGAGATGAACTCATTGTTGGCTATTGCGATTGTCATTATTTTTGAATAATCCGAACCAAAGTAAAAAACAGTCAAAACAAGCAAAATTAAAGCAGTCAGCCTTTTTGTTGCCCGGGCGCGCCGCTTGGCCTTTTGTTTCTTGGCCAGAAGGAGACTTTGATTTTCGTCATATTCGTTGAAGACTACTGTTTTTTTTGCCATAAGACTACTCCCAATTCACGTATTTCACTTCCTGATGCAGTTCGATGTCGTGCTGCTTTTTGACCTCTTCTTTGACCAGTTCGATCAGGTCGTAGATGTCCTTGGCCGAGGCATAGCCGTTGTTGACGATGAAGTTGCAATGCTTCAGGCTCACCTGGGCCCCGCCGATTTCCCGACCCCTGAGATCGCAATCTTCAATCAGCTTCCAGGCCGGAGCCATGGACGGATTCTGGAAAATCGACCCCGCACTTGGCTTGTTCCATGGTTGGGTCGTCATCCTTTTTTCCTTGCGCTTGTCGATCACCTCATTGATGAATTTGGGATCCGATGGGCTCAGTTCAAAGACAACCTCGAGGACAACCCAACGGGGATTGCGCTGGAGAATCGATGTCCGATAGCCAAACTCCATCTGGTTGTTCGTCAGTGTCACGGTCTGGTATTTTTCATTGAGAATCTTGACACTCTTGACAACCGAAGCCATGTCGTACTTGTAGGCTCCGGCATTCATGTAGACCCCCCCGCCAATCGTTCCGGGAATCCCCGACATGAACTCGAAACCGCTAAGCCCCGCGTTTGCGGCCTGGTAGGCTAGCTTGATCATCGAAACTCCGGCCCCCGCGGTGACGGTGCAACCATTGTAATGGGTGTAGTTGAAACCCTCGGCAAGACAGATGATCACCCCTTGGTAAAGGCCGTCACTGAATAGAAGATTGCTGCCCTTGCCGATGACCATCGACTTGAGATGGTGCTTGTTGACATATTTCAAAGCCGCGATCAGACCGTCCTGGGTGTTGACATTGATGAAGATGGCGCAAGGACCACCTACTCTAAGGGTTGTGTGTTTGTACATCGGCTCATCCTTGATGACCTGGCCGACATTTAAGTTTACTAAATCCTGATATACTTGGTTGAAATCCATATTTTCCCCTTAAATCATCGTTTTGATCAATTCGTATATGTTTTTTGAGGCGTCGCTCTGGCTCAATTTCAGACTCGCCTGGTGCATCGCTTCTAGCTGCAAAGGCGACTGGATCAGCCCTTCGATCCGCTCAAGCAGTTTGGTGCCGTCGAGGTCGGCCTCAAGAATCATCTTGGCCGCATTGTTGGAAGATAGTTCCAGGGCATTGAATTCCTGATGGTTTTTAACGACGTAAGGACTTGGGATTATTATCGCCGGTTTGCCTAGCGCCGTGAGCTCCGCCAGGGTGCTCGCGCCCCCGCGGGTAACCATCAGCGTCGAACTTTGCATCAGCGATGCCATGTCGTCGATATAAGGGACGATTTTTATATTCTCCACACATCCTTCAAGCTTCGAGCAAACCTCGTCATAATAGTTTTTTCCGGTCACATAGACAAGCGAATAGTCCTTGAAGTCGGCTTTTTGCAGCGCCGCCACCATCTTGTCGTTGATCGTCTTCGACCCCAGCGATCCCATGACCATGGTCACAATCGGCAGGTCCTTTTTGAGTCCGTACTTTTCATGGACATCCACCGTGGCCTGGGTACCGACCAGGCTCGCCCGAGGATTTCCGTAAAGATACGTCTTCCCTTTGGGGAATTTTTCATAGGCCCCCTGGTAGCAGGCGATGATCTTGTCGACCTTGTTGACAAGGATCTTGTTGGTAAGACCGATGATCGAATTCTGTTCGTGGATCATGGTCGGGATTTTCAGCTGACTTGCCGCCATCACGATGCTCGCCGAAGGATACCCGCCAAAGCCGACCACGATGTCAGGAGCGAACTCCCTGATTATCTTTTTTGCTTCCTTGATCGATCTGACAAAAAGCATGATGTTTTTTAGCTTGTTCAACGGACTTCCAACCAGCCCTTTGACATCGAGACCGCGATATTGGTAACCGAGTTTTGGCACCACCTGAGACTCGAGTCGGTCCTTGGTCCCGACAAACAGGACCTGAGTATCCTCTTGGGACTCGATATATTCTATTAAAGCCAAAGCGGGGTACAAATGCCCCCCGGTTCCGCCGCTTCCGATAATAATCCGCATCTTATTCTCCTAATTCATTGACAACCTTTTTGAAGTATTCGCCGCGCTTGATGTAGCTCTCGAATTCGTCAAACGAGCTTGTCGATGGCGACAACAGCACCACATCGCCATCCTGGGCAATCTTTGCCGCTTCCATAACGGCAGAGCGCAAGTCATCCACGACATGTGTGTCTGGATGGCTCATTTCCCGCGCGAATCTTTCCTTGGTTGCGCCATAACAGACAAGCGTTTTGATTTTGTTGTTCAAAGCCGCCATATCGCTAATGTCGAGATTTTTCTCGAAACCACCGATAAGCAGGATGACCGGCCGGTCGAACGCCCTGATCGCCGTTACTGTCGCATCCGTATTCGTCCCTTTGGAATCGTTATAATATCTAACCCCCGCAATGGTTGTCACGTATTCGATTCTATGAGCCACCCCTTGGAATGACTCGACCTGGGCTGCGATGGTCGTTGCGTCGACGCCCGCCTGCAAGGCGAAGCCGACCGCTATCATCACATTTTGGACATTGTGAGCGCCCACCAGCTTGATCTTATCGAGTTCGACAATTTTTTTCCCAAAGGCATGGATCGCCTGGTTGACAATTGCGATGTCCGCCGGCTTTTCCAACGAGAAGGTGACCACCCGCGATTTTGCGGGTTTCTTGGAGAAGTATGATTCAACTACCTGATCGTCCTTGTTCAGGAAATACACATCGTCCTCGGTCTGGTTCTGGTAGATGTTCAGTTTCGACTCATAGTATTCGTCCAAAGAGACCATATAGTCGAGATGGTCGGGAGTCAGGTTGATTATCGTCGAAGCCACAGGATGGAAAGTTGCCATGTCAAGCAGCTGAAAATTCGAAAGTTCCAGAACCACATGAGCCCCGCTGTAGCTTGTCAGATCGTGGTCGACCACCAGGTCGCAGTATGGGGTCCCGACATTCCCGGCCAGAAAGACGTTGTCATAGCGGCCTTTCAATATGTGTTCAATCAAGGTGACTGTAGTGGTCTTGCCGTTGGTCCCGGTGATGGCATAATAATTCTGTTTCGCAGCATACCGGTAGCCTAGCTCCACTTCGTTGAGGATTTCGATTTTGCGCTCTTTCAAACGCAGGATAAACTCTTTTTGGTAATTGATTCCAGGATTCTTGACCACGAAATCGAAATCCCGTTCGAAAAGTTCCGCCGGGTGGCCGTTGGCCACGATTTCGATTCCGGCATCGAGATATTCCTGATGGTTCTCGATAAGCTCGAGCGATCGGGCTTCGTTAAGGACAATCGACGCATTGAGCTTTTGGAGCAGCCGGATGGCCGCCTTGCCCGAACGGGCCAGTCCGATGACCAGCACTTTTTTTCCGGTCAGCACGCTACATCACCCCAAACAGGATTCCGATGATGCCAAAGACAAAACCGGCAACCCAGAACATCAGGACAACCTGGGTTTCCTGGAATCCGAGCATCTCGAAATGGTGGTGGATCGGTGCCATCTTGAAGACTCTTTTGCCTCTTGTCTTGAATGAGACAACCTGGATGATTACCGAAAGGGTTTCAATCAAAAAGACCATGCCGATTATCACAAGCAGCAGTTCCTGGTTGGCCAGAACGGCAATGATCGCCAAAAAGCCGCCAAGACCCAAAGAACCCACATCTCCCATGAAAATCTGGGCCGGATGATAGTTGAACATCATGAATCCCACCAAAGAACCGATAACGGCAATGCTGTAAAGGGTCAATATGACATCGCGGTTCATGTAGGAGAAGATGATAAACGGAGCGATGGCGATCATGCAAAGACCGGTCGCCAGACCGTCAAGACCATCGGAAAGGTTAACCCCATTGCTAGCGCCGGTGAACATCACGAAAAACATCGCCGGATAGAGGATTCCAAGATCCAGTTTGGCCTTGAACAGCGGAACCTCGATAACATGGTCGAATCCCGTAATGAAATTCTTGCAAAGGAAATAAAGAACGACCGCAAGCACCGCCTGCAACCCGAACTTCGCCCAGGCCGGAAGGCCCTTGTTCGATTTCTTGATGACAATCAAAGCGTCATCGACCAGACCGATGGCCCCAAATCCCGCCAGGGTCAAAGTCAGAATCCAAAGTTCCGGTGAAGCCAGGTTGTCATAGTTGAAGACCAAAGCCGAAACAATCGCACTCAAGATGAACACGGCACCGCCCATCGTCGGGGTCCCCCCCTTGACTTTGTGCGACTCGGGTCCCTCTTCCCGTTGGACCTGCCCGAACTTGAACCGGTGGAAAACCGGGATGATTCGAGGCATCAAAACAAGCATCAATATATAACTAACTATGAAAGTTCCAATCATTTTCAACATAATATACTCCTTTTATTTACAGTACCTAAAATATAGCATAATAACCGGTTTTCATCAAGAAAAAAAGACAAGCCAGAAAGCCCTGACTTATCTTATTTCTTGCCCTATTTCCAGCTGTTCTAGCAGGCCTATAATGTCATCGCGTGCCGCTTGTTCATCTTGCCCTTCGATGGTGATTTGAACCTTCGCTTTCTCCGGAATTCCCAATGACAACACTCCCATGATTGATTTCATGTTCAGCGTTTTCCCCTCATAAGTAATCGAAATTTGCGATTCATAAATCTTTACTGCTTCGACAAGTTTAGTTGCTGATGCAGCATACAATCCTACCGGACTCGTCACTATGGCGTTTATTTTCTCCATAAAAACCCCTCCTTACATATAATATGATATCATTTTTGAAACTTTTATACTAGCTTATTTATAGGCTATTTTGCTTTTTCAATGACAATGACATAAGGAGCTTTTTGTTTGTTCAACATTTGGTAACAGCTTACATTGAAATCATTATCTAACTCACTGCAAAAGGCCCTGATGGCATCTCCTTCGACACCGCCGTCATGGCCCACATACACTCCGATCAGGATGATACCACCGGTTTCAAGGGCCTTTAGCGCCCTCTCAAGAGTCGCAATCGTGTTCGTTTTGGTTGTCGTGATGTGGTGGTCGCCGTTTGGCAGGTACCCCAGGTTGAAAACCCCGAGGTCGAACCGGTCGAGATAGGCCCCGAAATGGCGATGGTCATCCAGGATCAGTTCCACCCGATCAGCGGGGATGTCATGTTGTTCAAGAAGTGTCCGGGTTCGCTCCAGCGCCAGGGGCTGGATGTCGAAACTGTAAACCTTCTGGCTCATTTTGGCGAGTTTCATTGTGTCGAAACCATTTCCCATGGTGAAGTCGACAGCCACCGCCACCTCCAAAGAGGCGATTTCCCGGCCGATATAATCGACTATCGTTTTCACCCTAAGGCAGCGACCATTTCTTTTACGTATTCACGGACGTGCTTTGGCGCATCCTGACCGTACTTCTCGATGATCTTGATGATCGCCGAACCGACGATAACCCCGTCGCAATATTGCGATAATTCCTTGACTTGTTCTGGTGTGTTTATCCCAAAACCGATAGCCACCGGCGTATCCGTTTCCTGCTTGATCAGTGCGACAAGTTCTTCGAGACCGCCGGCAAAACTTGACCTGGTTCCCGTAACCCCCATCGAAGAAACCAGATAGATGAAACCTTCCGCCTGCCGGGCAATCATTTTGACCCGGTTTTGCGAAGTCGGCGCCACAAAGCTGATCAGCTCGAGGTCGTACCTCTTTTTGAACTGGTTCACTTCTTCGCTTTCCTCAAAGGAAAGATCCGGCAGGATCAGACCGTCGATTCCGATATCCTGGCACTTGGCCATGAATTTTTCCACACCATAGTGGAAAACCACATTGTAATAGGTCATGAAACACAGCGGAATGTCACTTACTTGGCGCACCCTTTGAACAAGTTCGAACACTTTGGCGGTATTCACTCCGCCGTTAAGCGCCCGGATGTTCGCTTTCTGGATTACCGGACCTTCGGCAACCGGATCGGAAAAAGGAATCCCGATTTCGACCAGGCTGGCCCCGGCTTTTTCCATCTCAAGAATGCATTGGTAGGTCGTTTCCAGATCGGGATCACCCGCCGTAATGAAGGCGATAAAGGCTTTCTTGGTAAAGGCGTTTTTCATTCTATTCATAAATTTCCACCCCTTTGTAGCGCGCTATGGCCGCCACATCCTTGTCACCCCGGCCCGAAAGGCAGCAGATGATGATGTCGTCTGGCGAATATTTTGGCGCATCCTTGATAATCTGGGCTACCGCATGGGCGCTTTCGATCGCACAGATTATCCCCTCGACCTTGGCGATATATTCGAATGCGTGGACCGCCTCATCGTCGGTTACCGGCAGGTAGCTCGCTCGTTTGATGTCGTTCAAATAGGCATGTTCCGGACCGATTCCCGGATAGTCCAACCCGGCTGAAATCGAGTAGACCGGAGCGATCTGCCCGTATTCATCCTGGCAGAAATACGACTTCATGCCATGGAAAACACCAAGGCTTCCGGTATTGATTGTCGCTGCGGTATATGGTGTGTCGACCCCTTTGCCCGCCGCTTCACAGCCAACCAGCTTGACGTTTTCGTCATTGATGAAATTGTAGAACATTCCCATCGCATTTGATCCCCCGCCAACGCAAGCGTAAACCGCACTTGGCAGCTTGTTTTCGGCTTCAAGGATCTGCTGCCGGGCTTCTTTGGAAATAACAGCCTGGAAATCCCTAACCATAGCCGGATAAGGGTGAGGTCCCATCACCGATCCTAGCACATAGAAAGTGTCATCGATTCTACCGGTCCAAACCCGCAATGTTTCGTTGACAGCGTCCTTGAGGGTCATCGTTCCCGAAGTCACCTGAATGACTTTTGCCCCCAGCAGTTCCATCCGGTAAACATTGAGGATTTGCCGGTCGGTGTCTTCCTTGCCCATGTAGATCTCGCATTCCATGTCGAGCAACGCCGCCGCGGTTGCTGTGGCAACCCCATGCTGACCCGCTCCGGTTTCCGCGATCACCCGGGTCTTGCCCATCTTCTTGGCCAAAAGCACCTGCCCTAAAACATTGTTTATCTTGTGGGAACCCGTATGGTTTAGATCTTCCCGTTTGAGATAGATCTTGGGACCCTTGAGATCCTCGGTCATCTTTTTGGCATAATATAGAAGCGATGGCCGCCCGGCATATTCGTCAAGGAGCTTCTTGAGTTCCCGGTTGAATTCCGGATCGTTTTTGTAATGTTCATAAGCCGCATCGATCTTATGCAGTTCTTCCATCAATGTTTCGGGGATGTATTGACCCCCGTGGATTCCAAATCTTCCTTTTTTCATCTTAACCCTCCTAACCAGAGTTGCAATTTTCTTTTCATCTTTAACTTTATCCGTCTCCACCCCGGACGACACATCGATTCCATAACAACCTACAGCCAGGGCCTGCTCGAGATTGGCGCAGTTGATGCCCCCGGCCAAAAAATACGGCTTGGCCAGTTTGGAGATCATGGTCCAGTCGAACGCCTCTCCGGATCCGGGAACCGGACCGTCAAGGAGATAGTAGTCGACATCATAGTCGAGACCTCGCAGATCAGTCCCCGGTTGCACCTTGATTGCCTTGATCAAAGGCAGATGGACCGATCTTTTCAATATGGCGATATAGTCGTTGTCCTCACCCCCGTGAAGCTGGATCAAATCGATGACATGTTCGTCCGCAAGTCTTTTGATCAAACTGTGCTCGCCGTTGACGAACACCCCGACTTTCAATATGCCTGGATCAACCTGGGCCGCCAGCTTTTTAGCAGTGGCAAAATCGACCTGACGCGAGGATTTCGCGAACACGAATCCAACGTAATCCGGCTTTTCCCGGTTGATTACCGCTATGTCCGCTTCACGGAATAGTCCGCAAATCTTAACCTTTGTCATTTGTGCCCCGCAGCATGTCGAAATATTCCTGACGGTCAGCCGCCTTGACGATGCTTTCGCCGATAAGAACCCCATTGAAATCATTCTGTTCCAAAACAGCGATGTCCTGGCGGTCGAAGATTCCAGATTCGGAGATGAAGATACCCTGATATCCGGCCTCATGTGCCTTCTTTTGATATTTTAGTGAATTGTTCAGGTCGATGGTGAAATCATCGAGGTTGCGGTTGTTGACCCCGATGATCCGCGCCTTGGCCTTCAGGGCCTTGTCAAGATCATCCTGATCGTGGATTTCAAAAAGGCATGACAGCCCCAGGCTCTGGGCGATCCCATAAAACCGCTCGAGGGTATCCTGGTCAAGGATACGGCAGATAAGCAATATCGCGTCGGCATTCAACAGCCGGGCCTGGTATATCATGTACTCGTCGATGATGAAATCCTTGCGCAGGATCGGCAGGTCGACACCGGCCGCGATGGCCTCAAGATACTCATCGGAGCCCTGGAAATAGTCGGGTTCGGTCAGAACAGAAAGGCAGCTCGCCCCAATTTTGAGGTAATCCCTGGCGATGTTCAGATAATCGAACTCCGGCATAATCAGCCCCTTTGACGGGGAAGCCTTCTTGACCTCGAGAATGTAGTTCAAGCCCGGTTTGTTCAAAGCCTGTTCAAAAGGGAAATCCCCAGCAGGAGCCATTTCCTTACACTTGCTTTTCAGCTCTTCGATCGGCACTTCTTTTTTCTGGTTGGCGACCCTTTTTTTGGTCGCCTCTACTAATTTGTCTAATATCATATTCTACCCATTTGTCGTCGCGATGAATTTATCAAGAATCTCAAGCGGTTTTTTCGATTCGATGACTTCACGGGCGTAAAGGATGCCCGATTCATAACTTGGCGTTATCCCAGCAAGATAGAATCCCATTGCCGCATTCAACAACACGATATCCTGGTGAGGCCCGCTTTTGTTGCTTAGCACATCCAAGGTGATGCGCGCATTATCTTCAGGGGTTCCCCCGACAATCGCAGCCTTTGGCGCCATCTTGAATCCGTAATCAGCCGGATTGATTTCGTATCTGGTGAACTTGCCATGGTCGATTTCCATGACCGTCGTTTTGGCGCTTAGCGATATCTCATCCATTCCGTCCTGTCCGAAAACCACCGCCCCACGTTTGACACCGAGGTTGGCCAGTACATGCGCCATCGGTTCGACCAAAGCCTCGCTATAGACACCCATTATCTGGGTTTTGGCATGGGCCGGATTGGTCAAAGGACCGAGAATATTGAAAATGGTGCGGATCTTGAGCTCCTGACGGACCGGTCCGACAAAGCGCATCGCCGGATGGTATATAGGTGCATAAAGGAAACAGATGCCGTTTTCTTCAAGCGACGTCTGGGAACGCTCGACTTCGCAGTCGACCTTGACCCCAAGCTGTTCGTACACGTCGCCTGCCCCCGATTTCGAGCTGGCTGCCCGGTTGCCATGCTTGGCCACCTTGACTCCTCCAGCCGCCAGGACGAGCGCCGAGGTCGATGAGATATTGAAGCTGTTCGAACCGTCACCGCCGGTTCCCACGATTTCCAGCAAATCGCCATCGCTTTTAAATGACCGGCAATGCTCCCGCATGCTTCTCGCGCTGCCGGTGATCTCTTCGATTGTCTCGCCCTTCATGTTCAGGGCCGTAAGATAGGCTGTTTTTTGCACATCGCTGGCAACCCCATCCATGATCTCATTCATGCACTGGTACGCCTGCTCGCTGGTGAGGTTTTCTTTGTTTGTGAGTTTTATTATCGCTTCTTTAATCATTTGCTTCCTCCAAGAAATTCTGAATCATCCTCTTGCCATCGATCGTCAAGATCGATTCGGGATGGAACTGCACTCCATAAACCGGATAGTCCTTGTGCTTGACCGCCATTATGCAGCCGTCATCACTGGTGCCGATGACCTCAAGATCACTTTTGGCTTCCCTGGCCACCAGCGAATGATAGCGGGCGACAATGGTCGGCGTCTTGATGCCGTGGGTCAGCGGAGTGTCTTTCAAGATATGCATCAGGCTTGATTTACCATGCATCAATGCCGGAGCGTAGGTAACCTCGTGCCCGAACACCTCGCAGATCGCCTGATGGCCAAGGCACACGCCAAGAATCGGTTTCTTGTCATAGAAGTAGCGGATCGCATCCTCGATGACGCCGGCCTGGTCGGGACGGCCCGGCCCCGGGGAGATCACCAAAGCCTCGAAGTCGATCTCCTTGATCTGTTCGAGGGTCAGCTCGTCATTGCGGATAACCTTGATGTCCGGATTGAATTCGCCGATGAATTGGTAAAGATTGTAGACGAAACTGTCATAGTTGTCGATTAGTAAGATCATTCTAAACCTCCCTGAGCTGTCTCGATCGCATTGATGACAGCCTTAGCCTTGTTGATGCACTCCTGGTATTCGTTTTCCGGAACCGAGTCATAGACGATTCCCGCTCCCGAGCAGACATAAAGATCGTTGTTTTGCTTGTAGGCCAGACGGATCGAGATGCACATATCCATATTGCCAGTGAAATCAATGTAGCCAATCGCCCCGCCGTAGACTCCGCGTCTTGTTTTTTCCAGTTCGTCGATGATCTGGGCGGCCCGGAATTTTGGTGCCCCGGAAAGGGTACCCGCCGGCAATACTGCCTGGATGGCATCCAGGGCATCATATTTTTCATCGATATTGGCCAGGACCGTAGAACCAAGATGCATTACATGCGAGAACTTGATCACTTCAAGATAATGGTACAGGCGCACGGTATTGAACTTGGCGATCTTCCCAAGGTCGTTGCGGCCCAAATCCACAAGCATGTTGTGTTCCGCCAGTTCCTTCTCGTCGTTTTTCAGGCTTTCTTCCAGTCTGGCATCTTCGGCTTCATCCTTGCCGCGAGGTCTCGTTCCCGCCAATGGAAAGGTCGAAATCTGTCCGTTTTCGAGCTTGACCAGGGTTTCTGGCGATGCTCCCGCAAGTTCAAGCGACGCCGAACCGAAATAGAACATGTATGGCGACGGGTTGGTTGTCCTTAGCACCCGGTACGTATCGAAAAGGGAACCGGTAGCCTGCGCCTTGAGCTGATTGGCAAGAACAACCTGGAAGATATCACCCTCGGCAATGTAATGTTTCGCCTTTTTGACCATGTCGCAGTATTCGTTCTGTTTGAAAACCGGTTTGAATGCCGATTTGACCTGCAGGTTGGGAATCTTAGCTTTCTTGTTCGAGCGGACCAGATCCTCGATCGCATTGATGTTTTTGACCACCCGGTGATACGAATGTTCAAGATCCGCCACCTTCACATTGCCGATGATGATGATCTTGTTCTTGTAGTTATCGAAAACGATGACCTCATCGAAAAGCATCAGGTCGACATCGTTGAAGCCTTCTGCCCCGGTCTTGGTCAGCACGAGGTTTTTTTCATAATAGCTGAAATAATCGTAAGCGAAATAACCAACCAGGCCGCCGGTGAAAGTCGGGAAATCCTTGAACGTATAAGAGCGGTTGCGATGAAGAAGTTCGCGGATGTAGCTGTGGACGTCATATCCTTGCTGGACGATACCGTTGCATTTTACTGACTTGTCCAGCGCGGTGATCTCCATTTTCGGATTGAATCCTAGAAACGAGTAGCGCCCCCAGTTTTTCGTATCGGTATTGCTTTCAAGCAGGAAACAATGCACCGAAACACTCTTGAGGATCCGCATAACTTCGATGGGAGTCGTAAAATCGCTGTACATCTCCTTTTTAATCGGAACCAAATCGTAATTCTTCAAATCTAACTTCTTAATTTCATGCAATCTTGGGCTTATCATCTTCATTTCTCCTTGTATAAAAAAATCCTCGACAGAAAAAAGCTCTGCCAAGGACGATTATCAACCGCGGTGCCACCTTGCTTCATGTTGCCATGCACTTATGATGCTATCACATCACCGACCTATTACGGGGTCAGCCGTCGTCGACTACTCATCACTTTTCATCAACGCCCTCAATGGTCCATTTAATAATCCGCTACCCGCCTGTTTCCACCATCCAGGCTCTCTTGTAAGGGCGACAATTATTTTTATCTCCACGTCATCGGTTTGTTCTAAGACAACTTTACTGCAAGCGCATAAATTTGTCAATAAAATAAATCAAATATTTTCAATTTACTGAAAATCAAAATTATCGGCCGGATTTTTTCGAATAAAAATAAAAGACCGCATCAGCGGTCTTATCATTTATGCTTTTTCTAAGAATAATTTGTATGCTCGGTAAGCCTCGTAAACGTCGACTTTGGAAACGACTTCCATCGGCGCATGCATGTTTAGCACCGCCACACCGGCATCGATGACGTTCATATTGTAGTTGCCAAGGATATAGGCGATTGTTCCTCCGCCACCCTGGTCGACTTTGCCTAGTTCGGCAGTCTGGAAATTGATCTTGGCCTCATCGAGGATGTTGCGGATTCTTGCCATGTACTCCGGCGCCGCATCGTTGGAACCCGATTTCCCTCTTGCCCCGGTGTATTTGTTGAAGACCACACCATAACCCAGGAACGCGGCATTGTTCTTTTCCGTCACTTCCGGATACAGCGGATCTAGAGCCGCCGAGACGTCCGATGAAAGCATCATCGAATTGCTCATGGCCCGACGCAGGTCAAGGTAGTTGGTGTTGCCCTGTTTTTCCAGGATCTCTCCGACTGTGTTTTCGAAAAACAGCGATTGGGCTCCGGTCGCTCCGATCGAACCGACCTCTTCCTTGTCCACCAGGATGCAACAAGAGGTGTATTCAGGATCAGTGACATTCAAAATTGCCTGCAACGAAGTATAGGCGCAGACCCTGTCGTCATGACCGTATCCAGCGACCATCGAACGGTCGAATCCGTAATCCCGGGCTTTTCCCGCCGGAACAACCTCGATTTCCGCCGAAAGGAAATCTTCCTCGTCGATGTCGTATTTTTCTTGGAGCATCTTAAGGACATTCGCCTTGACTGCGTCCTTTTGGGTTTCGGCCATCGGAATCGAACCGAAGGTCAGGTCAAGTTTTTCCCCTTCGATAAGCTGGGCTGCCTTTTTGTCCATCTGGTCTTGGGCCAGGTGAGGCAGCAAGTCAGTGATTCCTAAAACCGGGTCGCTTTGATCTTCGCCGATGACGATATCCACTGATGTTCCATCTTTTTTGACCACAATCCCGTGGATCGCCAAAGGAATTGCCACCCATTGGTACTTCTTGATTCCGCCATAATAATGGGTGTCAAGCAATGCGAAACCTTCGGCTTCATAAAGAGGGTTCTGCTTGATATCCATCCGGGGCGAATCGATATGGGCCCCCAAAATCCGCATCCCTTGAGACAGCGGCTTTTGCCCCATGACAAACAAGGCAATGTTCTTGTCAAAATTTGTCACATAAAATTTATCCCCGGGCTTGATCTCTTTCATTTCCCCGAATGGTTTGAATCCGGCCGCAGCCGCCATCTTGATTGTTTCTTTCACGACAATCCGCTCGGTTTTCCCGATTGAAATGAACTCCTTGTACTCCTCGTTGAAATCCATGACATCCTGGAAATTGTTCGAACGGTATTTGTCCCATGCATTTTTATTATACATCTTATTTCCTCCATTTATTGATGCCATTGTACCATATCCGCATATTGATTTCAAAATAATCCGACCGATATTTCCGGTTGTTTTACATTTATCACAAACAGATCTCAGGAATTTTTTTGAATCAGCTAAATTGGTTGTCGGGAAACGTTTCCCCGGGCTGCGGCTACAAAGCCGGCGCTGCTGGACGAATCACCGGATCGACATTGACGGTTTTTCGGATGCCACTGGATTTAGATCTGATTCAGGTGGTTGCTTGTGGCTCTGGTTTCGATCACCGGTCACCGGATCTGGCGATTACCACCAGATTCTCACCCAGGTGCCTGATCGGATGATGAAGGCACCTATATGGTCTGATAATTAGTACGAAGCAATCCCACATAAGTCATTAATATTTTATAACGGTGAGATCAATCTGTTATGAGATATAATTTTTGCCTATACCCGGTTCGAGAAATATCCAATAAGCATCAGCCAGCTCCAATTGTTATAATTATCAAGAAAGGCAGGAATCCAAATGACCATCAAACAAATGAAATATTTGAGCAAAATTGTCGCATGCAAGTCGATGACCCAGGCGGCCAAGGAACTCTTTATCAGCCAACCTTCTCTTTCCAAAGCCATCAAGGACCTGGAGGAGGAGCTTGGAATCAAAATCTTCATCCGCTCCAGCCAGGGACTGACCCTTTCAGCTCAGGGTCAAACGCTGCTAAGCCACGCCCAGATAATCCTTGAGCAGACGGCTCTGATTGAAAGCCACTTTTCGACTAATGAAGGTGCCTGTCCATCCTGGTCGATTTCCACCCAGCACTACGCCTTCGTGATTGAGGCATTCATCAAGGCGGTAAACACCTACAAGCAGGATGATTTTTGCTATCATCTGCGAGAGCAAGAAACCCTCCATATCATCGACGATGTAAAAAAGGGGCATAGCGAGATCGGAGTTATTTACCTGAGCCAGTTCAACAGCCCGTATCTGCTTAAAATTCTGAAGGAAAACAACCTGACGTTCAACCAACTGCTCGAAACCGGTCTCCATGTCTTTGTCGCCAGTGATCATCCCCTTGCATCCAAAAAGAGCGTCAATTTCGCCCAGTTGCAGGATTACCATTTTCTCGCCTTCGAACAGGGCGAGCACAATTCCTTCTACCTGTGCGAGGAGATCATCGGCGACATCGAGCACAAGAAGACCATCTATGTCACCGACCGTGCAACGCTTTTCGACCTGGTTGTCGGATTGAAGGGATACACAATCTGTTCGGGCATCCTGAACACCGACCCTGAAGATAGCGATATTGTCGCCATCAAACTGGAAACAAGCGAGCATATGGTTATCGGCTGGATCAGCCGGAACGACCATATCCTTTCCGATTTTTCCATGAGATACCTGGATGTGTTGCAAAAAATCCTGAACCAGAAACAAGCCTGAATCCCAGGCCTGTTTTTGTATTACATATTTTTTCTTGTCTCCCGGGTAGTTTGCACCATGTTTTTCAAGCTGGCAACCGTTTCCGTTTCGCCCCGGGTTTTCAAACCGCAATCCGGATTGATCCACAGCTTTTCAAGTCCGACTTCTTCCTTGATCTTGTTTATCGCCAGGGCCAGTTCGTCTACCGGGGGAATCCTTGGCGAATGTATGTCATAGATGCCTGGTCCGATGGCCGTCTTGAACTGCTCTTCCCGAAGCTTTTTGAGCAATTCCATGTCTGACCGGCTGGCCTCAAAAGTGATCACATCGGCATCCATCGCATCGATTTCAGGAAGGATGTCCCCAAACTCACTATAGCACATATGGGTGTGGATTTGGGTCGTCGCAGCCACCCGGGAATGACACAGACGGAATGCTTCGATAGCCCAATCAAGATAATCATCATGCCAGCGTGACTTTTTAAGCGGCAGTTTCTCACGTAAGGCCGCCTCGTCGATCTGGATAATCTTGATGCCTTGCTTCTCCAGGCAATCGACTTCCTGTCTGATTGCCAACGCCAGTTGCAGAGCCATTTCTTTACTGGTGATGTCCTCACGCGGGAATGACCAGTTCAACATTGTCACCGGACCGGTAAGCATCCCTTTTACCGGTTTTGCGCTAAGTGACTGGGCATAGGATATCCACTTGCAACTCAGGGGTCTGACCCAGGCGACATCGCCCCAGATGATTGGCGGTTTTACCGCCCGGGTGCCATACGACTGCACCCATCCGTTACAGCTGAAAAGGTAACCTTCAAGGTTCGCGCCAAAGTACTCGACCATGTCATTGCGCTCGAACTCGCCATGAACCAGGACATCCAGACCGATGTCCTCCTGGATTTCAATCCACTGCCTGATCAGCCCCTGGATATAGCCTTCGTACTCAGGCTGTTTCACTTTGCCTTTTCGATAGAGCGAACGCATCCTTTTGAGTTCCCCGGTTTGCGGGAAGGACCCGATTGTGGTGGTCGGCAGCAAAGGCAGGTTGAAGTATTTCTTCTGGCAATGAGCCCGGAAATCAAAGTCATCACCGCGCCGGAAATCCGCAGGTGCCAGATTGTTCATTTCAGCCTGGACCCGTTCATTGACGCAATCCCTTTTGCCAAAAAGTTCCTTGTTTTTCCTGTAACCAGGCTCATTTCCCAAGTCCCCACTCGCGCTTAGTTGCTTCAGTTCCAGAAGCTCGTCCAGTTTTTCCTTTGCGAAAGCGAAGTGTCTTTTGTATCCTTCTTTCAAACCAGGTTCGTTTGCCAGGGTATAGGGGACATGGAGAAGCGAGCACGAGGTGGAGATGACAACCTCCTTGCAGTTGGCCTCAAGTTCTTTGAGGAGTTTTAGGCTGGTATTGTAATTGTTTTTCCAGATATTCTTGCCGTTGACAACCCCCGCAAAAAGAGTCTTGTCAAGATAAGGGCCGTTTATCACAAGTTCCCGGTTTTTTGACCCGGCAACAAAATCAAGACCCAGGCCATCGAAGTCCAATTCGAGGATTTGGTCGTAGCAGTCACGCACGTCATCGAAATACGTCTGAAGCAAAATCTTCAGGCAACCTTTTCTTTCAAGCAATTTCTCATAGACCGATTTGAAAAGTTCAATGTCATCCCCGGCGAGATCTTTTACCAGGGCGGGCTCGTCTAGCTGCACCCAGACACAGCCAAGCGTTTCGAAACGCTCGAGCATTTCGCCATAGGCCTTGACTGTCTGTTCGACAAAATGATCAACACTTTTTTCACCGGTAAATCGGGCCAGCTTGAACAAGGTGAATGGACCGATGATCATCGGTTTGGTTTCAATGCCAGATTTTCGAGCGGCCAGATACTCATCGAACGGCTTGCTGCCTCTAAGACAGATGTTTGCGTCATCCTCGATTTCAATGACCTGATAGTGGTAATTCGTATCGAACCACTTCTTCATCGCCAGAGCCTTGACATCACATTCGCCTGACTGGTAGCCCCGGGCCATCGCGAAGTAGGTGTCCAGTTCACAAAGATCAAGTTCTTGATAACGGCGGGGGATCAGGTTGAACAGGATTGCCAGATCAAGAAAGTTGTCATAGAAAGAGAAGTCATTGGAGCTGATATAGTCGACTTTCCCCTTTTGACTTGCCCAGTGCTTTTCCTTAAGCCCGTTGGCCACCGCCTCGAGGTCTTCCTGGCTGTTTTCTCCTTTAAAGTATTTTTCAACCGCAAATTTCAACTCGCGAAACTCACCGATTCGCGGATAACCGATTGTTGCATTTTTCATATAATGTACTCTCCTTTACAACCCGACTATAGCACATCAACTTGAGAGCATTCCAATATCGGTTTTCTATGGAAAACCATAACTTTTTTCGATAGGCAACTCCCGCAAAGAAAAAACACCGAATAAATCGACGCAAATTTTAAATTGCAGATTCCTGGAATTCATGATAAAGTGTTTGTGGATGGTATTCGTTGGAAACTATACCGTGAAAATCAGGAAAATTAAAACCAAATACGGCAAGGGCGCAATACTGAGTTAATGAGATCGGATGACTTATATAATCAAGGTATTCTTTTTTGTTTGCCTAAATTCCGGTTTTCCACAATTTCTGCGAAAGCCTCTAAAACAACGATTTTAGGAGGACTTATGAAAAAAACTGTATCATTATTTGGCGAAGCCAAAAGCAAGAACGAGAAAATCACAATGGTCACGGCTTATGACTATACAAGCGCCCGGCTGGTCGACCTGTCGGGGGTCGATGTAATACTTGTGGGCGATTCCCTTGGCAATGTCATGCTCGGGTACCAGAACGTCTTGCCAGTCACAATCGGCGACATGATCCACCATGGCAAAGCGGTGGTCAAGGGGGCCCACGAGGCGTTCGTGGTCATCGACATGCCTTTCATGTCGTACCAGATTTCCCCTGAACAGGCTTTGGAAAATGCCGGCAAGATAATCAAGGAAACAAACGGCAATGCGATCAAGCTCGAGGGCGGAAAAAATGTCTGCCCCCAAGTGAAGGCGATTGTCAATGCCGGGATCCCGGTCATCGGTCACCTCGGCCTTACCCCTCAGTCATTCAACGCCCTGGGCGGGTACAAGGTCCAAGGCAAGCAGGTCCAGGCGGCAACGAACCTTGTCAATGACGCCTTGGCCCTGCAGGCGGCGGGGGTGTGTGCCATCGTTCTGGAATGTGTTCCAAGCAAACTGGCGGGACTGATAACCCAGGTTGTCGACGTCGCCACAATCGGAATCGGAGCCGGCAGCGACTGCGACGGCCAAGTCCTGGTATTCCAGGACCTGCTCGGATTGAACCTTAACCATACGCCCAAATTTGTAAAGAAATATGCGAACCTGGCCCAGGATGTCCAGGATGCTTTAGGCAATTACTGCCAGGATGTCAGGAACCAGGAATTTCCCAGCGCACCTTACGAATACGCCATCAAGGACGAGATAATCGAAGAGCTTAGAATGATCATCGAAAAAAAGGAGCCAGATAATGATAGTAACTAATACCGTAAAACAGACAAAGGAACAGATCAAAAAGTGGCAAAAAGCCGGGAAATCGATCGGCTTCGTCCCAACCATGGGATATTTGCATGAGGGCCATCAAAGCCTGATCCAGGAGTCAATCGCCCATAACGACATCACTGTCGTTTCCATTTTCGTCAATCCGACCCAGTTTGGCGCCAACGAGGATCTTGACAAATATCCCCGCGATTTCGCAGCCGATTCTTCGCTTTGCCAGGAAGCCGGGGTCGATTTGATCTTCCATCCCGAGCCAGATGCGATGTACCCACCCGGATTTTGCAGCCTGGTCGATATCACCCGACTCAAATACAGCCTGTGTGGCAAATCGCGACCGGACCATTTCCAGGGCGTCTGTACCGTGGTTGCCAAACTCTTCAATATCGTAAATCCCGATCGGGCCTATTTTGGCCAGAAGGATGCCCAGCAGCTAACCATCATCAAGCAGATGGCAAAGGACCTCGACTTCGATATCGAAATTGTGGGCTGCCAGATCATCCGTGAAGCTGACGGCCTGGCCAAAAGCTCCCGCAACTCGTATCTGACCCCACAACAACGCGAACAGGCCACAATCCTCAACAAAGCCCTCGTTCAAGCACAATCACATGCCAGAAGTGGCTTTACTGACATTGCCGGATTGAAAGAAGAAATGATTGCCACAATAAACACGATGCCCCTGGCCGACATCGACTATGTCGAAATCGTCGACAGCAAGACGCTCGAGCCGGTCATGGAATTCAATGACGACATCCTGATCGCCCTGGCAGTCAGGTTCGGGGCGACACGCCTAATCGACAATACCACGATACCATTCAAACAGGAGGAAAAATAATGCAGTTGAACATGTTGAAAAGCAAGATCCACCGGGCAACGGTGACCCAGGCGGATTTGAATTACGTAGGAAGCATCACAATCGACGAGAAACTCATGGAGGCCGCCAACATCCACGAATATGAAAAAGTTCAGATTGTTGACGTCAACAACGGCAGCCGTTTCGAGACCTACGCCATCAAAGGCGAACAAAACAGCGGCATCATCTGCCTCAATGGCCCGGCCGCAAGGCTTGTGGCCCCGGGCGATCTGATCATCATCATGACATATGCCCTGATGAGCCCTGAGGAGGTTAAGGAAAATTTGCCGACAGTCGTCTTTGTCGACGATAAGAACACTCCAACCAAAATCACCAATTACGAGGAACATGGTCTGTTGAAATAGACCCTGACCAATCAGCCGGAGCCAATACGCTCCGGTTTTTTGTTACTGTCCATTCTCCATCGGCATCTTCCTGGCGCCTCAGATATTGGCCACCTTGACAGAATGGCAAAAGCAATAAAAATTCATCTTACTATCGGGCTTAGTTTGAATTCCTGTGAGCGTTATGATACAATTATCTTACCAGAAGGGAAACTGTTTAAAAAACCGGAACCGGTCTTAGTCTTTTTTTCAGGACAACAGCCTCAACCAGGCAAAACAGTGTCCTATCCAATCGTTTTTCCAATTATGCGATACGATCAAATCTTTTATTCGGGACATCTAAATTTATGACAATTCAAACGGACAGTTATAAAAGGAGGCTTAATCATGTATGAAATAGTCAAAGATTTTCCCAATGAATTCATTTTTGAAGAAGGTTACCCTTGCATTTCCATTTACCAAAACACCCATCGCCGATCTCCGGAAAATATCGAAGATGGTACTGCATTCAAGAATTCACTCTTTAAAATTGAAGATAACCTGAAAAAAAGATTTGAACAAAAGGAAATCGACGCATTGATGAAACCTCTATATTACCTGCTTAATGATCGCAGCTTTTGGAATAAGACATTGGACGGACTCGCTGTACTCGCAAACAAAGACAAATGCATGGTCTACGTGTTGCCCCACGAAGTTGATACCATCACCCAAATCGGTGACAGCTTCGCGATCAAACCGCTGATCAGGGTATTCCAGTCAGCTGGAAATTATCATCTCCTTGGATTGAACAAGGACAGTTTCTCACTCTACAACGCCAACCGCTACTCGATCGAGGAAGTTGAACGCAATCCGGATATATTCAAGTCAATCAAGGATGTTCTGGGTGACCAGCACACCGAAGCTTTCTTGAATTTTGGATCATATGGCGGCAACTCCGGTGGTGTTGCGTTCCACGGCCAAGGTGGCCGGAGCGAAGAAGGCCAAAAAGACCTCGAAAAATATTTCCGTTATGTCGACAAGGCTGTCTTTGACAACTTCTCAAACAAGGACAAACTTCCGGTCATCCTGTTCGGGCTGGCTCACAACAGCGGCGAATTCAATAAAATCAGCACGAACCCTTACCTGATGAAAGACGGTGTTGCGGGTTCATGGGAAAAGATGGACCTCAACCGCTTGAAAGAAGAAGCTTGGAAAGTAATGCTGCCGATCTATGAAGCAAAGACCCAGGCGTTGCTTGATGAATTCGATCTGGCAAGAGCCAACTCATTGGGTTCATCTGACCTTGAAGAAGTGGCTCAGGCCGCAGTCGAAAAGAGAATCAAGACGCTTCTAGTCGAAGCCGACGTGGAATTCCCTGGCCATCTCGACCTTAGCAACGGTACAATCAAGTACGAAAGAGACGACAACGTCAGCTATAACGATCTGATTGAAACAATTGTGAAACTGGTTTTGAAATCTCAAGGAACCGTAGTTGTCCTTCCTAAAGAAAAAATGCCGACCGAAAGTGGCCTGGCTGCCATCTACAGATTCTAAAAAAACAAAGCACCCCGCAATCCGGAATGATTGCAGGGTGCTTTTATCGTTGGGTTGTTTAAATCAGGCGCAAATGCCTGCAGGCTTTGTATATCCCGTCTTTGTCATTGTCATCGGTGATGTAAGACGCCTTTGCCTTGAGCTCCTCGATCGCGTTGCCCATGGCCACACTGGTCCACTCGTCGATGAACATCGACAGGTCATTGACCTCGTCGCCAAATACGACAACATCTTTGTAATCGCCGCCTAGATGGTCGACAATGGCCTTGATTCCTACCGATTTGTCAATGGGCTCGACAAACAGGTATTCATCATGGAAACGGCACCACGGAAGACCCTTCAAGGCGTCGAGGCGCATCTCTTCGTCGCGGTTGCAGGCAATATAAAGCTTGTAGATCTTGTCGTAGTCAAGCGGGTTGAGGTCGGGCTTGACCTCGGTCTTCATATAAGTATCCTGGGTGAACTGATAGAACCGTTCATCGGGAGCCAGACGCCGCGTGGCATTGTCAGGCGACATCGCCCAGATAAAATCCTTGCGCTTGCACTCCTCGATCAGCTCGATGCACTTATCATAATCGAGCGGAGTTATTCCAAGAAGCTTGTTGTCGATGGTGATCCCGTTGCCACCGTCATGGACCATATTTTCAAAACCCAGCTCCACCATGTGTTCATAAGCCATAGCATAGCTCCGGCCAGTGGCGATTGCGACGAAATGGCCGTTTTCCCTCAGCCTGGCTATCGCCTCTTTGGCTGAATCGGGAACATATTGCTTGCCGGGAACCCCTACGGCCAGCGTACCGTCGATATCAAAAAATATATATTTCTTCTTCATTTGAGTCATCTCCATATCATTCAGTGTTTTCAGTATCCATTATTGCCAAAAAGCAAACCAAAAACAAGCGAATTTCTAAATCGGAAAAAGAAAAAAATGCCCGAAGGCATTTCAGTTTCATTTAATGGCGTCCCCGACTGGATTCGAACCAGCGGCTAATCGCTCCGGAGGCGATCCCTCTATCCAACTGAGGTACGGGGACAAAATTACCAGCTTGGAATGTTGCTACACCATTTTAGCACAATTCAAAACTGTTTTAAAGCATAAATTTTACAA
>JAQVDW010000047.1 GCA_028698185.1 Erysipelotrichaceae bacterium | reverse complement strand
CAATTGCTTGTTTGTTTAGCTCTTTTTAAATCTTATTCTTATTGAATAATTGACGTTGTGTTTTTAATTCTGTTTAGTTTTCAATGAACTGTGGCTCGCTTGAGCCGACTTGATTATCTTACAACATAGAGCAATAAATGTCAACGATTAAATAAAAAAACATTTCATACATTTAGTTTATTTCCTAGTGTATTAACATATTAACATCATTTTTTTGAATTGTAAAGAGTATAAAACCAAAACTTTCGACAATTTTGCTTGCTATCAGATCCATACAATGTTTGTTAAGCAATTTGGACTATGCGTAGTAGTGGTTAAAGGAAAAAAGCGCAGAATCTGCGCTTTTAAATGTTATTAAAAATTTTCAGCTGCCAAACGGTCTAATCGAGCACGACGTTTAACCGCGTCAGCTTCTGTTTTAGCTTTAAGCTCTTGTGCATTAACTGGGTTAATTCGCGCCAATTGAGCGTAACGAGTTTCACTGTTCAAGAAGTCTTGGAATTTAGTGAAGTCAGGAGCTTTAGAGTCCATTTGCAATGGGTTCTTTCCTTCTGCTTCTAATCTTGGATCGAATCTGAACAAGTTAAAGTATCCACAATCAACCGCAGCTTTTTCTTGTCGTTGGTGCATTGACATTCCGCCTTTGATACCGTGTTGTTGGCATGGAGAATATGCAATGATTAAAGAAGGTCCATCGTAAGATTCAGCTTCCTTGAGAGCTTTGATAGTTTGAGCTGTGTTGGCCCCCATAGCGATTTGAGCAACATAAACATGACCGTAAGCCATAGCGATTTGCGCCAAATCTTTTTTAGCTCCCTTTTTACCACCAGCAGTAAATTTGGCGATTGATGCAGCTTGCGATGATTTAGATGATTGACCACCAGTATTTGAATAGATTTCCGTATCCAAGACCAAAATGTTCACATTTTCGTCATTGGCAAGTACATGGTCAACACCACCATAACCGATGTCATAAGCCCATCCGTCTCCACCGACGATCCATTGAGATTTAGAAACAAGATCACGTTCAACTGCTTTTAACGCCTTGATTCCTTCGTTTTTAGACGCATCAACCAATTCAATCAATTTTGGAGCGATTTCGCGTTCTTTTTCACGGTTGCCTTTGTTTTCACGATATTCGTCAATAACTGCCTTCAATTCATCTTCAAGGGCATCATAGTTATCTTCCATAACTTTCAAGATATAACCTTCTTGATAGTTGCTTGCAAGACGCATACCAAACCCAAATTCGGCATTATCTTCGAACAGTGAGTTAGCCCATGCTGGCCCTTCACCGTTTTCATCTGTAGTAAAAGGAGTTGAAGGTGTAGAACCACAATAGATTGATGTACATCCTGTCGCATTCGCAATCAGCATATCTTTACCAAACAATTGGGTAACCAATCTATAATATGGAGTTTCTCCACAACCAGCACATGCACCTGATACTTCGAAATATGGACGCATGAATCCGATACCCTTTGCGGATACTGCAGGATATTTGTCATCACGGTATTTAGTTTCCTTGTAAAGGTAATTTGCCAACGGCGCATGAACCAACTCACCATGTACTGGCACCATTTCCAATGCTTTGACACCTTTTTTACCCGGACATTCAACAACACAAGTACCACACCCTACACAGTTGTCAGGTGAAATTTGGATTCTGTAATGTAATCCTTCGACGTTTTTGCCGATTGGAGTCAGGACGTCATCACTGATATCTTCAGGAGCAGCAGCCATTTCTTCATCCGTCAACAAGAATGCGCGGATTGTCGCATGAGGACAAACCATGACACAAGTATTACATTGGATACAGTTTTCTTTCTTCCATTTTGGAACTTGCGTAGCGATAGCACGGTGTTCATCGAAGGCGATACCAGTTTTCATTGATCCGTCAAGTTTGTCAAGGAAAGCAGATGTAGGCAAGTCATAACCATCTAATGAGTTGATTACTGAAACGAATTCATCGAAATACTCATCTCCAGTGTTTGATTTCAATGATTTCACAATCAAAGATGACCATTCTGCTTGAACCGGCACTTCAACCACTTGGTCTTTACCGGCATCAATTGCTTTGTAGTTCATTTCAACAATTTCATCACCTTTGGCACCATATGATTTCTTAGCCATTTCTTTCATGTATTTCACGGCATCTTCGATTGGAAGAATTTGTGGATTCAACGCGAAGAAAGCAGATTGCAGGATTGTATTTGTTCTACGCCCCATACCGATAGATTCAGCAATCACATTGGCATTGATGATATAGAATTTAGCTTTTTTGTCAGCCAATTGTTTTTTAACCTTATTTGGCAGATATTCCACAATTTCTTCAGGAGAGAATTCCGTATTCAGCAAGAAAGTTCCACCTTCTTTTAAATCACGGAGCATGTCATATTTAAGGACATAGTTATCCAAAGAAGAAGAAATGAAATCAGCCTGATTCACATAATAGGTAGCTTTGATAGGTGATTTACCAAAACGCAAGTTGGATCTAGTGACCCCACCGGCCTTTTTAGAATCATAAGCGAAATAAGCTTGAGAATAAAGATCAGTATGATCCCCGATGATTTTGATTGACGATTTATTGGCAGAAACTGTACCATCAGATCCCAAACCATAGAATAAACATCCTGAATAATCAGCGACAACCTTGAAATCTTCATCTGAAGGCAATGACAGGTTTGTAACATCATCGATAATCCCAACAGTGAACCCATGGAAAGGAGTCTCTTTTGCCAAGTGGTCATATACTGGTTTGATATCTTGAGGACGAGTATTTCTAGAAGACAATCCGTAACGTCCACCAACAATAGTTTCAATGTGGTCTACGTCTTTTAGAACTGAGACGACATCCAAGTACAACGGTTCCCCAGTTGCACCCATTTCTTTAGTACGATCCAATACAGCTACGCTAGTTACTGTTTTTGGTAAAACATTCAATAAATATTTAGCTGAGAAAGGACGATATAAATGAACTTTGATCAGACCGACTTTTTCACCAAGTCTATTCATTGCATCCACTGTTTCGATAATGGTTTCTGTAACAGATCCCATTGCGATGATCACTCTGGTAGCATCTGGTGCCCCATAATAAGTGAATGGTGCATATTCTCTTCCCGTTTCTTGAGAAATCTTGTCCATGTAATCAGCAACGACTTCAACGACTGCATCATAATGGGCATTTTGAGCTTCTCTTCCTTGGAAATAGATGTCATCATTTTCAGCTCCACCACGTTCCACTGGATTTGTATGTGGATTCAAGGCGTTGGCTTTGAATTTAGCAATAGCATCTTTGTCTAAATATTTTTCTAAAACATCGTAGTCCATAACTTCCACTTTTTGGATTTCATGTGATGTTCTAAATCCATCAAAGAAATGCATTACAGGTACCGAAGCTTTAATTGCGGCAAGGTGGGCAATCCCTCCTAAGTCCATAACTTCCTGCACTGAATGAGAGCAAATCATCGGCATTCCGATTTGACGACATGCATAGATATCTTGGTGATCACCGAAAATACTTAATGATCTAGTTGCCAACGATCTTGCCGCAACGTGGAATACACCTGGGAGACACTCACCTTGAATTTTATACAGGTTAGGAATCATTAATAACAACCCTTGAGAAGCTGTGAACGTTGTCGAAAGCGCTCCTCCTTGTAATGCCCCATGAACAGCACCTGCAGCACCTGCTTCAGATTGCATTTCAATCACATTTACCGGAGTTCCAAAAATATTCTTCTTTCCGCTTGCAGCCCATGCTTCCGCATGTTCAGCCATTGGAGAAGAAGGAGTGATTGGATAAATGCTTGCAACTTCAGTAAACGCATATGATACGTGAGCAGCTGCTTGGTTACCATCCATTGATAAAAACTTTTTAGCCATTTTGCTATTTCCTCCTCTTTCTTACCAATTAATTATACTACTTTTTAAGTATACTACTTTTCCGTGTGCTTTTAAAGAACAAATGTCAGTTACTAATACATTACTTTTTTAATTGTTACGGATAAAATAGTAAGTTGTAAAAATTCCTAGGAGACTGAATATCGCCTGCACCAAGTTGGCGGTATAAAGATATTGGAACCCTTGGAGATACAAGGAAATATCAAAAAACACACTCGCTCCGAACATGGAAGCAATAACTGACCCTAGGTATATACCATACCCCACAATCATCCCAAAAAACAAACCTAATGCACCATCGACACCCGCAATATCGTCACCGCCATTGCCCTTGTAGCGAATAACCGCCTTGGCACCAAGATATCCCAGCAAAATATAGAAAAAACTGAAATTGACACTTAAGACGCTTGTTATATTCAAAATCACAACAAGGCCGACCGCACCCACAAAAAAAGTTATCAAAAAAGACACAATGTAATCTTTGAGCGAAAAACGGAAGCTGTTGTTTTTGTTGAAATAAGCCCTAGCTTCATTTCGTTGTTTTATCTGTTTCAATTTATCGTTAATCTTCATAAAGTTCCTTTGCCTTTTCAATTATGTACTCTTTGACCTGGTCCCTGAGATTGTCCCGATCCAAGGCAAAATCAATGGTAGCTTTTATGAACCCAAACTTGTCGCCAACATCGTATCTGACACCCTCGAAATCATATGCATACACTGCCTGACGGTCCATCAAACGCATGATTGCGTCGGTAAGCTGGATTTCATTTCCTGCTCCGGCCTGTTGGGTTTCGAGAAGGTCGAATATTTCCGGATTTAAAACGTAGCGGCCAAGCACAGCCATGTCACTAGGAGCTTTGTCGACGTCCGGTTTTTCTACGATTCCGGCCAGCTTAACCAGGCGCCCTTTGGCTATATGTGAAAGCGATGGCTCAACTATCCCGTATTTGTTGACAAGTTTGCGGTCCACCTTTTGGACACCGACCACAGACGCCTCAGTTTGCTCATAAGCATCAATCAGCTGTTTCAATGCCGGTTTTGCATGATTGACCACCACATCATCTCCAAGCAGGACCGCAAAAGGTTCGTCACCGATAAATGATTTCGCACAAAGAACCGCATGCCCCAGCCCTTTAGGCTCTTTTTGGCGAATATAGTATATGTTAGCCATATCGGCGATATCCGTTATCATTTTGACCTCATTGTTCTTGCCGCTTTGTTTAAGCCTTTCTTCAAGCTCATAATTGCGGTCAAAATGATTTTCCATCGCGTGTTTATTGCTGTTGGTGATGATCAAAATCTCCTCGATGCCGCTTTTGACTGCCTCTTCAACAATGTACTGGATTGTTGGGATGTCGACAATGGGCAACATCTCTTTTGCCAGGGCCTTTGTGGCCGGTAAAAAACGGGTCCCCAGCCCTGCGGCCGGTATTATCGCTTTTCTTACTCTTTTTTTCATAACTTCCTCCAACTTTCTAGTTCAACCCTTTATTGTAAAGGGGATAAAAATATTCAAGACAAAACATGATTATTATTCCTCCGATATAGCCGCCAAGGTGACCAACCAGGGAAATCGACGGAACCGAGATTGATATGAACAAGTTCAAAAACAATATCGGTATAAGCTGATTGAATATCCTTTTGAAGATTTCCTTGTATTTGAAGCTGATATAGGTAAATGCTCCTAGATAAGAAAAAATGACCCCGCTGATTCCCCCCAGTACTGTATTGGCTCCAAATCCGTTTATGAAATATATTATCAGAGGTATTGATGTTGTAAAAAACAGGCTGAAAACCGTCAGCAAAAGAAACCTCTTGAACCGGATCACATATTCCAAGAACATTCCAAATGCATAAAGCGAGTAACAATTCGCAAGGAGATGGAAAATTCCAAAATGAATGAAATTTGCTGTAAACAGGCGGTAATACTGATGATAGAATACCACATAAATCGGATTGAATCCCCCGGCTTGAATCCCTTCGATGGCACTCATTGTCATGCCGTATCTTAGAGTGGTGTAAAGATAGACAACAAAACAAACCAGAATCAAGCCCGCCGTTATTTTAGACTGTAACAATCTGTTCATCTTCATTTCCTCCTGGAATGAAATCAAATATTGACATTTGAGTGAATTCTTCAATATCGACAATGCATAATCTGCGATTTTTCTCATACAGATATTCGAAACTAAATTCGCTTTCGCAATCAGCCGGATTGAGTTTAACATAGTCATATGCCAACAATTTTTGGTTTCCCAGGGATCTGTTGTTGACTACAAAAATGCGGGTCCATTTGTACGTAAGATTCTGGATCGCATTGAACCATGTCAGACCGCTGTTTGGCTTGCATGAGAGAATTATCCGGAAGTCACAAAAACGTGACGAAAGACCATCGCTGACAATCTCATTGGTCGGATCATATTTAGAATCCGGTTCAAACTGCGATACGACGATCATCTTTTTATTTTTTACATACTCGCGGTATCCGTCCAGTAACCTAAAATAATCCCGGTAGGCTATAAGGACTATATTGACATTGTGCTTCAAAGCGAGTTCTAGACCTGCCATGTCGATCCCTTTTTCACCGATACTGACATAAGATTTGTTTTCCTTCTTGATCTTCATTATCAACCGCTCGATAAGTTCTTTCTCTTCAAACTCCATATTGGCCAAACCCGACAGACGGACGCCCTTTGACAAATTATCCAAAGAACCGGAATAGTAAAGATAAAAAGATGATTTGTCTTTGGATTTCTGTTTTAAAAAGCTCGGAAACCCTTTGTCGAATTTAGTAATCACATATATCCCGTTGATTGCCAAACCATCCAGATATTTCAACAAGACGCCGATTTCAAGCAAACGGTTTTTAGCTTTGACCACCAATTCCTCAGCCACGCTCAATCGTCCAATTATTTCAGTACTTTCATATCTCATCAAATCATTGATGCCAGAGAAGCCAAAAATCCGCAAATCCCTTTCCAAAGTCAAATATTCCCGGTAGCCAAGAGGCGGATATTCAAAATCACGGCACTCTATTGTCAATGACAAAAGCACAACTGATTCGATGTCGGATATTTTTAGCATATCAATATTCTCCAAAAATTCTTTTTATTTCATCGATATCCCGGGTCAGACTCAATGCCAGCATCAACAAAACCCTTGCCTTTGGTCCGGTCAGAGTATTAGCACTGATGGAGCGATTGCTTGGATCGAAATGGATGTTTTCAAAGACCATGCCGTTGTTTACACGTGAAGCCCTGACAATGACCTTGCCCTGTCCGATCAGATCTTCAATGGCGACGATCCACTCCTTTGAATAGTTTCCAGTTCCGCTGCCAACGATTACCATGCCGTCCTTATTCTGGGCAATCTTGACCAAATCATCTGCCGGAGCACCGACATAAAAATAACTGATTCCCACCTTGGGAAGTTTATCCAGCCGCAGTCGTGGAAACTCAGATGTGTAAGTGTGACGCTTGTACGTTTTTGAAAATAGGTAAGGTTTCTCGTCGAGCATATATCCCAGGCAGCCAAAGTCCCTTTTTGAAAAAGCATCCGTCTTGAAGTTGTTTTCCTTTTGGATGTCACGTGAAGAATAGATTGTGTTCGAGAAAACCGCAACGACCCCCATTCCGATTGCCTGATCGGAGCTAGCCAAGGCGATCGCCTGGTAAAGATTCATCGGGCCGTCCGGACTGGTTGCTGTAGCCGGGCGCATTGCCCCGGTTATCACAACCGGTTTGGATGTCTCGCATACCAGATTCAAGAAAAATGCCGTTTCATCCAAAGTGTCGGTGCCATGAGTGATGACAATCCCGTTGATATCGGGTCTTGATGCCACTTCATTGACCACATTTTTTAGCTCAATCCAATTATCGAGTGACAGATCGTTGCTGTCGACATTGAACAGCTGTATAGCCTCAACTCTTGCCAAATCGTTTACATTCCCGATGGTACCGATGATCTGGTCTATATCTATTTGTCCCGCCTCATATAATTTTGATTTTCCAATAGCTCCGGTTCCCACTATTGTTCCCCCGGTTGCTATAACCATTATTTTTTTCATTACTTCAAACCCTTCCCTTGTTACAAGCCGCCAAGCCGTATTGGCAAATTCCTATTTAGACGTCATTATGCGCTTTGAACTGATTGTTAACTTCAGACTCATTGGAATCCAATTAAAACAACATCGGATCATTACCCGTCTATTAAGTAATATTATACTAATTTTTCAGTATAATTGCCACCCATTGATGGAATTAATTCCCATAAGCAAAGGAAAAACACCCCGAAAAAGAGGTGTTAGCTGTTAATCAAAGCTTCAATTTCCGAGCGAGTCGGCATTACCATCAAAGCTCCTTTCCTAGTTGTAATTATTGATGCCGCCGCATTGGCATATAGCAGCATTTCATGAAGAGATTTAGCATCAAAGTTATCCAGACCAACTTTCAAAACAAAATCGAGGACTGTTCCGCAAAAAGTATCACCGGCTCCTGTTGTTTCGATGGTCGCATCGTTCACAAATCCCGGTACGGTTACTATCAAATCCTTGAAATCGGACGTTTTACACTTGCATAACTATATAAACTCTGTAACGCCCTAAAATAGGCGCTTTTTTTGTCAAATTTCATTAAATTTGTATTCGTACTATCGGGTACTTTGTGATATAATGTATATGAGG
>JAQVDW010000018.1 GCA_028698185.1 Erysipelotrichaceae bacterium | reverse complement strand
AAGAGCCACAAGGAGCAAGAATAAAACCTTCATTCAAAACAAGTCTATTATCTTAGAAAAAGGATACTAATGCAATTCTTGGTTGAGTGATATTTACCAAGGATTACAAACATATTATACGAGGAGCATTTCCATGAAAAACACTACCGGATTCACCTTAGTTGAGATAATAACGACCATTGCCATAATATCAATCTTGTCCGCAATCGCCTTCCCCTCTGTCCTGAGTTATGTCGACGAGGCCAATGAATATGATTATTCGATCAAGGCGTACAGCACCTACAAAGCAACAATGATTGAGCAGGACAAATACATAATTGCTGCCGGCGCGGATCTGGATAATCTATACCAGGACAATCCCGATCTGGTTGGCGATATCGTTGACCAGGTCAACTCGACCCTGGGCATAGAAGATCTGATTCTCAATGATTTTTCCTACTTCCCCAACACGGTGAGCTCTGATGACTTCAACATCCCCGCCAACAGCTATGTGCTTAACCTGGATATCGATGATCTTAATATCGACGCATTGATCCTCGCTGACCAGGACGTCAAAATCTTCAAGGATGCCGATCTCTTGAGCTATGAATCTAGCGAAGATCCGGACACTTCAGATGAGCAGGATACTTCAGATGAGCCGGACACTCCTGATGAGCCGGACACTCCAGATGAGCCGGACACTCCAGATGAGCCGGACACTCCAGATGAGCCGGACACAGGTTCGGGAGAGTTTGAAGGCACCGATACTGTTGCTGTCAACGAAACATATGATTCAAATAAGACGGAAATAGTCAAAAAATTCGAAAAGAAAAATTCCAGGGATATGACCAAGGCTTTCCAGCAATACATGCTCAATAACGGCGGCTACAACAAAGCCACCGAGCAGGAAATGGCGCTGATTGGAACAAGCAGCGATCTTTACTGGGTGCCGATTGTCACCCCTGACAAGGAAAATGTTTTCTTCGCCTCTTCCTACAATCCGTCGGATAAAAATGATGTTTACACTAACCTTGTGTGCATCGATGGCAAGTACTTCCAGTATGTCAACACCAAAGACAAGAACGGAGAAGTTACCACTACCGAAATCGAAGCCAACGGCGAAGACTACAGTATTCTTGTTGAAATCCAGAATATTGGCGATAAATATTATCTTAACAAAAGTAAAACAAAATACTGGATCCGCATCAAATGACAAAAAGCAGCTCTTAACAGCTGCTTTTCTTGTATTTTATTCGTTCGAACAGGCTTACCAGCGTTCCGGCAACCAGACCACCGGTAAAGCCGTTATTGTAGAGGCACAAGCCACCATGGAGCAGGATTGTGTCGCCAATCATGAACAGATGGCAGAAGCCCGCGACCACTCCGGCAATTCTGCCATAGTTGGTCACCATCGGCGCCAGTGTCGTCGCAAAAAGCACCGCCGCTATCAAGCCTGGATCGTTCATAGGCAGGTCCAGGAAAATGATGCCGCCGATCGCTCCGGCCATTACCGGAAGACAGTTGGACAGATTCTTGCCACAGGCCCCAAAACCGATCAAAGTGAAGATACCGGCCACAACCGGACCGCAAAGTATCCCGCCAACCAGCCGGACATAGCCCAGGCTCAACACCGCCATAATTGCCATATTGAGAACAATCGAACCAGGTCCACCTTCCGGTTCGAAAGACCCAATGCCACCGGACTCAAGCCCCAAATCCCTAATGCCGCGCTTTTTTAGCAACAAGCACGATGACAACAGGATAAAAACAATCACCCCAAACAACAAGAACAGTTCCCCGCTATTTGCCAGACTGACGTTTCGTTCCGGTGAAATCCCGAGATTGAAAATCCGGCCCAATCTAGCAACTGCAGTTGCCAGAAGCCCGGTGCAAAAACCGATATGGTAAAGACTATGGCCCTTATGGAAAAAATGGAGTCGCCTCGCCACCGGAACAACCAGATATCCAAGCGCCATCCCCACCACCAGTGCCATGAATGAGCCCGTCATCGCGCTTAGTTCTTGATGGCGATAGAGCCAGGAAACAACTGGCGCCAATGAAGTTGCGAACATCATCACCGGCAAGGTCCCCTGGATCTTGACTTTGTTTTTGTGCCAGTAGATCCAACCACCAAGATAGATAGGGATTATGTTGAAGATTGTCTTCCCGACAAAGGAAAAGCCCAGAACGGTAAAAAACGCGGCAATCACCTTGCCATCGACGGGACATCTGCTTTGCCATATGACTAACACATTGAGACTCCCGATCAAGGCGGCGTTGATAAGGCTGGCCTCAAGCCCGCCGATCACCAGAAAATCGCTCACCTGTCCTGGTGTGAAATCGAAAATATTTCTAAGTCCTATCCAGAAAGAGTGAAAGTTGTTTTTTACAATCAGAATTGTCACAGCCGCAAAATAGAACAAGGCTGGAAAGATGCCAAGAAACAGGCAGTTCACTCCATAAGAATCTTTGAATCGGGACAATCTCTTGGCATCCATAGCGCCACCTCCTAATTTTGGTCACGCTTTCATTCTACCCAATATTTTGATTTTGTGAACGATCAGTTAATGCGATTTATGACAATTTGCACCAAAAAGGCTGACACTTGCGTAATCAGCCTTTTTTAACACTTTCCCGCTCGATCAATATCGATTCGAGAATAATCTGCTTATTGTATTCCTGTTGATTCTGTTCAATGAAATCAATCAAGAGGTTGGCGACCGCCACACCCATATCATAGACCGGCACATATACGTTGGTTATCTTGGGATAGTAATTGTTTCCCATGCCGTGGATATGCTCGACTGAAACGATCGAGACATCTTTTGGAACCTGTAGCCCCAGGTTGTTGAGGACGCTTATGATTATCTGGACGTTGTTCAATTCGTCAGTGAAGATTGCCCGGGGATAGTTGCCATCCTGGTAGATGTCTTTGATTTTTTCAACCAGACCGCCGTTTTGGTGGGCCTCATACAAATCAAGATATTCAATATCCATTTTAGTATGATTATCGTATTTGAGTTGATCCCACATCTTGATCAGATCCTGTTTTTGGCGATAGCTGATGAAAAGCACCCGCTCAAATCCCTTGTCATTAAGGTAACCCAGTATTTCATCAGTATACTTGTAATATCTGGCGTAGACGCTCAACCCCTGGTTGAAGTTGGGAATCTTTCCGATATATGCCAGAGGCAATTTCTGTCTGACCAGTTTCTTGAACTGGGCCGTGTTATGGAGCTGGGTCGAGACAACCAACCCGTCAATCCTTTTATTCTGGATCAGTCCGTCGTAATACTGGGTGTTGTCGAGACTTTCATTGATAATCAGCAGGTCATAGTTGCGCCTTTTCAACACCGTATTGATACCCCGGAACAGCTCAGTGAAGTAGAAATTGTTCACCATTTCATTGGATATGTTCCGTTCGCTTTCCAGCGTCGTCACCAAGCCGATTATATTGCTTTTATTGGTCGCAAAACTCACAGCCAAGGCATTGGGCGTGAAATTGAGCTGCTCCATCGCCTCTTCGACTTTTGCCTTTGTTTCTTGTCTGACGTTGCCTAATTTGTTTATAACTCTTGAGACGGTGGCGGTTGACACTCCCGCCTTTTTTGCCACATCATATATTGTCGCTGCCATTTTCATCACCGTATCAATTGTATCACATTTATCTATGGAAATGAATTAATTTCTACTCGTTTGCATGTCTTCGATAGTGATTTTCTGTTGCAAATGATTGTTTCTGTTATCCTCGATCATCTGGTAGTAGAACTCTTTGGTGATGGGATAGAAGAACATTGCGATGACCGAGCAGACATAACCGGCCGCCGGCAAAAGCGCCTTGATTCCGACAATCGCCCGGAGCACTGAAGCGGACTGTTCCCCTCCGGCAACATAGCCGACCGCCGAAAGCATCATCCCGGCAAATATTCCGCCCAATGCCATCCCCAGTTTATTGACGAATGTGAGCTGGGAAGATACCGTACCTTCCCCCCGGACTCCCGTGACCCACTCCCCATATTCGACACAATCGGCCAGCATCGCCCAGCCGATGACACCGGTGAATGGTGAGACTGCTGCCAGGACTGCTGCCTGAACCAGGATCAAGGTTGAGTTTTCAAATGGGATGAAAAATAGCCAGCTCGATATTCCAATCAGAGTCATGCTCGCCAATGTGAACAGGCGTTTTTTTCCAAAGCGCTTTGACAAGGCTGGAATGGTGAAGGTGATTGGAACCCCGATGGCCAGACCGAAAAGTCCGATTACCGCAATAAGATCAGGTCTTTTTACCGCGTAGGTGAAATAATAGATATTGGTGGCATTGGCTGCCGCAAAGGCAATCATGTCGGTTCCAAAAGCGATCATCAGCATCAACAAGGCCCGGTTCTTTAAAATCAAAGCCATCTGTTTTTTGAATGTCAGTTTGGGTTTGTTTTCGCTTGTACTCTCCTTGGTGACAACATTGGAAACGTCATGATTCTTCGCACCCCAGGCGCAAAAATAGAATGCGATCACAATGATGATTCCACTGGCAATACCGTAGATCTGCCAGGCCCGCGCTCCGCCACCAAGCATCGTCACCAGCGGGATGGCGCCGATGGTCACAAAGGCATTCCCAAATTGCCCCAGCAGCTGTTTGGTTGTGGCAATGACTGTCCTTTGGTCGGGATCTTGCGAAAGCACCGGAGTCAGTGAATGGTACGGAATGTTGACAATTGTCGAAATCAATGAGTAGGCGATATAGGTCACATAGACATAGATCAGCTTGCCAGTTGGGGAAAGATCGGGAGCTGCAAACATCATCGCCACCATCAACCCCAGCAGCGGCGCTCCAAACAGGACCCAGACCCGGAATTTCCCTTATTTCGACCTGGTCCGATCGGCGATCATCCCCATCATCGGATCGGTTATCGCATCAATGAAGCGGGTCACGAAAAACAGACCGCCGACTGCCGCCGCATTGATGCCAAAGACATCGGTGTAGAAAAACATCAGATATGCCATTACCAGCATAAAGGCGACGTTGGAACCAACTCCACCTAAACCATACTTCAATATTTCACTAATTTTCGCTTTGCGCATTGTCTTTTCCATCGTTATCTCTCCTTATTTAGTACGACTCGCAACACTCACAAAATATTTATACATCGCATACTGATCATTGGTAAGTTCCATATTGCCAAGGAGTTCGTATACATCCCTGTCCTTGACAGTTTTAGTTTTTTTGTTGGCCAACTGGACTTTGAAATCGGCGACAAGGCCTGCCCTTTTTGACGGTTCCAGCAGGTTCAACAGGCAGGTAACCATGTTGAAACTGCCATGTTGGAACTCGAACGATTCCAGACCGGCAACTTTTCGTTCATTGATTGTCTGTTCTTTCTGGATCCTGAGTTCTCCCCGTGTCAGCGGCCGGTCTTTTACAATGCCCAGGCGGACATATTGCTCATCGGGAGCTTCGTTGATTATCATCTTTTGGCGGATGGCCTCGATCATCGCCAACTCGACATCCTCATTTTCGATCTCGCTCAACTGGTCGGGATCGCTGTCGATATCGAACAGCTTGGAACCAAAGAAGGCTGGCTTGTTGAAGCTTTCCGCCTTGACTTCGATGCGCATCATCTTGGCCTTGTTGGAAAACCCGAATGGTCCGGCGATCTCGATTTCGCCAAGTTCTTCAGGGGCGAACATCGATCTCATATGGGTAGGCATCAGGGTGTATTCGTAAAGGGGCCGGTTGAAATTGCTTACCGGCGAGCGCATATAGACATGGTGGCCGTCGGTGATGTTGACGTGGCTGCCATGGTACCCGAACATCGCGTGATCGCGGATCTTCTTGTCAGATGCTACCGTGTCCTTGAGCGGCCGTCCTTCCATCGCCTCTGGTATCGCCACCTTGAAAAAATCCAGCAGGGTTGGCGCGATGTCGATTGTCTGCACCAGCGCCTGACGCTTTTCCCCGGCGATTTTCAAACGGGGATCGTAGATGAAAAATGGGATATGGGCGATCTCGTTGTAGGTTGGCATCACCGATTTCGACCACCAGCCATGTTCCCCTAAAAGATAGCCATGGTCAGTATTGACGATAAGCATCGTATTCTCCCACAGGTTGTGCTCGTCCATCAAATCGAGGACCTTTCCCAGGTAATGGTCGCACATGCTAACCAGGGCGCTGTATCGGTTCTTGCCATGGGCCACGGTCCTGTCGTCTTCCATCACCGGACCGTAGGGCGGCCAGTCAAATTCGATCCCGTCATAGTCGTCGGGATACAATTCCTGAAAACGCGCCGGAGCGAAGAACGGTTCATGGGGATCAAAAGTCTCGATCTGCAAAAACCAGTTGTCCTGGTCGTGGTTCGCATTGATGAAGTCGATTCCGTTCTTGAAGGTCACCGCCTGGGGCATGTCCTTTTCATCCTGGAGATAGGTCCGGTTGATCTCGTCTTGCTTCAGGATATTCTGGCCGGGCGCGTTTTTTGCCATCTTGCTCCAGAAAAACGGCGAATCCTCTTTGCTTCGATAATTGGCGCGGCCTTTCCAGGGGTCACCCTCCTGGCCCCGGCTGATTTCCCAGGAACTGTAGCGGGTATGATAGGTGCATCCCCCATCTTCCCAATAATGCTGGTGGTCGGAAACCAGGTGGGTGTAGATTCCGTTTCTTTTCAACAATTCGGGCATCGAATCGTCAAACGGTTCCACCGGTCCCCAGGAACGATGCAAGAAGTTGTACCGTCCGGTATGGAGCTCCCTTCGAGCTGGCATGCAGGGCAGACTGCCCGCATAACAATTGTCGAAGCTGACCGTTTTTTTAGCGAGCCGCTTGAAATTGGGCGCCTTGATCCAGTCGCAACCATAATTCGGAAGCATGTGGCGATTCAGTGAATCGAACATAACCATTACTGCTCTCATAATAATCCTCTCTTTCAAATTATGTAACTAGTTACAATGTTTCCCAAAAAATATATGCAACCGGTTACATATATCATTAAAAAATAACAGCCTATAAGGCCTTGTTGTAACCGGCTCGCTGTAACTGCTTACATTATAACCATTAATGACGTCTCCTGTCAATAGAAATTCAAACAAAAAAATCGGCATCCTTTCAAGAAGAAAAGATGCCAAGCCAATCTTATTTTCTGACAAACCGGACAATGGACACAATCGAGTCGTAGATTACCATGTTGGCTAAAAAGTAGAAGCCAAACAGGATGTACAGCCGATAGTCGCTGGCAAGCAGCGCATCGAATGATGGGACAAAGGCGGCCCGGACATGGACAAAGTCGATCAGTGTCTGGTAGATGGCCAGGATGCCATCGAGATAGAAATCCAGCAGCGAATCCAGGATTTCCAGATAGCCCTTCTGGTTTTCAAACGGCGCCCCGGACAGCCGGTAGGCCACCATCCCCAAAATTGTCGCGACAAAGGGCACGGCTACCAGGTGGATCCAGGCAAAGGGCCCCCGCTTCTGGTAATAGAAATCGTTATTGTAATCGAGCTGGCAGTCCTGCGTTTCCTTGACCCCCGTCTCACTCAGTTCCTTTTTGGTGATCTCCCGGGTGTGGAGAGCACTAAGCATGTCCAGGGTATCCTTCTGGTTGGCGGTGACGTTCGCAAAATCCAGCTGGAGTTCAGCCTCGTCATCTGCCGGTTTGACCGGCAGAGCCACAGCTGCTTCCGGATCGAATTTCGCATTCTTGGCGACCATCTGCACCTTGAGGTCCTTGGCATCTTTGGCGACCAGGTCCCTTAGATTCAGGCGCTGTTCCCTTTTGGCCTTGTTTCCAGGCTCTTTACTGTCGTAGTGATGCTGTGTTTTGATATAGTTGGGCGTCTGGCCGTATTCCAGGACTTCAAGCCGGTCCAGGGGCGATTCTTCCCTGGGCGCACCCTTGTGGGCGGCCAGCTTGGTGACATCCAACGTCAGCGTCTTTTCGATCTTTTCCTTGAGCTGGTTGACTTCAAGATCGTGGTCCTTGAGCATCAGGCCTTCATTGAGCTTGGAATAGTCGATGTTTTTCAGACGGTTCTTGCCAAACTCCTCAAAATGGCGGTTTTGCAGTTCGCCCAGGTAGTAGAAATAGCTCTGGCGCACCAGGCGCAGCAGTTCGGGATCGTCAGCGAACTCCTTTACCAGGTGGTTGTACGTCTTTTCGAGTTCGCCCTCGTCCATCGTTCTAGAAAAGTTCAAAGCGCCGCCATAGATCTCGTTGTCGTCGAAACGGTCGAACAAGAACAGGTTCATGATCTCGAAGCAGTTGGTGGCGACCTTGTACACCATCCGTTCCACAGCCAGATCGGCTTCGACCAGGTCCTTCAAAAAGATGACGTTGCAGTAACTCTGGTTGGCAGCGGCAACAAGTGACTTGTAGGGTGCCACCACCAGAAGCTCATTGCGACAGATGCCAAATTTCTCCAGCACCAGTTCGATGATCTCATTGTCTGGCAGATGGGCGCACTCGCAATCCCCGCCGATCACGTAATCGACATACTGGTCAAGCTTGCTAAGCTGGAGATAGGATATCGCCCGTTTGGCCTTGTAGGTCGTGTAGATCGCGACCTTGATGCCCCGGGAATTGAGGAACTTGAGCAGTTCGTCGCTGCCGGTCTTTTTGATCTTGGTCGCATATTTGGCGTACTCGAACAGCTCATCTTCCATCCTAGCTGCGTCGAAGTCGAAATCCAAGAAATCATAGCCGGTCTGGTAGTTGCCTAGATAGCGGTCGAACTTGACCAGGTCGACTTCCCGGCCCTGTTCATGGCCGAGTTTTTTAATGTAATTGTAGCGCAGGTGGTTAAGATCGAGCAGGGCCCCATCCAAGCTGATAAATACCACCTGAATATTTTGTAACGATTGTCGATAAAACATGTCATCACCTCTTTTTTAAGTATATCATATAATTATTGAAAAAAAATCAATTTTTGTATTGAAGAAAACAAAAATATGTAGTATTATTTACTAGTCGACTTCGGGATAACCCAAAGCGATATGCAATCTCTCCGTAGCTCAGTTGGTAGAGCATCTGACTCTTAATCAGAGGGTCCACGGTTCGAGCCCGTGCGGGGAGACCATTTTTTTCTAAACATTGGACAGTGTTTGAAAAAAGTGAAAAAAAGTATTGCAACACATGTAAATAAATGCTATCATGTAAAAGCAGTAAAAACCTGGAGACATACTCAAGAGGCTGAAGAGGCGCCCCTGCTAAGGGCGTAGGTCGGGTAACTGGCGCGAGAGTTCAAATCTCTCTGTCTCCGCCATTTTTTACGGTCTGGTAGTTCAGTTGGTTAGAATGCCGCCCTGTCACGGCGGAGGTCGCGGGTTCGAGTCCCGTCCAGACCGCCAACTAAAAAGCAACGTTCCTATGGGACGTTTTTTTATTTTCAGATTCAGGAAAGACTACTAATCCCCCATTAATTGTGATAAGATAGACCCACAACAATCAAGGAGACAACAATGATAAAAGCGATAATTTTTGATATGGACGGCTTGATGATCGACAGCGAGCGCACCACGTACAATTATTACAACCATCTGCTAAAACAACAAGGAGAATCGATGAGCGAGGAATTCTACCGCTCGATGATCGGCTCTAACCATAAAGACAACCTTAACCGGTTGCAGCTAAACTACAAGAACGTCGACTGCAAACAGCTCGTGGCCAATGTCTACGAACTGATAGCCCAGGAATTCGATACAGTCGGACCAACAATCAAACCAGGTCTGCTCGAGCTGCTCGACTACCTGAAGACAAACAACTACCTCACCATGGTGGCCACCTCTTCTTCGCGCCACCGGGTTGACCATATCCTCGCCAAAGCCAATCTGACTCATTATTTCAATGACGTCATCTGCGGCGACGAGATCAAAAACGGCAAACCGGCACCGGACATCTTCCTGGAATCGATCAAGAAGCTAAATATCGATTCCCATGAAGCCTATGTCCTTGAGGATTCTCCAGCCGGCATCATGGCATCATTTCTGGCCGATGTCAAAGTCATCGCCATCCCGGACATGGTGACCATCGAAGGTCAGCCTGCCCAGCTGGCGACAGAGATCCTGCCAAGTCTCAACCACGTGATCGATTATCTGGAAAAACGCTAAAAGCTCCCGCCGGGGAGCTTTTTTATTGAATGAAACAGGCAAAGGGACAAGTATTATCTAAGCAAAAGTTCGATCTTAGTCAACAATTCGCTGTCAGGCACTTCCCCAGGCGAATTGTAGTAATATTCATAAGCCACTCCGGTCGCCTCGTATCCGGCTTTGACCAGGTATTCGCTTAAAGCCTGGTATGCCGCCCCGACATCACCATAAGATCCCTTGTGGAAAGTTGTGGCCTTTTTCCCGGCCGGAATGAAACCCGCCTCGATCCGGTCGTTGCCTGGCAGGGCTGTGGCCACCGGAAAGCCGATTTTGATGTCGAGATTTTCCATATCCATGTTGTAATAGGCGATAAAAGCCGGACCCAGAGGTTCCTGCTTATTTGCCATGATGTAGCCCACTATCTCATCGTAGATCGGACCGACGATATTGGGCAGATTTTCAACCGCAGTCGTTGTCCTTACCGCAAGAACGGGCTGCTTCGAAGTTTCGACAATCTCCATGATGTACGCCATAAATCCATCTCCTTTTATTGCTGGTTGCAATCGCATTCCCGTCTGCCTGTCGCTAATTAGATTATAGCACCTAACAGGTGGAATTGACACAATTCATTCAATTTCACAGGCTTTTCGGTCTCGGGACCCGGTCACCGGATTCGAAAAAAGATGATGACCACCCTGCCTTGTCTGGCCTGGTGGTCATCACTTGTTTTCCATCATTTTTTTGACGATGTCCTCACGGTAGAAATCGAGGATGTTTTCCTGGTAACCGGCCAACTTATGGTCCTTGATTGACTTGCCCAATTGTTTAAGGCGCGAGTCGGCCAGGGAATCGAGTTTGCTCAGGCGGACATCGCTGATTGGCTCGCTTGAAAGCGCCTTGAAGTAAAGCTCCTCACTAAACCCCCACGGCGTCACATTGGGAAAACGGCCCAATAGCTTGTCGGCTATTTGCAGGCCCTCGGGATCGAAATCGCCACTGTAAAAGATCCTGACTTTCCTGTCGAGCATTTCGAAAAGCTTCAGTGCCGCAACCTTGAGCTGGCCCGAAGTGCACACCAGGGAGCAGTTATCGAGTCGCTCGCTGGCCAGATATGAAAAGACCATCTGGTTTTCAAACACAAACACACAGGGCTTGCTTGAAGCATGACTGACGTTCGCCAGGTTGCCCAAAGTCACCACACAAGGCTCGTTCAATTCATTGAATCCGGCAACACCTTGATGGATCTTGTCCCCTTGAAAAAGGTCGATGTTCTTGATGACCACACTCGACGAGATGTCATCCGGGGTTATTTTGGCCAGGACATACAGCTCCAAAATCCCCTGGGCGTGACTCGGGGTTGTGACGCCATGGATATGTCCCAAACAGCTGATAAGCAGCCGCCCCGGCTTGGTGTTGCGGTCGAAATAGTGGGGATTGCCCGTCACCTGGGCCCCTAGAACCGCCAAGGGAAACGCACTTCGATCAAGACAGCCAACCGCACTGTCGATCGCTTGTATCGCCTGGCAGGCGGAATCTTCATCATCCTTGACCCATGACTTGAACAACATATAGCCACTGGTTCTGGATTGGCGCAGCCAATCGAACCAATCTGCCACCAACGGGTGGCTTACCCGTTTTGACAGCGCCTCGAATAAATCAGCCTGCTTTTTTTGAGCGACCATCCGTTTGTGTCCGGTCGTCGATATTTCCATCCGGAAGTAGGCGTCAAGGATATCCTTGATATCGAGGTTTTTGAACCTGGTTATTTCCAGTGCTTCCTGGAAGGAGACCATCTTGAATCTGATCTTGGCCAGATCGGCGGGATAGCCATAATCCTGGTGCAAAAACTTGCCCAGGACCTCCTTTTCTTTGGCAGTCGGGTCTTTGAGAATTATGTAGCCGGCTGCCCGCCCGTATTTCTCCCACTGCTTTTTCATGAGTTTGAAGACCCGGTCGAATTCCGGCTTCGCCTTGAAGTAGGCTACGCACTCTTCGATCATAACAGCGTCTTCACCTTTCCGTTCCAATGGTAATTTATGGTCGATACAACCTGGGAATTGAGCGGCCGGTACAGTTCGGATATCGCCAGCTCCTTGACTGCGCCATCAGTGCCCCAGAGCACCTGCGAGTTCATGATGAAATCGAAATCCAGTTTCTCCACCAGATCGAACATCGACGAGATATTCTCGCTGTCGACTCCGGCAAAGGCTTCATCAAGGGCGATGATGCGCGGGAAGTCCGGTTTCGCGGATTTCTTGTACTGGGCATTGACCGCGGTGAACAGCGGCACATACATCGCCATCGCCTTCTCGCCCCCGGAAAGGACATTGAAGGCCGAATTGGTCAGTTCCTTCTTGACAGCTCCGGACCGTCTGTAGTAAAGGCAGAATTCGAACCATTCCCGATAATCCAGGGCCTGGCGGACCAGGTCACCGTAGTTGAACTCCTGGATGTCGTTTTCAAGATATTCCTGTTTGGCCATCTTGATCCGTTTGGAAAAATGTTGCGAGAGGGCGTTAAGATTCTCGTAGCTCAGGATCTCCCGGTCGCTTTCAAGCAGCCTGACGAGTTCTAGCGTCGCGAGATCATCGCTGGAAAGAGCCGCTTTGGGCTTCCATGCCAGTGAAAACGAGATGGCCGATGTCGTCTTGAGATTCTCCATAAGCTCGCTCATGTCCTTGACCCAGCTTTTCGCGTCGTTGATCTTGCGGATCAGCTTGTTGGCCAGGGCGTCGGAGAAGAACTTCTCGAATAGTTCCTTGTCCTTTTCCACTATGAGCAGCTGGGTGTTCTCGATCGTTTCGGTGATCTTATCGTAAAATTCGAAGAAATCGACCGTCTTGTTCTGGTACTTGAGCATGATCGCATAACGCAGGGAAATCAGGTTGGATTCATTGGCTTTGAACAGCTCAACCGTGGCGATGCCATAATTGGTCAAAGCCGAGAAGTTGTTGCGCTGGGCGTCGTTCAACGATTGCAACAGCTCATTCTCGCCCTTTTGCGCTTCATTTGGCTGGAGCAGACTGCCCGCTTTTTTGGCCTGTTCATCGATATTGCCCATGATTCCTTGAACATATCCTAGATCGAGTTCCTGGACAAAAAGTTCTCTTGAAAGATCAAGATAAGCCTTCGCTTTTTCCAACTGGCTGGCCATCAGGGCGATATCCCGTTCAAGCAGGAGATTCGCTTCCCGGTAATGTTGCCGCTGGCTGTCAAGTTTTTCAATTTCAATCCCATTGGCTTCCAGCGCTTCGTCGATTTTTCTGACCCGCCCATGGAGCTCTTTGGTTGACTCTTGATTCAGGTAATTCTCGATGGTCGCGATGATGGTGGTGTTCTTGGCAATCCGGCTTTCCAGCTGGCGGGTCAAATCGTAGTATTCATCAACCTGTTCCCCAATCTTGTCAATCACCTCGCCGATCGTTTGCACCTGGGTGTTCTTGGTTCCCCAGAGCAGCAATTCGCGGTGGATCTGGTTCAAGGTGGTCTGATAGTCTTTTAGACTTTCCCTGACATCCTGATAGATGGCACTTTCCAGATGGTATGGCAGATCGCTGGCCGCTCCAAGCAATTCGTTCTTGATTTTTACCAGCCGGGCCTTGACTTGCTCCACCTGATTTGAAAGCTCCTGTTGTTTTTGGGTCGCCTGGACCAGCTGGACTTCAAGCGCGTCAAGCTCTTCGAGCAGCCGGTCGAGGTCGGCAAAAACCTGGAGGCTGGCATAGTCTTCCTCAAGCTGCGCTCCAATCTGTTCTAGCCTTTTTATTTCCTGGGTCGTCGATTCCACAAGTTCCTCGAGCTTTGCCATACTGGCTTCGATCGAAGCGATCTGCCTTAGCCGGTTGGCCTTGCGCGACTTTTCACCCACATAGAGACTTTCTTTTTTGTCGGAAACGAAACCTTCCATCAGCCCATGGCGGTAATGGCCGTCAGGTTCGAAGCGGCCTTTGGAAGCGAACATCGCGATGAAATCATCGATTTCCCGCTCAAACCGGGGATGGTCCCCCTTGACAAAGAACGTCCCCGTCCCCTCCTGACTTTCAAGAGCCACCAGGACCTGGTCGCTGCCCCTTAAAAGCTCCCGGGCCTTTTCATAGTTTTCGTAATTGACGATGATGGCATCGATGAGATTGGTTGCCACCAGCTGGGCTTCCATTATGTTCTTCTGTTTTTCCGTAAGCGACTCGTCGAATTCCAAGGCCTGATAGACACTGATAAAATCAATTCCGTTATCCGCAAGGATCCTGCGCCCTTGGCCAACCAGCTCGGAGACCGGAAATGTCAGATCCTGTGTTTGGATCAGGGCGATGAGTTCCCGGTTAAGCAGATCCCGGTCCTTCCGGTAGTTGTCCAAGGCGAAGCGTGTCTCCATTATCGACTTGTTCAAAGTCAGCGCCTGGTCGCTTTTGAGCTCGATCAAAATCCGGTCAATCATTCTAAAATCGCCATAGCCCTGGTATTCCCTGATGATATTGGCCAGATCATTAAGCCTGCTTGTGATATCGAGGGCGGGACTTCCCTGCGCGAAACGATAGAATCCGTTGATCAGTTCGTCCCTTACGTTTTCAATCTCCCGGGTCTTGCCATCAAGAAGACTGTTGCAGTTGGCAATCTGTTCATTGACCAGGCCGAGGTTTTGCGCAAGCTCGTCGCGCCGGAGTTGTTCTTGATGGCGCCGGTCAAGACAGACAAGAACCTGGTCGACCCGCTTGGAAACTTTGTTCAATTCCCCTTCAAGCTCATCACAGTGTCCCAGAAGATCACGTTGACTTTCCATTCGGCGGATCTTTTCGTGGCCTGGCAGCTTTGCGATTTCGTTGATCGCATCAAGTTCTTTGATCCCTTTAAAAACCCGATACTCGCAGTCGCTGCCATCCTGTTCAAGCTGGCGCCGCTGGGTGATTTTGACATCCTTTTCCGCCAAGGCGGCATCCAGCTTGCCTTGATGGGCCTTTAGTTCCTGGACCTGAGCCTGCTTTTCCCCTTTTGCCTGTTTGTAGCTTTCAATCTTGGCTTCGATGTCATCAAGCGGGAGCGCAGCCCTTTCGGTTTGCAACAGGGCATTGGCCCCGTTTAGCTCATCGGTTCTTTTAGCGATATCTATTAGCGCTTCCTGATTGGCTTCAAACCGGTCCTGACCGTCTTTGAGCCGGCTGGAAAGGTCATCGAACTCGTCGCGATAACGGGTGTAGTTTTGCGCCTTTTTCCCCAGGTAATAGCGATTGTAGAGATTGTAGACGCGACCGACATTGTCAAGCGCCTTTTTGGTCGCCTGGAATTCATCGAGCTTGGCCTGGGTCCGGTCGATTTCTTCCATCGATTCGACCATCGGCAGGATATCACTATCGCTTAAAACCTGGAGACTTTCATTGTAGATCTCGTAGATCTTGGTCGGTTTGAATTCCTTGGAAAGCTTTGGAGCCCGCACCTTGATAAGCAGGTCCACGAACTGGTCGTACTGGTCAAGCTGGTCGAACCCGAAAACATGCTTGTTGACCGCCGCCTTGTACTCCACCGCCCGCTCGGAGTAGAAGTTGCTATCCCCAAGCGCGTTTTTGAACTCCTGTTTGGTGAGAATCTGCCAAGAGTCGCCAAGCCGTTTTTTTAGCTGAAAATCTCGGTTGATCCGCCGGTTGTCAAGAATTATCCCGCTCCAGAACTGCATGTCGCTGTTCTTGCGGGCCCGCTGTCCGATTACCAGGGTGCGGTACTGCTCTGAACCGGTTTTCTTGAATTCAAGCCAGATATAGCCGGCCGATTCATCATTCTTGCCGTCAAGCAGGAAATAATATTCCATGCGCCGGTCCTTGGACCCAAAGGGATCCAGCCTGTAAGGCGCCTTGTTTCCATCCAATATGAACGGAATGAAGGATTGGGTCGATATCGATTTTCCCGAACCGTTCTGGCCCCGGATCAAAAGCTTGCCATTGGCAAACTCGAACTCCTGGTCGTCGAAATACCAGAAATTCACCAGTCCCATCCGATGCATCTGCCATCTTTCTTTCATCTATTCCTCCACAAAATCATAAGGGTAACTTCCCTCATGGCGGGCCACTGCCCCTTGTATTATTATCTTTGCTCCATCTAGTTCGATCAGATGGAAGCCCTCCATATAGGCGACTACCGCCTTGATCACATTGTTTATGTCCATATTGCGGTACTCGCTCGACAATCCCGGCAGAACCTGATTGTATACGCCCACAACAAGCTTGCCAAAATCGCCGGCACCCATCTCGATCACATCCTCAACCAAGAGCTTCAATTCGCCATTGTTGCACATCTCGACGATCCGCTTCTGGACAAACAGCACCAGCGAACTTATCGATTTGCCGCTGGGATGGAGGGTCCCATATTTATCATCACTGGAGACCATCAAGTAGGCCGAGTTCTTGAATACCATCAACTCACCAGAAAGAAAGCGGTCGATGTTTTTCTGGATGTTGAACCGCTGGTTCTTGAGATATTTGCCAAAGACATCCTCACTCGAGCTCCAGGTCACCCCCGGGCTGGTGATCAGCTGTTGATAGACGCTATTGCGCACGGTGTCGGTTGAATCATTCAACACCACAACCAGATCATCGACCCCTTCAATCTTGGTGACATCGAAATTGAAGCTGACCGGGTAATACTTCGAAAGTCCCGTGTTCTCATAGAGCACCTCGCCCTCGCCGCCGCTTTTGAAGCCTTCCAGCGAACCGTCGGTGACCTTAAGCAGGGCCAGGTTGAGACAGTATTCCATAACCCTGATCAAAGTCCGGCGCCGCGAATAGCTCGTCCAGTCCAGCTCGATCAGGTCACCCAAAATCACTTCAATCCCTTCAATATACTGCGAAAGCAAAAACTGCTCGTGCACCCCCTTGTCCTCGAGGAAGATCAGGGTGGCCACCAGGAAAAGGTAGTCGTCAACATCGTTGAAATCCGTGATTCCCATATAGCCCGAAGCCCGATAAGGTGTCTTTTCAATCTTGAGAAGATTGTCATTGGCGATGACTTTCCATCCGATCTGGTTGTTGATGAAGCTTTGCGACTGTTTCAGTTCTCTTTTCAACTGATAGAACTTCTTGGGGTCGTCGCTTTTAAGGACCCAGAAGTTTTCAAGCAGTTCTTTAGGTATCATCTTAATCCTCGAATTCCAGGATGAACCGGGGCATCTGCAAGTCGCCGTCACTGCAGCGCAATGTGATGGTCTCATCCATTTTCATTAGTTTGAAGCGTCGGCCAAACTCGCTTGTACCGACCTTGTCGATTGTGCCGTTGGCACTGGCAACCCACGAAAGCAGCAACAACCGGGTCGCGGGCGATATCTCATCGACGATATCCTTGAAGTCGATCCGTTTGGCTTTGATGTAGGTGTTGGCGATCTTGATCTGGCTGGCAATCATCGCCTGATGCGCCTGGATCTGCAGCTGCTTTTCGAGTGACCGGTCCACCAGGGTGATTTTTTCCTGCTTGATCCGGTATTTGCGGGTCATCGGTTTGACTTCGAAAACCTGAGGTGCCTCGGCGAAGGTCGAAATCGCACTGCTTTCACTCAGTCTTGGCGCATTGGTCTGGTAATGACGGATATCATGGACCCCGAAAAGATGGGCCGCCAGCTTATGGGCCTCACCAAGATCGGATATCCGGCCAAAAAGTTTCAGGTAATGGCGGTAATCATCCTTCTTGGATATTATGCCCTCATGGAAGTCGATGATCAGCCCCGCATTCTGGATGATCTGGCGGATAATGACGTTGGTGCGATCCATGATCTGTTCAACTTCGCTCGGGCTTCCCGGCAGTTTGACAAACCACCTTTGCAGCTCGCTGTAACGGCCAAAGACCCCATCCCTCAGGTACTTTTCATCGGTGTATTCAAGAGCACCAAGCGAAGAAGGATTCTTCTTCTGGGCGGTTACGATCCGCTCAAGGAGACTGGTGACGTAATTAGGGTCAAGACTTATCAGAATCTTCTCGAACTCAATGGCATAAATCTGCAGCTGGGTCACGAAATCCTTGAGCATCCTGACGAAGTACTCCTTGTGTTGCAAAAATTCAAGTGACTGCATCAGCTTTTGCGACTTGGCACCGGAAAAATCACGGAGGTAGTCGCTATAAACCAGGTTCAAGGTCGCAAAATCATTCCCGACATACTCCCACCACTCCAGAAGCTGCATTTCACTTGCGTCACTCAGAGTGAGAATCTTTTTGAATTCCTGGTACAGCCGCTTGAGGTAGCCTAGCGAGGCGCTGTTGCTTTTCACGGTCAGGTTCTCGATTTTCATCACCATCCGTTCGACCTCCAGGGCGATATCACTGATCGAATAACGGAACTTGCGAGCCTTGAATTCGGCAATCGTGTTGACCTGCTTGGCATCCTGGATGGCGGTAAGATTGCCCCAGTCCACCAGGGCGTCAAGAGCGTTTTTTACGGCCGGCTCATCGATTGCGCCCTCGAACTCGTCGTTTTCCAGTTTTTCCATTATCTTTTCAAGATCGAGATGGTAGTTGTAGTGGGTCGACTCAAGATAGACAATCCGCATGATCCTGCGATAAAGATGAGCGTTCAAAGCGGTCAGATATGATGTTTGTTTGATTGGTTCTAGTTGCATACGATTCCCCCGGGCACGATATTTCATTCATTCTATCACAATTATTCACCTATTTACAGTCATAGAACAAAAAAACGGAAGCCTAATGGATTAGACTCCCAGTTTATTTATCACAACAATCCAAACGATATCCACAATATGACCATCGAGATGGCGTTGTTGAGCAGATGGACGAAGATTGCACTCAGAATATTGCGCCGGATGACGTACACCCAGGCAAGCACCAGGCCCATCCCGCCATATTGGATCAGGTAATAAAGCTGCGAGACATCGCCCGCCAGCAAGGCCTGGTAGATATGGACGAAGCCAAAAAACAGCGACGAGACAACCATCCCCAGGACGACATTGTACCGCGAAAAAGAACGGAAAATAATCCCCCGGAAGAAAAGTTCCTCGACCACAGGTGCCAGAATGATTGTGGTCACCGCAATCAAGGCGAAATTGCTCTGGGCCTGCTGGGTTATCGCCGCCTCATTGGCACTCTCGTTCGAGATGAACAGGGTCACCAGGCCACCCAGCAAGGAGTTGGTGATAAACATCATCGGAAAGCCGACACTAAATCCCCAGAGCAGCTCGGTTTTCCACCCTTTTGAAAAGTGGCGGACACTCTCGATGATGAAATCCTTCAAAATGGCAACCATGGTCACAAGCATGATCGCCTGGAACAGCAGGTTCAACACGCCCAAAAGCAAACTGTAGCTGCCGTAATGGCCCACCAGCAAGACCGCGAGATACTGGCCGATCAGCGGAGCCGAGAAAAAATACATCGCCCCACCGGTAAGATAACCATAGGCCACCATATTCCAAGTCAGCTTGCCAGTTAGCAGTGAATCATCAAGCAGCCGCCTGTCAGTCATGGGTCTGTCCTTCGTAGGCGATGTCCGCTTCTTCGAAGAAGTAAGCCAGGGCTACCTTGAAACGGACATTCAAGACAGCGATGAAGACAATGCTCGAAAGAAGCGAGGCCAAAACCATATTGGAAACGAAGCTGTCGATGACACTCATCGCCACCACCCCCAGCAAGGCATGGGGCAAAAAGGAAACCATCAGTTTGACCAGGTCCCATTTCCTGCCCTTCATGTATTTGGCGCTGGTGGTCACCGCCTTAAGTCCCCGATAGTCATACTTTTCAAGGATGAAGGGGGCCAGTGCGATATGGCTGTAGATAAACAGATAGACAAGCCCGATGACCCCAAGGATGGCCAGCACGATTCCCAGTGTCGAGTAGATCGCACTCATCAGTGCCGCATCACTTTGCATCGCCAAAACCAGGGCGTTGACATCGGTGAATGTCAGATAATAATCACCCAGGCCCGAAAGCACATCACCCTGGGTGGCAAGCACCAGAACGACTCCCACCAGGACAATCATCAAAACACTCATCAAAGTGATCATGAAGACCACAAAATAGGTCGAGAAATAGCGGCGGTAATGACTAAATCCCGCCAGCCCATCGTCTTTGGGATCGATGGCATCGATCTGGTTGTTGACCGCCTTCAATGCCGCTTTTACCTGGCCCTGGGCTAAAGGCAAGGTCGCCACAGTGGCTAAAAGCGTAAGAATCTGCGATAGCGTTTGACCAAACATCGAAGCGAACGTGCTGATTCCCTGATTGATAAGCAGGATGAACAGAAAAGTCAAAAACAAAGGTTGAAAAGCCTCTTTCAAAACTGTAGCTGTGTCAAAACGGATTTTGGCGTTGTTCATAAACTGCCTATTTGTCCATCCATGACTGGTCGCTAGGATCTTTTTTCCAAGCAAACAGTTTTTCTTTGTCGGATTCAGCGATATAATCTTTAGCCACAGCTACCTCAACTAAAGCATCATAATTTGTCAGCGTATGGTATGAGCATTCCGCCGCGGCAAAGTTGGCCTCAGCTTTGGCTAGACCGTAAGTGAAGATGGCAACCAGGCCAAGCACTTCGCATCCGGCTTCTTTCAGGGCTTCGACACATTCAAGTGAAGATCCCCCGGTCGAGATCAAATCCTCAACCACGACAACTTTCATTCCTGGTTTCACCACTCCCTCAATGCGGTTGTTGCGGCCATGGCTTTTTGCCCCGCCCCGAACGTAGCCCATTGGCAAATCAAGGATGTCGGCAACCAATGCCGCATGCGGAATTCCCGCAGTGGCAGTACCCATCAGACATTCGGCTTCAGGATAGTTTTCTTTGATCAGTTTGGCAAGACCGGCCTCGATATCCTTGCGGACTTTCGGAAACGACAGTGTCAGCCGGTTGTCGCAGTAGATCGGCGATTTGATTCCGCTGGCCCAAGTGAACGGATCGTTCGGTTTTAAAAATACTGCTTGAATATCCAATAAGTGTGTTGCGATTAATTTTTCCATCATTATTCCCCTTCGAATTCTCTTACGATTTTTTTATATGTGGCATATGGGTCCTTGGCACGGGTTATCGGCCGGCCCACCACGATGTAGCTTGATGTCAACACCCGGGCGTCACTTGGTGTGGTCACGCGCTGTTGATCATCGATGGAATCGTCTTTAAGACGGACTCCTGGCGTCACTGTCAAGAAATCCAATCCCAAATTGTCATGGATCAGTTTCGATTCCAAAGGCGAGCACACTACTCCGTCCAATCCCGCTTCTTTGGCGTTTTTGGCAAACTGAAGCACCGTTTCATCGATCGTCCTGTCGATAAGCAATTCCTTGTTCAGCACTTCCTGCGAGAGCGAAGTAAGACAGGTGACCGCGATGCACAGCGGTCTTTTGTCCTTGATTTTACCTTCTTCGAGCCCTTCAATCGCCGCTTTCATCATTGCGATCGATCCACTGGCATGGACATTGACGATATCCACATCGAGTTTGGCCAGCTGGCTCATCGCCGATTTGACAGTGTTGGGAATGTCATAGAGTTTCAAATCAAGGAAGATATCATGGCCATAGCTTTTGACCGTCTTGATGATTTCCAGCCCCTGACCATAGAAGACTTCCATCCCGATTTTAACCAGCAGTTTTTCACCGCCAGGAAACGAGTCCAAAAATTCAACTACCTTGGCAGTCGAATCAAAATCCAATGCGATACATACTTTAGAATTCATGCGCCCCTCCTAATTTTGACCTGCATGCAGCCGCTTCATTTCTTCGAATTCGGCTTTTACATTTTTATAAAGCTCGACAAAGCGCCATTGGACGTTTGTCGGCGTCGTTACCGCTTTTAAAGGGATGTAAGACACTTCCGCCTGGCGGCAGACATCCAGGAACAATTCGATCTGTTCATCCGAGAAGTTGTGGAGTACCATCATCTTGTCTTCAAGCGATGAAACGTCCGCTTCATCATCGAATTCGTATGATTCCAAACCGATCAGATATCCCACTTCCTGGTTGAAATCAGTGTCGTTCAAATGCTTCACTTCGACCCCGAGATTGCGGGCGATCGAACCGATGGCGATACCATCCTGGGTACCTTCCAAATTTACCAATAAGATCAATTCTTTCATGTTTTTCACCTCGATTAGTTAGAATATCATAATTGCACGATATTTACAATGATTATAGCATAGAAGCCTCCCGTTTGAAACAAAAAGACCCGGCGGTGCTAAAATTCGATATTTTCCCAAATTCCCGCGATTATATCCAAGATCCAAAACAAATATGGGAAAACATTAAAAATATCGGGATATTTCCGCCGTTTTTCTCTTGACTTTGGCCGGCAATTCGGTTATGCTTGAAAAGCAATAAATGATAGCAGCACATGGAGTTTCAGTAATTGCGTTCATAACCAACGTTTGTAGAGTATCTTGCTGCAAGGAGAAATACTTAATATGGACACAACCTGGATAATCTATGCGGGTTATTGTTTTACTTGCTAAAACAATATACGGAGGAAAAATATTAATGGCACGTTATACTGGACCACAATGGAAATTATCACGTCGTTTAGGTTTCTCTACCTTAGAAAACGGTAAAGAACTAAACAAACGTCCTTACGCTCCTGGGCAACACGGACAAAAAAGAAAAAAACAAACTGAATATGGGGCACAATTAGCTGAAAAGCAAAAAGTGAGACATATGTATGGAGTTAACGAAAAACAATTCCACAACACATTCAAAAGAGCATCTAAAATGGACGGAATCACAGGTTACAACTTCTTCTGCCTATTAGAAAGCCGTTTGGATAACGTAGTTTACCGTTTAGGATTCGCTTCAACAAGAAGAGCGGCTAGACAATTAGTAAACCACGGACACTTCACATTAAACGGAATCAAAGCTGACATCCCATCAATGAAAGTAAACGTTGGTGACGTGATCGCAGTTAGAGAAAAATCTTTAAACATGGCAGTAATCAAAGCAGCAATCGAAGGACGTACTCATGTACCAGCTTTCGTTGAAGTTGATGCAGCTAAGTTGACAGGTAAATTGACTAGATTGCCTGAAAGATCAGAATTGAATCAAGAAATCAATGAATCATTAATCGTTGAGTACTACAACAGAATGGGATAGACCTCATAAAAATTTAGGTATTAAACAACTATTTTGTAGGTGTTTAATACCTTTTTTTGTTTTATCTACAAATATTTTAACTATTTAGCAACTATTCCATAGATATGTTTTTCCAAGGCCCCCATTTAGGCCCCCATTATAATTGAGTATTCCGCTAGTTGAGAGCCACCGTGTTCACCATACAGAGCAACTTTGTAAATATAAAATGTTCACTCACAGAGCCACCTCTTTAGGAGTAGAATTGAAGTGTAGATAACAATCTACCTTGCATCTACTAAGGAGGTGTTTTTTCATGCAAGAAATCAAGAAAATTCTTGAGAAACGTTTTTATGGTGAGAGCCAACGAGCCATTGCTTTATCGCTTCATTTATCCCGTAATACAGTCAGCAGGATTTTCAAGGCTGCTGATAATACCGGATTGACATGGGTTCAGTTTCAAAGTATGAATGATGTCGAGATTAATTCGTTGCTTTTTCCAGATGAAAAGTATCTACCAGTCCAAATTTTGCCTGATTGTGATTACATCCATAAAGAGTTACTCAAACCAGGAATATACATTAGGGGATTGTGGCGTGAGTATGTGGAACAATGTCGCGCTGCATCTTTGCCTTTCTATCATCAAACCCGTTACTTTGAATTGTACCAGGATTATGTAAAGAAAAACAATTTGACGATGCACATTCATCACAAACCAGGCGACAAAGTCATGGTTGATTGGGACGGCGTGACTATGAGCGTATTTGATCATTTGCGTGGTATAAACGCGGAAACATGTCACCATCTTTCGCCCGATAATGCAGTTTTTCGAATATCATTGTATTTTGCGGTTTCAATTCTTCTATTATATACCTTTGGATCATCGTTTTCCTTATCTAGTTTTATAACCTTATCAACAATCGATTCAATCTCCTCTGTATCTTGAAGTACCACATTGTAAGTGATTAGAATTATTTTCTTCACATCAGCACTGCCAATATATTTTTTTAGATTAGCAATATCTTCTCTATTCCCTACTGCGCTTTGAATCGGCCAAACTATCGAAAAAGAATCCATTTGTCCTTCATTAATCAGAAAATCTGTATATGATTTTAGCTTATAGAATCTTAGTTGCATATCACTAAATCTAATTTCTTCACCGTACGTTTTTGATTGGGCGATTTTTTTCCTTCCAGGAATATTAAATGGTCTAAAGAACTTTTCAATCCCATCTTTTTTCATGTGCATAAGATAAACGCTACCCCTTAGTAGCTTTTCATCGTGCAAGGATTTTAGCATCAACTGGACTTTCGCGTCATCTGAGATACCTTTTAAGAGCAATGACTTCGAATCTGCATTTTGTAAAAAATCAACTATTTCAAAATACGCTTTATCTGTGTCTTTCATGTAAATTCCCTTTCTTTAATCATCTAACTCCATTTTAACCACATTAGACCAATATGTATATAGATATATCTTATTACTTATACCTTGTATTTATAAAATTAAAAGTAAAATCACCTCCCACTAAGTATGTACTTTTGAATGGAGGTGATAGCATGGACAAAAAAATGAATATTTCTTTGTGACTTCGTTGAAATCAGCGTTGGAGATCCTGGCACTGATCCAGAACGATGCAGCAAGTGATCATCCAGTATGCGATTATTTAGTGCATAATAGAACTGCCGATCTGGGCGATTCAGGAATGTATTAAGTTAATAAAATATTGATTTTGATAGTAACAGAGTACGTTGACTGACGAAAATATCGAAAAGATGTTTAGATTGCAAAATTAGATACAAACATTATTATTCATTTAGGAAGAACTACTAGCAAAATTAAATCCTATAGGGCCAAGATTAATTGAAATGCCATTAAAACAAATTCTTTGTAAACCAGTGATAAATCCTCTAATAATCATCGACATTCCCCCTTTTAACATAATCATAGGTCTAGTGCATTGTTCTTCCAAGGACAAGTCCTTCCTAAACAAATAGGTTAACATTCATTTTTCCTGATAAGTTTCTTCTTTCTTAGCACCTAAAACAAAAGTTATCATATTCAATATAAGTCTACTTGTTATAACCACCCATTACTTGCTAATCGATTCTAGTTAAAAAGTAATTAAGTGCTGCTTCTGGAAAAGTAATTCGTATTGAAATTTTAATAATCACATTTCATAATTTAAATGCCCATAAAACACAGTATGCATCACTTTTGGTTCGCGAAAAGAAGATATATGATCTGAAATGTAGAAATTAGTTGGATTTTTGAACTACCAAATCTCGATATATCACTACTGGAATTTTCAACCTGAGGCATGCGGTCATTCAAATTTCATAACTATATCATTCAATTCATCAAGTAGTGGCACAAAATTTGAGAAATCAATATTTTCGAAATTTTTATGAACATATTCGGCGAATTTAGTCTTACCGAAATATTTACTAGAATCAGCGTGCGGATCTCGACTAAATTCTTTACTACCAATCTTAACCTCAAGAACCGAATCATGAAATAAATCTTCCATCTCACTCTCGCATTTTCCTTGCATCATAGGGACAGTTAGAAGATACAAATTACCTTCTAGTTTATCCGACAAATTAGTATTATCTGGAGGGCTGTTTTTTAATTTTGCCTCTTGTCTAAATTTACAGTATGGCTTATTTTTTTGAGGCTCATTATCAAATAGTAATATCACTGGGTTAGATGGTCCATTTTTGCTCAATTTACTAATAATTTCAAAATAATTCGGACAATTCCCACCTTTAGTATAGTATTTGTATATCTTTATCATCGAGTCTGCTCCGTCAAGCTGAAAACCTAAAAAATATCTAATTCGTTTGCTCTTTTTCAAAAAAGAAACCTTGTATCTATACGTTCCGTTATTCATTTCTATTAATGATGGGTACTTTTTGTGGTATTTTCTCAAGGCCGCCTTAAGATAAATTATATCCGTTTTCCCTTCAGTAACAACTAAAGGCATATCATTAGCGTAAAAATATTTATAGAACAAGAATTTTTGGTATTGACGCTCTCTAGAATTAAGTTTATATAAACCATGATCATTGCCATCAAAACTATTATTGTACCAATCAATCTGATTGATAAACGCAAATCTGCCTTCTAACTGCCTTATTGTTCCTGGATGTTTATCTATTAAAAAATCGCCAGTTTTCAATAATTGATGAAGCATAGCTCTAGTATCTTTACAATACTCTCTTTTTATGCTTATCTTTCTATTTACAACAAGACCCGTGACTTCTTGCCTCGCGTAGTTAGTTAACAATCGAGTCTTTTTTTCATTTATAGATAATCCAAATCTCTCAATTTCATCTCTAAGTTTAGATACAAAATCTTCATAATTTTCAATGAAGTATTTATTGTTAGTAGAGATAGTTAAGTCATCAGCATACCTAGAATACACAACTTTATTTCTCTTACAAATCTTTGCTATTCGCAAATCTAATATCCTACAAATCATATTTGAAATAATGGGCGAGGTTGGAGCTCCCTGGGGTAATTTACCTTCATAACAAGTTAATTGTGCAAGCACTGTTGCCGCTTCAATTGACATTTCAAAATTGGAATTTTTTATAAAAAACCCCATAACCCTTGCAAAACTGAAACTATCAAAATAATCACTTATATCCAAATTAAGAACATAACGTTTGTTTTTATGCATTTTTGCATTAGTGATAATGCTTTTTCTTTTTTCAAATCCATGAGAAATGTTCGAAAAAGTTCGACAGTTTTCGTTTATATTATCATACACATCGGCGAGCATCATTGCCAGTTGTCTTTGTAAGTCAAGCAAGTCTCCTCTTGGGGCGTTTATCCTTCTTTTTCCGCCAGATTTCTTATCAATTTCAAACGATTCATAGAAGTTTTCAATTTTATATATGTAGAGCATATACGTTAGTTTTCTATACGGGATCCCAAGAGCATCTGCCAAATCTCTTTTAGTCTTTACTTTATATAGTTTGTTCATAAATTTCCACCCATTAGGCGCATGGCCACTCAATATGCTAATGATACGTATATACAAGTATAACCGTAAGCGTTATATAAGGAGCAATTCTGCCCAACATTATTTTCAACATTTGCGAAACACAAACGAAAAATCTGGCCATGCGCTACATTTATTTTATATATAATGTTACATTTTTTCAATACATAAATTAAATATATTACATTTTTACGCTTGAATTAGGCACATATAGTAGACGACAATTAGAAAAATTTGGTTCAATCCGACATAAAATTAAAAAAGTCATAATTACATGACTTCTACTAGCAAAACCTATTTTTTTATAAATGCATGATAAGCAGGTAGTACGATAGCAATTATTATACCAGCCACTACCATACTGCCTAATATTGATATTCCAACAATATTATCCAAGGCTTTCTTAAAGTTTCTTGATGTTTTTTTATCCTCAATTCCAGAAAATAAAGCCGTTTATCAAAGCGATTAAAAAGGACGCAGCGTGGCCGCATCGTTCCAAATCCAAAATTCACCCCATTGACAGATTGATTTGATACTGATTACAGTTACAAATCCTTCAACATATTATTCCATTACCCGAATTGCACGATACTCTTTATGGACAGCGGTCAGGACCTTTTCTGGAGCGATTGTATCTACGATTCATGAAATATCATCGCAAAGTTCTTCCAACGCTTCTTCTAGCGAATTGTCGGCTTAAAAACCGGCAGCAGTGAACACCTTGTCACATCCAGCCTTTGACTATTCCCGGCTTTTTTACATGTTATTGACGGGCGATATGAGCCATCAAATAAATTGAGAAAACAGGCTGGAAGTGCTACACTGATTGTAGAGGAACCATCAAGGGAATGGAGGAAATCCAATGGAACAAGTATCAATTGTCAGTTGCCCCACTTATGAACTGGAAGCCGTCTACCTTGCCGTCAAAAAGGCCATCGAAGATATCGGCTTCGAGCTGCCGGAAAACAAGAAGATTCTGATAAAACCCAATCTCGTGTCCCAGAACAGCCCAAACCAGCATACGATCACCCATTATGCCCTGATCGATGCCCTGTGCCGGCTCTGCCAGGAAAGAAACAACGAGATCTATATCGGCGAATCTATTGCCTTTTTCCAGCGGGGTCTGACCAAAAAGGCATTCGTGACCTCGAAAATCGATAAAGTCGCCAGAAAGTATCAGGCCCGCCTGGTCGAATTCGAAAAATGCCGGCTGGCGAAGATTGACATAGGTCCTGACCGGCCGGACGGACTGCGGGAATTGTACATGCCCGCGATTTTAAGCGAAGTCGATCTGATCATCGATGCCTGCAAGCTCAAGACCCACAGCGCCACCCGGTTTTCGGGAGCCATCAAGAACATGTTCGGCTGTCTGCCCGGAGGCTACAAGCAGAAAATCCACCAGTGGGTAAACAGCGAATTCGAGCTGGGGGACGTTTTCATCGACATCCACCAAAACATCAAGCCGACCCTTTCGGTAATGGACGCGATATTCAGCCTTGACGGAGGACCGACCGCCCTGGGCAAACCCGTAGCTACCGGAGTCGTCCTCGCCTCGAGAAATCCCGCCGCCCTCGACTTCGTCGCCGCCAAGATGATCGGTTACAATGTGGATGAGATCCCCGTTTTCATCCAGGCCATCAAAAGGGGCATGATCAAGAGTGAAGATGACATCCAGGTCATCGGACAATGTCCGCAGTTTCTTTTTGCCAAACTGATCAAGACCCCGCTTGACCTGCCCTACAACAACAGCAGCATATTTGTGACCAAGACTTTCGTCAACCTCAAGGTAAGACAAAGCAAGTGCAACGGGTGCCTTGAGTGCATTCCATCCTGCCCCGTCAACGCCATAACTTTGAAGGATGGCAGGATAGCCATCGATCAAAAACGCTGCATCAGCTGCTACTACTGCATGTCGGTCTGCCCGAAAAAAGCCATCGTAATCAATCCATCCCCCATGAACCGGCTTATCTTTGCGATCCGGATGGTCACCAGGCTGTAAAACGCGCAACATGGCAAACTGTTGCGGATTGAACCATCAAAAAGGAGGCATGTCCAACCTAGGAATTCGGTGTCTCTTTGTGTTTGCAGGAAGCACCATTTACTTTTCCCGGATTGTTTCAAGTTGTCATATTCCAGAAAGTTCTTGATAATCGCTGCCACAATCGTCGGATAACAATAAAATAAAGCCACCGATGCTGGCAACTGTAATTTCACTAGCACATTTCTTGAATTCCCAAACCCGAAAAGGTAAAATGATAAAAAACGATCATATTCGACACATATACAAGGAGGGGAAATATATGATTCAATGGATCAGCCAGTTCAGTCCGTTTCAACAGGCACTGTTCGCTACACTTTTCACCTGGGGGGTCACCGCGCTGGGAGCCGCCATGGTATTCTTTTTCAAAGTCATCAACAAAACAGTCCTCAACGCCATGTTGGGATTTGCCGCCGGGGTAATGGTCGCGGCGAGCTTCTGGTCGCTTCTGGCCCCAAGCATCGAGATGGCCACCGAACTCGGACAAGTCGCCTATATCACGGCAGCCACCGGTTTTCTTTTAGGAGGAGCTTTCCTGTATGTGATCGACAACCTGCTGCCCCATCTCCATATGGGCCTCAACACTTCCCAGGCCGAAGGGATCAAAACAAACTGGCAGCGAAGCGTCCTGCTTGTGCTGGCGATAACCCTGCACAACATTCCAGAAGGGTTGGCGGTTGGCGTCGCTTTTGGCGCGGTGGCGGCAGGCATCGGAACTACCGCTTCGATATCCGGAGCAGTCGCATTGGCCATCGGAATCGGGCTGCAGAACTTCCCCGAGGGGGCTGCAGTATCCATCCCATTGCGCCGGGAAGGCTTCAGCCGTTTCAAATCATTCCTCTATGGCCAGGCATCAGGAATTGTCGAGCCCATTGCCGGGGTCATCGGAGCCATCGCCGTAGTCAGGATGCAACAGATGCTTCCTTATGCCTTGGCCTTTGCCGCCGGGGCGATGATCTATGTGGTCGTCGAGGAACTGATTCCCGAAGCACAGCGGGAAAAGGGTGGTTCCAATACCGATATCGCCACCATTGGCTGCCTGGTCGGTTTTGCAGTCATGATGGTTTTGGATGTGGCCCTAGGTTAGCTCCAACATCATCATAGAAGCGAATAAGTTGTATTAAAAAATCCGCAGGAACACTCGGTATGGGTTTCCTGCGGATTTTTCAAGTCCACCGATCGGTTGGTCATATTTTACAGTTAACAATTAGATGACTTTGGTCATTTTTCCGGTATAAGAATCGATGACAAACCCATATACCTTGATGTCCTTGGTGATCAGCGGATGGTTGCGGATGGTCTCGACCGAGTTGATAACGGTGGCATCGACATCGTTGAAGCCGCCTAACCATTTTTCAAAATCGACTCCGAAATATTTCACCAGGTCGATGTTTTTCTGACTGATTCCCTTTTCCTTCATCTTTTCGATCATCACTTTGCTGTCGGTATGGCGCGCGCCGCAGTCGGTGTGGCCAATGACTAGGATCTCCTCAACATCGAGTTCGTAGATGGCGATAAGCAAACTGCGAATGGCACTTCCAAATGGATGGGAGATGATCCCACCGGCATTCTTGATCAGCTTGGCATCACCGTTCTTAAGACCAAGAGCCGCAGGCAAAAGTTCAGTAAGCCGGGCATCCATGCATGAGACAATCGCAATTTTCTTGTCTGGATACTTGCTTGTGGCATACTTGACATATTCTTCTTTGGCTACAAATGCTTCATTGAATTTTAAAATTTCTTCGATCATTACATTTCTTCCTAAGTTGATTAGATTTTTCGTATAAACTTCAAGAATTATAACCGCAAGTCCCGCCAATGTCAAATGAATCGCACATAGGAAACGATGATTTTTACACTTTTGCCTTCTTTTGTTGCCCGGAAAATGAACCTGTGCGCTTAAAATCAATGACATTGACCAAAATCCATTTCACGTATGTTTAATGGCGAAACCACTGTTAGACCACTTTTAATCCCCACTTCAACCGATTGACAAAGCCGTTTAAAAGGATTAAATTTAAGGTAGGAATTCTTGTATTTATTGATGGAGTGAAGCAAGAGAAGGAAAACACTATGAAGAAACCAAACCCGGGCTGGGCCATCGCTGCAATCGGTTGGCTTGTCAGCTCAATCATGATTCCGTTTTTGCCCGAGATGACCAGCGGTGGGAAGATTTTCGGTTATCCCGCCATGGAGTACATCGGCACCATCGGCCTGTTCGCGGTCATATTCCTGATCGTCTGGATTCCTGCCGGTCTGAAGATCGCCAAGGCTTATTCGCAAAAGGGTTGGCAAAGTTCCCTGACAATAACCCTGGCTACTTTCATTGGCCTGGTTTTAATCTGGCTGTTGATATTCAAATTCTTATGGAACAGCTGACCAACAGAGTAAAAATCAAGGAGGGCTATCATTGAAACTCAAAAAAACCATCGCGCCAATAGCGATCACGGCGATTGTATGTCTTTATGGGGGTTTTTTGCTGTATCTTAGCTTCAGTCTGGATGAGTCCATTTTCGCAAAGATATTCCTGGATATGGCCGCCTTGGGAATCTGCTTTGGGGCCATCCATGTATTAGTAGAAAGAATCAAGGAAATAAGAAAGGGTGAAACTGATGATCTTGGTAAATACTGATTACATTTCCGGAAAAGAGCTGGAAACTTTGTCGATTGTCAAAGGAAGTACAATCCAGACCCGCAACGTGGGTCATGATATCGCCCAGGGATTAAAGACCCTGGTCGGCGGGGAACTTACCGCCTACACCAAAATGATGGATGATGCCAGGGCCCTGGCGACCAAACGGATGGTCTACGAGGCCGAGGCTCTTGGAGCGGACGCCATAATCAATATCCGCTATGCCTCTTCGGCCATCATGCAAGGTGCCGCCGAGGTCATCGCCTATGGCACCGCAGTCCGCTTTTTGCCTTAAAAGGCACATCACGGCGGCATTAATTTCATAAATGATGAATCAAAGGGCTGCGGTTGGCGCAGCCCTTCTGTCTTTGCAGTTGTCAGAATGAATTAAAAATGAAAGTGATCAGCGGCAACGTTCCCAGCGAAAGCAAGGTCGAGACAAAGACCAGCTGGGACGCGAAATTGACGTTTCCTTCATAGCGCTGAGCCATCATCGCCGTCGTGCTTCCAGCCGGCATCGCGCTAAGCAAGATGCAAATATTGCCAATAAGCGAATCAACATGGAAAAGCCGTACCCCCGCCATCACAACCAACGGCAATGCAATCAGGCGATAGAAGCTGAAAATCAAAGTGTTGAGATTGAAGAAGTTGATCTGCTCCAAATCACCCAGGATCCCTCCGATGACAAGCAGACAGATGGTTGTGTTCGACTTGGCGATGACTCCGATTGTGTCGCTTATGGGACCGGGCAGTTCGATTCCAAAATATTTTAGCCCCATTACCGCAAAACCGACATAGACCGCAATCATGCACGGGTGGATCAACACCTGACGCCAGATTTTACCATAGCTTGCCTTGGCAAAAAGGGAGATGCCTGACGACCACATGAAGACCCGGACCGGAACAAGGAAAAATGAGGCATAGAGCAAGGCCTGGTCGCCAAACAAGCCATAGGCGATGGGCATACCCATGAACCCGGCATTGGACACCATGGTCGAATACTGGGCGCATATTCTCTCATCCTCATCGAAACGGTTGTATAGAAGCTTGTTGGCGATAAAGTAAAGGAACTGGATCGCCAGCGAGATCAGCATGATCAACACGCAATTAAACATCAGACTCGCATCGAGGTCTATCTGGAATGACTTGACAATCGCCGCCGGCAAGACAACCAGGAAAACAATATTGGTCAGCTGGTTCTGGGTGCTTTTGGAAAAGAGCCCCCTTTTGGCCAACACAAATCCAATTCCCAACAAAACAAATATCTGAATCTGCAACGATACCATAACTGCAAGCCCCCTCTTGTAACTGTTATAGGTCTTATTCTATCACTGTTGATCTTATCAGCCAAAGATTTTCTAAATCAGTTAAGAAAATAAACCGGTTGCCCTTCCAAAATTGATCGGTCCTCTAGAAAATCGACTCGGACTTCAATAAACATGAGGGGCAGCAGGTAACTTCAAGCACCCTAGAGCGACGGTAACGTATCAACTCTTGACGCCGATAAAATGAAAGAAAAAAATCTCAAAAAAACTCTTGGCTTTTTATGAGATTGTGTTATAATAATCGGGTAGACAAATTTATGTCTCTTATGTAAATGCGGGTGTGGCGAAATTGGCAGACGCACTAGAATCAGGCTCTAGCGCCTTCGGGTTTGCAGGTTCAAGTCCTGTCACCCGCACCATTTTGATTTGTCTAACTTTTAATTATGTGATGATTATTTTATCTGCGTTAGCAAATAAAAAATCCAATTTAGACCGATAACCGTTTCTAAACTGGATTGAATGTATGCTTAATTTATGATATCATTAGCTAACATAATTAATGTCAGTTAATCTGATATATAATCAGCGATCTAGTATTAGTAGGTTACTGGTTCTAACCATTGTTTCTTGAAGGAAGCAATGGTTTTTTTGTATGATTTATTTGTTAGCACTATTTTAACAAATTAGAGCACAAAAAACAAGACATATTATCATAAATGCGAAATATGAATATTCCGGTGTGACAGAGCCACCCTGTCCACTCGTATAGAGCCACCATTGTCCGGTGATTGGAGCCAGGTTGTCCACTAACGAGAGCCAGTCAAATGACTGGCTCAATGGTATTTATTTTATCTTCGAATATACCTCGCGCATCGATGAACCTTGCAACAGGATGCTGTATGAGCTGTTTATAATCCTGTCCAAAATCGCATCCGCAACCGGTCCTTCACCTAAACGTTGATACCAACCTTCCGGCGACCATTGGCTGCATAATATTGTCGAGCGCTTGTTGCATCTTGATTCCATCAATTCCAGAATATCATTTCTCTCATTTTCATTGACTGAGGTTAAAAGAAATTCATCAAGTATAAGTAAATCATACCGGCCTAACTGTTTAAGTAGCTTGCGATATGTTCCTTGTATTTTAGCTATCTCAAAATCGGATAGAAGCTCGGGTAGTCGCATATACTTAACTCTCTTTTTGGCTCTACAGGCATTGACGCCAAAGGCATTGGACAGCCATGTTTTGCCACAGCCGGATGCTCCGATAATGATGATATTAAGTCCATCGTCGAGATAGTGATTATTTGCAAGCTCTTTGATCAGATCCTTGTCAATTTGACGTTCCGGTCGATAGTTGATTGCTTCCAAGCAGGCATTGGAGTCATAAAGTTTGGCGTTTCTTATGTTCTTATCGATTGTATGATTGATTCTTGAATCATATTCCCGATCAACCAACAGGGTTAATCGTTCGTCAAATGATAGATTCATATATTCTGGATTTCCTTTTTGATTTTGATATTCTTCCGCAAAAACTGGCAATCTCATTTGTTTAAGTTTATCTATGGTTTGTTCGCTCATTTGAGTTTTCCTCCGTAATATTCTTTGCCACGAACGAAAGCATGACTACTATCGCCTGCAGCGGTCCTTTCATTGCCTTTATTTCTCAATAAATCTTGACCAGATTCCAAAATCAATTTAATATTTTTATAGCTGGGTTGGGAAATATGGTCGAGGGCTAAACGACAGGCATTTTCTAATCTAGTTGATGTGTATCTGTCGGAGAGCTTCAGTAATGCAAGGCACCCCTTGTATGCTTGCTCTTCGACTTTATATTTATGGAGCAATTTATGCACAACTTCGTGGGTCGCCTCACCGATCGATGCTGCCCATTTCTCAAATCTTTCACCATTCCACTGATATAATTGATGATTTTCAGGCATGTGATCTACATTGGTTGAATATTGATTGCTTTTACCACGAAGGCGCTTGTGGCTGCATATCCTGGTACCTTTATAGAATACTTCGATAATATTGGCGGTAGACCGGACATCAACTCTTTTACCCGCGTATTCATAGGGAACCGAGTAATGCATATGGTCGATGTTAACGTGATAATTCAACTGTACAATCGGTCTTTTCCACTCACTTAATTCGAATGGCTCTGTTGGTAAAGGCAGCATATAATTGCTCTCTTCGTCGATATAAACGCTCCTGCGGCTACCTTCTCTTTTTTGGAAGGGATTATCGTTGTATGTCTCTAGCAGTTCCCAGATGGCTTTATTCAATGCTTCAAATGAGAAGAATTTTCGGTTACGCAATCTACCGACGATAAAGTTTGTAATCGTGCCAACGCTGCCTTCTACCGCCGCTTTGTCCTTTGGTTTCCTGACTCTGGCTGGTAATATCGAGGTATCATAATGATCAGCCATTTCCTGATACACTTTATTGATTGTGGGATCCTGATATTTGCGATTATCAATGACACCCGTTTTCAGATTGTCAGGAACAAGAAGGCGGGTAACACCACCGAAGTAGTTGTACATGTTGATATGACATTTGATCCATTCCTCCTGCTTCATATTCGGGCAGGCCTGAACGTAAGTGTACATGCTGAAAGGTAATGTTGCGACAAACAAATAAGCTTTGCACTGCTCGCCAGTCAAATGATCAAATACGTTCATAGTCACGCCATCCCAGTCAACCATGACTTTGTCGCCTGGTTTGTGATGAATATGCATCGTCAAATTATTTTTCTTTACATAATCCTGGTACATTTCTGAAAATCTAGACCGATGATAGAATGGCAAAGACGCGTCTTTGCACTGATCAACATATTCCTGCCAAAGTCCCCTGATTGATGTACCGGCTTTAAGTAATTCCTTATGGATATACTCAAAATCAGGGACAACTTGAATAGGAATATATTTTGACTCAGGGAAAAGAATAGAACTGATTTGAGCGATATCCATACTTTGGAACTGAACCCAAGTCAATCCGGAATTATCAGCAGCCTTAAAAATCCTGCTGACAGTATTACGCGATAAATGAAGCGATGAAGCAATGGCTCGTTGGCTCTCGCCATTAAAACGTTTCTCAAGAATTTTCTTGATTTCTTGCATGAAAAAACACCTCCTTAGTAGATGCAAGGTAGACAATAATCTACACTTCAATTCTACTCCAAAAGAGGTGGCTCTGTGAGTGAACATTTAAATATTTGCAAAGTGGCTCTGAACAATGGACAGGGTGGCTCTCAAATCCGGACAGAGTGGCTCTCAATTGTCGGAATACTCA
>JAQVDW010000046.1 GCA_028698185.1 Erysipelotrichaceae bacterium | reverse complement strand
GAAACAAGAGCCAGAGACGTCCATGATTATTTTGTGGATATTTATCAATGCCATTGTGATTTTAGGAGAGAAAATTATATTGGAACAGGCTTTATCTACGAAAGCATAGCTTTGGGCTAACATAGCCAAATTTTTTTCCCGTAAAAAAAGTGGAGAAAACTCCACTCAATTGAGTTCGACCCAGCTTTTGATCTTGGCATCGGAATCGTTGGCCAGATCGCCTAGGACAGCGAGGCCTTTGAGCACCCGGGCTCCTTTGCAAACGTTGGCGATGTCGATCTCCGCGGTTCCAAAGCGGCTGCCCATATGGGTCACCAGCGGCTTGATGGTCTTGTTTGAAAAATCGTATCTTTCCAAAAACGTCCAGACATGCATCGGCATCGTGTTCCAGTAATTTGGGAAAAGCAGATAGATTGTATCGTATTCCTTGAGGGTGGCCGGGGGATTCTTGAATTCGGGTCGGGCCTGGTTCTGGAAATCCTGCCGGGCCTGGTTGGAGCAGATATCATAATCGTCATCATACGGGACAACGGGATCAATCTTGAACAAATCGCCACCGGTGAATTCCTGGATCTTTCTGGCGACAATCTCGGTGTTCCCCACTTCCAGTCCCTTGATGGTTCCCTGGACAAAATTTTCCCCGGTTCTTGAAAAATAGGCAATTAATGTTTTAGTCATTGCAATCCCTCCGTTTCTTTAACTTAATTATACGAAAATTCCAAGTTAGCGCCACCGATATGCTCAAATTAAAAAATAGGGACTAAGCCCTATTGGTTGAACTGTGACTCGAATGTCGCCGCCGCCGCAATGAAACCTGACAGGAACACATCCATCATTTCCTCGCTGACATCCTTGATGTACCACTTGCCGTCGATTTTTTCGCAAGGGATTTCCAAAGTCGCATCCTTGAAAGTGTCTTCGCCATTGGTCATCTTGTCAAGGAAGATGTCGCTCAAGAGCTTGTCGTAATCTTCGTCTAAGACATCCTGGGTGCTAAAAGCCATGGTAAACGCCTGAGTCATGTATTCGCTAAAAACATCTTCAAGCAGCACATAGCTGTCGATATAGCTGACATCGACGGTGACTGTAGCCATGTCGCCGTCAACTTCACTCGAGGTTATCTCATAGTTGATCTTGCCGGCGTTTTCTTCAAGATAGGCCAAAAACTCCTCAGGATAGTCTTCGAATTCCTCATCGGAGAAGATTTCCTTGGTATAGGCCGCCGCCGCCGAATTTTCCGGCACGATGGTCGCGACCATCCCTTCCATATCGAATGTCTTCGCCGCTTCAAAGAAATCCTTGACCACGTCATCAGGTTTCGCGCTGGCGCCACAGCCAAAAGTCAGCCCGGCAATCAGAACCAGGATTAATAATTTTTTCAACTTTCTCATCTTCAATTCCTCTTTTGCTTTTATTTGAAGGTCACAGCCTATTTCTCATTGTCAAGGAGCCGCTTGTACATGGTGAACTTCTCCAGCTCTTCCTCGTCGAGGATCGGATACTGAGGATCCATCATTTTCAAAGTGTCCAGGATGATCTGGGATACGACAAAACGCGAATACCATTTCTTGTCAGCGGGAATGACGTACCAGGGGGCGTTCTTGGTGGCCGTATTGGTGATGATGTCCTCATAAATGTCCTGATACTTGTCCCAATTTTCACGGTCGACCAGATCGCCGGGATCGAATTTCCAGTTCTTGTCAGGATCCTCAAGCCTTTCGTAGAAGCGGCGTTTTTGTTCATCCTTGGAGATATGGAGAAAAATCTTGACAATCCGGTAGCTTTCGTCGAACAGATACTGTTCGAAATGGATGATATCCCTTTGGCGGCGCTCAAAGAATTCGGGATTGGCGATCACGCGGGGCATCATCTTGAATCCTAGATGGAGATTGTGGACCTGCACCGCGAGGACATCCTCGTAATATGAGCGGTTGTAGATGGCAATTTTGCCTCTTACGGGCGTCATCTTGTTCACCCGCCACAAAAAGTCATGTTCGAGGTCACCGGAGTTTGGTTTCTTGAAATCGGCGATATCGATCCCCGCTGGATTGATACCGGAAGTTACCTTCTTGATTGTGCTGTCCTTGCCCCCGGCATCCATCGCCTGCAGGACGATGATCAGCCCCTCCCTTTTTGCCGCATACAGTTTTTCCTGGTATTCCACGATTTCCAGGATGTTGCTTTCGAGCCGTCTCATGCATTCTTCCTTGTCACATTCGGTTTCCGGTTCGGTGGAAATTTCGCGCAGATTCACTTTCCCTGCTTTGGGATAACGGTAATCATCAAGATTCATCTTCCCCACCCTTTCATTTTTTGTCTTGCAACCTTCCATATCTCAATTATAACAATGTAAGCGCTTCAAATCAAACATTAAAAAAAAGACGCCTGGGCGTCTTAGCTATTCGAATGTGGCAGCGACCTTTTTGAGCAAGTCGATGATTGGCAGGTGTTGCGGGCAGACATGTTCGCACTTGCCACAGGCGATGCATTCACTCGCCAGGCCATGGCCCTCGCCGGTATGCTCGAGGTAGAATGTCTTAGGCCGGCTTGTCTTGCCATAGGCCATCTGGTCGTTATAGGCGGCAAACAGGTCGGGAATCAGGATGTTCTTAGGACAGCCGGCGACACAATAGCGACAGGCAGTGCAGTCGATTGTCTTCAATGCCAGATATTCCTTGGTGATCTTGGCAATCAGGCTTGCCTCCTGGCTGTTTATCGGCTGGAAATCCTTCATCGTTGCCAGATTGTCGGCCATTTGCCCCGGCGTCGACATTCCCGAAAGGATGGTCATCACCCCTTCGAGCGATCCGACATAACGCAATGCCCAGGAAGCCATTGAGGCATCAGGATTATAGTCCTTGAAGATTTTTTCGATATGGTCGGGCAGTACCGCCAGGTTGCCGCCCTTGATGGGCTCCATGACCACGATCGGCTTGTTGTGTCGCCGGGCCACTTCGTAGTTATTGCGAGCCTGGATGACCCCGCTGTCCCAATCGAGATAGTTGAGCTGGAGCTGGACGAAGTCGATCTCGGGATGTTCGGTAAGAACCTGGTCGAGCAAGTCGGCATCGTCATGGAACGAGAAGCCAAGATAGCGGATCTTCCCGGCCTCTTTTTGCTCCTGGCAATACTCGAAACAGCCAAATTCCTGATATTCGCCATACAGCTTCCGGTTGATGGCATGGATCAGGTAGAAGTCGAAATAGTCGACGCCACAGCGTCTAAGTGACTCGTTGAAAACTTCAGCCACCTGCTCCTTGGTTTTTAAAGCCATTTTGTGGATCTTGTTGGCGATGGTGTAGCTCTCACGGGGATAGCGATCGACCAGCGCCGCCTTCATCGCCTCTTCCGACCCGTTGTATACATAGGCGGTATCGAAATAGTTGAAACCGCTGGCCATGAATCCATCAACCATGGCCTTTACCTGGTCGATGTCAATATTATTTTCTGCGTCCTTAGGCAGGCGCATCAATCCAAAACCGAATTTCGAATCTGATAACATAGAATCACTCCTTTACAAAACCTATTGTACCATTAAAGTCGACTGTACGGTAAAGGGACACACGGGATTTTCTTATTTTGAAAATTCCTTTGTCAAGATCCTGATGACATCCTTGATAGCCATCCCGTTTTCCTGGGCCACCCGTTTGAGATCCTCGAATTCGAAATACTCGTCGCGGATGTCCCGATTCTGCGTGACCTTCAGGCGCACCGGCCCTAGCGATGTCTCTTTGGTGATTATTTCCCGATCCAAAACGAAACGGTCCTCATAGCGGTAGCGGATTCCGATCGTGGTCGTCTCGGCGAAAATGATGTCCTTGAGTGCCGCCATGCTTTCCTCCTGGCAGGCAACACTAAGACGGTAGGCCGGCCGGTTCTTTTTCATGAAGATCGGCGTGAAAAAGACATCGAGCGCCCCCGCCTCGAACAGTCGCTCCATCGTGTAACCCATAATCTCGCCGGTCGTGTCATCGATATTGCTCTCCATGACCGCTATCTTGGGTTTGTCCTTGGTGATTTGCCCCATCGACACCTTCAGGACATTGGGAATTGCAAGATCCTTGGTGCCGCTGCCCCAGCCGATCTTGGTCACCTTCATCGCCGGCATCACCCCAAAGCTGCTGGCCAGTTCGGCGATTATGGCCGCACCGGTTGGAGTCACAAGTTCGCCATCGATATCGATCTGGCGACAGACCACGTCGCTTGAAGCGAAAATCTCGCTTGTCGCAGGAACCGGAACGCTCATCAGTCCGTGGGCACATTTGACAAACCCGTGACCGTCATTGACAATTGAAGCATAGATGGCATCGGGTGCGATCTTGTTTATCAATATCGCGGTGGCCACGATATCGATGATCGAATCGATGGCGCCGACCTCATGGAAATGCACCTGTTCGAGCGGTTTGCCATGCACTTTGCTTTCGGCCCGGGCCACCCGCAGGAAGATCCGCTTGGCCAGGTCCTTGGTCGGATTATCGAGGCTGCTCCCGTCGATAAGGCTGTTGATTGCCGTCAGGTTGCGATGCTCATGATGGTGTCCTTGATCGTGGCCGTGCTCGTGGTTGTGGTCATGCGAGTGTTCATGGCCGTGCTCGTGGTTGTGGTCATGCGAATGTTCATGGCCATGCTCGTGGCTGTGGTCATGTGAGTGTTCATGGCCGTGCTCGTGGCTGTGGTCATGTGAGTGTTCATGGCCGTGCTCGTGGTTGTGGTCATGCGAGTGTTCATGGCCGATGACCACTTCCACATGGGTCGCCATAATGCCGTTCTTGTTGCGCTTGTCGATTACGAGATGGTACCCGGGGACATTGATTTTCTTGAGTTCGTTTTCCAGGTATGTCGTATCGTCAAGCAGTTCCATCAATGCGGCGATTGTCATGTTGCCGGAGATGCCGCTCGAGCAGTCAAAATACAGTGCTTTCATGTTTTTTTTCCTTTCAGATTGTTGATCGAATGGGCCATGTATCCGGCCCCGAAGCCGTTGTCGATGTTGACGACAGCGATACCGCTAGCGCAGCTGTTGAGCATGGCAAGCAGGGTGGCCAGACCGTCAAGATTGGCTCCATATCCCACCGAGGTCGGACAGGCGATGACCGGTTTGTCCGTCAGCCCCCCGACAACCGATGCCAGGGCCCCTTCCATGCCCGCCACGACAACGACGACGCTCGCTTCGCGGATATCATCGAGCCGGTTGAACAGGCGGTGGATTCCCGCCACCCCGACATCGCTGATAAGGATTGTCTCGTTGCCCAGGAACTTCGCAGTGATGTATGCTTCCCGGGCCACCGGCAGATCCGATGTGCCCGCGCAGACAACCGCAATCTTGCCGATGTTGTGGGGAATGTTGTTGTGATGATAGAAGAAGGTACGTGCCAGCTCATCGTATTCGAAATCCGGGAAGAGCGGATCGAGGTAGGCTCTTTTTTCCTGAGAAATCCGGGTCGCCAGGATTGTCTTGCAGTCATGGTCAAGCATGTTCTGGATGATTCCGGCAATCTGCCGGGCGGTCTTGCCTTCACCATATATCACTTCCGAGATTCCGGTCCGCTTCTCGCGGTCAAAATCAATCGTCGCATAGTCCAGCGGCTGTTCCAGAAGCTGCTGCGCTTTTTCCACTGAAATTTTCTGGTTTTGCACCTGTTCCAATATTTCTTTAACTTTCACGGTCGTATCCTCCACTTTTAAGTCCGGCCAGATCCAATGTCACATAAGTAAAGCCCAGCTTTTTTAGCTTGGCAACCAGCTGGCTCGAACCGATAATTTTTTCAAAATCCTGGGGTTCGACTTCAATCCGCGCCAGGTCACCGGCGACCCGAAGACGGAGCGAGGCGATTCCCATTTCCCTGATAATCTCTTCGCCTTGGGCCACGCGTTCGAGTTTGCTCAAGTCCAGTTCAGTCCCATAATCAAAGCGGGATGCCAGACAGGCGTTGGCCGGCTTGTCGTAAGTGGCAATTTTCAGCTGTTTCGAATAGGCCCGGATTTCAGCTTTAGTCATAGCCACGCCCGCCAGAGGAGAAAGGATGCCTAGTTTTTCGCAGGCCTGGATGCCCGGCCGGTAGCTTTTGCCATCATCGTGGTTGCGCCCATCCAGAACGATGGCGAATCCTTCTTCTTTCGCTACTGCAATGACCTTTGACATGATTGCGAACTTGCAGTGGTAACAGCGCAACTTGTCGTTGTGTTTGAACTGCTCAATCGCCAAGACATCGATATCAACAACCCGGTGCCGGGCCCCTTTAAGCATCATCGAGGCCTCGGCTTTTTCCGACTCGGCAATCATTGCCCCCTGGCAGAATACCGCCAGGACGTTGTCTGCACCCAGGGTCGCCTTGGCCACCTCGAAAAGGAAATTCGAGTCGACTCCGCCGCTGTAAGCGATCGCCACCTTGTGGTATGATCGCAGCAGCTCTTTAAGTTGTTCCAATTTATCCATGAAATTCTCCTTTATAGAACGGGGTAAAAATCGTAAAAGAAAAAGTGTCCATGCAAGCAACAACCGGATCTCCGGTCCATCCATACTTCATGTATCAAACACTCTTTACCGTTTTTTCAATATAGTAACTAATTCTTCGAGATATTCGCCAATCGGCTGTTGATGATGAAAATATCATCGAAGTTCTGTTTCAAAATCTGTCAGATGCTCCGGCCGATGCCGCCGCCCTGTCCGTCTACTATTACTATTTCCATTAGAATTTTCAGACACTGCCGCCCGCCTTTATGACCGGCTATTTCCAATAGCGTCTGATACCTCCTTTACTAACTATATCGTTAAAGTCCGCTTTAAGGTCAAGTGAAAATTCCTGTTTGCGATTAATCAAAGGAAGGTCCTGTAATCGGCCAGGTTCTTGGCAAGCAGTGCCGGCGTGTCGAGATTGTATGGACATTTGCTTGAGCATTGGCCACAGTTGAGACAGTCTTCGATTTTGGCCATCTTGGCCTGCCACGATTCATTGAGCCATCCCGCCGCTGGCGACCGTCGCAGCAGCAGCGACATCCGCGCGCAGTTGTTGATCTCGATGCCAACAGGACAAGGCATGCAGTAGCCACAGCCCCGGCAGAAGTCCCCGCCTAGCTCATTGACATCGGCCGCGATGGCCTTTGCCATTTTCTCATCTTGGATTGGCGGAATGCTCTGGTAGGAAATGAACTCATCGAGTTCGTTTTCCTTCTGGATGCCCCAGATCGGCAGGACATTGTCGAATTGACTCGCAAAAGCGTAAGCGAGATTTGACTTGGTGATCAGGCCCCCCGCCAGCGACTTCATCGCGATAAACCCGATGTTCTTTTCCTGGCACAGCTTAACAAGCTCGAGATCCTTCTCACTGGCAAGATAACTGAAGGGAAACTGGATTGTGGAATACAACCCCGAGTTGGCCGCTTCCATCGCCACTTCCAGGGAATGGTTGGTCAGCCCGATATGGCGGATTTTCCCCTGAGCCTTGGCCTCAAGCATAGCTTCATACAATCCGGTGCCATCATTTGGCCGCGGACAGAACGACGGATTGTGAAACTGGTAGATATCGACATAGTCGCTCTTGAGGTTGTCCAAAGACGTGGCCAGGTCCGCCCAGAACTTCTCCGGGGTGGTCGCATTTGTCTTGGTTGCGATATAAATTTCCTGACGCACGGACGCCAGCGCCACCCCGAGCTTCGCCTCGGAATCGCTGTAGAGCCGGGCCGTATCGAAAAAGCGGATACCATTTTCATAGGCTTTTTGCAGCAGGGCCACCGCCCCGGCCATGTCGACCCGCTGCACCGGCAAGGCCCCAAAGCCGTTTCGATTCACGGTAATTCCGGTAATGCCCAAAGTAACTTTATCCATAATCGTCTCCTTGATATCATTTTAGTCTATTGTAACATATCCGCTGTTTTTTGGCTACCGGTCGTTGGTCAGGCTTTCTGTCCCGTCTTCATCGAACAGGTAGCCGGTCATTGAAAGGCTGCCGTATTCGTAGGCCTTGTTGAAGACGGTGACCCGGTCGTTTTTCCCAACCGTTCCCAGTAGCACGAGCAACGGATAATAGTGGTCTGTCGTCGGTACGGCCAGTCGGGCCGTGTCGCCTAGGTCACGGTAAGCGACACAGGCGGCGTAATCCCCGTTAATTATCGCCGTTTCGATTCGGTCATCGAAATTGACCGCAAAGTCGAAGGGATCAATGCCATAAAAATCTGCCAGGCCCAGGTTGTGGACGATATTCCCGCTGGCTATTATCATGTAGCCCTCTAAGCGCAAATGGGCCAGCTTCTTTCCCATTTCAAACTGTTGCACGGGATTGAGCCGGTTGCTGACACTTAGCCGGACTACCGGTATTTTTGCCTTTGGATACATGTGCCCCAGAACCGACCAGGCCCCATGGTCAATGCCCCAGCTATTGTCGATGGAAATGGCGGACTGTCCCAGCGCCGCGACAACCTTTCCAGTCAGTTCCTTGTCGCCCTGGGCCGGGTATCTTAGCTTGTATAGGGCTTCAGGAAATCCATATATGTCATATATCCGCTTTGGAATCGTGGCGTCCTGGATATACGTTTCCGCTTTGTACCAGTGGGCGCTGATCATCAATATGGCCTTGGACTTATACATCTGTCCGATTCTGGCCCAAACCCTTGTGTATCCGTTTGTTTCAATCGCATTCATCGGCGAACCGTGGCCGACAAATATTGCAGGCATTTTCATAATCATCCTTCTTTCATTGACAAGATCGCCACCGGCAAGAACCGGATTGGATTTCAGGCAGCCTGAACATACATCCAGGCCGTGGCAAAGTCATATTTATGTCGAAGCAGTATTTAAAAATGCTTGATTGCCACATCCCTCACTGCATTGAATCTTACAATGATGATTATATCATGATATGAATTTGTGCGCCCGTTATGCACTCAAATTATCGTGCAATGGTCATGAATCTAGTGACCTGGAGCGCCATAAGATTTTTCCAGGCAAAAAAAAGCATGATCATGCAGGCACAATCATGCTTCAATATAAACCGATTATTTGACAACGATGTTGACGATCTTGTTTTTCACGACAATGATCTTGACAATGTTCTTGTCTTTGGTGTGGAAAATGACATTCTCGTTAGTCAGAGCCATTTCCTTGACTTTGTCATCATCCTCGTTGAGGGCGACTGTCAGTTTGGCCCGGACTTTGCCGTTGACTTGGACCACAAGTTCCACCTCATCTTCGATAAGCATCTTCTCATCGTAAG
>JAQVDW010000045.1 GCA_028698185.1 Erysipelotrichaceae bacterium | reverse complement strand
CCCTGCGACCGGACTACTCGGTTTTTTCCCTGACTTGTCCCCTATCGGCTCATGCAATAATCTGATAATCATCCTGATCTTATAATATATTCAAAAGGAGCGATTATTATGAAAAAAATCATTTATCTGATGACTTTAATCTTGGCCTTGTTTTCATTTTCCGCCTGCGACACGCTAAATCCTGACAATGGCGGCTCAGCCTTGGCTTCGGACTACTTTCCAATCATGGAGAACGTCCGGTATTACTACCAGGGCGATCAAAATGACTATGGTACCTTCGATGTTTATCCTGATTATGCTTCTGACCAAGCCATGCAACTTAGGGTCAACGCTAACGACACCTGCGAAATGGCCGTCATAAAAACCGCCGATAATCAAGTCACCCTGGTCTATCAGGACCGGAATGTTTCTTACCGGGAAAACCTTTTGGAAAAGACAAACACCGATCTTGTCTTATTGAAAACACCGATTGCCGCCGATTCGAGCTGGCAGTTTGGTGAGAGTGCAACCCGGAGCATCACCAATGTCGCCACAACAGTGGATACTCCGATTGCGAGCTATGAAGCGATTGAAGTGACAACAGATTACGGCGATTATCAAACAATCGAATACTATGCTAAGGATGTCGGCCTGGTCAAGAAGACGACAATCACCGCCAATTCAAGCGTCACTTCGATTCTGACTTCGGTTGTCTTAGACGCCGCAATCATTCAAAGTGTCAACTTCTACTACCCGAATCTCGACCATGAGATCATCTATTACCAGACCAAAGAGCTCCAATTCAAGACAAATGACAGCACCGCTGCCATAATCCAGGATGGCTACAAGGACGTCCCTGAAAACGTCAATCCGGTACTAAGCGCCAACACCACAGTCAACGACTATTATCTGAATGATGAAAACCAGGCGTATCTGGATCTGTCTTCGCAATTCATAAGCGAAATGAATTCAGGCGCCCAACTTGAATCGATGATACTTACTGCACTAGCCAACACCTTCGGTTCATACTACGGCGCCAATGAAGTGATGCTGCGGATCGATGGCAACCTTTACGAATCCGGCCATATCGCTCTTCTCGAAGATGAAACGATCGCTGTCGATGCAATCAACAGCTTCGACATCGCCACTTTTGACGATCATATCCCGGACGCGACGCCAACAAGCGTGGCCAGCGACTACTTCCCGATCATCGACAACAGCCATTATGTCTACCAGGGTGCCGGTAACGAGTACGCCTCATATGACGTGTACATCGATTATAGCGACCAGAACACCCTCCAACAAAGGATAAACAATGGCGGGACCGAACTTATCCGGGTCATCAAGATAACCACCGACGCCATCACCAAGACCTACCAGCAAGGCGAAGCTTATACCCGGGCGAACATGATGAAAAAGACCAATGCCGATGAAATCCTGCTTAAAGGTCCCATCACTGTGGGCACAAGCTGGAGTATAGGTGGCGGGGCCACCCGGGAAATTACCAACGGCGCTGTGGCCTTGACAACACCAAGTGGCACCTATACCGCGATTGAAGTGACGACCACAAACGGCACTGACGTCACCAAGGACTACTATGTCAAGGATATCGGCCTGGTCAAATCGGTATCCACCGGAACCGATTATGAAGTTTCATCTACGCTTGGCAAGATTGAAACTGACAAGGCTTTTGTCCAGGCAGTCAAATTCTATTATCCAAACGTCAATGACGACAAACTTTACTACCAGACCAAATCAATCAGCTTCAAGACAAACGACATCACCAGGATCGTATTCCAGAACGCCTACAAGGAAGTTCCCGCCAATGTCGCCAAGGTCTTCTCGAACAACACCAAGATCAACTGGTATTATCTAAACCAGGACGGCATGACCTATATCGACCTCAACCGGGCGTTCATTACTGAGATGAATGCGGGTTCCGGTTATGAGGGCATGATCCTGCAATGTGTTGCCAACACTTTTGGCGGATATTTCTCGACCGCAAAGGTCGTATTGACCATTGATGGCGGCCTATATGAATCGGGCCACTTCGCCTTTGGCCGGTTCGAATATCTTGATGTCGATTTCTCCAATTCGTTCGACATCGCGACCCTAAGCCCGACGACAACATCCGGATCCGCATCAAGCTACTTCCCGATCCTTCAAAACACTCAATACACCTACCAGGGCGAGGGAAACGAATATGCCTATTTCAACACCCATATCGACTACACCAATGAAAATTCCTATCAGGAAAGGGTAAATAACGGCGGCACCGAAGTCGTGAGAGTGATCAAGGTCGAAAAGGACAAGGTCACCCTGACCTACAGCCAGGCTGAAACCTACTACCGGGAAAATTCCTTGAAAAAAACCAACACCAGCGAAGTGTTGCTCCAGGGGCCGGTAAAAGTCGGCACATCCTGGCAGCTCGCAAACGGCAACACAAGGAAGATTACGGCGATCGACAAGCAGATAACCACCCCTAAGGGGACCTATAAGACAGTCGAAGTGACAACCCAGGGACCAAACTACCAGAACGTCTACTACTATGCCCAAAATGTCGGGCTGATAAAGATCCTAAGCAAGGGTGAAGGCTATGAAATCTCATCCAATCTTGAAAAAATCGAAACCGACAAGGCCCTTGTCCAACACATCGCATTCTACTATCCTAATATAAACGACGACAAGATCTACTATCAGTTCAAGTCGATCAGTTTCAAGACCAACGACATCACCCGCCTGGTTCTCCAGAATGCCTACAAGCAGGTTCCAGGATCAGTGGGAAAAGTCTTTTCGAACAACACCAAGATCAACTGGCTATACCTCAATCAGGATGGAATGGCCTATATCGACCTTTCCCAAGAGTATCTGAGCGAGATGAGCGCTGGAGCCGGCTATGAAGCGATGATGCTCCAATGTATCGCCAACACCTTCGGTTCCTACTATGGGGTCAACCGGGTCCTGTTGACCATTGACAACAAGCAATATTCTTCAGGCCATATCTATCTGGAAAAATTTGAATATTTGACTGTCGACACAAGCAACAACGTCGCGTTGAATTAGAAAGGTTAGCTATGAAAAAAATCAGAACATTGACGTTTATGGCATCCCTGAGTTTGATCCTTGGCGGCTGCCAACCGTCGGACTCAAGCCAGGAACCGACTGCCAAGGATTACTTCCCGATTTTGGAGAATGTCCATTACTTCTATGAGGGTTCGGGCAACGAGTACGCTTCCTATGATGCTTATATCGACTATACAGGCGAGAACAAGATCCAGTGGCGCACAAACAACGGGGGCACCGAAGCGGTATCCGTAGTCGAGGTGGCCGATGACAAGGTAAGCGAAGTATTCTTCCAGGGTGAAACCTACTACCGGGAAAATTTCCTCGATTCCACAAACAAGGTTGATATCCTGATCCAGGGACCGATTGCTGTTGGAACAACCTGGGATTTAAGCGAAGGCTTGAGCCGGGAAATCACCAACCTGGCCGTCGATATCGAAACGCCTAGCGGCGATTATCAGGCCCTGGAAATCACAACAACATCAGCCGATTACACCACCGTCGACTACTATGCCAAAAATGTCGGGCTGGTAAAGACCGTATTCACTGCCGGCGGGGACGAGATCTCTTCGACCTTGGCGACAATCGAGCAGAACGCTGCATTGACACAGAATATCGCCTTCTATTTTCCAAACATCAACGACGATTTGCTTTACTACAAAACAATGGCCGTTGAATTTTCGACCAATGACATCACCGGCGCCATCCTGAGTGGCGCATACAAGAGTGATGTACCAGCCAATACCGGCGGGGTATTTAGCGCAAACACAAAGATAAACTCACTTTCCATGAACGAAAATGGCATGGTCTATCTTGACCTGTCTGGCGAATACCTGAGCGAAATGAACGCTGGAGCCGGCTACGAATCGATGATGCTCCAATGCGTCGCCAACACTTTTGGTGGCTATTACAACATCGACAAGGTGCTGCTGACAATCGATGGCAACCTGTATGAATCCGGCCATATCGCTTTGGAGGATGGGGAATATCTGACCGTTGATACCACCGGCAATGTGGCATTATAAAGTTTAAAAAGAGGTTCTTCACGAACCTCTTTTCATTTTGGCCTCCGTTTCGATATCCAGCAGTCGCCGCTTTATCTCGACACCGGCCGCATATCCAACCAGCTTCCGGTTCGCCCCGATAACCCGATGGCAGGGAACGACAATGGCGATGGGGTTTTTATTGTTGGCACCCCCTACTGCCCGGACGGCGAGCTCATTGCCTATGGCTTTTGCGATATCCTTGTATGAACAGGTGACTCCATAGGGGATTTTTTCAAGTTCATGCCAGACCGCCAGCTGGAACGGCGTCCCCTCGAGCCGGTAAGGGAAATCAAAAACGGTCCGCAACCCGGCAAAATATTCCTCGAGTTGGCCAAAAACCAGATCAGTCAGTTTTGTCCGGATTCCCGGATCATCTTCGTCTGTCCACCCGATTCTTGTAACCACGTTATCCTGGCAGGTTATTTCAAGACCACCTAGGCTAGTTTGGTAAATGGCCCGGGACGTTGAAGACTTCTCCGTTTTTGCCGGCCTGCCAGGTTCTTCATGGGCCAGTTCCCAGAGATACAGCGAAGCCACGGTTTCATAAGGATGGACCCGGATGGCAAAATCCTCGAGTTCCTTTGGTGTGAGCGAATCCTTTTGATAGAGCCGGCTCAGGCCCCGTTGGATACCAAGGTCATCGAAACTGATGACATCCTGGCGGCCCAGGGTGAAAATAAGGACCATCTGGGCGCTCCAGGGGCCGATTCCCCTTACCTTTACCATTTCCCTGATGAACTGTTCGTTATCCAGGGTTGCCATTTTCTCGAGGTCGATTTCCCGGTTCGCCACCGCCCGGGAAAAATCGAGGATGTAGTCGACCTTCCGCCATGAAAGACCACATGACTGCAACGTTTCGGGGGCAAGATCCTTGAAAGAATCCGGTTCGACCTGTCCTACCAGGGCGGTTATCTTTTCCCAGATTGTCTTGTAGGCCCGGGTCGATATCTGCTGCCCGACAATCTGCCTGATCACCCCGCGATAGAGGTCCGGTTCCATTTCCCGTTCGATCATTCCGATTCTTTCGATAACCTCTTCGAACCGGGGCTCGCGGTTTTTAAGATGATCTTTCTGGGCTTTTGTATATTCGAATATCATAGCGATTTCACCCAATCCAGAGCCTCTTTTTTGACTTGCTCATAGTTTTTGGCGACATCCCTGCAGGAAAAGGTGCCCTTCAGTTGGTTGTTGGCGCTGATGATCTTTCGGGCCGATCGCGGGATATTTTTAGCTCCGCCTTCATTTGTGTAGAGAAAATAAATATCCTTGTTCGCGAAGACCTTGCTTTCAATCAAGGATCTTATCGCCGGAGCCATCCGCCCCGCCCAGATCGGACTGGCGATGATTATCCTGTCGAATTCATCCCAGTCGACTTCAATGTTGTCGAGTTTTGGCCGGCAGCCAGAAATGGCCATGAAGCCTCCATATAAATATTTGAAAAAGCCCTTCAGGCGCAGCGGCTTTTTGAGACTCACCGCCACCATCTCCCAATCCAGCTGGTCATGAATATATTTGGCTATCATGTAGGTGTTGCCGGTGGATGAATAATATACTATTATCGTCTTCGCCATCTCATTTGCTCCTCTTGTTTTCCATCAGCCAGTCCACGCACTCGCTTAGAGAATCGACCAGATATGAGGCCGCTTTCTTGACCGGATCGGGGCTGGAATTGAAAGTGAAACTAAGCTCGCTGCCTTCAAGCATCGGCAAGTCGTTGTAGTTGTCCCCGATGCAGGCAACCGGTTCACTTAACCCATAGAAATCCGCGATGGCCTTGATGCCGGTGTCCTTCGAACAGCCCTTGGCCACACAGTCGATGCTGCCCATGTTTACAAAAGCATCAAGTTTCAAATGCCCGTTGATCTTCTTTGCCAGATCCAGGGCCTCTTTATCATCATCTAGATGCAGGGAGATTCCCAGGATATCGATATCATCCTGTAAATTCTCATATGGTTTCAATATCCCATTTTTGTCGTGTTGCTTCGGTTTTACAGTATAGTAAATAAACTCATCGGTGAAGACCGTAATCGAACAGCCAGTATAGCTAGCCACCAGATCTTCGCACACGCTGTGGGCAATCGTATTCTTGTAGATGCACCTTCTGTCGCCATCAAGAATATAAGCTCCACTGTTGAGAATGTAGAAATCGGGAGTTAACCTTTCATCGAGAAAATGGATGATTCCCATCAGCGGCCGGCCCGTGCAAAAGCCGAATTTGTTGCCCTGTTCCTGGAATTTCAAAATCGCCTCGATATCCGTTTCCCTATATCCCGTTTCCTGGAAATACAACGTTCCATCAAAATCGCTTGCCAATATGTTCATGATAGGCCCCCCTTGTTATTGTCTAATTATGCCATCATTAGGTGATAAAGGCAACTTGAACAACTTATCACCGGTCATTCACGTTCGTTTAGGATACACAAGAGCGCAAGCCAACCAGCCATGTAAGTGACCCAGATAAAGTTTTCCTTGACCAGGATGAAATGGTGGAAGTCGGGATGGAAAAGCGAGTATGCCACCACGATGTCGCTGCCAAAAAGCAACACGGCGCTGATGCTCGCCAGTACTGCGGCCTTCTTTGGAAATGTCTCCCTTTTGATGGTTCCTATCAAAACCGTCGCCATCACAACCAAGATAATACCCAGGATGATGGCTGCAGCCAGAAGAGCCCCTTCAACATAGCGGAACAGATCGATCAGCACAACCATATAGACAGCCAAAAATGGCAAGGCGGTAAAAAAAGCGGACCGGCTGAACCGGATCCCCTTAAAAAAAGCCAGAACCAGAAACAGATAGGCCCCAATGAACCCAGTGATTCCCAGCAGGTTGCGATATGAAAAATCCGGACTGAAGCACCGCATCAGGACAAAGAAAAAATCCGAAAACAAAGTGAAGCCAAATGCGACCGCCAGCAGGGTCTGATATTTGTGCTCCTTCTTGATTCCAATCGCAGTCGCCACCATCAATATCCGGACAAAAAACTTAAGGATCAAGGCCGGATTTTGATCCTGCCATAAGTAGTTGAAACCCATTATGAGCAATGTAAAAAAACCAAAAACCGCGATCAATATCTTAGTTGATTTTTTCATATTCCACCTCACAAAAACAAATTATCTTAATTTTGTGAATATTTTTAGCCAAACCAGCATCGCTTAAATTTCGACTCCCATCAAGACAATGTAGAGCCCCATTACAGCTACGTACAGGATGGCAAAGTAATACTGCCATCCATTTTTTTATAATGGACAAAACCGGTCGCCAGAGACAAAACCAGGGCCGAAACGCCTATAGGTATCCATTGGGGCCGGTCATACAACCAGATTCCAATCAAGACCAAAATGGTCATCAACGGCATCGTGAAGAATGTGGCCTTGATCGTATCATTGAATTTGGAGATTGCGATACCGCCAAAAATAAAGAGAATCAGCAACAGGAAAAGCAGACTGGCCAATTCGCGGCCAATCAATCCGGCAGTGGAATTGATGACCAGGGCCGCCAATAGAAAAGCCCCGTTGAAAAGAATGAAGCCCCCTCCAATGATAATAAGGGCACGGATTAGGTTAAGATAAGGTTGTTTGATTTGCATGAGACCACCTCCAGATGTCAATCTCCAACTTGGCTAAGCGTGTTTGTCTACACTCATTTTAATCCTTTTGGAGTTAACTTACAATATGATGGGGCGAATTTGAACTGGAATTCCGGATATCCTTTGTCAATCCAGTAAATAGACACTTGTATAGGCAAATCCTGATTTGGGGCGTTAAAAAACCGCTTAAAAGGCGGTTTAGACAAGAGCATCGAAATCGGCTTCTTCCAGGCGGAATACCAGCCATTCGTCAAGCCTCTTGGCGTTTAGCGAAAGATAGAAATCGATGCTTGGTTCGTTCCAATCCAGACATGACCACTCGATCCGGCCGCAGCCATTTTCCCTGGCAAGTTTTATCAGTTGCTTGATCAGCCCCTTGCCATAGCCGCGGTGACGGTACCCTTCCAAGACAAACAGGTCCTCAAGATGGATTCCCGGTCTGGCAAGAAATGTCGAGAAGTTGAAAAAGTACAGGGCAAATCCGACTTCCTTGCTGTCTTCCACGACGAACATCACCTCGGCTTTTTTCTCTTCGAATAGCCAGTGGGCCAAAGCCTCCTCGTTGGCGCAGACCTGATCGGCCATATTTTCATATGACGCCAATGATCTGATAAACTCCAAAATCAAGGCGCAGTCTTCAACAACGGCGCGACGGTAGCTCACTTGTTTTTCCATCAACCCAACAATCCCATTTCTTTTAGTTTCGCTTCGATTGGTTCCTGGTCGATGGCACACTGGCTCTGTCCCATATTGATGGCCGGTTTGGTCTTGCCGTGGAAATCGCTGCCGCATGTGACAAGCAAGCCATGACTTTGGGCCAAGTCGTAGAAATAGTTGACCGTATCAATATCATGATAGCTCGAGAATGCCTCGACTCCGTCAATGCCCAGATCGATCATCTCGTCAAAAAGTCCGTACCTGCCTTTGAGATTGTTGCCCGGATGAGCCAGAACGGCGACGCCGCCATGTCGCTTGATCAGGGCGATTGTCTCCTCAAGCGTCGGATAGACGATTTTCGTGTAGCATGGTTTCCCCTGGGCATAGAAATCCCAGTAGAAATTCACAAACGGATTGTCGCCTCGAGTCTTGCCTTGGCGATAGTCCATCAGCAGGGGATGGTCATCATAGCGTTCATCTTCAAGCAAAACTTCAGCGAACATCTCGCCGGTGTAAACCCCATTGGCGGAAAGTTCCTGAAGCTTTTTTTCATCGACATCGAATCCAAGCTGGTTGGTCAGGTCCATCTTCTTGGCAGAAGCCGCCAGTTCCTGTTTGAGGACGTTGTCCTCAAGTTGCTCGAAATCATCATGGGTGTAGTCGATGCCATATCCCAGGACATGGAGGTTGACATCCTTGTAAGTGCAGTCGATTTCCACCGCTGGAATCATTTTGATACCAGCTTCTTTGGCTGCAGCAATGCCGGCCGCCACACCTTTTACGCTGTTGTGGTCGGCGATCGCCATTATCTTGCAATTATTTTGGATTCCGATCTCGACTAGCTGCTCTGGACTGTATTGACCATCGTCCGAGTAAAGCGAATGCATGTGCAAATCAATATAGTTTTTCATTATGTTACTCCTCTGTTTCAGTTATCAATTTTCATTATATACAAGATAATCCCGGGCCGTCGCATACAGGCC
>JAQVDW010000044.1 GCA_028698185.1 Erysipelotrichaceae bacterium | reverse complement strand
ATCTAGAACATCTTTTACAGGAAGATGGAATAGATTACGACTTTGGCCATGTTGCCGGAGAAACCCGCAGCTGTCTCAATATTCTCGATGAAAAGTACGGTTCGACCGAATATCTCGAACCGGGATTTGAAGTAAGCAAGCAGGAACTTGAAGAATATATCGATAAGTATCGGATGATAGTTGCCAAAAGCAGTGTAATCATCATCTCGGGCAGCGCTCCAAAAGGATTGCCAACCGACATCTACAAGACCCTGGTGGAAATAGCTAAAGAATCTGGAAAACAAGTTATCCTTGATACCAGCGGTGTCTATCTTAAAGAAGGCATCAAGGCATTGCCGACGATGGTAAAACCCAACCAGGAAGAACTGGAAGCTTTGTATGGAACAAAGATTGAAACATTTGACGATGTTGTTCTCCACGCCAAGAGATTGGTGGATATGGGAATAGAATATGTGGTCGTATCCTTGGGTTCTAAAGGTGCGATCCTTGGAAGCAAGGAAGGTATATTCCATGGTGTGCCGCCAGAGATCAAACCGGTCAACACGGTTGGCTGCGGTGATTCGATGGTCGCTGCTATCGGGGTTGCCTTGCAAAACGGCAGCAGTCCTCAGGATGCTTTGGCTTATGGGGTGGCTGTGGCCACTGCCAATGCCCTGTCAAAACAGACCGGTAACTTCTCACAGGAAGATTACCAAAGAATTATCGGGCAAGTAACGATAAGTGAATTAGAGAAAAGAGGATAGAAAATGCCATTAGTTACAACGAAAAAATTATTGTTAGACGCTCAAGCTGGCGGATACGCCATCGGGGCCTTCAATGTGGAAAATATGGAGATGGTTCAGGCGGTAGTTGCCGCGGCACAGGAACTCAATTCACCGGTAATCCTGCAAACGACGCCATCGACTGTAAAATATGCGAGTCTGGATTATTTCTATGCTAACGTCAAAACGGCAGCTGAAAATGCAACGGTACCGGTGGTATTGCATCTAGATCATGGCAGCAGCTTTGATTTGGCGATGAGGGCCCTTAGAAGCGGTTATACTTCGATCATGATTGACGGATCACATCTCGACTTCGAAGAAAACATCAAAGTGACCAAGGCCGTTGTGGATGCCTGCCATCCATCAAACGTTTCGGTAGAAGCCGAACTAGGTAAAGTCGGTGGTAAAGAAGATGGCCTTGATGGCGGAGAGGGTAATCCTAACACCGATCCCAAAGAGGCCGCCCTGTTTGTGGAAAAGACCGGGGTCGACTCATTGGCTATTGCTATCGGTACCGCCCATGGAGTTTATAAAGGGGAACCTAATGTCGACATCAAAAGGTTGAGTGAAATCAAGGAGGCAGTCAGTGTGCCCTTGGTTCTTCATGGTACATCAGGTGTTCCTGATGCGACAGTGAAGGAATGCATCGCTAGAGGCATTTGCAAGGTCAACTACGCGACTGATCTGCGGATTGCCTTTTCCAAAGGGGTCAATGATGTGCTTCACGACTCGCCGGACACCATCGACCCTAAAAAATACAACGCGCAAGGACGGGAAGAAGTGAAAAAATATGTGATGTCCAAAATCCAGGTTTGCGGCAGCGTGAACAAGGCATAAAAGGCCATGAAATACTACCTGGAAAATGAGTTTCTTTCTCTCACATTCGATACCCTGGGAGCGACCCTGACATCGATCAAGAATCCACTTGGAGTCGAATATCTTTGGCATGGCGATCCGGCATACTGGAGTTCCCAGGCGCCGGTGCTGTTCCCGATATGCGGCAGCCTGAGAGATGATCAGGCAGTAACCCGGGATGGCAGGGAAATGAAGATGCCCCGCCATGGTCTGGTTCGAAAGAGAGAATTCGAGTTCGCGAACAAGGACTGGAACATGGTCGCCTTCAAGATCCGTTCCACTCCCGACTTGCTTGAGGCCTATCCATATGAATTTGAACTTACCATTGAATACCGTCTGATTGGCAAGGAAATTGTAGTTAACTACTTTATCAAGAATCGAAGTCCGGTCGATATGCCATTTGCGATTGGCGGCCATCCGGGATTCAATTGTCCGATCAATGAGGATGAAAATTTTGAAGATTGTTACATCGAATTTGAACATGAGGAATCATGCACGGTTCCTGCTCCACTTAGCGAAACTGGTCTGATTGACGCCAAACAAAGATCTCCCTTTTTGAATAACCAGACAGTTTTGCCACTATCCCGTGATATGTTCAAAGAAGATGCAATAATACTTGACCGGATCAGATCCCGGAAGGTTTCATTGAAATCTTACAAATCAGAAAACAGTGTGACTGTAACTTTCAAGGACTTCCCATTCCTGATTTTATGGTCATCACCTAACGAAGGGCCATTTTTCGCCATCGAACCTTGGAGCGGGCTTTCAACCTGCGAACACGAAAGCGACATCTTCGAGGAAAAAGTCAATACCCAGATTGTCAAACCTGGACACATCAACAAGTACTCTTATTCAATCATTATCGGATAGAGAAATCCACTTTGTAACAAGTAAGCAAAACCCATCTTATAAATTTTATGACAATGGATACTATTTAGTATCCAATCCCGAAAGATCTTTGGTTCATGGATTTTCCGGGTTTTTATTATTTTCATGAGCTTTTGGATTAGGAACGAAAAGAGTAACGATAAATTGTAATTTCTAGCGACTTTGAATAGGTCGTTTTTTTTCATTTACTTTGAAATTCGCTGAAAATCATTGATAGCGCTTTGATTGCACTTTTCGGGAAATTGTCCGTATTAAATAAAGCGATTGAAGATGGTAAATTGTAATCAGCCAAGGAAAGTATAACCGGTTACATTCGGTTGATGGTTAATAAGGAGGATCAGTTATGAATCTAGTACCATTGATTATTATTTTTATTATTGCGTTCATGTTGCAGTATTTGTTTACTTTCATGCAGATCAGAAGCTTCAATGGTGCGTACCGGTTATTGAAAAACCAAGGCCGGGTCGCAATTGGCTCCTATAAGGGGAGTTTCTTTGCCGGGGCCATCGTGATGTTCAGTGTCGGCGAAGATGGTGTAATCATCGAAGGCAAAATCATGCAAGGAGTGACCGTATTTGCCCGTTTCAAGTCGCTGGGTGGATTCGAGGGTTTGCCGATCGAAAAGATCGATGCAAGATACTGCAAAAGCATCAGACTCCCGCGTCCGATCATCAAAGCTGTAAGCGAAGCGGCAAATAATTATCAGATTTTTCAGGAAGGTGGCGAAATCCTGGAAAAGGAAAGTGGCATAAGCAAGTTGTTTCACATGTTTACAAAAAAACAAATCGATTAAGTTAAGGAGAAGAAGAAAATGGAAATTCTAGTGGATTTGGCGTCAGGTTTTATGGGTCTTTTCGATTCGGGTGCGGCAACCTTCGCATCTTGGGTCGTAGGTATTGTGCCTAAAGTATTATTGTTGTTAGTGTTCATGAATGCTTTGATCGCATTCATCGGGCAAGAGAGAATCAACAAGTTTGCAAGATTATGCTCTAAAAATGTCGTGTTGGCGTATGGAATACTGCCATTCGTTGCCGCATTCATGTTAGGCAATCCGATGGCGTTATCAATCGGTAAATTCCTGCCGGAGCGGATGAAGCCAAGCTATTATGCTTCAGCGTCATTCCATTGCCATACAAACAGCGGGATTTTCCCCCATATTAATGTCGGTGAAATCTTCATTTACCTGGGAATTGCCAATGGTGTCAGCCAGTTAGGCCTGTCAACAACCCCTCTGGCAGTGCGCTACTTGCTGGTTGGGCTAGTGATGAATTTCGTTTCGGGCTGGGCGACTGACCTGACAACAAAAATGGTTATGAAACAGACAAAAATCGAACTGGACGATACCCAGGTTGTAGTGGCATAGGAGGATAGAAAAATGACTAAATATAATGCAATCAAGATTGTAAAAGGAAGTGGCGGATTTGGAGGCCCTTTGACCGTCAAACCGACTGAACAAAAAGACACGTTGTTATTCATCACCGGCGGTGGTGCCCGTCCGGATATCGTGGATAAAATTGTCGAGCTGACCGGCTGCAAAGCGGTCAACGGATTCAAAGAAGGGGTTGATGATGACAGAGTGTTCTTAGCGATCATCGATTGCGGCGGGACGTTGCGGTGCGGCATTTATCCCCAAAAGAGAATTCCGACTATCAATGTAATGCCGGTGGGAAAATCGGGGCCATTGGCAAAATTCATAACTGAAGATATCTATGTCTCGGCTGTAGGACTCAATCAAATCTCCCTGGCAGAAAATGTAGAGATTGCGGCAGTCTCAAACCTACAGACTGACCAACGCGAGTTCAAGTACAGTGCTGACAAGAAAGTTTCGGAAACAATCAGTGCCAATTCGACCAATACCATTGTCCAAAAGGTTGGTATGGGCGTAGGTAAAGTAGTTAATATCCTATATCAATCAGGTCGTGATGCGGTCCAGACTTTGATCACCACGATTCTGCCGTTCATGGCATTCGTTGCAATGCTCATCGGGGTCATCAACGGATCAGGTTTTGGGAACTGGTTCTCACGGATGCTCACCCCATTGGCTGGCAATGGCTTCGGGCTGGTTGTCTTGGGATTCATCTGTTCTATTCCAATCCTCTCGGCGTTGCTTGGCCCTGGAGCGGTTATTGCTCAAGTTATCGGAACGATGATCGGAGTCGAGATCGGAAAAGGAAACATTCCACCTTCATTGGCATTACCGGCACTGATGGCAATCAACACCCAAGCAGCATGTGATTTCATTCCAGTAGGCCTGGGGCTGGCGGACGCGCAACCGGAAACGGTAGAAGTTGGAGTGCCTTCGGTATTGTATTCAAGATTCTTGACAGGTGTGCCTCGGGTTCTTGTGGCATGGGTTGCAAGCATCGGATTATATTAAAGTAAAAAATCGAGGAGATAGAAAATGAAAGATTGGTTAAATATTGAAGGAAAAACAGTTATTGTTACAGGTGGCGCATCAGGAATCGGAAAAGCTATCGCTAAGGAATTTTTGGACCTGAAAGCGAATGTCGTTGTGGCCGATATGGCAAGCAGCGGGCCAGAAGAGTTCGACAATATGGAAAACTACCTGTATGTCGCTACTGATGTGACTGATAAACCGTCGATTGAAAACATGGTCAAAAAAACCGTGGACAAGTTCCACACGATTGATATTCTTGTCAACAATGCCGGGATCAATATACCTAGGCTTCTGGTCGATGACAAGCAGCCTTTGTCGGTATTCGAGCTCGATGAGAGTGTCTACAACAAGATTATGGATGTAAATGTAAAAGGAGTTTACCTGACTGCCCAGGTTGCCGGTCGGGAAATGGTCAAAAAAGGTTCCGGGGTCATTGTAAACATGTCGAGCGAATGCGGATTGGAAGGTTCCGAAGGGCAATCAATCTACGCGGCCAGCAAGAACGCGGTGAATTCCCTGACCCGTTCATGGGCCAAGGAACTTGGTAAAAAAGGGGTGCGGATTGTCGGTGTCGCTCCTGGTATCATGGAGGCCACTGGACTAAGAACCGATTCCTATGAAGAAGCCTTGGCATATACAAGGGGCATCTCGGTGGACAAATTGCGAAGCGGATACTCTTCTACTTCGACAACACCCCTGGGAAGATCTGGTAAACTCAAAGAAGCGGCGGATTTAGTCTGCTACCTCGCAAGCGACAAAGCTTCATACGTTCATGGGATAACCATCAACGTGGCTGGTGGAAAAACCCGCGGGTAACGAACTCAAAGGACTCCACCGCCTGATTAATATGATATAATCTAGGCAGTGGAGGACATTGCAATGTTAGAAAATCAGGATCGCAACACAAAAATAATCGAATTGCTGGAAATATCTAAGGTCATGGATCTGGAAGCCTTGGCGCGGGTGCTCAATGTCTCCACCCGTACCGTAAGGACGGCCATCAACGATATTAATGAGCTGCTGGATGGTGTCGCAATCATAAACAATAATGGTGGTAAACTCAGACTTTATATTCTGGACAATATACTTTTTGCCAAGCGCAGGAAAATGCTTGAAAATGATTATCTCAGTATGAACTCGCCGGTATTGCGGTTGGCGCATATATTTGTCACCTTGATCAACAGTGTGGGCCCGGTCATTCTTGATGATTTGGCCGACGATTTGAACATCGGTCGGACGACCCTAATCTATGATATCAACAAGTTGAAATGCCTGCTTAAACCATATCGATTGGAGATTGTCGGGAAGACCAATAGTGGCATCCATCTTGAAGGAGATGAATTCCATATCCGCTGTTTCCTACAGGATCACTGTTATCAATTGAACTATGCCAGTTATCATCTCGATCATGATATCTCTGATTTGCTAAACCTGTTTTTCAAAGATAACGAGATCGAGAAAATGACCCGGGACAATTTCACCAAATCTTTCGTGATCGCCTTGGATCGCAACATCAACGACTACCCGATGTCCAAACTGGATTCCAAATACTACCAGATCAAAGACAATCCGATTTTTCAATTGGTTAGCAGCTTCTGTGAATCAATCGCGAAGTTGTTGATGATAGAATTCAGCGAAGAAGAAATGATATACATTGCGATTCCGCTGATTGGAATGCGGACCCCGATGTCGAAAAATGCAAGAAGCAAGATTGACGTCAGCCCCCAAACCGGGGAGCTGGTGACAAAAATCCTGGATGAGATCAAATTGCGGATGAATTTCAACATCATCCCGACCGATATGCTCGAGGATTTCATGTATCATCTCAATTTCATGCTGGAAAGACTAAAATATGAGTACCATCTTGAAAACAGTACGATAGTCGATCTTCGGGAAAAATATCCAGTCGCATTCAAAATGGCGCAAATTGCCAGCGAGGTGATTTATGCCAATACAGAATTGGAAGTGACACCGACTGAATTCAATTATCTTACAATCTATCTCAATGTGATGTATGAACAAAACAACCAACTCACGAACAAAAAAAAGGTGGCATTGGTAACGGGAGACAACCGGATCACCGGCAAGATGCTTGAAATGCAGTTGCGCCGAATTCTTCCCGATAGCACATCATATCAGCTGATCAGCGATTATGAATTGGCCGATCTTGACAGTACTCAATTTTCGCTTCTTGTGGCAACCCAGGATCTTGATGTCAAGATTGATCTTCCGGTTGTCAAGGTCAAGGAATATTGCGATGACCAGGAGATGTCCAATTCGATAAGACGTGTGGTATATTCGCAGCATCTCGATTTTTCAATCAATACGAACATCAATTCGTATCTGGTAACGCTTCTGGAATCCGACCGTTTCTTCTTGCTAGACCATGATAAAGACGATCACCAGAATGCCTTGATGATGATCGAATACCTGCAAAGCGACGGTATCGTAAGCGACGATTTTGTCAAAGCTTATCAAAAAAGGTGGCAACAAGGTTCATTGAAAGTGTCCAATGCCATCTACTTCCCACACTTCACCTATCAGGGCAATCATATCGTCCTGGCAATGGGGGTTGTACCCCGCAAGAAAAACGACTCGCAAGCCAAACTGATATTTATTTTGGGTTTACCGGAGAATGATGAGATAAACGATGAGATATTGTTTGGAGTTTACAACGAGATACTCAATTGTTCACATGACCCGAACATGATTGACCAGATCAGTGCTCTGGCAAGCAGCAAAGAATTCTATCTATATATGATTAACAATGAAGCAAATTGAAAGGAATAAGTATCATGGAATATATTTATGAAAATACAATAAACGGCTATGGAGCATTGGCGAGCACGTTTTTAGAGGAAGGAATTGTAATCTTCTTTGGTGAAAATGCGCCTGCGACATTGAAGGATTACTGCTACACTATTGACATCAAAAAAGCTCGCGATGTTATTGAAGTAGGACAGACTATTGAAATCGGAACCAATCATTACAAAATCACGGCAGTCGGCGAAGTGGCCCAAAAAAACCTCGAATCACTTGGCCACTTGACAATTGCCTTTACCGGCGAAAATGAAAGCGTGCTGCCAGGAACGATTGTTGTGGAAAAAAACCAGATTCCGGAAATAGGAAACGGAACCCAAATCAAGATATTCAATCAAGGGGTGGAGCATGAATAGAGTTAAATTTTCATATGACAGAGCAAGGGATTTTATCAATGACAAAGAAATAGAAATAATGGTTGATACAGCCAAAGTGGCGAAAAAGGCACTCCTGAACAGGACTGGCACCGGCAGTGAAATGCTGGGGTGGATCGATTTGCCGGTAAGCTACGACTACAAGGAGTTTGAGCGGATAAAAACCGCTGCCCAGAAGATCAGGTCGGACTCAAAGGTGTTTGTCGTTATCGGAATCGGTGGTTCATACCTGGGATCAAAGGCTGCAATATCCTTTCTCAATGACAATTTTTCAAATCAGACCCGCGACGACATCGAAATTTATTTTGCAGGCCATAACATTTCCGGGAGCTATCTTTTTGATTTGATCAAAGTCATCGGGGATCGGGATTTTTCAATTAATGTCATTTCCAAATCCGGGACGACAACCGAACCGGCGCTTGCCTTTAGGGTATTAAAAAAACTGCTGGTTGAAAAGTATGGTGAAGATAATGCCAGATCTAGAATTTATGCAACTACGGATAAAGCCCGCGGGGCTTTGTATCAGCTGGCAACAAGCGAAGGGTATCAGAAGTTTGTCATCCCTGATGATGTCGGCGGCCGATTTACCGTATTGAGCGCGGTCGGATTGCTGCCGATAGCAGTCAATGGCAGCGATATTGATGAGCTGATGCGGGGCGCTTTTGATTATCGCAACCATATAATAGAAAATGATGTGGATGATGCCCTATTGTATGCTTCTTTGCGCAACATACTAAATCGCAAAGGAAAGATGATCGAAATATTGGCGAACTATGAACCCAATCTTCACTACCTAAGTGAGTGGTGGAAACAATTGATGGGGGAATCGGAAGGCAAGGACGGAAAAGGTATTTATCCGGCCTCGGTTGATTATTCTACCGATTTGCACTCACTAGGTCAGTTTGTCCAGGATGGTAGCCGGACCATTTTTGAAACGGTCATCAATGTTCAAAATGTTGATAAGGATATCACAATCGATCTGGAAACCAACGATCTGGATGGCTTGAATTATCTGGTTGAAAAGCCTTTGGACTTTGTCAACAAGTGTGCTCAAAACGGGACTATTATCGCGCATGTTGAAGGTGGCGTTCCCAATCTGCTTGTATCCATTCCAAAAATGGATGAGTATGTGCTTGGCCAACTATTTTACTTCTTCGAGTTTGCATGTGGAGTTAGTGGCTATATCCTGGGTGTCAATCCATTTGACCAGCCGGGGGTTGAAGCCTACAAGAAGAACATGTTTGCCCTGTTGAA
>JAQVDW010000043.1 GCA_028698185.1 Erysipelotrichaceae bacterium | reverse complement strand
GACCTTTCTCATCATATACCTCCAAATAATCATAGAGGTTCATGTTATCATACTTTGGGAATTGGATATACAACTTTGGGACATAATCAATTTCCTTACATTAAGACAATATCATATTCGATTCATACGGTTATAATATTATTGTAAAAACAGCTTGTAATTCCTGACAATTGTGTTATACTCAAAATGTTGAAAATTTCATAAAAAAGACTCTTATTAAGAATCGTTAGATGCAGATCGATGATACGATGGCAACCCTCATTGAGAAGGTGCCCTACTAAGCAAGGTAAACTTGAACAATAAGAGAAAGCTCCCTGATCATGCTTTCTCTTAGGGAGCTTTTTTAATACAAAACAAAGGAGAAAGAATATGGAAGATAGAAAAATATTTACATCGGAATCGGTATCTCAGGGTCACCCTGACAAAGTGTGCGACCAGATCTCGGACGCCATCCTGGATGCCTGTTTGACCCTCGACCCGCATGCCCGGGTTGCCTGCGAATGTTTCGCGACAACCAACCTGGTTGTCATCGGCGGGGAAATCACAATGAACGGCCATGTCGATTATGAACAGATCGCCCGCGACGTGCTAAAGGAAATCGGTTATGATGACGATGACAAGGGCATGGATTATCGCGAAGCGGCCATCCAGGTCGTGATCCACAAACAATCGCCGGATATCGCCATGGGGACGAACCTCGAAGTCGGTGGTGCCGGTGACCAGGGTCTGATGTTCGGATACGCTTCGAACGAGACTAAGACATACATGCCTTTGCCAATCTCAATCGCCCATCATCTCGTGCGTGATGCGACAGCCAAGCGCAAATCAGGCGAATTCAAGAATGCCCGTCCGGACATGAAATCTCAGGTCACGATCGATTACGACGGGGAAAAGCCAAGAATCGATACGATCCTGATGTCAATCCAGCATGATCCCGATTTCGACGAGGCAAGCTTCAAGAAATACATATACGAAAACATCATGGTTCCGGTTGCCAACGAATACAATCTCAACACCGATTTCAAGGTGCTGATCAATCCGACCGGACGTTTTGTCATCGGCGGTCCTCATGGCGATGCCGGTCTGACCGGACGCAAAATCATCGTCGACACATATGGCGGGATGGCCCGTCATGGCGGGGGTGCATTCTCAGGGAAGGATCCTTCGAAAGTCGACCGTTCGGCGGCCTACATGACCCGCTACATCGCCAAAAACCTTGTTGCGGCCGGTTTCGCGGACCGTCTTGAAATCCAGGTTTCCTATGCAATCGGAGTCAAGGAGCCTGTTTCGATTTCTGTCGAGACATTTAATACGCAGAAGGTAAGTTATGAGGTGATCCTCAAAGCGATCAAGGAAAACTTCGATCTGACGCCTCAGGGAATCATCTCTTCGCTTGAGCTGACCCGGCCTATCTACAGCCAAACCGCCGCCCACGGTCATTTCGGGCGTGACGATATCGATCTTCCATGGGAACGGCTCGATAAAGTCGCTGATTTGAAAAAATATTTGGATTAAAAAAGCATGTTGCCAAGCATGCTTTTTTTCTTGAAAACGCCATATTGGAAGCGCTTGAAATTAAAACGGTAGATTATTTGAAAAGTTTGTTGTATAATTACTTTATAGAGGAGGTATGCATTATGAAAATTTCAATAAGAGGTAAAAATATCGAAATTACTGATGCAATCGCAAATGTAGTTGAAGAAAAATTAAGTGTGTTGGATAAATATTTTATCATGTCCGAAGCAGTTCAAGCGAAGGTTCTAGTTAGAACTTACCCTCACGTCGGGCAAAAAATCGAAGTGACTATTCCAACCGAGTATGTTCTGTTACGCGCTGAAGATGTCAATGAAGATTTGTATGCCGCCATTGATCTGGTGGTCGACAAATTGGAAGGTCAAATCCGCAAATACAAAACAAAACTTAGTCGCAAATCTAAAAACAATAAACTCGCGTTTAACGTGGCTTCTTTAGAAGAATTGGAAGACAGTAATGAAGAAGATGTGATTGTCAAAGTCAAACAGATTTTGCCAAAACCGATGGACATGGAAGAAGCGATCATGCAATTGGAATTGATTGATCATGACTTCTACGTTTATATCGACCGCGAAACTGAACGCACCAGTGTTGTTTACCGCCGTCACAACGGTGGCTACGGTCTCCTTGAAACAACCGAATAATAAAAAGAACTCGTCAGAGTTCTTTTTTTGCGCCTTGATACAGGTCGTGTTCGACCATGTACTTGTCGATATCGTTGAGGATGGTGACTTTTTTGATCGACCACATCGGGGCGATCAGGTCGCTGGCGACCCCGTCGCCGGTAAGCCGTTCGACGACGATCTTCTTGTCGATCAAACTGAGCTGGCGGGCCACAATCGCGATATACTCGTCGCGGCCAAGCAGGGCGAAATCACCGCGGTTGTACATTGTCGCCAGGGCTGTGTTTTCCAGTACGAAAAGCATGTGGATCTTGATGGCCTGGATGTCCATCGCGCCGACCACCCGGGCGGTTTCGAGCATCATTTCTTCAGTTTCATAAGGCAACGAGTTTATCAGATGGACGCACACGTCGATATCATGGTCCCGCAGTTTTTGCAGGGCCGTTTTGAACTCATCAAAACCATGGCCGCGGTTGATGAGCTTGCCGGTCTTGTCATGGATTGTCTGGAGGCCGAGTTCGATGGTCAGATCGGTGATTTTGTTTAACTGGGACAGGTATTCGACCATTTCGTCTTCGAGGCAGTCGGGCCGCGTGGCGATGGCGATGCCCACCACATCATCCCTTTGCAAAAAGGGTGCGACCATGGCCTTTACCTTGGCTACGGGACCGTAGGTGTTGGAATTGGCTTGGAAGTAGGCGATATAGCGGCAGCCCGGCCATTTTTTCTGGAACAGGGGCGTCAGTTTGTCGAACTGGACCATCAGGTCGTCATTGATGTCACCCGCGTAGTCGCCCGAACCTTTTGAGGAACAGTAGATGCACCCGCCATATGCCCTGGTGCCATCAAGGTTGGGGCAGGTGAAGTTGGCGTTGAGAGGGATCTTGGCGACCTTGGTCGCGTACCGGGTCTTGAGAAAGTAGTTGTAAGTGTGATAACGCTTGTTATCGAAGCTGTATTCAAATTTATTCATGGTCTAATTATACAAAAAACAAAGTCAAAATCAAGGAGAAATCAATGGCGCTAATGGCAAACAATATCACCAAGACTTTCAATGACGGACAGGAATGCCTAAAAGTCCTGGCCGATGTGAGCATCACGTTTCCGATTTCCGGCTGTGTCTATCTTGTGGGCAGTTCGGGCAGCGGCAAGTCGACATTGCTCAATATCCTCGGGGGCATCGAAAAAATTGACGGGGGCCGGGTCACTCTCAACGGCCGGGATCTAAAAAATCTTCCCAACTACCAGCGCGACCATGTGGCCTTCGTCCATCAGCGGGCCAATCTGGTCAGCTTCTCAAGCGGCCGGGGGAATGTGGAACTGGCCTGCCATCTCAAGAAGGTGCGCTTCGACAGGAAAAGGTACAATTCGCTTCTTGCCAGGCTCGACCTTGACGGCCACGACTTGAAACCGGTAAGCCAGCTCTCCTTTGGGATGTGCCAGCGCTTCGCGTTGATCCAGGCGCTGATGACCGGCTGCAAAATCATCCTGCTCGATGAGCCCACCGGCAGTGTCGACAAGACCAGTGCGGCAATCATCAAAAGGACAATCGAACAGTGCGCCAAAAATCACCTCTTTGTCATCGCCACCCATGACCGGGACCTTTGTAAAAACGGCAGGGTCATCGATTTCGACAATCTAAAAAGCGATTACCGGTTCTTGGAGGAGCGCTACGGCCTGATCAAAAGGGAGCTGCCAGAGATTGGCTCGTTTAGTCTTTATCCCTGGCACCAGTTTGCCCGGGACTGGAAAAAGGCGGCTTTGATTGTGGTTTCCCAGATCGCGATTGCAACGGCCCTGGTTGTGATGCTGGTCCTTTTCTTTCAGGCCAATGCCTTCTATCAAGAAAGCCTTCAAAACAGCCCGTACAACCGGATTGTGACAATCGAAAGTCGCGAGGGTCCATTTGAAGACGCCACGCTTGATGCCATTGTGGCGGATTACTCTCTAACAGGCCACAATCCCCATGTCGATCTTAACAGCCTCATTCTTAGCTACAACGGGGACTATCTCGACGTGGGCAGTTTTGAGCTAAATCCCGCAATCGATCCCACAACCATCACGGCCGGGCGATTGATCGAACAAAAAGGGGAAATCCTGGTCAACCAGGCGCTGCTCGACCGGGGCGTCGCGCTGGGTGGTGTGGTTGTAGGAGCGATCGGGGAAGCGGCCTTCAAGGTGGTTGGCGTGGTCGATGATTGTTTCAACTCCCTGCCGGCCGTCTATTACCAGCCGGAATTTCTATTCGAGGGTATCCCTGGCGATCCTAAAAAGGCCAATCTAATCATCGACGACTACCATGAAGTAGATAAGATCATCGAGGCGCTAAGTGGCAACTGGTATGCTTTTAGCGATTTTGCGAATTTTAAAGACAGCTATGCGACCATGATCATGCTCTCGGGGGCGGTCGGGGCCTTTTTCATCGGGGTTTCGCTTACCATCGGCATCATCCTGTATTCCCTGGTGCTGGGGGTCATCTTCCTGGAGCGTCATCAGGACAACTGCCTGATGTTGCTTCTGGGGCTCAAAAAACGCGAGCTGTTTTTCAATATGCTCTATGAGAACTTGGCTGTCGCCGCGGCGATATCGCTTATAGGATCCGTTTCGGGGCTGGCTTGTGTAAATCTGGTCAAGACCCTGGCGTTCATCCCGGAATTTCTAAGGGAACCGCTCGATCTGGCCATCGGGGATTTTGCCTTGCTGGCGGCAACCATGGCGGGGATCTATTTCCTGGTGGGGTTACTGGCGGCCTTAAGCCAGCTCAATAAGATAAGAAGACTTGACATCGCGCAAGTGCTAAAGGAAGAATAAGATGCTGGAAATAAAGAACCTGAAAAAACAATATCATGAACAGACAATCTTCACAAATCTCAACTGGACCTTCAAATCCCGGGGACTCTACTTTGTCGTGGGCAAAAGCGGGCAGGGCAAGACGACCTTGTTCAATCTTATCGGCAAGATCGACCGCGAATACGAGGGGCAGATCCTTTTCAACGGCAAAGACATCAGGGAAATCCCGAATTACCAGGGTCATTGCGTGTCCTACCTGTTCCAGAGCCCGACCCTGGTCAACGAGCTTGGCTGCAAATCAAATTACAGGCTGCCGGCGGTTTTCAACCGGGTCATCGACAGGCTGGCCCAGAAGCAAATCCTCGAAAAGCTTTCAATCAGCCTTCTGGGCACCCGAAGCGTTCTGAAAATATCCGGGGGGCAGAAATCCCGGGTGGCTTTGATGCGGGCGCTCATGAGCAATCCTGGAATCATCCTCGCCGATGAACCGACCGCCGCTCTCGATCGGGATAATTCGTCCAAGGTGCTGGAATTTTTGAAGGAACAGGCGAAAACCCGGCTGGTCATTGTCGTCACCCACGATCTTGATCTGATCGACCCGGAGGCGACGGGGGTTGTCGACCTCGACAATGTGACCATGCCCGAAGAAGTCGTTGAAGTTCTTGACCATGATGCCGGCAAGCCTTCGCGCCACCGCCTTTTCAATCTCGCCTGCAAGTGGCTGCTGCTCGATCTGGGAACCAGTCTCAAAATGACGGCAGGAATCGTGCTGGCTTTGGTGACCGTGATGATAACCGTCGTGGTCGCCCTCGGGCTCAAGGACGAGGTCAATCTCGAGTTGAACCAGCTGTTTGGAACGGCCGCGTATTCGTCCCGGCTCAAAAGCCAACAATCCATGACATTGGGGGATATGAAGCCGTTAAAAGAGGATCCTCTGATAACCCATATGTATCTGCTTCTTGACGAATACGAGCTAGTCGGCCTGGCTCTTTATGAGGATGCTGGCTCAGGCGATATCGTGGCGATCAGCGATCCCACCAAAGCCAGACCGGACGAGTTTGCCGCTGGGCCGGGCATCGTTATTTCCAAAAGCATGGCCGGCCGGCTGGGGATATCCCAGGATGGGCCGTTCGAAGCCTATCTCTATTTTTCCTTCCATGAACAGCTCAAAAGCGTCAAGGTGGCCATCGATGGAATCTCAAACGCCAACGAAATAGTCGACACCGTATATTTCAACGAGATGGCTCCCTTGGAAATGGCTGCCCTACTTTTCCATGAACCTGTGGCCAATATCGGCGGGTCGATTGTCACCATCGCCGGGACGGATCTGTCGCTTAGCTACCTTGAAGAAAGCTATCCCGAGTTCCAGTTCAAGATCCTGGGAGCGAGTCTAAAAACCCAGGTCAACTCGCTCCTTGACAACATCAACCTGGCTTTGCTTCTTTTCAGTTCGCTTTCCCTGGTGGCATCGCTGTTTCTAATCGGAGCGGTCATGTATCTTGGCGTGGTCAAGAACCGCCGCAACCTGGGGATCTTCATGACCATGGGGGCGACCCGGGGCGATCTGGCGGTCATGATCATGGTTGAGACGCTCATACTGGTAACTTGCGGCGCGCTTGTGGCCTCACTCTACGTGGCAGGCCTGGTCGCCCTGGTCAACACAATGGTCAAGGATGCTCCTGGCATCAATATCCTTTCTAACAATTTCCTGAGTTTCGAATTGCCTGTGGCCTTGGGCGTCTTTGGATTGATGCTTTCTATCTCCCTGATGGCTTCATTGGTCCCGGCGCTTATCGCAAGCAGGCAGGACATCAAAAAGGTTTTGGCGGCGAGATAAAAAATTCTTGAATCGTCCTGGTGATATATGCTATAATGGGCTGGTAAAATCAGTGAAAAGGAATATTAGCTTGCGAAGTTATTATAGAGAGATAGTGGCTGGTGGAAACTATCATAACGGACAGTGAACTCGCCTTGGAGATGCATGGATGAAGCAGTAGTCCGTGCCGTTGACTGCGTTAAAGTTTTGAGGTGCCAAGCAATTGGAACTAAGGTGGTAACGCGCAAGGTCGTCCTTAGATGGAGGGCCTTTTTTTGTTTAGAGGAGGAAAATTATGGCATTTGATCATCATGAAGTTGAAGCGAAGTGGCAAAAATACTGGTTGGAAAACAAGACCTTTGCGACTGACGCATCGGATTTTACCAAAGAGAAATTCTACTGTCTTGACATGTTCCCTTATCCATCGGGAAACGGTCTCCACGTGGGTCATCCCGAAGGCTATACGGCGACGGATATTGTTTCGAGAATGAAACGGATGCAAGGTAAGAACGTCCTTCACCCGATGGGGTTCGACTCGTTCGGCCTGCCGGCGGAACAGTATGCGATCAACACCGGTAACCATCCGGCGGAGTTCACCCAGAAGAACATCGATGTATTCCGCAAACAGATCCAGTCTTTAGGATTCTCTTATGACTGGGACCGCGAAATCGCGACCAGCTCTCCGGAATATTACAAGTGGACCCAATGGATCTTCACCAAACTGTATGATATGGGACTGGCCTATGTTGACGAGATCCCGGTCAACTGGTGTCCGGAACTCAAGGCGGTACTTGCCAACGAGGAAGTGATCGACGGCAAATCGGAACGCGGTGGCTTCCCGGTCATCCGTAAACCGATGCGCCAATGGGTCTTGAAAATAACCGAATACGCAGAAAGGCTGCTTGACGACCTGGAAGAGCTTGACTGGCCTGAAGCTACAAAACAGATGCAGCGCAACTGGATCGGAAAATCGGTCGGGGCGCAAGTCGATTTCAAAATCGCCAACACCGACATGGTGTTCACTGTCTTCACTACCCGGGCGGATACCCTTTTTGGGGCTACTTACTGCGTAATGGCTCCAGAACACCCGTTTGTCAATGAAATCGTCACCCCAGAACAGGCGGCAGCGGTGAAAGAGTACCAGGCGACCATCGAATCCAAATCGGATCTTGAACGGACCGACCTGGCCAAAGACAAGACCGGTGTGTTCACCGGAGCCTATGCGATCAATCCGGTAAATGGGAAAGAAATCCCGATCTGGATTGCCGACTATGTACTATCGAGCTACGGTACCGGAGCGATCATGGCGGTTCCGGCCCATGACGAGCGTGACTGGGAGTTTGCGAAAAAATTCGGCCTGGAAATCATTCCGGTTCTTGCCGGTGGCGATGTCACTGAAGCGGCCTACACCGATGACGGTCTCCATATCAATTCCGGATTCCTGGATGGCATGAACAAGGAAGATGCCATTGCCACAATGATCAAATGGCTTGGCGACAACAATGCCGGTGAAGCCAAGGTCACATACAAATTGCGTGACTGGCTGTTCTCAAGACAGCGTTACTGGGGTGAACCGATTCCATTGATCCACATGGAAGATGGCACAACCCGCACCGTTCCGTTGGAACAGCTGCCATTGGAATTGCCGGCGACAAACAACTTCAAGCCATCGGACAACGGGGAATCGCCGCTGGCCAACGTCGAGGACTGGCTCAATGTCGAAATCGACGGAGTCAAGGGCCGGCGCGAGACCAACACTATGCCCCAATGGGCCGGTTCTTGTTGGTACTACATCCGGTATATCGATCCCCACAATGACAAGCAGATCTGCGATCCGGAACTGATCAAACACTGGCTGCCGGTCGACCTTTACATCGGGGGCGCCGAACATGCGGTTCTTCACTTGCTCTACTCACGTTTCTGGCACAAGGTCCTTTACGATGCCGGTGTCGTTGCTTGCAAGGAACCTTGGCAACGGCTGTTCCACCAAGGGATGATCCTGGGGGACAACGGGGAAAAGATGTCGAAATCAAGAGGAAATGTCATCAATCCCGACGAGATCGTGGAAAGCCATGGAGCGGATACTCTAAGAGTGTACGAGATGTTCATGGGACCACTGGAAGCGGCCCTGCCATGGTCGACCAACGGGCTGGACGGATCACGCAAGTGGCTTGACCGGGTTTACCGCCTGCTGGCAAATCCGCAAAACATCGTGAGTGAAAACGACGGCAAACTTGACCGTGTCTATCACCAGACAGTCAAGAAAGTAACTGAAGATTTCGAGACGTTGGGATTCAATACGGCCATCTCGGCGATGATGATCTTCATCAACGAGTGCTACAAGAACAAGACAGTCTACCGGGAATATGCGTTAAACTTCGTCAAGATGCTTTCATGTATCGCACCGCATATCGGTGAGGAGCTATGGCAGATCCTTGGTCATGAAGACACGATTGCCTATGAAGCCTGGCCGACTTACGATGAGAAGATGCTTATCGAAGATGAGGTGGAACTTGTGGTCCAAGTCAACGGCAAAGTCCGGGCCAAACTGACAGTCGCCCTCAACGAGGATGATGACAAAGTCAAGGAAATGGCTCTGAC
>JAQVDW010000017.1 GCA_028698185.1 Erysipelotrichaceae bacterium | reverse complement strand
GAACATGATAGATATGATTATGATAATCTGCTCCTCGTTGGTGAGTGTGATTACCATGCCATATGCAACAAGGAAAATACATGTCCCCGGATTAAACTAACCCACACTTTCTACCGATGCCTCATAATAAAACGTCATTAATTTAACCGTTTATAACATAAAATGTAATTAATGTGTTATAATATATCCAAAAGGAGAACGTTTACAATCGATGAGTGAAACAACTTACATGAAACAAATATGGATAAAGACAGACAAAAACAAGATGGCCGATTCAAATTTCAAAAGCGAAGAAAAAGAAACGGCAAGATTCAAAGATGAAGAGATTGATTTGAAAACAGATGATTTGGTTTACCCGACCCGAGGTAAAAATTCGGTTAACAGTTCGGTATTGACTGGAAATCACAAGCACAATATTTATGTTTTGATCCGCAAAGCATACCGGCGCAAGCCTAGCCGCAACATCGCTGCAGCTTATATTTTGCAAGGTCTCAAAACCTTGTTCATGGCATATCATATTGAATTTTACCATCTCGATACAAAGCACGATCTAATTGTTTTTCAAGAAGACTCATATGAAGCTGCCTCTAGAAATTGCATCATGGATCTGGCGAAAATATTCAACAGTATTGAAAATAAAACCCAGGTTAAGTGCAAGTTCCAATTCATGATATTCCAACAATCAGTAGATAAACATTTTACCGATATTATCGAAGACGCTAAAAAATTTATGATTTCTGTCTGCCATAATAACATACCTGGAGCCGTGGTAATATTCACATGTAAAACTAAAGACAACACCCCTGCTTGAAATCATATATCTAAAGACACCTGCTTGGCACAAAGTCCAAGCAGGTGTCTTTTGTTCATTCATTGGTTAAATTTCATCCAATTCCGGCAATTCTTTAAGATTTTTTTCACCGGTAATAAGTTTCAACAATGCAATGGCAACCGCCTTAGGACCGGTGTGTTCATTGCCTTTGATTCCCAAACGGGTACGCAATTGACCAACTTTTATTCCTTGTTCAAACAATTGGTCAAAGTACCGGTTCAACAACACTTCGCATTGGCTTTCAAGCTGGACAGGTCCAAAAGGATTGGCAAAATATGATTTCACAATTCCCATTTCAGTGGTCGTACCTTTAGCCATTCTAGCTCCGTCCCTGAAAGTGTCAAGGGCTTCGGCCTTGTTTGAGAAAAACTCGATCTCCGGTCCATCCGCTTCATAGTTGTTTGCATAGAAGAAGTAGTCGACATGATGCTTGGCGATGACATCTTCATAGTCGGTAATCGGAATGATGATCCGGGCGTTGATCTGGTCTGGATTCATGAATACCGACCGGTCCAGTTCCTTGAACGAATATCCGGCATCCAGGTCATCGAGTCGGACGAATGCGCCGATTTCAGTACCTGATGACACGATTTTCCCCTGTTCATCAAAACTCAACAGTCCCATATCGTCATATACAGTAACGATTTCCCGGATGTAAGATTCACCGAAAGCCTTGATTTGTTCAATGGTTTCCGATTTACCAGCACCGCTATCACCCATTACTACGATATTTTTCTGTTCTCCATTGTGAAGGGTGACATTCACCATCGCCCCATGAATCGGCAATTGCTTCTGGTTGATCTTGCGGACATTATGTAAAGTCAATACCATCTTTTTCATATAACCGAAGTAGTCGAATTCATCCGATGCCGATAGCGCCGCAACGATCATGTCATTGTCAACATCCTGATAGAATGACTGATTTTTTTGACCGTCCTCGTATCCATAAACATAGATACAATCAGGTTTGCGGTTACGATACACCTCTTCCCCTGCCAGTTCAAACAGGTTGCAAAGTGCAATCCCTTGAGCCATGAATGAGACATTGAAGTAGATAAATGTAAGCAGATCTCCAACCATGGCTGGATAACAGAACCATTGGTCCGGATCGAATTTCATGTTCTCAATCGGATTTGAGCTGTTTTCAGGAAAGACTCCGCTTCTTTTATTCCGTTTGGAATATGCGATAAAAGGCGGATGAATAACAACAGTCTCTATGAATGGAATCACATCGAGATTGCGATATTCATACGGTAGAAAAGATCGAGTATTGGTAACCCGCAATCCTGCGTTTACCCCTGCTGTGATCTGACGATAGACACGCAATGTCTTCTTGGTGACTTTTTCCGTAATTGTCCGATAAAGCGACAATACCAGCTGGGAGAAATTCTCTTGAGCTGCCCCAAATTGAACATTCTGATAGCCTTTGGATGTCGAATCATTGAAGACCACCGAATAACGTTGCAAACGACGCCAGAACAGATAAAGTTCTTCAACCGTCTTATTGAGTTCCCGAGCATCACGGAAATAGTCCGCGAACTGGGGATGAGTTTCCACAACCTCTTCAGTCGACATAACCAGCAACAGTTTGATTGCCACTTGCAAATCCCAAGCCAGGATATTAGAATCTTCACTTACAACTTTCAAGTATGTATAAATCGTATTTTCTTTCCGTTTGCAATCCTTGACAAAGCCCTTTATCACACGGAAGAACGACTCGCTTTCGACAATTTCACTGCGAGAACGACAATACTCTTCAGAGAAGTTCAGTATCGCATTCCCCCTGGTAATCTTAAATTTATAACCCATTTTTTACACCCTTTCCTTTAAAATTTGTTTAATTGTATCACACTGAGTAATTATTTCAAGGAAAATCAAATAATCATTAAAATATTTCAATAATTTACGAAAAGTGCAAATTTCTTACAAAATCGTAAAAACCACTTTGCCGACAACCTGGGTTTCGAAGTCGATATATCCGATTATCCGCGAGTCAAGGGAATTGTTGCGGTTGTCTCCCATTACGAAAATCTTACCCTCGGGAACATAGATATCCAAGTCTTCAGTATCCATCTGTTCATTGATATATGTTTCATTCTGGAGCTGGCCATTGACATAAAGTTCATTGTCGGCAATCACAACATGGTCGCCACCAATTCCGATTATCCGCTTGATGATGTAACGGTCGCTTATTGTCGATGAATCATATTCGGTAATAACTATCTGGCCCCTTTGGGGGTTGTTTTCATGATGATAGAAATACTTGTTCACCAAAATAATATCCCCGTCATGATAGGTCGGAACCATCGAAGTGCCGTTGACCCGCGATATCTGGACGAACTGCAGCACAATAAACGCACACACGACCGTTATAATTATGACCCGCAAATATTCGATTATGACCGTTCTGATGCCTTGTCTGTCTTCCATATTCAAACTCCTTTGGCGATATTGATAGTTCCGCCTTGGATGTCGAGATCATAACGATAGAAAGCCACCAAGCCTAAGACGAGGTATTTGAGATCTTTTGCCCCGGCCGATTCAAGCGCCGAGTGCATCGCCCATTGCGCAAGACCGATATCGACTGTATTCAACGAGAGTTGGGTGTTTGAAATATTGCCTAAAGTTGAGCCGCCTTGCTGATTGGAATGATTATAGTAATCCTGATAAGGGACATCGACCATTTTTAGAAGCGATTTGAAAATCGCGCTCGAATAGCTGTCAGTCGTGTATTTCTGGTTTGAATTATGTTTTATCACTACTCCAAAGTTCAACTTGGGAGCATTCTGGTCGTATAGCGACTGGTAGTTGGGATGATATCCGTGGGCATTGTCGCACGACACCATCATCCCTCTGGCAATCATACGGTGGTAATGCTCATTGGTCAATCCAAACTTCTCCTTGATTCTGCTTAACGTATCGATCAAGAATGTGGAATCGGCACCTTGCTTGGTTGACGATCCGACCTCCTCGTTGTCGAAGGTGATTGCCATGTTCAACGAAGTCTTGCTTTGGACTTTGGTGAAGGCTTCGAAAATCCCATAAACCGACTCCAGGTTGTCAATTCTCGGGCCATAAAGGAAATCCTTTTCCATACCCCAATATCCGGCCTTTTGGCGGTTGTAAAGATACAAATCATATCCCAGTATTTCGTCGGCAATTGCAGTCTGCCTTTTCAAAATGTCGCTCAGGTTCAATTTTTTGAGCGACTGGCCAATCACTGGGAACATGTCATCCTGGGTCTTGTATTTGTAGCCATCATTGACATCCTTGTTCAAGTGGATTGCGCAGTTGGGAATTAGCAACAAATCGGAATCGATATTCACCAGCTGCGAAGTGATTTTGCCATCTTTAGCGCTCATCACCCGTCCCGCCAAAGATAACGGCCGGTCAAAGAAAGATGACATGATCATCCCGCCATATTTTTCGACATTCAGACGATTGATCGATTTGTCGTTGATAAGGCCGTTTTCCTTAATTACAAACGTCGGTGAATCACTATGGGCCGCGGTTATTTTCAAGCTATCAAAGCTTACCGGGGTGGTAAAGGCGATCAGCGATGTGCCATTTCTGGTCACAAAATACTTCTTTTCGTGTTCGAGATTCCAAATCCCGGATTCGTGAAGTTCCACAAACCCATTTTTCTTGAGTTTTGTTTTTACCTGTTCAACCGCATGAAACGGAGACGGGCTACCATCAATAAATTTAAATAAATCAGTATTCATAATTCCCCCACTATCCTATCTTGCTTATTTTGAGAAATCTGTCTGACAAATATGCTAAAATCCAAATCCAAATAGACGCATATCGCATAGAGCTTGCCAATATCGATGACATTGGCTTTCCCGTTTTCGATATTGGATAAAAAAGTATTTGTCACATTGGCACCGGAAGCCACATCTGCCTGTTTTAGATCCAAGAAATTGCGCCGGTTCCTTATGATTCTTCCAAGTTCATTATAATCCATTTATGTTCCTCGTAATATTTGCCCAAAAAACCATTCATAAATGTTCAACCATCCAAGATGGTTCACCCGGGCATTCATTTTTCTTATCTGATTTCATCAGGGATTTGTGAATCGAAACAATCCCCTAAATCGAATATGCTTTTTCCGTTGAGATAGTCTTTAACCAGCATTCTTTTCTTTCCCGGTATCTGGATGTCTTCAATGAAATAGACACCGTCAAGACAGGCAACTCCTATGCCGTCCTTTGCGATTTCGACAATCTCGCCTGGTTTGGCGGTTACTTGGCGTATCTCGCATCTGCCATTCCAAATTTTGATGTTCTGGTCCTGAAATCTTGCAAAACCTCCCGGCCACGGATTCAAACCGCGAACCAGATTGAAGACAACCTGGCAAGGATTTTCAAAGGAAATGAACTCCTTGGCGCGAGTGATGACCGGAGCATAGCTCACCAATGCTTCGTCCTGGACAATCGAATCATTCGTCTTGGCAATTATCGAAGGCAGTGTATCGACAAGCAGTTGGGCTCCAACGACACTTAGACGTTCATAAAGTTCCCCGGTTGTCTCATCGGGTCCAATGTCCACAGCAGCCTGGGAAATGATGTTCCCGGCATCCATTTTTTTGACCATATACATTATGGTCACACCTGTCTTTTCGTTGCCATCTATAATCGCCTGATGAACTGGCGCCCCACCGCGATACTGCGGCAATAGCGAAGCATGAACGTTAATAGCCTTCAATGGAGCCATCTCGAGAATCGGTTCCGGAATTATCTGGCCATAGGCCGCTGTAATAAGAATATCCGGCTTGAGTCTCAAGATATCATCATACTCTTTTTTTATGTTTTCCGGCTGAAAAACAGGAATCTTATGCTTTAGCGCAAGTTCCTTGACTTCCGGATAAGTCAGCACTTTTTTTCTGCCAACGACACGGTCCGGCTGGGTCACGACTCCGATTATATCATATTCATTTTCTATCAACTTTTCCAAAACAACTCTGGAAAATGATGCTGTTCCCATAAACAATACTTTTGCTTTCACTGCTAAACTCCTCTCTTGCATCACCATTATAGCACAATAATGGAACTATAACATGTGTTTCCCTTCCAATTTGCATTCAAACAATAAAAGGTACCATAAGTACCTTTTATTAGCGTCGATGACCGCCACCGCCGAAACTGTGGCCGCCGCCTGATGTATGGCTTCCGCCGCCACCTCCCGACCGGCTTTTTTGCACGGGTGAATAAACCCGGCTGACGGTCGTGTGGGTGTAGTTGTCGAGCGATTTGTTGACGGTTGTCTGTTCCTGATTAGAATAAGTGTACGGAGTCACGGTGTTGACTCCCTTGTTTCTTTTGAGATGGGCGACTGTCGCGACAACAGCCCCGATTAAGGCAACTGCCAAGGCCCCAAGATAGTAAACAGGTTCAACCACAAAATTCCCGGTCATTTCCCGATAGTACAGGTTGACAAATTTGGTGTAGGCACCATACGGGTCATTATCGACATTGGCCAACGATTCATTCAAAATACTGTCGATTTGCGAAGATGAGTATTTGGCCATGGCATTCCCGCTAGTTAGCATCCATGAATAGACGTATCCGTCATCTTCTCGATACCAGTTGTCAACAAGCATGACCCCGTTGCCATAGGGCTCGTTGTATCCGAATATATATTGCTCGTAAAAATTGTCGGCATAGATCATCGTGTAGTCATTACCGTATGCCGTTGGATCATATTCTTTGGCGTACTCTTCGAGCGACTCGTCCAATGTCACCAATACGATGTCGCTGTTTGTCTGCTTTTGTTTGGTTGCAATAAGCTCTTCCAGATCGGTTTCCTGTTTTAAAGTCAACACATCGCCATAATCGAAAACCCGCTGGGTTGTCGTGGTCTGTTCATTGGTCCGCTCATAAAAGCTCGCAGGGAAAAATCCCATAAAGATATTGGCCAGCACCAGAACAACCACCAGGGCCAATCCCGGTACAAATCTTTTCACTATTGTCATCATAATGCCCCCGCCAAAGAAAGACCCAATCCAATAATCAAAGCCAGGACAATGAAGAACAGGCTAAAATAGATGAATACTTTCTTTTTATCAATCGGAATCTCCCCGATGATTTTGCCGTTTTGGCCGTTTATGAAGATATCGTATTCCTTTTCCATGAAACTGTACCTGTATATCCACATCGGCATCAAGGCATAGTAACTGTCAATGTTCGCACAATCAATTTCTTCCCTGTTTTTGACTATCCGGGTGTATCCCGAAACCGAGCGGTTGAGAATTATTTTGGCGAAATCCCTGGCTTTTTCCTGGGCCAGGGTTTCAAGGTCACCTTTTTCAAAGTCGGCCTGATCGGAGAAAAAACCCGATAGGAATTGAGTGTCGAAACTGAGCAGTTGGTCATAGTCATAAGGCTCGACCAAACTCATTTTCGCATCATCAAGAACTTTCGAACCGTCAACAGGAACCTTGTGAAAAGGAATATCGAGATCGCGAGAGATCTGATAATGACGGTGTTCGGTTACGATATAGTCGCCTTGCCGCCAGGAACGGTCTTTGATTCCAACCGCCTCCAAAGTGCAATGACTAAGATAATCATACAGGTAGAAAGGGACATAGACACCCTCTATTTTTTCCAATGATTTGTAATTGAGAAAATTGTCTGGAACAAAAATCCTTTTACCAAAATTCTCATTTATCAGATCCCGTACCTTGTTTTTGGAAATTTTGAACGGCAGCACCAGATTGGGCAAAAAATCATTTTGAAGATGGTTGTCAAATATCAGATAGCTGCCGCAGTAATTGCATTTGGAAGAAGTCGTCTTATCGGTAATCTCCAAAGGCGCCCCACAGTTGGGGCAACTTTCCAAATTGCCCGAAATGATATCTTGCGAATTTTCCGATGAACACTGGGCACAAACCATTTTTTGGCTGTCCGGATCAAAAAGGACATTCCCGCCACAGTTTTTACATTTGTATTGCATGTTATCTCAGCTTGGTTCCGCATTCGCCACAGAAATTGCTTCCGGTTGTCTTGGCACCGCAATTGGGGCAGAAATTCGGATATGCCCCATCGGCAGGAGCTTTGCCCTCAGATTTTTGTTGCTCCATCTGTTTGACCATTTCCTGTCCCATCATGAATCCCATCTGCATCTGTGCCATATTCGCGGCCATGCCATCGCCAGTCCCTTTTTCCATAGAATCAGCCAGGGCGACATTTTGATACTTCAAGACATCGTCGACCATCGCTTGGCCAGCCACCTTGTTTTGCATGCGGACAATCTCTTCAGGATAGGAAAAGCTTTCGATCCGGAAATCAGTTACGGTCAAGCCGATTTTCAAGAGGTCGTAATCAAGGTCGCCCTTGATACCTTTGGAAATAGAATCCCCGTCAGCTTGAAGATTGAACATGTCATGTCCCTCTTTGGCAATCCAGCTCATCAGTAAGGGATTCAAAGCCGATATCATCCGTTCCTTGACATCATCGACAAAGAAAGTCTGACGGATCCCGGCGATTTTTTCGATGAAGACATCACGATCGGAAACTTTGAAGGCAAAAGTCCCAAAACAGCGGATCGGCATGCCCCCTGCCAGTTTGGGATGTTTCAGGTTGACCGGGTTTTTTGTTCCCCATTTGACCAGAAACTCTTTGGTATTGATGAATACAACTTCCGCTTTTAACGGAGTGTTGAATCCGAATTTAAACGACTTGAGAGTTGTCAAAAACGGGATGATCTGTGATTCGATATCGTAAGAACCAGGGTCCTCAAAGATCCCCTCAATTCTGCCGTTATAAAGGAAGATTGCATCCTGTCCTGGACGGATTATCAGCCGCGAGTCTTTTTTCAGCTCATTGTTTTGCCATTTGAAAAAGATCACGTCATCCCGAGTCTCATTCCACTCTACAACGCTTTGAAATTGATTTGCGAACAAAACCATTATTGAATCCCCATTTCCTTTTTCAAAGCGGCCAACTCATCATCGACATCCTGGTCAACTTTTGTGTCCTGATATTTTTCCTTCAATGTTTCCACATCACTGTCCTGAGTGGAAGAAGATAATTCAGCGAGCGCTTCGGCTTTTGCGACTTCCTGATTGATCCTGTCTTCTATGCTTTCAAAAGATTCCAGCGAAGTCGAAGCGGCATACTTCCCGGCCATGTCGGCCATTTTTTCCTGGGTTTTAGCCATCTTCAATTTTGATTTAAGCATTTCCCGTTTCTGTTCAAGCATTTGGATGTCGCCAAAAAGCTTGTCATGCATCTGGCGCATTTTGGCCGCATTCTGATCAAAAATGGCCGCTTCTTTTTTCAATGATTCCAATTTGGCTTGCGATTGGACCTTTTTCGCCAAAAATATTTTGGCGTCACTGTCATTATTATCCTTGACCGCCTTTTTGGCATATTCGGTTAGATTGGCGATTTCCTGTTCGCATTCGACAACTTCGCGACTCGCATTTTTCGCCTGGGCGAGAACAACCGCAGTCTCACTTTTAACTTGCTGATAGTCACTTCTCATGTCACGCAAATATTCATCAATCATTTTTTCAGGATCTTCAGCCTTATCGAGTAGAGCGTTGATATTGGCCGACATGATGTCCGAAAATCTCTTTAAAATACCCATAGTTAATTCCTCCTTGGATAGAAATATCATTATATACGAATTATATCACATCCCCAATGTAACAACAAGTTAAGAAATCGTACCAGAATTGTCCTCCAAAAGCCAAAATCAACCGATTATTTCAAGACAATCAATTCCGGCCAAAAAATATAAAATAGTATTTGCATTTATCCGATATTTTAAGTATAATATAGTGGCATATTAACGGAGGTGAATACTAATGGCAAACATGAAACAACAAATTAAACGTTATAAAACTGATAACATCAAAAGAGCAAGAAACGCTTCATTTAAATCTTCATTAAAAACAGCAATCAAAAAAGTCAACGCTGCTGTTGAAGCTGGAAATAAAGAAGAAGCTGTTGCTGCATTCAACGTAGCTGCTTCTAAACTAGATGCATCTGTAACTAAAGGAATCAACCACAAAAATACTGCTAGCAGAAAAAAATCTAGATTAGCAAAATTAGTTAACTCTATCTAATCGATAGAGTTTTTTTTATAGGAGGATATATGCAAAGAAAAGACATTTCAATCCAATACACATTCGATTTGACTACAATTTATCCCGACAACCAATCATTCACCGCCGATTTCGACAAAGTATCAAGACTCAAAGAAGATCTAAAACAAGCCAAGGACAGTTTCACAATCAACAGTGATAACTTCTACGCCTTTTTAAAAAACCAGGACGAGTATTCCAAACTGCTAGAAAAACTGTACACTTACTGCCACCTCGCTTGCGATGTCGAACCCGAAAACCAGGAACTTCAGAGCCTGATGGCAAAAGTCATGGCGTTTGCCAACCAGGGTAATGTCGAGCTTAACTTTATCGACCTGAAAATCATTGAGGCCAGTGAAACGATAAACGGATATCTAAGTGAGGACAGATTTGCATCTTACCGTTATGCCATCAAAGAAATCATCAAATTCAAGGAGCACCTTCTAAGCGAAGAAAACGAACAGCTGATTGCCCAGTTCGATGCCATCAGCTCGCTTTCTTCAAAAGTTTTCGATTCTATCCGTTTCGATTATGAACCTGTCGAAATAAATGGCAAGAAGGAATTTTTGAATGCGGCCACCCTGACCCGCTTCCTTAAAAACAAGGACCGCAACGTCCGGAAGCAGGCTTACCACAACTTTTTCCAGGAGTACCGGAAATTCGAGAACACTTTTGCGACGACATTGGCCGGCATCATGAAAAAGGATGCTATTTACGCCAAAATCCGCAAATTCGATTCGCCCTTGGGGGCGTCCGTCTACCATGACGATGTGCCCGAGGATCTGTTTTTCAAGATCCTGGAAATGGCCAATGTCAAATACCGGCCGCTGTTCCACCAATACAACAGCCTGAAAAAAGAGCTTCTCGATCTTGACGAGCTATGTAATTACGATTTGAACATTCCCTTGGTCAACACCAGCGATTACAAGGTCAAGGTGGATGATGCTTTTGAGATCATCAAGACCGCCCTGGCGCCACTTGGGAAAGACTACCTAAAAATCATCGAAAAATCGAAGGATGAGCGCTGGATCGACTTCTATCCCCATGAAAAAAAACGGGCTGGAGCCTATTCGGGCGGCAGCTATTTGACCAAACCATTCATCCTTATGAATTATGTCGACGACTACAATTCCCTGTCGACCCTGATCCACGAACTAGGGCACAGCGTGCACAGCTACCTGTCGAATAGCAACCAGGAATACATCAACTCTTCTTACCGCATTTTTGTAGCCGAGGTCGCTTCCACGGTCAATGAGACCCTGTTGATCAACCACATGATCGCCAATGCGAAAACACCCGAACAGAAGGCTTACTTCATCTATGAACAACTGGAAAATTGCGTGGGATTGCTTTTCCGCCAGCCGATGTATGGCGAGTTCGAATACCTGCTCCACCAGAAAGCCGCGGCCGACGAACCTCTTTCATCAAAGACAATAACCGAACTGTACGCTAAGCTTTCACAGGAATACTTCGGCGAAGAAGTCAAACTCGACGGCCTGACCGGTCATTCCTGTTACTATATCCCACATTTCTACTATAACTTCTATGTCTACAAATACACCCTGGGCATGACCGTCGCTCTAGCAATCGTCAAAAGAATCCTGGATGGCGACAAGGGACAGGTTGCTTCCTATCTGGAATTCCTGAAGTCGGGCGGTTCGATGTCGCCAGTCGACCTGCTCAAGATCGCCCATGTCGATCCGTTGGATGATGGGATATACAATGACGCTTTTAGCTATTTTGAAAACCTGCTACAACAATTCAAGGAGACTATGCATGAAAAGAAATAATACCCGCTCAATCAATGTCGGCAACATTACCATCGGCGGCAACGACAAGGTTATCATCCAGTCAATGACCAACACCAAGACCAGCGATATCGCCGCCACCGTTGCCCAAATCAACGCCCTGGAAAAGGCCGGCTGCCAGATCGTGCGCCTGGCCTGCTTGAATCAGGAAGATGCCTACGCCATCAAACAGATCAAAAACCAGGTCAACCTGCCATTGGTAGCCGACATCCACTTCGATTACAAATTGGCTCTAATTGCCATCGAATCGGGAATCGACAAGGTCCGGATCAATCCCGGAAATATCGGTTCGATCGAAAACGTAAAGGCTGTAGTGGAAAAATGCAAGGAGAAAAACATCCCAATCCGCATTGGTGTCAACAGCGGATCGGTTGAGCGCGAAATCCTCCAGAAATATGGTGGGCCGACCCCTGAAGGGATGATCGAATCCGCCCAAAAGCACGTCGCCATACTGGAATCGCTTGATTTCTATGACTATTGCATCTCCCTCAAGTCATCAAACACCCTGCTTACCATCAAGGCTTACGAACTTGCCAGCCAGGCATTTTCATGTCCGCTCCATGTCGGGGTGACCGAAGCCGGAACTGCCTTTGGCGGGACTATCAAGTCAGCAATCGGAATCGGCACAATCCTCTATCAGGGCATCGGCAACACCATCCGGGTGTCTCTTAGCGAAGATCCGGTCGAAGAAATCAAGGTTGCCCGGGCGATCTTGAAGGAGCTTCAGCTCATCGAAGGCGTTCCGACCCTGATTTCCTGTCCGACCTGTGGCCGGACCCAGATCGATTTGATTCCGATCGCCCGGGAAATCGAGGATTTCATCTCCAACCTGGAAGCCAACATCACCATAGCCATCATGGGCTGTGCCGTCAACGGTCCCGGTGAAGCCCGCGAGGCCGACATCGGAATCGCCGGAGGAGTCAATGAAGGCCTGCTGTTTAAAAAAGGTGAAATCATCCGCAAGATCCCTCAGGAAAAACTCGTTGAGGAACTTAAAAAGGAAATCCTCCAAATGATAAAGGACAACCGCCAGTAGGCGGTTGTCCTTTACTTCACCAATATTTCCTTGTCCTCAAGCCAGTGTTCGAACTTGCCGCTGCGCAGCATTTCGATCTCTTTCTTGTACGGCGGCTTGTTGTTGCAATAAGGCGTCTCGAGAATCAACGGGATGTGTTTGATCCGGGGATTGGTGACAACCCGGTACAGATTTTCAAACCCGATATAGCCGTAGCCGATATTCTCATGACGGTCCTTGGCCATGCCCATTTTGTTTTTGGAATCGTTGATATGGATACATTTTATCTTGTCGATGCCTAGAACACGGTCGAACTCGTCAAGGAACTCATCGAACTTGGAGATGTCCACTCCGCTGTCGTGAAGATGGCAAGTGTCAAGACATATCCCCAAAAGGTGTTTGTATTGACAATTGTCATAGATGTATTTTAACTCCTTGAGGTTCCGCCCAAGCTCGCTGCCCTTTCCGGCCATTGTCTCCAGGGCGATTATTACATCCTGGTCATCGCTTAGAACCTCGTTCAATCCGGCCACAATCGAATCCAGACCCGCTTCATCGCCGGCTTGGACATGGCTGCCGGGATGGAGAACCAGCGTCTTGGCCCCGATCTGTTCGCACCGGTCGATTTCGATTTTCAAAAAGTCGACCGCGAGCTGGTATGTTTCCTTTTTGATGGTGTTTGCCAAGTTGATTATGTAGGGACTGTGGACAATGACATTGTTGATGTCGATACCGTTTCGCTCCATCAGTTCTTTGGCCTGGTCCACTTTGAATTCACTGATATCCTTGCGTCTGGTGTTCTGGGGTGCTCCCGTATAGAACATGAAAGTGTCGGAGTTGTAGCTTAAAGCTTCCTTGACGGAACCTAGAAGCATGTCCGGAGCCTTGAGACTCACATGCGATCCGATAATCATGATTACTCTTCCTCAGCCGCTTTTTTGTCTCGTTGCGCTTGTTTGTAGCGTTCCTTGCGTTGGCGGCGGATATCCTGCTTGATTGTGTTGCGCTTTTCCTTGCGGACCAGCTGTTCAACTTTATATTTCCGTTTTTTCTTATAGCCTGGTTTGACCTTCTGAGGTTTTTTGACAATTGCCTGAACCTTTTTCTCCAGTTCGGTCTGATGTTTCGGACGGTTTTTGCGTTTCTCGCGCAGTCCGGTTTCGACAAAATGGCCGTTTTTAAAGATCTGGTTCTTGAATTCAATCCCTTTTCTCTCAAGAATGGCCAGGTTTTCCTCATCGGTGCTGTCATACATGGAAATGCAGGTACCTTTGTATTTGCCCCTTCCACAACGTCCGGATCTATGGATGTAGAAGTCACTTTCTTCAGGCAGTTCCAGGTTGACGACATGGGAAACACCATCGATGTCAATACCCCTTGCGGCGATGTCGGTTGCGACAATGTACTGATATTCCATGTTCTTGATCCGGCGCATCATTTGTTTTCTTTCACGCGGTTCGAGATCGCCATGAATCTCGCCGACCTTGTGGCCGTCCTCACGCAAGGCTTTTGCCACAGCTGAAACGGATTCGCGGCGGTTGCAGAAGATGATGCACATATAAGGGTCGAGCACCTTCATGATTTCTTCAAGCAGGCCAAAACGGTCCTTGTGTTTCGTGTTAAGCAGGATATGCTGGACATTCGCGCTGGTCGTAAGATGGTCGTCGATTTCCACGATAACCGGACTGTCCATGTATTTCTTCAAAAACGGACGCAGGTTTTGTGGAATTGTCGCCGAGAATACCATCATATGCAGGTCAGAACGCATCTTTCCGGCAACCGCATCGATGTCTTCAAGATAGCCAAATTCCATTGTCATGTCGGCCTCATCGATTACAAGGGTCTTTGCGGTAGTGATTGAAAGAGCCTGCTCGTTGAGTGACAAGTCGCGGATCCGGCCCGGCGTCCCGATGACGACATGGGGCTGGATTGCCAGCTTGCTGACCGCCTTTTGCTTGTCAAGCCCGCCGGTCACCAGCGATACCCTGATCCTATTATCGTATTTGGAAAACAGACGCGCATGGTCGTAGATCTGTTGGGCCAGTTCGCGGGTCGGTGTCGTGATAACGGCCTGGACTGACTCGTTCTCGACATCGATCATGTCCATGATCGGCAACAGGAACGCATGGGTCTTACCTGTTCCGGTTTGGGAAACCCCGATAATGTCGCGCCCTTTCTTTACCAAAGGGATTACTTTGGCCTGAATTTTTGTAGGTTCTTGAAAATTAAGTTCCTTGATTACCTGGTTACAGGCATCGTTGAAATTGAAATATTTGAAATCCATGGTATACCTCCTTTTAATGCTTAAAGCATGATACCATCTTTAGGGGATGTTTACAACTTTTTTACAAAACAATTTGAGTTGAATTGCAGTCATGATATAATGAATCGAGGTGAAAAAATGAAAGTTATTCCAATAACACCCCGTGGTTATTGCAAAGGGGTTATCCGTGCGATTTCCATGGCCAAAAAATATCGCGACTCCCAGGAGCCGGTGACCATCCTTGGCATGATTGTCCACAACCAGTATGTGGTAGATGCCCTGGAAAAAATGAACATCAAAACCGTCGATAAAAAAGGCGCTTCCCGGGAAGACCTGGTCGACCTGGTCGACAAAGGGACTGTCATCATTTCGGCCCACGGAACAAGCCAGAGCGTCATCGACAAGGCGCTGGCAAAGGGGCTCAATGTGGTCGACGCAACCTGTCTCGATGTAATCAAGACCCACGATCTGATCAAGGAAAAAATATCTCAGGGATTTGAAATCCTCTATGTGGGCAAGTCGGGTCATCCCGAAAGCGAGGGAGCGGTTGCCATCGATCCCGCCAGAATCCATCTGATCACAAAAATCAGCGACTTCGACCGGCTCGACGCAAATCAGAAATACCTGATCACCAACCAGACGACCATGTCAATCTACGACATCTTCAATATTTTTGAAGCGGCAAAGGAAAAATTTCCCAATCTAGAACTCGCCGATGAGATCTGCGATGCCACCAAGGTCCGTCAAGAAGCAATTGGCAATGTCGCCAAGGAAGTTGACATCATCTATGTCGTCGGTGATCCCCATTCGAACAATTCCCAGAAACTAGCCCAGATCGCCCGGCAAAAAACAAAGGCGGCGGTGTTCACGATTGAGACGGTGCAGGATATCAATACCGATGATCTGCTTGATAAAAAAGTTGGTGCAGTAACTTCTGGAGCTTCCACACCAACCTATCTGACTCGCCAGGTGATTGAATACCTTGAAAGATTCGATCCTTGCGATAAATCAACTTATGAAAAACCCAAAATTGAATTGGATAAAGTAATCTAGCGCCAGCTGGATTTTTTATTTTACCTGAAGATAATCGGTGCACCCGGCCGTGATAATCTCCAGTTCAAAACAGGAAAGCATCTTCGCGACCTCCAGTTCCATGATCACTTCCAAATGGTGGGAAGCGTCGATGACTGCCAGATTGTTTTCTGTTGCAACTTGCCCCTGATGGTATTTGCAGTCGCCCGAAATGAAGCAGTCGACTTTGCCAAAGAGCTTATTGATGTCATCAAAACCGGAACCGCCGCAAATCGCGACAGACCTGATTTTCTTGCCGGAGAGCTCATTGGTCCTCACGGTTTCCAGTCCGAAGCGGTTCTTCGCGAGTTCGACGAAACCATCAAAGTCATATTCATTATCGAGAATCGCCATCTTGCCAATTCCGGTTTCATCGTAATTTTTTATCTCACCGACCGGCAACTTTGAAATGAGCCAGTAGTTCATGGAAACACCGATGATTCCCCGGTCAAGGCAGGTATGGAAAGAAACAACGGTAAGATTGTGTTTCAAGGCCTTTTCCAGAATCCGGGTATAAGCTGTACCCGTGTCATAATTGTCAAACTTGTTCAACAAAAACGGATGGTGGGTCACAAGCAGCTCGCAGCCATTTTCGATAGCCTTTTCGACGGCCGTCAGATCACAGTTCAAACTGACCATGACCTTGTTGGCCTCGCCATCAAGGTTGCCTATCTGCAGGCCGGAGCGGTCCCAGGTTTCCTGGATAGCAAACGGGAAATACTGTTCAAGGTGATCAACGATTGTCGAGATTTTCATCCAGGACCTCCTCGATCATCCTAATTTTGGCGACAAGTTCCTCGTAGCGGGGATTAGTCTTTTCTATAGCCTTGACCACCTCATTGTAAAGGCGGTACTGGCGGTTCCATTTTTCAACAAACAACGGCGATTGCACCTTGGATAGGATCGGTCCAAATTCAATGCTGCGCATATCAACCAGACCCTTGATATCACAGACGCATTCCGTTTCATCAAGAATGGCGACGACCATTTCATATATATGGTTTCCATCCCTAACTATGGCCTCATCGACAATGAGATAATTGTTTTCGTAAAGATACATCCGCAGATGGTCGATGTTAGCGTTTGGTTGCAGGAACAACATCTTGACATGTTTTAAATAATTCTTGTTCTCTTCGAGAATGTCACTGATAAGGTACGAACCCATGCCCGCAATCGCGATCATGTCGACTTTCTTGTCGAGGATCGGCTCGAGCCCGTCCCCCATTAGCACCTCGATTCTATCTTCGAGGTGGTAATAGGCGACTGTCTCAAGTGCGCTTTTTACCGGTCCGGGGGTGATGTCGCAAGCATAGGCTTTGGATACGACGCCCTTGCCAACCAGAAAGCAGGGCAAATAGGCATGGTCGGATCCGATATCGGCAAGTATTTCACCCTTCCTGTATTTTTCAATCAGGTCAGCCAGGGTCTTCAAACGACTAGAGAGCTTCATGGCTTAATGGTCCAAAAAGTCTTTTAATCGTTTGGAACGTGAGGGATGTTTCAGTTTTCTCAAAGCTTTGGCTTCGATCTGGCGAATCCGCTCGCGGGTTACGTTGAATTCCTTACCCACTTCTTCGAGAGTTCTGGTCCGGCCGTCATCAAGTCCGAAACGCAGACGCAATACTTTCTCTTCACGATCGGTAAGCTCGAGCAGGACTTCGCTAAGCTCGTCTTTCAACAGTTCGCTGGCGGCATAGTCATCAGGACTCATTGCCCCTTCATCTTCGATGAAATCTCCTAGATGTGAGTCGTCCTCTTCGCCGATAGGAGTTTCCAAAGAAACCGGTTCGAGTGATATTTTTTGGATTTCCCGGACTTTTTGCGGGGTCATCCCTGGCATCTGTTCGGCAATCTCCTCGGCAGTCGGCTCACGGCCCAACTCCTGGATCAATTGCCGTTGGATCCGGGTCAGCTTGTTGATCGTTTCAACCATGTGGACCGGTATCCGGATTGTTCTTGCCTGGTCGGCAATGGCCCGGGTGATCGCTTGACGGATCCACCAAGTCGCATATGTCGAGAATTTGAACCCTTTGGTGTAGTCAAATTTCTCAACCGCCTTGATAAGTCCCATATTCCCTTCCTGGATAAGATCAAGGAAAAGCATACCACGGCCAACGTAACGTTTGGCAATCGATACGACCAAACGCAAGTTAGCGGCTGCAAGACGTTTTTTTGCATCTTCATTTCCTTCGAGAATCTGTTGGGCCAAATGCACTTCCTCGTCTTGTGAAAGCAGGTCAACCCGTCCGATTTCTTTCAGGTACATTTTTACCGGATCATTGATTTTGACATTGGCACCTAGTTTGGTCCCGTCATACTCATCATCGGCCTCCTTGGTTGAGTACATGTTGAAAGTGTCTCCGGTCGACAGGTCGAAGTCGCCTTCGAAATCCAGCTCAGGAATATCTTCATCCATGTCGTCATCAAGCTCGAAATCGTCATCATCTTCCATCAGGTTGACATCTTCGTCATCGAGACTGTCCAAACCATCGGCGATGGTTATTTTGTTTTCGGAAATGAAGGATAACAATTCGTCAGCCAGTTCGTCCGAAAGGTCATAAGTTGACATGTAATCGTCAATCGCGTCCTGCGATAATACATTATTTTCCGCCTTGGCATCATTGAGAATCATTTCTTTCAATTCATCAAATGATAGTGCCGTAGGTCTTTTAACTTTTGCCGCCATTTTTTACCTCTTTTTTCAAATTTACAATTTCTATAGCTAATTCATTTTTCTGGTCAAGATCTATGCTTTCATTCATCTTGGCGACCAGAAAATCAATTCGTTCCAATATTATTTTTTCCTTGACCAGGGAAATATAATCCTCGACTGCATGGCTGTCGTTGATTTCCGGCAGGTCTAGCTGGGCGATAGCGATGATTACCTTTTGAAAATTTTCGTCTGGGAGACATTCCAGGAAATCAGCGACATCGAGAGTCTCATTGCGACTGTAATAATCCAAAATATAATTGGCGATAAGCTGGTATGATTTGTCGATCATGAACCCCAGTTTCGATTCGTACATCTTGGCCAATTTCTTGTTTTGCATCATGTAGTAAAGCAATCCCTGCTGAGCCTGGAGATATTTGTCTATAACTTTGGCCGGTCTGATCAAGCGGGTCTGCAACGGCCGGGCTGCCGGTTTGAAATCCGGCCTGGTCTCGATGCCAATCAGTGATTCCACGATGGACGTCGCCACATCGGCCATTTTGGCAAGCTTGTCAATGTAGAAATCCCGGTCAAACTGGTTGTCCATATTCTTGATTTGGGCCGCCATCCTGATCAAAAAGCGCTTTTTTTCTTCGTAATTGTTCAGGTTTGTCGTGCGGGCCTCGTAGTCAAGCATGAACTCGAATGCGCTGGGCGCATTGGTGATGAAACTTACCAACTGCTCCTTGCCGCCGGATTCAAGAATCTCGTCAGGATCCCGGTTTCCCGGCAAGCTTACAACCCGGATATGGAAATCTTGGTTGGCGAGGGCTTCGATTATCTTGATTGTCGCCTGCTTCCCGGCCTTGTCGCCATCGAGAGAAAGGATTATGTTTCTTGTCAGACGCCTGATGGCGCCCAGATGGTTTTTGGTGAACGCCGTTCCCATCAAGGCGACGGCATTTTCAATTCCCGCCTTGTAATAGGCGATTACATCCATAAACCCTTCGCAGATAACAATGGCATCCTTTTCCCTGATCGTCTTGATAGCCCGATGATAATTGTACAGGACGTTACCCTTGACAAATATCTTCGTCTCGGGCGAATTTATGTATTTGGGCACATTGGGATTGTCATCGAAAATCCGCCCCGAAAAAGCCACAACCTGCCCCGCCATATTGTGGATGGGAAAGATGATTCGATGTTCAAACAGGTCCCGGCCCTCGAAGGATTCGATTATCAGACCGGTCTGGACCATCGTCTTGAAATCGATTCCCTTCTCGGTGAACGCCTTGGTCAACACGTTGCCATGGGGCGCATAGCCGATATTGAAATGGCTGATCACATCCTGGTTCATGTTGCGCCGGTTGAGATAGTCCTTGGCTGACAACCCCTGTTTGGTGAACAGGTAGAAGCTGTAAAGATTCAAGGCATCATCTTGAAGCGTGTACAGGGGATCCTGGGGGGCACTGCGGTGGGACTGATGGTCAAGCTGGTACCTGGATAAGTCAATATTGGCAAATCCAGCCACCGTCTTGACCGCCTCGATGAAAGAGACCTTGTTGTAGTTCTCGACAAAGTCAAACACATTGCCACCGGCATTGCACACAAAACAATGATATATCTGCTTTTCGGGCGAGACCGACAAAGAAGGATTGGAATCCTCGTGAAAAGGACATAATCCCTTGTAGTTGCGGCCGCTTTTTTCCAGGGCGATGTAATTGCCAACCACATCGACTATATCGACCGCCTGTCTTATTTCTTGAATTTTTTCTCTAGGCAACCGGGCCATCAAATCAAACCTTTCTAAAATCTCACCAATCCGTTGAAGTATGCGCTAAGTTCATCAATGTTCATCCGAACCTGTTCCATGCTGTCGCGTTCCCTTACAGTCACGGTATTGTCTTCCAAAGTATCGAAATCGACGGTGACGCAATATGGTGTTCCAATCGCGTCCTGACGGCGGTAACGTTTCCCGATTTGACCGGTAAGGTCGAATTCGCAATTGAATTCCTTGATCAGTTTTTGGTAAACTTCCTCACCTTTTTCGCTCAACTTCTTGGTAAGCGGCAGGATTGCAACTTTGACCGGTGCGATCTTAGGATCAAGATGCATTACCGTTCTGATTGTCCCGTCTTCCAATGTCTCGTCTTCGATGCTGTCGCAAAGAATCGCCAGGAAAAGCCGATCCGCCCCGACTGAAGGCTCGATTACATAAGGCAAGTATTTTTCATTTGTTGTCGGATCCAGGTATTCCAGGTTTTTCTTGGAAACTTCCTGATGGCGGCCGAGGTCATAATCGGTCCTATCGGCGATACCCCAAAGTTCACCCCACCCGAACGGATATTGGTACTCGACATCGCAAGTTGCCTTAGAATAGAATGACAGCTCCTCTGGCTGATGGTCGCGGAATTTGAGATTTTCAGCGTTCAAGCCAAGATCAAGCAAAAAGTTGCGGCACTGTTCTTTCCAGTATTCGAACCACTCAAGATCGGTTCCCGGCTGGCAGAAAAATTCCAGCTCCATCTGTTCGAACTCGCGAGTTCTGAAGATGAAGTTGCCCGGAGTGATCTCATTCCGGAATGATTTCCCGATTTGACCGATCCCGAAAGGAACTTTCTTGCGCGATGTACGTTGGATGTTTTTGAAATTGACAAAGATACCTTGAGCGGTTTCCGGGCGCAGATAAACGACATCCTTGGCATCCTCGACAACCCCCATATGGGTTTCAAACATCAATTTGAACTGACGGACATCAGTGAAATCACCCGAGCCGCAGTTTGGACAAGTGATGTTGTGGTCCTTTATGTATTTGACAACCTCGGCGTTTTCCCAACCTTCACTGTGAACATCGGGATCGTAGGCCTCGATAAGTTTGTCGGCACGGTGACGGGTCTTGCATGACTTGCAATCAATCAACGGATCAGAAAAACCGTCGACATGGCCTGAAGCTTCCCATACTTTGGAATTCATGAAAATTGCCGAATCAAGTCCGACGTTGTATGGCGACTCCTGGATGAAACGTTTCCACCACGCCTGTTTGATGTTGTTTTTCAGTTCGACCCCCAAAGGACCGTAATCCCAGGTATTGGCCAATCCGTCATAGATTTCCGATCCCTGATAAACAAACCCCTGGCTCTTCGCGTGAGCCACCAATTTTTCCATATCGTATTTACTCATAAGACATCTCCTTTTTTATATAAATGTAAAAGACTTGGTATGCCCAAGCCTTTATTTTAAATATTTTTATTCCACTATAAGATACCTTTATAACCCTGGTTTGTCAACCAACTATCAGGGTGCTAATAATAGGTGTGTTCTTCGAGCCAGTCAACGATCCTCCAATAGACATCCCGATAATCAACCTCATGGAGTATATCCATCCTCATTTTGGGATAGATATTCATTTCCACATCCTTGATGCCCAGTTTCTTGTAGGCGGTGTGGAGCCATTCGACCCCCTTGCCGTATTCGCCAAAAAAGTCATCCTTGCCCGAAAGAAGCAGGATCGGCAAATCGGTCGGAATGTTTTTCATCTGCTCGTACGATCCCGCCTGGTCAAGAAGGCGCATGATTTCCTTGTATGACTTGTTCGTATAGGCGAAGTGATTGAAGGGGTCGTCATAATAGCTGGCAACCGCTTCGCTGTCATGGCTCAGGTAATCGACCGCATTGCTCGATTTGCCAAAGCGGCTGTGGATAAGCTGATGGATGAAGTTGTTTTTGGCATTGTCGTTGACAAACAGCGACGACAGGTTGAATGCCGCCCGATAATGACGGAACGGATTTTGGCCGTTGGTTCCCAACAGGATGCAACCGTCAATCTTCTGGCCAAAAAGGGCGATGTACTTTTTCAAGACAACCGAACCAAGCTGGTATCCCAGCATGAAATAGGGCAGCGATGGATAGCGGGTTGCCACAATGTCCCGCAGCCTTTCGACATCGTCCACCAAGGTAACGGTCCCATCCAGCTCGCAGAACTGACCCTGGTTGAAATTGTTGAGCGACTGGCCGTGGCCAGGAAAATCGGCCGTGATAACCACGTAGCCATGATTGGCCAAGAAAGAAGCGAACTTATGATAGCGTTCGTTATATTCCTCCAGTCCGTGATGGATCTGAACGATCGCCCGGTAACGGATTACGATTCTAGGCAGATAGAGCGCAAAATGAACGTGGGTTCCACTGGTAACATAAGTTTCTTCGTTTCTCATCATCTAGCCCTTCTGTAGTTTTTATGGTTGTTTTTTCCCCTTGGCCTGATCAGACATTTTGGCGAATGGCCGACCAGATCGAGCCGATTGGCTTGAACCAGGGCGCTGTACACCAGGTCATAATTTTTGGGATCGCGGAACTGCATCAAGGCCCGCTGCATTTCCTTTTCTTTCGCGTTTTTGGGAACGTAAACTTCTTTCATGGTCCGCGGGTCCAAACCGGTATAGTACATTGTCGTCGAGAGCGTTCCTGGTGTTGGATAAAAGTCCTGGACTTGTTTTGGCTGATGGTTGATATCGCGCAGATATTCCGCCAATTCGATGGCATCATCCAGAGTCGAACCCGGATGGGAAGAAATCAGATAAGGCACAATATACTGATTTTTGTCCAGCTCCTTGTTCAGGCGATGGTATTTGGCGACAAACTTTTCGTACAGGCCGCGATGGGGTTTCCCCATCAGGTCAAGAACATGGTCGGAAATGTGTTCCGGCGCCACCTTGAGCTGTCCGGAAATATGATGTTCAACCAGTTCCCTGAAGAAAGTGTCGTCCATGTCATACATCAGATAGTCATACCGCAAGCCGCTGCGGACAAACACCTTCTTTACACCCGGCAGCGTCCGCAATTTACGCAGCAAAGACAGGTAATCGCCATGGTCGACGGTCAGGTTCTTGCACGGTGTGGGATGGAGACATTGCCGGTCGACACAAACCCCGTTGGTCAGCTGTTGCTGGCAGCTCGGGTGTCTGAAATTGGCAGTCGGACCGCCCACATCGTGAATGTAGCCCTTAAAATCCTTGTCGGCAATCAGTTCTTTGGCCTCCTGAATTATCGAATCATGGGAACGGGCCTGCAAAACCCGGCCCTGATGGAAAGTGATCGCGCAGAAACTGCACGAACCAAAACAGCCCCGGTTGGATATAAGTGAATACTTCACTTCGTCGATTGCCGGGATATGCGATTCGTACATCGGATGGGCATTGCGCGTGTAGCCAAGAGAGTAGGCCCAGTCAAACTCGCTTTGTTCCAAAGGCCGAGCCGGACGGTTCTGCACCACGTACCAGCCCGGATATGTTTCAACCAGGGTGTTCGCCTTGAAATGGTCGGTGTTTTTCGACTGGATCAAAAAGCTGCGGGCATAGGCTTTCTTGTCATCGCATATTTCCTGGAAAGACGGCAACATGGTCGCCTCGTATACGGCATCGATGTTTTTGGTCTTGTATACCGTTCCGTCAAGGTAGGTCAGGTACTCGATGTCAAGCCCGCTGTCAAGCGCCTGGGCAATTTCCACGATTATGTTTTCCGCCATACCATATACCAGCAAATCGGCATTGGCATCGATAATGATCGACTTGCGGACCTTGTTCGACCAATAGTCATAATGCCCCATGCGCCGCAGGCTCGCTTCGATGCCCCCAATGATGATTGGCGTGTCTTTGTAGGCCTGACGGGCCATCTGGGAATAGACGATGGTCGCCCGGTCCGGCCGTTTGAAAGCGACATTTCCAGGTGTGTAGACATCGTTGTGGCGTCTTTTTTTGGCCACTGTATAGTGGTTGACCATCGAGTCGATGTTCCCCGAAGAGATTAAAAAACCAAGACGGGGCCGGCCGAAGATCTTGAAATTCTCCACATCGTGCCAGTCCGGCTGGGACAGGACCGCCACTTTGAAGCCGTGAGCCATCAGCACCCGGCCCAAAATGGCCATGCCAAAAGTCGGGTGGTCGACATAGCCGTCCCCGCTGATGAAAACAAAGTCGACTTCCTGCCAACCGCGGTTTTCCATATCTTCTTTACACACTGGTAATAATTCGCTCATTATGACTCCTTTATAAAAACTCGTTGATAAATTTTTTGGATTTGAATACCATTCCGGTATATTCTTCAATATAATAATCAATTATCTTGATTAATTCAAGATAATCTTGCTGATCAATAACAATTTGGTCGATTTGCGAGATTGTCCGGGTACAAATCATCCGGAACGCCTTTAAAAATCGGGGCGGGTATTTTTGTGCCCGGGCATCGAGATGCTCCTTGCAGACAAAACCACCCTCGTAGGAAATGCCTGCGACCTGGGGGTTGTGGCAGATATGGCAGCCGTTCACCTCGATTCCGCTGCCTAAAAACTCCAGAATGAAAGTGTTGAACAGGAGATAGACAAGACGGGGATCGTAACCGTTGTTCAGGGCCTCAAGGCTTTGCTTCAAAATCCCATAGAGCCTCTGGCTTGGGGCATTGGTCTCTTGGAAACGGTAGAAAAACTCAAGAATATAGGCACCATAGCTGTGGACTTCGATATCGCTGTGGATGTAGCGGTAGAATTTGGAATTCTGGGCCTTTATCAAGCGGGACAGACCCTTTTTCAACACCAGGGTAAACTCGCTGTTGGCAAAAAGCATGCAACTCGAGGCATTCTTGTTGAGGATTTTCTTGACTCCCTTGCCGATGAAACTGATTTTGCCAAACTGGTCGGTATAGACCGTGATGATTTGGTCGTTTTCCTGATACGCCTGGACGTTGATGACAATTCCTTCGACAACCTCAAAATCAGTAGTCGTCTTCATTGTAGCCAAATTCTCTTAGATACTTCGGCTTGTTGCGCCAGTTTTTCTCCACCTTGACAAAAAGTTCGAGGTAGACGGGCATTTGGAGGAACCGGCGGATTTCCTTGCGGGCGTTGGTCCGGATTTTCTGGATCATCGCCCCCTGCTTCCCGACAATAATGGCCTTCTGGGTCGGTCTTTCCACCACGATTGAAGCCATTATCTCCATCTCTCCGTCAATTTCCTGCATCCTCTCGATGACAATGGCGATGCTGTGGGGCACCTCGTCATGGGTGAAGTAGAGAATTTTCTCGCGGATGAATTCCGCCACGATGAATTTTTCGGGATGGTCGGTGATCTGGTCGTTTGGATAATACTTTATTCCTTCATCGAGATACTTGACGATCTGGTCGATAAGCACTTCGATGTTTTCGCTTGATTTGGCGCTGATCGGTATTATCTGGTCGAAATCCATAAGTTCCTGCCAGGCTGTAAGTTTTTGCAAGAGCTGCTCCTTGGAAACAAGATCGATCTTGTTGAGCACTAAAAACTTCGGACCTTCAACCTGCTTGAGCTTTTCGACGATGAACTTGTCACCATGACCGATTTCCTCATTGGCCGGAGCGACAAACAGGACGATATCCACCCCATAGATACTGTTGATTGCCGTTGTGTTCATGAACGATCCCAGGTTGTCCTGGGGCTTGTGGATACCTGGAGTATCCATAAATATGATCTGGGCATCGTCACGGTTATAGATTCCCTGAATCGTATTTCTTGTGGTCTGGGCCACATCTGACATTATCGCCAGCTTTGTTTTCAATATATTGTTCAACAGGGTCGATTTCCCCACATTTGGACGTCCCACAATTGATACAAATCCTGATTTAAACATCGATATCCTCCTTGGAAAATGCATAGGGCATCAGATCGGCTACCCTCAATTTTTCATAGTTATTGTTCGAGCTCATGATGACCTGACCATCGGCACCCATAAGCTCACCCATAACCTGCAAGCAGGCACCACACGGCCGGATGATCTTATCTCCATCATGGTAAATGGCCATCGCTTTGATGTTGTCTGGCTTGTAGCCCTGGGAAATTGCCGCCATCAAAGCGCTCCGTTCCGCACAAATGGTCGACCCGTAGGCGCAGTTTTCAACATTGGTTCCCAACACAACCTGCCCGTCATCAAGCAGCAGCGCCGCGCCGACCGCAAACTTGGAATAGGGACTGTACGAATGGGATGCCCCGATCTTCGCATGTTCGATTAGTTTGGTATCTTCCATATCAGCCTCTTTTGATTTCCAGGTTGTCGAGAATCTTTTTTTGCAGGCCGATCATCTCTTTCTCTTCTTCTTCATTCATATGGTCGTAGCCAAGCAGATGCAGCAGGCCATGGGTGAACAAGAAGCAAAATTCTCTTCTCAACGAATGGCCGTATTCCTGTGCCTGATTGATGACATAATCGTCGCAGATAAAAATGTCGCCAAGTACCCGGACACCCCCGCCCACGATTTGTTCACTGTCTTCAAGAGCGAAGGAAATGACATCGGTCGGCTTGTCGAGATGCCTGTATTCCTTGTTTATTTCATGGATCTTGTCAGTCGATACGATGATGCACGACAGTTCGAGATCTTCGTCAATGTCCAATATTTCACAGGTTTTGGCAACGATGTCGTGCAAATCCTTGCTGTAATCTTCCTTGATTTTTTCCGTTTGATTGATTAAAGCCAAATCTATTTCCATTAAATTCACCTTACTTTTCTAGATTATTTCCATTCTATCATAAAGACTGCACAAATTCATCAATTTTGTATTGTGGGTAATCATCAATACAATAATATCCGATTTATCCAAATAGTCAACAATCACTTTGGCCGTCGGCAGATCCACATTGCTTAGCGCCTCGTCAAAAATGATTACGTCCGCACCCTGGCAAAGCGTCCGGACAATCATGACGATCTGGGCCATGCCGGCTGAGAGGAAGTTGTTTTCAAGCTGGCATTCAAGAACTTTCAACAACTGGTCCTGGTGGAAAAGAGTCAGCAATTCGACCATCTTTTTCTCATCGCCACTGCCAAGAAGGATATTGAAACGGAGGCTCTCATTGAAAAATACCGGCTGCTTGTCGAGATAAACGATTCTTTTTTTCAGCTGCCTGTAATCATATTCGTTCAGATTGTTTCCGTTTACGAGTATCTCCCCGGCTTGGGCATCAAGATCGCCGCTTAACAGATGGCTTAAAGTCGTCTTGCCCGTGCCCACCGCCCCAACTATCAAGGTGTTTTTGGTGAACTTGTGATTGAACTGGTCGAATATCAAATTCCGGCCGTATCCAAAACTCAAATTGGCGCATTCGACCGATTCGATCGTCTTTTTAAGCCGCCTTTTGCTTTGGGGCTTGTCTGGAAGCAAAAGCTGGTACTTGGCGAAGATGTTCGCCATTTCCGGAAAGTTTACGCAAAATGTCACGATGTTCATCAAAAATCGCGCTCCCAAAGTGAACAACAAATATACCAAAATCAGATAGGATTTGTCAAACGGCAACAGCGTCGCCAGGAAAATCATCATTACCGCCAGCAAATTTACAACCAGATCGCCAAAAAGGCCGATTTTTACCTGAATCCTGTTCTTGGCCAGATAATTCTGGCTGAAGGAACAGTATTGGAAATTGAGTTTTTTCTTGATAAAGGAGGTCAGGCCATACTGGCGGATTGACTGGTAATTTCCCATCAGCTCGAGCACGGTCTCGTTCAACTCCTCCTCGTCGTCAAGAAAATCATTTTCCACGACTTTGAGCCGTTTCAACAACTTGTAAAGGCACCAGCCAAACACGCCCATGACCGTGATGATCAATGCGAGCAGCCACCATGAAACAAATCCGATGGTCCCAAGCAGGAATGTTGCCAGGATGGCGTCAAAGGTAATTGTCGTATAGCAGGAAGAAAGAGTGGCGCTGAAGACAAAAAGATTGTTGATCTTCGCCAGGGTCTTTCCTTGCTGGAGATTACGATAGAAAAAAGGCTGGAGGTAGACAAGGTTTTCCATAGTCTTTAAAACGATCCGCTCCATGATTCTTTGCTCAAGCTCTAGAAACAAGAAGCTCCGGCTCATTTCCAAAAGACTCTTGAGTGCCAGTATCCCGACAACTCCAACCGAGACGACCATGACAAGACTATCCTGCCAGTCCCGCTGGAAGATGTTGTTGTAATACCCGGAAACAACAAGCGTCATCAAAGAAATAAGCAATGAAAACCCCACCAGCCTTGCGACAATCGGCCCGTCCTGCCTTAAATTGGAAAGAAGCGTTCCATAAAGGGATCCATTCTTGACCGGTGGCTCGAAGCGCCCGACATGCTCGGTGTTGATGACAACACCTTTGAAAAGTCCGGCGAATTCTTCTAGAGAGACAATCCGTTTTCCTTTTTCGGGATCACCGATAAGCAGCTTGCTTTTGTATTTTTTATAGACCACGACAAAATGGTTGTTGCCCTGATTGTCGATCAACACGACACACGGCATCGATGCCTCGCTTAAAAAAGATGTCAGGTCGCTTTGGTAGCCTTTGGCCTCGATATTGTAATCTTTGAGCAAGCCGATCATTGCTGCCACGCTTGACCCCATGAAATCCGGATTGATCGCCTGTTTGAGTTTGAGAACATTTTCATGGCGACCATGAAAATCCAAAATCATCGCCATGCAGTAAACACCGCAGCTGCTAGGATCGTCTTGAATGTAATATTTGTATCGTCGCATAATTTCACCCCTTTAAAACTTATGCATATTCCAAGGGGTGATTGCTTAAAAATTCTTAAAAAAGAAAAAGTGCGTAAACCCGCACTTTATACTTGAGATAGAACTTTGTCAAAGACGGCAATGAATTCGTCAATATTCTCGTCAGTAATCACCAATGGCGGCAACAGACGGATAGTGTTCAATCCGGCGGTAACCACGATGACTCCCTGTTCAAGAAGACCTTTCATAACCGGTTTTGCTTCAGATGTCAGTTCGATTCCGACCATCAGGCCAAGTCCTCTCAACTCCTTGATGCATGGATATTTGGCTTTTAGTCCTTCCAATTTTTCAAACAGATATTTTGAACGGGCATTGACATTTTCCAGGATTCTTTCCTTTTCAAAGATATCAACGACACTGATGCAAGCCGATGTGGCGAATGGATTCCCACCATATGTCGATCCATGGTCACCCGGTTTCATTGCTTGGGCAACTTTATCATTGGCCACAAAAGCTCCGATTGGTACACCGGCCCCAAGACCCTTGGCCAAAGTAACGATGTCCGGATAAACGCCGTAGCGTTGGTAAGTCATCATTGTCCCGGTACGACCCATTCCACATTGGACTTCATCAAAGATCAAACAGATGTCATTTTCATCACAGATAGCGCGAAGACCCTGCAGGAATTCAGGGGTGCAGACATGGATTCCGCCCTCACCCTGAACCGGTTCGACGATAATGGCGCTGGTACGCTCGTTGACCAGAGTCGTCACCGATTTGAGATCATTGATGTCCCCATAGACAACACCGCTGATCAGCGGACCGAATCCTTTATGGTAACTTGGATTCCCTGTCAGGGTAACTGCTCCAGTCGAGCGACCATGGAATGAATGGCGCAAAGAGATGATTTGGGAGTCATCCCTGTTTGTTTTGAGATAGTAATATTTTCGAGCCAGTTTCAACGCACCTTCTACCGCTTCGGTACCTGAGTTGGTAAAGAAAGTCTTCGAAAGCCCGGTAGCCTTGTTTACCAGTTCCGCGGCCTTGATAGCTTCAACTGTGTTGAAGTAGTTGGATACATGCAATACCCGATGGATTTGCTTGCACAGGGCTTCGGTATATTCGGGATGGTCATGCCCTAAAGCGTTGACTCCGATACCCGAATAAAAATCAAGATATTTTTTGTCATTGATATCATACAAATAAACACCTTTGCCATGGTCGATCGTGATGTCGAACCGGCCATAGGCTTCGATGAATGCATCTAAACTTCTTTGATAAAATTCCATTCTACAGCTCCTCTAAATTGATATTGAATAATATGTTCGCATACAGGTCGATTGCCTTGAGCAGCACCGCTTCGTCAAAATCAAATGTTGCGGTATGCAGGTTCGACTGATGGACTTCGCTTCTTGTTCCCATGAAGAAGAAGATCCCCGGTACGCGAGTCTGGTAAAATGCGAAATCTTCCGCAAGCATCATCGGCTCTTCGAGTTCAAGATAATCGTTGCCTGTCAGCTTGATAAACCGGCGGTAAAGGTTCTTGTCATTGATGACCGGCGGATAACCATCCGGCAGGGTGGTTGTGATTTTGCAGTTGTAAGTTTTTTCAAAACCGGCGTTCAGATCGAAGATCGCCTTTTTGACCTGGGCGAAGACATCCGGATTGAAAGCCCGCAATGTACCTTCCATTTTTGTTTTAGACGCCACAATATTGCGCACCGTCCCCCCTTCGATCTTGCCGATGTTCAAGACACAGGGCTCGAATGGCGGCAACTGCCGGGGCAGGATCTGCTGATACAGGCCAAGAAGGTTGGCTGCGATATTGATGGTGTCGATTCCTAGATGAGGCAGTCCCGCGTGGGCTGATTTCCCTTCGATTGTAACATCAAGTTCCCCTGCCTGGGCCATAAGCGGTCCAGGTCGACAGCCGACAACACCCTGATCTAACGAGGGCATCAGATGCATCCCGAAGATGGCCTTGACATTGTATTGTTCCAGGATGTCCTGTTCCACAATAAGCCGGGCTCCTCCAGGCGACTCTTCGGCCGGCTGAAAAACAAGCAGGACATTGTAATCCGGTTTCTTTTGGTTTTTTTTCAAGAGTGCCGCCAAACCAAGCAAAGCACTCATGTGTCCATCATGGCCACAAGCATGCATCATCCCCGCAATTTTCGATCTGCATTTATGGGACTGGTCTTCCTCGATCGCCAGGGCATCGATATCGCTGCGAAAGGCAATAGTCTTTCTGGCGTTGTTGTCGATATAAACGAGTATCCCGGTATCTAATACCGGGATAGTCTCATAGCCCATTTTTTCAAGTTGGTCTTTCAGATAAGCACTTGTCAAATGCTCCTGAAGACCGACTTCAGGAATCTGATGAAGCTCTTGCCGCCAAGTTTTCACTTGAGCGAAATCGATCATTATAATTTCCTTAAATCATCCATCAGCTGAGTTTTTTCTTCAGTTGTGGCATCTTTTTGTTCCTTCATGATTCGAGCCGGGTTGCCAACGACAACAGCTCCAGCAGGAACATCTTTAGTCACGATAGTCCCGGCACCGACAACGGCACCTTTACCGATTCTGACTCCTTCGATAACGACTGCGTTAGCCCCGATGACAACGTCATCTTCGACGATAACCGGTGACGCGCTAGGCGGTTCGATGACACCCGCCAAGACTGCTCCAGCACCGATATGGCAGTTCTTACCGACAGTGGCACGGCCACCTAAAATCGCCCCCATGTCGATCATCGTACCATCACCGATAACGGCTCCGATGTTGATTACCGCACCCATCATGATAACGGCATTGTTTCCGATTGATACTTTGTCGCGGATGAATGAACCAGGTTCTATACGGGCATTGATATTGCGAGTGTCAAGCAAAGGGATCGCCGAATTGCGGCGGTCATATTCGTAATAGACATCCTCAACCTGATCCTTGTTGTCTTCGATATATTTTTCAACCAGTTTCAAATCTCCGACGATCACTCGGCTTTTTTTGCTTCCAAATACCTTCAGCCCCTCAGCCTTAGGCAAATCCTTACCATTTACATATGCTTTTACCGGTGTTGTTTTTACGGCATCACCGATATACTTGATTATTTCTTGTGCACTTTCCATTTTTTTCCTCCTAAAATTCAACTGTTCCTTCAAAAACAGTCGTCGCATCTCCTGTCATAAAAATATGACCGGTTTGTTTGTCGTATTCGATCTTCAAGGTTCCCCCCAGAAGCTCAACATCGACCACTTCATCAACGTAGCCATTTAGATAAGCGGCATACATGACCGCACAGGCTCCGGTCCCGCAAGCCAAAGTTTCATGAGAACCTCTCTCCCAAACCCGCATTTTCAACTTGGATCTAGAAACGATCTGGACGAATTCGGCGTTGACCGATTCAGGGAACATCGGATGGTTTTCAAATTCCGGTCCGACTTTTTCCAGATCAAAGTCCAGACTGCCTACGAAAGTCACGACATGGGGATTTCCCATTGAGATGGCGGTAAGGCCATAGACATTGTCACCGATTTTGACATGTTCGTCGATCATTTCCTCTTCCTGGCAGACAACCGGAATTTTCGAACAGGTCAGGATCGGTTTTTGCATGTCGACTCTCGCCCCGATGACAATGCCATCATCAAGTATCAGATCGACTTCGCGGATCCCCGCTCCTGTTTCAATTACCAGATGGGTCTTGTCGGTCAGCTTATGGTCATAGCAGAATTTTGCGAAACAGCGGATTCCGTTGCCGCACATTTTCCCCATTGATCCATCGGCGTTGTACATTTCCATCAGAAAATCGCAGTCACTAGAAGGTCGAATAATGATCACACCATCGCTGCCGATACCAAAATGACGTTTTGATATCTTTTTGATGATGTTCTCGTTGATTTGAAAGTCCTGGTTGATGCCATCGATATAGATGTAATCATTCCCAATCCCTTCCATCTTTGTGAATTTAATTTGCATACAATCTTCCTCCAGTGACTAAATATTATCAAATTAAGCAAATCTTTTCAACTATTTTATTAAGCGGCGGTACTCCAAATACTTCATCGTGAAAAATCCTTCCGCCTGGGTCAGGGTTTTAAGATCAACGGCATATTCAGTGATGAGCCGAAGCGGAGCTGTGGCCTTGATCAGGATGAGGTTGTCCTCCAGGGAATCGGTAGCCTCGATCAGGGCCTTGCGCCCCTGCAGATCGGACATGACATCGCCCAAGTAGTTTTCTTCGACATACACATTCATCTGATAGTATGGTTCTAGGACGTATGGTTTCAACTTGGCCAGTGCCTCTTTCAGACAGTTGTAGCTGGCTGTCTTGAAGGCCATTTCGCTCGAATCGACTGAATGGTATTTCCCGTCCACGAGCACCGCATTGACGCCCACAAGAAGATAATTCTCGATTGGACCCTTGACGCATGCTTCGTTGAGTCCTTTTTCCACGGCAGAGAAGTATGTCTTTGGAATCGCTCCGCCGACCACTTTCTCTTCGAATATCAATGGAGTGTCAAAATCATTGCTTGGACTGAATTCGATTTCCACTTCGGCGAACTGCCCATGACCTCCTGATTGTTTCTTGAAGCGGTGGCGATGGCTCGCGCTGCCGTCGATGGTCGACCGGAACGGAATCACCAGTTCCTCGAATTCGATTTCAACCTTGAACCGGTCGAAAAGATGTTCCTTGACGGTGTCCAGATGGACCTTCCCTAGACCTGACAGGCACAGCTGGCTGGTTTCGGTATTGAACTTGTAGTTAAGAGTAAGATCCTCTTCAAGAAGCTTGGTGATGGCCGCATTGAATTTGTCCTCATTCGAAAGGGTCTTGACCCCTTTGATGTAGTTTGGGTTGCGATAGACGATATGGGGGTGGTCGATGAACTTGTCACCTTGCGACAATGTGTCATTGGTGTCACTCGTAATCTTGTTTAGTATTCCGACATCCCCGGCATGGATTTCGCTGACCTCCTCGAGCCCTTTGCCCTTGTTTACGAAGATCTTGTTGACTTTCTCTTCCCCCTGGTCGATATGGTTGATCAAAACCTGACCCGGTCTGACCACCCCGGCCAAAACCTTGAAATACGAAAGTTTGCCTAGATATGGATCGTATTTGGTCTTGTATATGTAAAGGCTGGTCGGTTTTGAGTCATCGTAGTCGATCAGATCCTCGCCGACGACCAGATGGTTGGAGTAGTCGTCGATCCGGGTGAAAAAAGCCACCATCGAATTCAGGACAATCGAAATCCCGATCTTGTCGGTCCCGCAAAGCACCGGAATGATCGTTTTTTCCATTACCCCCTTGCGCAGGGCATCCGAGATCTCTTCCTTGGTGAAGTCGTCATCCGAAAAGTATTTTTCAAGCAATTCATCCGATGTGTTTCCCACCGCCTCGTCGATCATCTCCTTGATTTCCAGCACTTCGTCGAGCATAGCCTCGGGAATGGGAACCTCGATGGTATGGTCGCCGTCGAACATCCGACCTTCCATTTTGGCAACATTGACATAGCCAACCATGACGTTATCTTCCATTATCGGTACCTGGATTGGCGCGATATCCTTGCCAAAGGTGGATTTCAGGGCAGCAAGTTTGTCCTTGTACGAATAGTTCTCGTTGTCTAGATGTGAGATGTAGATGATTTTAGGGAGATGTTTCGCCTTGTTCATCGCCTTTTTCAAGCCTACGTTGACAGTTGGCTGGGCCGTGGTGACAATCAGGGCGTTTTCACAGACGTTTATCGCTGAATCGACATCACCTTCGAAATCGAAATAGCCCGGAGTGTCGAAGATATTCAGCTTGACATCGTTCCACTCGATGGCGATGGTTTTCAGGCTGTTTGTAGCAAGATGATCGATTTCCAAAGGATCTGTATCTAAAATCGTATTCCCCTTCAGGACGCTGCCGGGCTGGTCGATCAATTTGGCCCGATAAGCCATATTTTCGATTATGCTTGTTTTTCCAGAACCGCTGTGCCCCAATACAACAACATTTGTGATATTTTTAGAATTCATAACAAAATCCTCCTTGATTTTCTATATCTCCATTCTACCACATATACTGGACAATTTATAGTAAAAATGTAAGGGTTTACACCCCGGAAAATTATCCCCCTGGAATCGACAAAAAAACCAACCGCAATGGTTGGCTTAGTGTCATCATTTCTTTTTCAACTGATCCTTGTAGTCAAGATATTCATCGAAAGTTCCCAGACGGTCCAAGATTCCATCGTCATTGAATTCGATGACGCGGTTGGCAATTGTTTGGACGAACTGGTGGTCATGAGAAGTGAACAGCATGTTTTCCTTGAAACGGATCAACCCCTCATTCAAGGCCTGGATGCTTTCCAAATCCAAGTGGTTGGTCGGTTCATCAAGGATGATGACATTGGCTTCGCTCATCATCATCTTGGCCAGCATGCAGCGTACCTTTTCGCCTCCGGAAAGGACATTGGCTTTTTTCAGGGCCTCATCACCCCTGAAAAGCATCCTTCCCAGCCAGCCACGCAGATCCTGCTCGTACATATCCTTGTTTGCGAACTGACGGAGCCAGTCGATCAGGGTAAGCTCACAGTCATTGAAGTATTTCGAGTTGTCTTTAGGGAAATATGACTGTGATGTAGTAACACCCCAGTTGAAGCTTCCTTCAAAATCGGTATCCTCACCTGTGATGATCTTGAAAAAAGCGGTTGTCGCTTTTTCGTCACCGACAAAGGCAACTTTTTCTTTTGGATTGATCGAGAAAGAGACATTGTTGATGATGGTTTGGCCATCTTCAACTTTGGTCAGATTTTCAACGTTCAGGATGATGTTTCCAACTTCACGTTCCGCTTTGAACTCGATAAACGGGTAACGGCGCAGTGATGGTTTATATTCGACAACTTCCAGGTTGTCCAGCAATTTCTTTCTTGAAGTCGCCTGTTTTGCTTTTGAAGCGTTGGCCGAGAAACGGGCGATGAAATCTTCCAATTCCTTTTTCTTAGCTTCCGCTTTTTTGTTTATTTCCTTGGCCTGAGCTGCCTGCATCTGCATGTACTCATACCAGAAATCGTAGTTCCCTACATAAAGCTGGATTTTCGAATAATCGATATCCGCGATATGGGTACAAACCTTGTTCAGGAAGTGGCGGTCATGGGATACAACAATGACGGTATTTTGGAAGTTAAGCAGGTAGTTTTCCAGCCAGCGGATGCTATCAAGATCCAAGTGGTTGGTCGGCTCGTCGAGCAGCAGGATGTCCGGATTTCCAAACAGAGCCTGAGCCAACAGGACTTTCACCTTTTGTGATCCATCAAGATCTTTCATTTTCATGTAATGATATTCGCTGGTGATCCCCAAACCATTAAGCAGGATTTCGGCATCAACTTCGGCATTCCATCCATCCATCTCCGCAAATTCACCTTCAAGTTCGGCCAATTTGATTCCATCTTCGTCAGTGAAGTCAGCTTTGGCATAAAGAACTTCCTTTTGCTCCATGATATCATAAAGGGTTTTATTCCCCATGATAACAGTCTTCACTACTTCAAACTCATCATAAGCGAAATGGTCCTGTTTCAAGAATGACAATCGTTTGCCAGCTTCAATGACAACATCACCTTTGTTCGGTTCAATTTCACCAGATAATATTTTCAAGAATGTCGATTTCCCGGCACCGTTGGCACCAATGATCCCATAGCAGTTCCCTGCCGTGAATTTCACTGATACGTTTTCAAATAATGCCCGATCTCCATATCTTAGTGTTACGTTTTGTGTTAATATCATTAATTATCTCCTTAGTAATTATATTCTAAGGTATTATTACATAAATAATCGATAAAATCAAAATAAATCAGTTTATTTTCTACCAATTATTGTAAAAAAATCCAGCATAAATTATGATTTGTAAAATATATAATTGAACAACGGCAGATTTATCATGGATAATTTCCTAATTGAAAATTCAGCCGTAAATATCTTTATTTGAAAATATCAAGCTGGATTCGACAAAATTGCCATCACTAAAATTTTATACTCTTCAACAAACAAGTGTTCCATTAAAATTTATGAATTTTATTCCAAAAAAACCTTTACAAGTGTGAATAAGCATGTTAATATGTATGAGCACTTGCAAATTGGCCCGTTGGAGAAACGGTTAACTCACATGCCTTTCACGCATGCATTCACGGGTTCGAATCCCGTACGGGTCACCAATTAAATAGGGGCGTAGTTCAATGGTAGAATACCGGTCTCCAAAACCGTTGATGCGGGTTCGACTCCTGCCGCCCCTGCCATTTTAAAACTTATCCGCTTAATAAGCGGTTTTTTTGTATTTTCAAAAGGATACCCACTGGCGGATCTTCTGAACTGTAATAATTCTTAGTAAAATATCAATGCCAATCCTAGCGATAAAGTCGAACCTTTCTAACAGAAATAAAGGTTCGACTCTTTGTTATCCTTAAAGAAATATGCTTATCTCTGAAGGGCAGATAATTTAACATCATTAATATACATTCCATATAACTCATTGCTATCAATCATAGTAAGAAGATCCTGTTTTTTCACGTACCCTCGAACGCCAATACAGGAGATACCATTTTCCAACACGTCATCATACCGCGCGGATAAATCCTCGTACCTTTTAATTGCGTTGTCATTAATATTTTCGTTAGAGAAAAACGAATTAATCACATTTAGAAAATCCTTATGATCCAAAAGCAGCTTAATCCTAGAAAGATAACTTTCCAATACATCAGAAGCAGTATAATCATAATCCAAATATATTCCAGGATAATCTTTGCTGACTGCTTCGCTCAAATCATAGCGCACCCCGTCATAAAGTGATATACCTTCTGCAATACCATAGGCAATTTGATTGCTATCATCTATGCTCGTTGCCAGCCAGACGAATGTAGAATCATCATACTTTTTTACAAATTCAATTGCATCACGAGCAGACAACGTATTCATAAAACTAAGAGATACGTCTATTATCGCCGATTCAGGCAATTCTTCAATATCGACAAGATCATAATCAGTTACATAATCGTAAATGTCCGCAATTGATTCGTCGTGGTATTCGCCCACAACTCTGCTGAGGAGATGATCATAATAACTGTCAATGTGCAAGGATGAACGGTTAATTGAAAGAGTCGCCGAGGAAATTCCATCAACATACAAATTCGAAAAAGCCGATTGAATTTTTGCATCAATTTCATATTTACCAAATCCCTGTCCGCTATAGTCGATCCCATAGTAAATGATCCCAGGGTAATACATGCTAAGATATAGTCCGGTCATCATATTAAAACCGTTAATTCCTTCATCTGGAATTACCAATCCCGTTTCATCCTCAGGATTATAATTTACGAGGTTTAGACCATAGGAAGTCCCGAAATAGCCTGCCGATACAATTATAGAAATGATCAACACAACTGCAATAACTCGAGTATAAATTCGACGATTTATTCCTCGCCTGATTTGTTTTTCAATCTCTATAAACTCATTATCGTCCCAGTCTTCATGCTCGAACAATTCTTTTAAGTCTTCATCATTCATGGTAATCCTCCTTAGCATTTTCCATTAAATGCATTTTCACTCTATGTTTTATAACTCTTACATTTTCTAGACTAACATTGGTAATGATAGATATTTCTTTGTCGGTCAGCTCATTTTTAAGGCTCAGCAACATGATTTCACGATCACGGGGCTTCAATTCCAATATCTTTTTGTACAGCCACGCCTTCTTTTCATCGGTAATGATTTTTCCCAAAATGGAATCTTCTGATCCCATCAGCTCAATCAGGGAGACATCGAGATTGATTTCATGCTTCTTTTCCCTGTATAGATTATAACATTCATTTCTTACCACTTTATACAACCAGGCCCTAACGTTTCCGCCGCTAAAACTCAAGTATGCTTTAACAAACGCGTTTGCCAGAACATCCTTTGCATCTTCTTTATTGCTAGTGAGGGATCGAGCATACAAAAACAACTGTTGGTAATACATATTATATACCACTTCGAAATCGTCATTTCTCATATCTCCACCCTCTCATAGTTATAACAATTCAATTGAAAAATAAGGCGCTTCGCTATTTAGTGTGGGTAAGCATTTTTAGCCCATCTTGGCAACAGACTCGAGCTTAAGCTTTCCACACACCAAATATATCAACGTTTTGAAGTATTCATCGTTACGGAACCCTATTGCCCTGGTTTTGATATTTTGAATGATGCTGTTCATCCCTTCCAGGATTGCATTGGTGTATCTGAACCTGAAATAATTGAGAATTTCCTCCCAATGATTACGTATTGTCTTCGCAAATGCCTTCATCGGTTCAAGTCGTGAATGCATCATCCAAGAACACAGCTTTTTAAGTCCCTCTTTGGCTTGTTCGACTGTAGCGCATGATTCATATATACCTTGAAGTGCAAGGCGCATATTGTATGCCCTGGATGTCTTCAAATTTAATTTGGATAAAGTGAATTTTTTATTCTTTTGGTATTCGGTCAGGTTATTGTCATTTTTCAGCCAGATATATTTGGTTTTCTTTAAGAGGGAATTGGTTTTAACTTCCTCTTTACGGACTTTATCTACTGCTTCATTTGCGTGTTTTACTACATGGAATTTGTCGATAACTGTATTGCTGTTTTTGAAGTTTTCTTTGATGCCTTTTTTGAAACCT
>JAQVDW010000016.1:38336-40982 GCA_028698185.1 Erysipelotrichaceae bacterium | reverse complement strand
TGTCTTGAAAAAAGATATTGTAGAACCCGTCGAATAAAAACACTCTTTTGAGTGTTTTTTACTGCTATGTCAAATTTGAGCATTCATAAAAATCGAAATATGCGTTAATATATATATAAACAACAGCAAGGAGGTGTATTTATGAATCTGCGGCAGAAGCGACTTCTCAATATCCTGATCAAAAAAACAAGCTACGTCAACTCCAAGGACTTGGCGTCTTCGCTCAACGTTTCGCTGCGAACCATCCATAGCGACCTTGAAACCATTGGTTCACAAATCGCCGAAAAAAACATCAAGATAATAAAAAAACCGGGAATCGGGATCATGCTTGCCGCCTCTCCCATTCAGAGGCAGGCTCTTCTGGTCAACTATGATCTGGGCAGTGAAAACACCAACATGCTTTCCACAAAAATTCGCAGGATGAAAATCCTCAGCCGGCTTTTGTATCGCCGAGAAAACACATCGCTCAACATCCTTTCCGATGAGTTTCTGGTATCCAAGACCAGTATCGTCAATGACTTTGGCTACGTCGAAGACTACGTGACAAAATTCAACCTGACGCTCGTCAGGGACAACAAGGGAACCCGGATCGTCGGTGAGGAGCCGGATTTCCGAAAGGCATTATCCGACCTGGCCAATGAATTCTTGAAACTGGAAATCGAAGATTTCACTTTTGATAATGATTTCAACACCAGGCTCGACCTGTCGACCTACTACCGGCTCGAGAACATTTTCGAAATCGACAATCTCCATGATGTCGAGGCAATCATCTTCCAAAGCGAACAAATCCTTGGATACAAAATTAATTATCTGTCATATGTCAACCTGATCACCCATATTCTTGTCCTGATCAAGCGGATAAAAATAAGCAACTATATGAATGATGCGGACATATCCCAAATCTATGACAAAGCCGAAAAAAACGTCCGGATGGCGGCAAAATTCATCGCGGCCAAAATTTCCGAACTGTTTGCGATGGACATTCCCGACAGCGAAGTAAGCTACATCACCCAGTATCTGATATGCTCGGGGATCCAGTCGAATCTGACTCATCACGACGGAGCGAACATCCCCAAAGAGTACGACCAGACAACCAACGAGCTCGTCTTGAAAACGGTCAAATACGTCTGCGATTCGATTGGCATCGACCTGTCGGATGACAGCGAGTTGATCTATTGCCTGCTCTCCCATTACAAACCGATGCTCCAACGGGCCAAATACCACATCAGGATTGCCAATCCACTCCTAAATGAAATAAAGGCCCAGTATGGGGCCCTGTACTCCGTCATCTGCCTTTCATTCGAGCATATCTTCGAAAACAAGGTCGAGACCAACGAGGATGAGATAGGCTTCATCACGATCCATTTCCAGGCGGCCCTGGAAAGAAAAATCGGAAAAAAGAATATTTATGTGGTCTGCCCCGAAGGAATCGGATTCTCCCGGCTGATAGTCAGCCGGATCCTCCGCTATATCCCTTCAGTAAACATTCTTGGAATTGTATCAAGAAACCAGATTGATTCACTGGACATGAAGGATGTCGATTTCATCATCGCAACCATCCCAATCGAAAATGTTCCAGTACCGGTAATGATCGTATCTTCTTTCATTTCCCAATATGACATCAACGCCATCAACGACTATATGATATCCAGCTACAGTTCCCTAGACACCATCTCGCTAGGATCACTTGCGAAAGTAAGCGACAGGAGCCTGTTCTTCCCGGCATTGGATTGTTCGAGCAAGGAGGATGTACTGCGCTATATGACCCGGATACTGTTCGAAAGAGGCTACGTTTCCGCCGAATATGAACAGTCGGTAATCGACCGGGAAAACATCCTCTCGACCGATATCGGCCATCTGATTGCGATTCCTCATGGCAAATGCGATTACATCCTGAAAAACACCATTGCCATCGCCTCATTGAAAGAGCCGGTTATCTGGAACAAGAATCCCGTAGCTTTGATATTCATGATTGTCATGAATATGGACGACCCGATTGAGACCAAAGCAGTCTTGAACGACCTGTACAAGGTCATTGACTCTCCTGAGCTGATCGATGTCTTCATCAACGATCCTGGCTATGTACTGGCCAATTATCTAAAAGAAAAAGAGTAACCGGACCAAAACCCAGGTTACCCTTTTTTGTATTAAGATTTGTTTTGATTGTTTGATTCTTTCAGGACAACGTCATGTGCGCCACCTTCAACAATCGATGTTGAAGAGACCAATGTGATTTTGGCTTTATCCTGGAACTCAGGGATCGACAATGACCCGCAGTTGCACATTGTGGATTTGATCTTGTTGAGAGTCATTTCCACATTTTCCTTTAAAGGACCGGCATAAGGAACGTAAGAGTCAACACCTTCTTCAAAAGAAAGTTTCGAATCCCCTCCCATGTCATATCTTTGCCAGTTTCTAGCACGGGCTGAACCTTCACCCCAGTACTCTTTCATATATTGGCCATTCAGGCTGACACGATTGCTTGGCGATTCATCGAAACGAGCGAAATAACGACCCAGCATGATGAAGTCAGAACCCATCGCCAATGCCAATGCCATATGGTAATCATAGACGATTCCACCATCTGAACAGATCGGGATATAGATTCCGGTTTCCTTGAAGTATTCGTCACGGGCTTGGGCAACT
>JAQVDW010000016.1:2631-38236 GCA_028698185.1 Erysipelotrichaceae bacterium | reverse complement strand
CATGATGAAGTCAGAACCCATCGCCAATGCCAATGCCATATGGTAATCATAGACGATTCCACCATCTGAACAGATCGGGATATAGATTCCGGTTTCCTTGAAGTATTCGTCACGGGCTTGGGCAACTTCGATAGTAGCTGTCGCTTGACCACGGCCGATACCTTTTTGTTCTCTGGTGATACAGATTGAACCGCCACCGATACCCACTTTGATGAAATCGGCTCCGGCTTCAGCCAGGAATCTAAACCCTTCACCGTCCACGACGTTTCCAGCTCCGACTTTTACAGCATCACCGTAAGTCTCGCGAACCCATTCGATGGTAAGTTTCTGCCATTCGCTGAATCCTTCAGAAGAGTCGATGCATAGAACATCAACACCAGCTTCAACCAACGCCGGAACACGAGTCGCATAATCACGAGTATTGATACCCGCTCCAACAACATAACGTTTTTGTTCATCCAGCAATTCGTTTGGATTTTTCTTTCTTGTTTCGTAATCTTTTCTGAATACGAAGAACTGCAAGTTTTGGTTTTCATCAACCACCGGCAATGAATTAAGCTTATTATCCCAGATGATGTCATTGCACTCTTTCAATGTTTGTTCAGTGGTCGCCACGATCAATTTTTCATATGGGGTCATGAAATCAGCGACTTTTTGTGATTTGTCCATTCTTGAAACGCGGTAGTCACGACCTGTGACGATACCGATTAATTTTCCGTTGGCGCTACCGTCTTCAGTCACCGCCATAGTCGAGTGTCCTGTTTTTTCTTTCAACGCTACAACATCAGCCAGAGTCATTTCTGGGCTGAGGTTCGAATCACTTGTCACGAATCCGGCCTTATATGATTTTACGTTTTTGACCATTTGGACTTGTGATTCTATCGATTGGGAACCATAGATGAATGATACGCCCCCTTCACGAGCCAAGGCAACCGCCATTTTGTCATCGGATACTGCCTGCATGATTGCCGATACCAAAGGTGCGTTCAGGGTAATCGCCGATTCTTCACCCTTTTTGAATTTTACCAGTGGTGTTTTCAGATTCACATTCACTGTCTGCGCTTCTCTTGAAGAATATCCAGGTACCAACAAATATTCACTGAAAGTGCGTGATGGTTCTTTAAAATAGTATGCCATTTTGATCTCCTTTTAAAATATAATTTAAATGATTTTAAGCTATGCCCGCCTCTTTGTCAAGGATAAGTTGATTATTAATATATTTATTTAATTCTTGCAAGAAGTCATTGAGTTCCTCGCGGGCAACCTGATAATTCACCGCTACCGGATGACCGGCAAATTCCTCTTTGATATTTTCGTATTCCTTGACCAGTTCTAGCGCCGACCCCTTCTTGCTTTTTACTATAACAATTTCCTTTTGAATTGCAACAATTTTCTTTTCCAACCTTTGCAAATATTCATTGTCATTGTACGCCTTCTCGAGGGCCTGATATTCCTTCACGAGCGGATGAGACAACAAATCCCGATTGACCTGGTGCGCGAGTTCGCGCATCTTATCCAACGAGCTCACCATTCAGGGTCCAGGTCTTGGCTTCGGTTATCTTGACGGAAACAATCTTTCCGGTAAGGTCACTCGGTGCCGCGAAATTAACAAGCTTGTTTTCCCGGGTGTAGCCGCTCATGACCTTGTCGCTTTTCTTGCTCGGTCCGTCCACCAGCACTTCGACAATCCGCCCTTCGAATTTCTTGTTTGCCTTCATGGCCTTTTCATTGACCATATCGTTGAGGCGGCGGAGACGATCGGACTTAACCTGCAGGTCCACATTGTCGGCCATTTTTGCTGCGGGTGTGCCGTTTCTTGGCGAATACACGAATGTATAGGCAAGGTCATACTCGCAATAGTCATATATGCTCATGGTGTCTTCAAACTGCTCATCTGTCTCGTTAGGGAAACCGACGATGATATCGGTGGTTATCGCCGCATTGGGCATCGTCTTTTTGATGTAGTTGAAAAGTTCCAGGTACTGCTCCCGGTCATACTTGCGGCCCATGAGCTTCAGGATTTCACTGTTGCCGGATTGAACCGGAAGATGGATATAAGGCATGATATTGTCCGCCGAGTTGATGGCGTCAACCATGGCGAAAGTGAAGTCGTAAGGATGGCTTGTCGTGAAACGGATCCGGGGTATGTTCGTCTTGGCAACTTCCTTGATCAGGTCACCAAAATCGTAGCCCAGCTCCAGATCATTCCCGTAGGAATTGACGTTTTGACCCAACAGGGTAACTTCCTGATAGCCTTGGTCGACCAGCTCCGCCACTTCCTTGATGATGTCCTCTTTAAGCCGTGATCTTTCCTTGCCCCTTGTATAAGGAACGATGCAGTAGGTGCAGAACTTGTTGCACCCGTACATTATGTTGACCCAAGCCTTGTATTTGTCGGCCCGTTTGGCCGGCAGGTCTTCCTGGACATCCCCTTCGGTCGAGAACACCTCGACTGTGACATCCTTTTCCTGGTTGGCCTGTTGCAACAATTTTGGAAGGTGATTGATATTATGGGTTCCAAAAACCAAATCGACATGCTGGTATTTCTCCAGGATCTTGTTGACCACGCTTTCCTCCTGGGCCATGCACCCGCAGATGGCCAGGATGAGGTTGGGATTGAATTTTTTAAGGTTCTTGACATACCCGATCTTTCCGAACACCTTGTCTTCGGCGTTCTCGCGAATCGCGCAAGTGTTGAGAACGATCAGGTCGGCGTGGTCGATATCGTCGATCTCCTGGTATCCCATTGTTTCAAGTATCCCCGCAATCGTCTCGCTGTCGCGCTCATTGGCCTGGCATCCGTATGTTTTCAGATAGTACGTCTTGCCCTTGCCAAAATCGGCCATTCCCAAAGGCAATTCGTAGGCGTCATGGACAATATTGACTTTTTCTTTTGTTCTTATCCGGGCAGCTTTAAGATTGGGCCCGTTGAAAATCTTATCGTAATTAGTCATTGTTTTTCCTTTCATCAAAAAAAAGGACTAACGTCCTTTTTAGTATGCTCCTTCAGGAGCTATTGAGAAGTATAACACTTTCCCATCAGGTGTGTTTTTGAATAGACCTTTGCAGTAATCCGCAGCTTCTTGAGCAGAAAGTTCAGTCTCGCAATTCATGTATGCACGAATCCCTTGAACTTTATCCAAGCTGATTTTCACTTTGTCATCTTCATACCCGTCAAAAAATCCAGTCAACTTTTTGATTTGGGCTGTACTCATCATTAATTTTACCATACTAACTACCTCCGACGTAATTATATCACATATTTGAGGCATTCTATTTTTTTTTCAAATTTTGAATTTATCCCACAATGGACTGCAAAAATTGTTGCGTCCTTTCTTTCTGGGGATTGGTGAAAAGCTGATCCGGTGAACCATCTTCATAAATACCCCCATCATACATGAAGACAATCCGGTCACTGACTTCACGGGCGAATTTCATCTCATGGGTCACGATAACCATGGTCATCCCCTCGTTTGCGAGTTCCTTGATTACATTCAGTACTTCGCCAACCAGCTCGATATCCAAAGCGCTGGTCGGTTCGTCGAAAAGCATTATGTCCGGTTGCATCGCCAGGGCTCTTGCTATTGCCACCCGCTGTTGCTGCCCTCCTGACAGATTGGCGGGATAGGAATCGAGTTTTTCCCCGAGTCCTACGCGTTCAATCAGGTCTATGGCGATTTTCTTTACCGTTCCGGGATCTTTTTTCTGGACATTGATCGGTGCGAGCATCACATTTTCCAGCACGGTCTTGTGCGGGAAAAGGTTGAAGGATTGGAAAACCATTCCGGTCTTTGTCAGAATCCGAGTGTGTTCATCCTTGGTTATTCCGCTGACTTCCTTGCCATTTTCGATGTGCGAAAGAAGCTCATCCTCTATGAATATCTTCCCCGAAGTGATCGTTTCAAGCTGGTTGATCGAGCGCAGCAGGGTCGATTTCCCCGCACCCGAAGGTCCGATAATGGTAACAACTTCGCCTTTTTTGACTTCCAGGTTGACATCCTTCAAAACCTTCACTGTACCGAAGCTTTTGCAAAGATTTTCTGTTTTAATCATCATCATCATCTTACAAAACCTCCTAATAGCGTGAATGTCTGATTTCAAGACGTTTGAAAATATAAGTGAATATCGCCGTGATGATCAAATAGATGATCATGGCCGGTATATAAACCATTGACGAACTTGTCGATGACTGGATTGAACGGGTCACCTTGGTCAAGTCCGAAAGGGCGATAATCGATACGATTGAAGCATCCTTGAGCACCATGATAAACTCATTGCCAATCGGGGGAATCAGCTGCCGGATCGATTGGGGAATGATGATCAGGCGCATGGTCTGTCCATAAGACAAGCCCAGGGCCTTGGCCGCTTCATATTGTCCTTTGGGAATGGATTCCAAAGCCGCACGGATTATTTCGGTGCAATATGCCGCCGAGTTCAATGAAAAAGCCAGCCAAGCCGCAAAGAACTGCGACTGGATTGTGAAAACCGGTGAAATCATCGGCAATCCAAACCAGATGAAATACAACTGCATCAAAAGCGGCGTACCTCGAAAGAAGAAGACATAGGCTTCGCATAGCTTCCTGATAACCGTTATCTTGCTCATTTTTCCAAGAGCCAGAAAGATTGACATAAATATCCCAGTCACAACCGAGACAAGAGTCAGTAAAATAGTAACCCGGGCCCCATCCAAAAGAGCCGGAATCCAAGATATGATCTGGTCTATTTTAATCACCCCTTTATTATCTTACGCTTGAAACAACGTCGATACCAAACCAGGTGTTTGAAAGTTCAACCAATGTTCCATCATCATACAATTGTGTCAAAGCATCATTGACTTGAGCAGTCAAATCTTCATTTCCTTGTTTCAAAGCCACGGCAATCAATTCCTCAGCAGGACCTTGGAATGCCAGACGGTACTTCGCATCTTTGAGATAGTCAACCGCAACCAATGAATCTGACACTACCGCATCAACACGTTTAGAAGCAAGATCCGCATATGCGTTCATTACCATGTCGTATTCGCTGACACTGATACTCATGCCAGAATTTTCTTCAATGAATTTTGTCAAAGCAACATCAGATGTCGTCTCAGCCTGGTATCCGACTTTCAACCCGTCAAGGTCTTCAAAGCTGCTTACTGTAGTGTCATCAGCCAGTGTGACAATCGCTTGGGCATTTCCCAGATATTCGTCCGAGAAGTTCATTTGTCCCTGACGTTCCTCAGTCACGGTAACTCCAGAGATAACCACGTCATAACGGTTTGTGTTCAAACCATCAAAAATTCCGTCCCATGCGGTGTTAACGAATTGGACCTCAACTCCAAGTTTTTCACCGATGGCATTAGCCAAATCGATGTCGAATCCCATTGGAGTGACTCCGTCTTCAGCCATATATTCAAACGGCGGGTATTCCGCGGCAACCCCAACTTTCAAGATTCCTTCTTCAATCAAGGCTCCATCGCCATTGCTGCTTGAAGAACCGCAACCAAAAAGTGAAAATGATAAAACCATAGTCAATAACACTTTAAATACTTTCATTTCTCCTACCTCTTTCCTAAATATAGTTAATTTTAATAAATTATCATCTAAATTGCAACACAATTCACTTATGATTCAAAAGGATGATCGTCATTGATCAAAATTCTTCCAATCCCCTTTGTCTTGCCGTCTTCAATCTCGATCACAACCGCGCACAGTTGCCCCGAAGACTCGGCCACGGCGAACTTCTGGTTCAATCCGCGCATCCTTGCCGCAGCCAGATCAAGATCGATGCCGATTGACGATTCATACGGTCCGGTCATTCCGACATCGGAAATGAACGCGACATCGCGCAACACCCGCTCATCGGCCGTTTGCACATGGGTATGGGTGCCGATTATTGCATTGGCCTTGCCAGAACAGTATGATGCGAAGGTGATTTTTTCGCTTGTTGCCTCACCATGAAAATCTATTATATGGATATCGCATTCCATGTCAAGATATTTGTCGATTTCATCATAAGGATTCGCATTGCGGTAGTCCATGTAAACACAGCCCAGGCAGTTTGTCACTCGGATTTTGGTGCCTTTGACATTGAAAACCCGACTTCCGACTCCCGGCAACACTTTTGGCTGATTGAAAGGGACCACGAGACGATCCGCCTCGTCGATGTAATCGTAAAGCTCACGGTTGTCGAAGGTGTGGTTTCCCATGGTCATGCAATCGACGCCCACAAACGACAGTTCATCATAATGCTTTTTGCTCATGCCCCGGCCATGGGTCGCATTTTCGCAATTCGCGATGACAAAATCGATCTGATACTTGTTCTTAATTCGATGGAGATAGTCATCGACCATTTCCCGGCCAATCGAACCAAAGATATCACCTATAAACAGTATTTTCATATTACCTCCAAATAATTAAAAGATAGGGGGATTCCCCTATCTTATTTAGCTATTTCATTAGCACGAATTTCCCGAATTACCGTAACCTTGATTTGGCCTGGGTAAGTAAGTTCATCTTCGATTTTTTTCTTTACTTCGCGGGCGATCTGATGAGCCTTGAGATCATCGACCCGGTCGGGTTTGACGATGATGCGAACTTCACGGCCAGCCTGGATGGCAAAGACGCGTTCGACTCCTTCAAAATCACTTGCGATTTTTTCCAATTTTTCCAAACGTTGAATGTAGTTTTCAATCGTTTCACTACGAGCTCCTGGTCTAGCGGCACTTAAAGTGTCTGCAGCACCAACAATAATTGAAATAATAGAGGTAGCTTGAGTGTCACCATGATGAGATTCGATCGCATTTAAGACAATATCCTTTTCACCGTGTTTTTTGGCGAATTTATATCCTAATTCAACATGACTTCCTTCCATTTCATGGTCAAGACCTTTACCAATATCGTGTAACAGCCCGGCTCTTTTAGCTAACTGTTGGTTGAGTCCCAATTCGGCAGCCATTATTCCAGATAAATGGGCAACTTCAAGTGAATGGGCCAAGGCGTTTTGGCCATAACTTGTCCGGTACTTCAACTTACCAATAGTCTTGATGATTTCTTTGTCAATTTTTGAGATTCCCAGTTCAAACACGGCATCATCCCCGGCCTGGCGAATTACATCATCTAGTTCCTTTTGTGTTTTAGAAACTACTTCCTCAATTCTTCCTGGCTGGATCCGGCCATCCTTGATCAGTTTTTCCAATGATAAACGTGCCACTTCGCGGCGGATAGGATCGAAACAAGAAATTGTGATTGCCTCTGGAGTGTCATCGATAATCAGATCAGCTCCGGTAGCCTGTTCGATCGCTTTGATGTTGCGACCTTCGCGGCCGATAATGCGCCCCTTCATTTCTTCCGATGGCAAGGCGACCGTTGCAACAGTGCGCTCAACCACCATTTCTTGGGCATATCGGTCCAATGCATTGGCGATCACTTCTCTGGCCTTCAAATTGGCCTTGTTCAGTGCTTCTTCTTCCTGTTCCTTGATGTAGGCTGTCATTTCTTTGGCGGTTTCCTGTTCCACCTGTCTGAACAGCGCTTCTTTTGCTTCCGATGCAGTCATCGCCGCCACTTTCTCAAGCTCGACAATCTTCGCATCTATTTTTTCCTGAAGTCTGGTTTCCAGAACCTCCAAGCCCTGCTCACGCTTGTCCAACTGGCTGACGCGGCGGGTCATCGATTCTTCTTTGCCCATCAATTGGGCATCACGTTTTTCAATACCTTTTTCTCGTTGACGTAAATCTTTTTCAAGTTTAGCTATTTCGCCTTTACTCTCTTTTATTTCTTTTTCGGCAGCCAGCTTCAATTCATAAACCTGGCTTTTGGCATCAACGCTGGCTTCTTTGATAATGTTTTCCGCCTTGCGTTGAGCATCTTCAATTATTTTTTGGGCATTAGCTTTTGCTTTGGTTATTCGCATCTTATCCTGGATATAATAAATCAAATAACCAATTGAAACTGCTAGAACATAGGAAATGATAGTTATAAAGTCTATACCTTGCATAACTGCCTCCTATTTTTCTGATGTGTTGTTAAACACTTTTACATTATACCAAATTTTTAGAAAATGTACAATACAATCTAAATACTTTGTAAGTGCTTCCGACATAACAAAAACCAGTCCGCGCTTTTATTATGGCGGACTGGTTTGATCATTATTGGGCTTTTTCCTGTTTTAAACTTGCTAAAATCTTTTCGGTGATCTCGGCCATAATCTCCGGATGGGCATCGAGGAAAGTTTTCGAATTTTCCCGTCCCTGTCCGATTTTATCGCCGTTGTAGGCATACCAGGCGCCGGCCTTGTCGACGATATCCTTGGTCACCGCCAGATCCAGAACCTCACCGGTGCGGCATATCCCCTTGCCATAAATGATGTCGACCTGCGTCGCTTTGAAAGGTGGTGAAACCTTGTTTTTTACCACTTTGATATTGACCTTGTTTCCCACAACATCCATTCCTTGTTTGATCGCTTCGGAGCGGCGGATTTCAATCCTGATTGAAGAATAGAACTTCAAGGCGCGTCCGCCAGTGGTCGTTTCCGGATTGCCGAACATCACCCCGATTTTTTCACGGAGTTGGTTGATGAAGATGATCGTGCATTCCGATTTGTTTATCACGGGCGAGAGTTTTCGCAAGGCTTTGGACATCAGCCTGGCCTGCAGCCCCATCTGGCTGTCACCCATTTCACCGTCGATTTCGACCTGGGGCACGAGTGCGGCCACCGAATCCACGACCACCAAATCGATCGCCCCCGAGCGGACAAGCGTTTCGGCAATTTCCAGCCCCTGCTCCCCGCTGTCAGGCTGGGCCAGGATCAGTTCGTCAATATTCACACCAAGGTTGCGCGCATAAACCGGATCGATTGCATGTTCCGCATCGATAAATGCCGCCCGGCCACCTTGCTTTTGGACTTCCGCGATGGCATGAAGCGTCAGGGTTGTCTTCCCCGAAGATTCCGGACCGTAAATTTCGACGATCCGCCCTTTGGGATAACCGCCGATGCCTAAGGCAATATCAAGCGTCAGCGAGCCCGAAGGTATCACATCGACTTCGACACTGGTTCTTTCACCCAGGCGCATTACCGCCCCCTTGCCATATTGCTTTTCCAACTGTTTAATCGCTTCATTCAATGCTTTTTCTTTATCTTCGTTAATAATATCGCTTTTTTTTACCATGATAGCGCCTCCTAAAAGTACTTACCTTGATGCAATAAGATTTACTTTATATTTTCCAGTATCTTTCTAACTGCAAAATCGACCGCCTGGAAGATTACCGTCGCCCGGTCTCCTTCAAGCTTCAATTCATAGACACTTACTTGTTCCATCTTGATTCCCACATAGACAAGACCGGCCTCTTTGTCCTCCATTACATCGGGCCCGGCATTGCCGGTAAAGCTCACAGCGATATCGCTGTCAAAAAGGTTCTGCCCGCTGATTGCCATCAAGCCAGCCACTTCCTTGGACACAACGCCATATTTGGATATTGTGGCTTTGTCGATACCAGCCAGCCTTTCCTTGATTTCGTTTTGATAGCAAACCAGGGTCCCCTTGTAAATCTTGGAAACCCCCGGAACCATTCCCAGGCTCGCACCAAAGTTGCCGACAGTGAACGATTCGACTGAAGCGATGGAAATATTTCTGGCAATAAGCAATTTAGCCAATTCTTCCATCAGATCGACTCCAGGATGATGTCCCGATTCTTGACAAAGTAGTCAATCCCGCTAATCAACGAGACAGCGGTTGCCACCATGATCATAACCAGGTCGACCCTGACACCTAGAAGCGAGAAAGGAATGTTGCGCAACAGCAGCATGATAATCGCCACCATCTGGGTCACGGTTTTGAGTTTGCCCCAGTAGCTTGCCGCAATGACGCGGTTGTTTGACGAACTAACCAGACGGATAGCGTCGACAATCATGTCGCGGCTGATCATTATGATCGGCACGATGATCGGGATTGTCTGTTCGCCAGCCAGAAGCAACAAAAGAGTATTGACCAGAAGCTTGTCGGCAATCGGATCGGCGAACTTGCCAAAAGTAGTGATCAGGTTGTCACGTCGGGCGATCATGCCATCGAGATAGTCCGTGAAAGATGCCAGGGCAAAAATCACCAGGACCAGGATATCGACAAGGCTGATCGTGCTGTTGAGGACGCTGTAGCCCTCAAGATTGCGAAGGGGTGAATAGTAAATCGCCACAATCAAAGGAATCATCGCGATTCTAAGCAGTGTTAGTTTGTTCGGTAAATTCATTTTATTTCTCCAAAGTTAAGATAAAGTTAGCAGTTGAGTCGTTGTAATCCGACTGATCGGTAGGCAATTCGACGTCATTGACATAGAACTTATGCCCTTGAGAGTAGCCAAGTCGCAGGCTTAGCTCGTTGAAATCGGCCGTATTGAAAGTGATCTCCACCGGTTCGCCTTCATCACTTAGATCATTGCTGGTGTTGTCATTGTTGTAGATTGTCTGGGCGAAGTCGCTGTAATTTACACCATTGACACTTAAAGCCGCCCATGTCCGGCCCACAAAAACGACCTTGAAGGTGAATTTCTCCGTTCCTTCCGGAAGCTTGATTGAGTAATTCAACGGACTGTTTTTCACATATTCAACCGTCGGTTCTTGAGCCGGGATCTCTTCGGGAGTTTCGGTCTGGTCGACCACCGCACCATCGTCGGTTGTCGCGGCAGTATCGGTATTGTCCTCGATTACCGGTGTCGCGACATTATTGAAATTGGTATCTGCCGATTTTGAGGAAAGCTTCGTGATTCCATAGAAAAGGGCAACTATCAACACGACAACAACGGCCGCGATGACAATGTATCGGATATTGTCCCGGATATGGTTATTGCGGTAGACGCGGCGATTGCGTTTCTGTTTTTTTATTGTTGACACCTTTTTCATCTCGGCCAGGGTATCGTTGATATTGGATGAAATGGTGCTGTTTTCGCTTTCCTTTTCCCGCTTAATGTCTTTTTCCTCTTTCTTCTTTTTGACTTCACTCAGGGATATTTCCTGGGTAATATCAAGGTAAGAATTGAGCAACTCCTGTTCATCAAGCCGGTAATAGACTGCCAGCCTTTTGATATAATTTTTTATATATAGTTCATCCCGGTGATATTTTTCAAACTTTTCAGCTTCAATATCCGAGATGATTGTCTTTGAAATGTGTGTTATCTTGCTTACTTCATCGATCGTCAATCCGTTTTCTAATCGGGCTTGCTTCAATGTAGCTCCAATTGTCTCAATCATATAATCCTCCACCTTTAAAATCCCTACCATTATAACAAAAAACATTCGTTATTAAAAGGATAATAAACAGGTCCTATCGCAATTTTTCTTTAATCCATCAAATATTTTTTTCCAAAATAAAAAGTTACCTCTTGAAAGATAACTATATTAATGCTCATTAGTAAGCCAAGTTCTGTTTTAGATGATTATTTATCTACGGTGATACCGTCTGGTCCTCGATTCAGTTCTCTAGGACCAATTCCCCTACCAAATTTGGGTTTCTTCCTTGCAGAGTTTACCTCTTTTCAGCTTGTCTTTTCAAACAAGAATAGTTTCTGTGGCACTTTAAAGGCTGATTACCATAGTTGCCCTTAGGTATTCGCCATGTCGTTAGTCTTGCGACTACCTGCACTTATTTATTCGTGCAGTACAAACACTACAGGCATCGCAGCCTGTGGAAGCCTGGACTTTCCTCTACTTTTTCAAGCAGCAATCATCCAATGAGCAATACCATCATATCAAATCTGGATAATATTGCAACTATTTTTCGTTGAAAAAAACAGCTTTTTCCAACAGTGACAACCGTTTCAAAATATCGACATTAGTGTTGGCATTTTCTTCCATAACCGCGATATTCTTGGCTTGAAGGGCCTTTTCCATTTCCAAACGTTCAATTTTTTCATTGAGTTCCTGGATTTGGTTTTTATAACCGTCAATTTCTTCAAAGGCTTTGGAAAGCAGACTCGCAAAACGCTCGTAATCTTCCATGACCACATCCAAAAACAAATCCACTTCGTCGGCATTGTATCCTTTAAAATCGATTTTGAATTCCTTGTTTTCGATTTTTTTAGGTGTCAGCTGAATTTTTTTCTCCATAACTTTACCCCTTTATATAAGTTCTTCTAACTCAATACTACCACTTTTTGATATTCATGTCATCTTTATTTTCCAAACAAGATAGTGTATAATGAATTAGGTCAAATTATAATGACAAAATCAAACTAATAATGTATAATCGAAGGAGGTTTTTAATGGTAAACTATCCCAACGGACGGAAGGCAAATCCGGCCAGCAAGCAATCGGGGAAGATAAACACCGCCTATCGGGGCATGAGCCTGGAGGAAGATATAAATCTCGCCAACCAGTTCTATCTTAGCTCCAATCTGGCAGTGATTCATAAAAAACCCACTCCCATCCAAATCGTCAAGGTTGACTACCCGAAACGGGCCGCTGCCAAGATTGTCGAAGGCTACTTTCAAAGAAGGTCGACAACCGACTACAATGGGGTATACAAAGGCCGCTACATCGATTTTGAAGCCAAGGAAACGCAAAAGGATGCATTCCCCTTCACCAATATTCACCCGCATCAAATTGAACATCTGCGTCAGATCATCGAACACGGCGGAATCGGCTTTATCATAATTGCTTTTACCAGATATGACGAAGTTTATCTAGTCGACGGGAGCTACATGATTGACAAATATCTCAACTCACCGATAAAACACATCACCTATCAGGAAATCACAGAAAAGGGATTTTTGATCACCCAGGGATACCAGCCCAGACTGGATTACTTAAAAGCGGTAGAAGCTATCTACATGGAGGTTTAATATGGCCAAAAAGAAAAGAAAAACAAAGATAAATATTTTTAGAGTTGCCATGACTGCCTTGGTCGCAGTCGTCGTTATCACATTTGTGGGAGTCGGATGGTTCAGCTACCAGGTTATCGCCAACGCTCCGGAATTTAAAATTGAGACAATAGAATCCAGCGAGCCATCGCGGATATATGACACCAATGGCGACCTTGTCTATACATACGGATCAGATACCGACGGTACCCGCCAGAACGTCACTTACGAGGATATCCCGCAGGTGATGATCGATGCGATTGTCGCTGCCGAAGATTCGCGCTTTTTTGTCAACCCGGGCTTCGACCTGCCTCGTCTGTTTGTGGCAGCCCTGTCTAACGTCGTCTCTTTCATCGGTGGCGGCGGGATTGTCGGGGGCGGTTCGACCATAACCCAGCAGCTGATGAAAAAATCATTCTATCCCGAAGAGCAGGATACAATCGAACGTAAATTGGGGGAAATGTACCTCGCTTATCAGGCGACCCAGGCCCTCTCGAAAGAGGAAATAGTAACCGCCTATCTCAACAAAATTTACTTTGGCAATTCGACTTCGTCAATCGGTATCGAAGCTGCCAGCAAATATTATTTCAACAAGAGCTGCAAGGAACTCACCTTGCCTGAGGCCGCATTGTTGGCGGGATCGCTCAACAAGCCTTACCGTTACGATCCATACAACAACCTCGAACAGGCCACCGCTAGACGGAACACCATCCTGTCGCTGATGAAAATGCATGGATATATCACCCAAACCGAATACGACAATGCCCTTCTGGTGAAGGTTGAAAACATGCTCGAACGTCCCGACACCCTTGGCAACGGTTCTTACCTTGACGCCTACATCGATATCGTCACCCAGGAAGTGATTGACCGCACCGGTAACGATCCTCGGGAAACGACCATGAACATCTACACGTTCCTGGATGCCGACATCCAAGAATTCGTATACAAGCAAGCGACAAACGACAGCAACTATTCCGATGAGGATATGGAAATGGCCGGAGCGGTCCAATCCTCGCTCGATGGCCGCCTGGTTGCCGCAATTGGTTCCCGGGATTACCTCACCGGCGACCTGAACCTGGCAAATGTCAAGCAACAGCCCGGTTCTTCCCTCAAGCCGGTCATCTCATATGCCAATGCCATCGAATACCTGGACTGGTGCTCGCAGCATCCGACAAATGACACAACCTACACCAAAGGTGGTTCATGGAACCCATCGAACTGGGACAACCAGCAACATGGTACCGTGTTGATGCCTGAGGCGATCATGAAATCTTGGAACCTTTCTGCCATCTGGGCATTGGATGATGTCATTGCCGCTGTGGGAAGACAGCAAGTATATGACAATCTCGAAGCCATGGGCATCGACATGTCGGAGGTCAACCCTTCCGACATCTCGCCGGTTTATGCAATCGGTGGCTGGCCTGATGGAACCACTCCAATCGAACTTTGCAGCGTCTACGCGACCATCGCCAACAATGGAGTCCACGTTGAAAGCCACACTATCAACTACATTCAAGAATCCAATGGCAATGTGATCAATGTCGATGAGCAGATCCAACAGGAAGCCAACCAGACAATCTCCGCGCAAAGCGCCTATATCATCCGGCAAGTCATGCTCGAATACGTTAGAACCGGATACAGTTCTTATGGATATTTCAGCGGCTTGAGCAACATCATTGCAAAGACCGGAACTTCAAACTGGTCAAGCGACCAATCCAATGTCCGTCCAAACACTTCCCGTGACATCTGGATGACCTCGGCTTCACCTAACTATACCGTTTCAATCTGGATGGGATTCCTGCAAGAGGGTATCCTCCAAGGAAAAAACACTTCCGACTACAAGGCTAAATCGGCTTATGTGAACGGCCAGATCCAAAAATACCTGGCCCGGCACGAAAGCGCCAAGTCATATCCGGCCCAGCCTGATGGCGTGATCAAAGTGAAAATCGCACCTGAAGTGTATCCATACAAGCTGGCGACCAACGGTATCGAAGCTTACTTCAAGGAAGGCACTCAACCGACCGAATACTACATTCCCAGTAATTTCTCCATTCAAAGACTGGATTCGTTCTCTGCTACACTGAGCGCGGACAAGAAGATCAACGTATCTTTCACAAACTACGACACATCTTCGATTGCCGATGTCGTCTCGGCGTATGGCGAGTTGCTGTACTGCGTCGATGTCTACAACAGCGCCAACACCGTCGTCTACAGTGGAACATACTCCCAAAACAGCGCCACTGTCGATTACGTGGTAAATGAAAATGTCAAGGTTGTGGGATACTACAAGTTCGCCAACAACAATGACATCGTCTCAAACTCACTGACTGTCAACCTGGCGATATCCACCCCGATCACTGACGACATCACTTACACGATCCGTGACGGCGACAGCAACAAGATCACCAGCGGGGAAACGACAACCTCCGACAGCCTGAACGTCCAAACCCAGAATCAGACAGACGATTCGACTTTCATCCTGCAAATAACCAATTCGAGCGGAACGGTTGTGGGATCGTCGACTTCAAACGAATTGATTGTCAGTTCATTGACGCCAGACACCTATACGGTGACGATAACCGAAAGCGACAGCTACGGTTCGTTCACCAAAAACATAATTGTCTATGTCAGCACCGCTGCCAACAACAATCGCGGCAACGGCAACAATTAGCCACAGCCAAAAGCCACCCGGACGGGTGGCTTTATTTTGTTCTCTTGTATTTGATTTCATCCTTGCACATGTCGAACAACTCACATTGCCCGCAGGATGGATTGATGGCCTTGCAGAAATAGCGGCCAAAAAAGATGAACTGCGAATGGGCCTTGACCTGAAGCTCTTTAGGGATCGACCTTTGCAATTTCGCCTCGATCTTCACGACGTCATCGTCAACTTTGGCAAAACCCAGGCGTTTGGCGACCCGGGTCACATGGGTGTCCACCGGTATTGCCGGTATCTTGAAACCTTCGACCAGGACGACATTGGCCGTCTTCCTCCCGACTCCGGGCAGCTTCTGGAGCTGTTCGATCTTGTCGGGGACAACTCCGCCGAATTCATCAAGCAGCACCTGACTGAGTGCCTTGAGATTTTTCGCCTTGTTTTTGTACAATCCCAGATATTTCAAGATCTCTTCCAGGTCCCTGATTTCACTCGCGGCGACAGCTGTGGCATCGGGGTACTTTTCAAACAGCCGGGTGGTAACCTGGTTCACTTTCTTGTCTGTGGTCTGGGCCGAAAGCATCACGGCCACAAGAAGTTCATAATTGTTGCGGTAATTCAGCTCGCAGCAGGCATCCGGATAAAGCTCATCAAAATATTCCAGGACGCGCATTGTTTTCACTTTGTTCATTCCCGGTTCAACCAGTCATACTTGACCACGTCATAATCGACTTCGCGCTGGGGCTTGTTATGGTCATACCGATGCGACACCCCGTTTTCACGCCAGTTGATCAGGATTTTTTCGATATAGTTGAGCTTGGGCACCCCTGCCTTCACCGCCTCTTTCAAGGCCTCCTTGATCATCTGTTCGCTGTATCCCTGCATCACGAAATTGCGGATTACCTCCATTTCGATCGGGGAAAGCAGACGACCCATGTTTTCCTGGAAAACGGTGATCAGATCGGCAGGCTTGTCCTCCTTCTGGCGCATGTCGTATTTTCCAAGAAGAAATTGTTCCAGCTTCGCAATCTTGAACAGCCCCCCATTGTTGGCGACCAGCTCCTTGTTCAACAACGACTTGAACGTATCGTCAAGGACCTTGTCGGTGAATCCGACATACTTCGAAATCTCGATAATCGTCAAGCCCCGGCCATTTAGTTGTTCGAGGTTGATGATATGGAGCAGCAGATATATTTCATTGTCGCTCAAAAACAGTTCCTTCCCTCTTAAAAGCAGAAGTTTCTGGAGATCTATCAGATTGTTCTTCTTAAGGTATTCGATCATATTAGAGAATATACGCCTTGATCAATTCGCCGGTGTTCAAATTGTAATAAGCGTATATCAATTCCTCCTCTCCCACATATTTCAAAGCCGCGACCATCGTCGAGTTTTCATAGCCGACTTCCAAGGCGCTGGGACTCACACTGTATTTTTCCTCGAACGCATCCACAAACACCTTGTCTTCAAGCCTGTTGTTCACTCTCTTGGCCACCAGCTGATTTTCATCGTTGATCACGACAAAGATATTCGCATCGGCCTCTTTAATTGCCAGAATATAATACAAATCATCACTTTGATACTCGTTGAAATAGTTGTCATACTCATATCCGTTGGCGACCAATATATCATTTAAAATCGCATTGAGGCGATTTTGATTCTTTTGATAAGGCAGATGGAAGATTATCATAAAGGCCAAACCGGCCGCTAATACAAACAGGCCCCCAGCCACCAGGCTGTACTTAATCCATTTTTTCATATCCAACCTCCAAGTCCAATTTTCATGATATCACAATAATTCCATTTTTTACAGCCATAATATTGCAAAGTAAAAAGGAGCAGTTTCCTGTCTCCTTTGGTTAGTCTCTGCGGTTCCCGCTGAGAATCAGCACAATCCGCAAAATTGACATCGCTGTCGCAAAAGCCGCCGCAATGTAAGTCAGGGCCGCCGCATTCAACATCGATTTGGCTCCATCCATCTCGTCACTTGACAGATAGCGGGATTGCAGGATCGCCAAAGCCCTTGCCGAAGCGTCGAATTCCACCGGTAATGTGATGACCTGGAATGCCAGGATTCCCATCATCAGACCGACTCCGATCCAGGCGATCGATGTCGCCCCGCTCAAAAATCCGATCATGATGGCTGCCCAGCCCAGGTAATTCCCCACATTTGCTAACGGCAGGATTGCCCCGCGCATTTTAAGTGGTGCATAATTCTGTTGATGCTGGATTGCATGGCCGCATTCGTGGGCTGCTATTGCCAAAGCTGCAATCGAAGTTCCGTTGTAGATATCCGCTGAAAGATTAACCGTCTTGTTAAGCGGATGGTAATGGTCAGAGAGCTGGCCGCGGGCCTGCCCGATCTGCACATCATGCAAACCGTTGCCATCGAGGATTTCCCGGGCCACTTGGGCACCTGTGATCTTCAGATGGTTTGGCACCTTGCGGTACTTGCGATAAGCGTTTTGAACCTGGGATTGGGCCACGAGCATAATGACCATGGCGACACCAACCAGGATATATCCAATTACATAATTTGACATGTTTTTTTCACCTCTTAGAGTATTCTAGACTAGAAATATGAACTCAATATGACAAAAAACAGTTGCCATCGGCAACCGCTTAGTTCATCTGATCTTTAAGAATTTTGCTTGGCTTAAAGTTAACTGTGCGATTCGCTGGAATAAGTATTTCCTCTTGCGTTTTCGGCGAAACCCCTCTTCGCGCACTGCGGTTGTTAACGTTAAATGTACCAAATCCTGATATTAATACTTTATCACCGCTGCAAACTTGTTTGGTGATGATTCCAAATACTGTATCGACTAAAGCTTCCGCTTCTTTCTTTGATAAGTTTGCCTCTTGAGAAACGTTCTCTACCAATTCTTTTTTGTTCATTCTTAACTACCCTCCAACATTTAGTACTGGTAAATTATAGCATTTAAAAAACCCGATTTCAAGCGATAAATTCAGTAATTTAAGAGGAATATTTCGCAACTGATTCTAATCAAAAACGCTAAATCGAAGGCTGCCGATAAGAAAAAAAGGGAAGATTTTCTCCCCTTCTAAATCACTCGGACAAGTTCAAGATATGAAGTGTCACCCTTGAGTCCCGGTGTTCCTCCGGTTACCAGGATCAACTCCCCTGACTTGACATTATTCTCCTTGGCGATGATCTGAGCGTAGTCGATCATGCTCGCCCGGGTCGTCAACGAGACGCAGCTGCAAGGTTTGACACCCCAGCTAAGCGACAGTGATTCCATGGTCGCCATCGAAGGCGTCGCGGCGATGATTGGCGCCTGTGGCCGGTAGCGGCTCATCTTGCGCGCGGTATATCCGGTTTCGGTAAAGGCAATGATCGCAGCCACCTTGAAACGCATCGCAATTTCGGCCGCCGACATGCAGATGGCCTCGCTTGGACCTTCCGACGCGGTTTTCACCGCTGTCGCATGAAGGTTGTCATAATCGAGATTGGCCTCGGTGAATGAAGCGATCCGCGACATCATCAGTACCGATTCGTGTGGGTACTTCCCGTTGGCCGATTCCCCTGAAAGCATTATGGCGTCAGTTCCATCATAGATGGCGTTGGCGACATCACTTACCTCCGCCCGGGTCGGTCTCGGGTTGTTTTGCATGCTTTCCAGCATCTGGGTCGCGGTGATTACTACCTTTCCTAGCGATTTGGCTTCCCGGATGATCTTTTTCTGGATGAAAGGAACTTCCTCGGCCGGAACCTCAACCCCCAGATCGCCACGGGCCACCATTACCCCATCGGCAACTTTCAGTATCTCGGCGATGTTGGCCACACCTTCGACATTTTCAATCTTGGCAATGATCTGGATGTCCGGACGGCCATTGGCAATCAGAATCTTCTTGATATCGATAATATCCTGAGCCCGACGGCAGAATGAAGCCGCCACAAAGTGGAATGGCTGTGAACACCCGAAAACCAGGTCATCGATATCCTTTTGCGAAAGATATTCGAACTTCAAATTGACATTAGGGACATTGACCCCTCTTTTGTTTTTGACAACTCCATCATTTGCGCAGACAGTGATGATGTCGGTCCCTTCGATATGGTCCACAAGCAGTGAAATCTGCCCGTCATCAATCAATATGAATCCCCCTGGTTTCACATCCTTGTACAGCTGTTTGTAGCTGACGCTGAAACGTTCCGATGTCCCCTCGATATCCTCAACGCAAAGCACGCATACCTGACCGTTCTTGAACTGGGCCACACCATCAATGAAATCTCCAGTCCGGATTTCCGGTCCTTTCGTATCCAGCAGGCAAGCAACATTCGTCCCCAGATCCTGGTTTATCTCCTGAAGCAGATCAACCTTAGCCTTGTGACTTGGATGGTCACCATGAGAAAAATTAAGCCGCATGACATCCATCCCGGCTTTGACCAGCTTCGTCAGGACTTCCTTGCTGTCCGATGCCGGCCCTACCGTACAGACAATCTTAGTTTTTGAAAAAGTATTTAGTTCGTTCATCATCTATCCTCCATGTAGATAATTATAGCCTATATTTTCGAAAAAATACATAAAATTGTGCCCTATGAGACATTACCCGAAAAATATGTCTTCCCTCTTGGCGTGAGACGGGATGGCAAGCACCTCACTTTTTTATTTTAACCAAAGGGTGAGTTGCCGGGTTATCACATCCCCCAACCGGACCTCGCCTACAGTATCGGCTCAATCATTTTGTAAATTCATTGGAAATAGGTTATAATTTAATAGTTAAAGGAGTTGTAGAAATTCTACGAGAAGTGCCATGGAAGAAAAAGAATTAGTGAAACAATTTATCGAATTAGGGGTATCGTTGATCGAGTGCGGCAGCGAGATCGCCCGGGTCGAAACCGGAATCAGCCGGATTCTTGCCAGCTACCAGTACCGCGATATCTCGGTTTTTGCCTTGCCCGCTTATATGATTATTACCGTCACCCTGAAAAATGACGAAGTATTCACCATATCCAAGGCGACCGGCAACCACAGTATCGACTTCGACCGGTTTGCCAGCCTGAACCAGTTGCTGCGCGATCTTGAAATCGACCATCTCAAGGCGATTGAGATTGAAAAGAAAATCGCCGCGATCAGGAGCGTCGAACATCGCAAATCGCTCCAGGTAATCGGCTATGGTCTGGGGGCATGCGGCTTCACCGGAATCTTCGGGGGCAGCCTGAACGATTGCGTCTGCGCCTTTTTTATCGGCCTGGCCGTTTACGGGATCAATTATTTTCTGGTGCAGCTGAAGATAAACCGGCTGGTACGGACCTTTGTCGAGGCCGCCTTTATCGCCCTGGGCGCCAACAGCCTTGGCTATCTTGGCTGGTGCGACAATCTGGACACCCTGCAAATCGGGACACTGATGCTCCTTGTCCCCGGGCTGGCCATCACCAACAGCCTCCGGGACTTCATCGACGAAGATTATCTGTCGGGGATTTCCCGGATCATCGAGGCTTTGATGATCGCCATTGCGATTGCACTTGGAGTCGGTTTGGTAATGGGGGTGTTGAAATGACAAACTTGATTTACGAAGCGTTTTTCTGCTTCATTTCCATGTTTTCATTCGGTCTGATTTTCCGTTTGAGTTTCAATCTAAAATTCATGATAATCGCCTCTTTGAATTCCGTCGCCGGGTGGAGTGTCTACCGGCTTTTGGAAAGCCAGGGCCAATCACGTTATCTCGCCTACTTTCTTGGTGCCTTGACATGTGCGATCCTTGGCGAAATAATCGCCCGGTTCGTCCGCGCACCGGCAAGCATCTTCTATGTCATCGGCTGTCTGCCGCTGGTTCCCGGGGGCGGCATCTATTTGACGATGCTTTATCTTACCGACAACAAGCAGGACATGTTTCTGGCGACATTCATCGACACCATCATCATCTCGGGGGCCATTGCGGTGGCCATATTGATCAGCGGAACTTTTTTTAGACTGTTCAAAAGGAGGAAAGCCAATGAAAATCCTTGGCCTTATCGTAGAATATAATCCTTTCCATCAGGGTCATCTCCATCATATCAACCAGGCAAAGGCCATCGTCAAACCGGACCTGACAATAGCGATCATGTCCGGGAACTTTGTCCAGCGGGGCGAACCGGCCATAATCTCAAAATTCGACCGGGCCAATATCGCAGTCAACCATGGCTGTGACCTGGTTGTCGAACTCCCTCTTGTCTGCGCCGTCCAATCGGCCAACCAGTTTGCCCAGGGCGCAATAAAATTGCTTAGCGAAATGCAGGTCACCGACATCGTCTTTGGCAGCGAATCCGGCGACATCGAACTGTTTTTGGACATTGCCACAAATCTTCAGGAATCCGATGAATACCACGACCTGGTAAAAGATTTCCTCAAGACTGGCATCTCCTACAGCGACGCCTGCAACCAGGCCCTCCAGAAACTGGACATGCCAAGCATCGCCTCGCCCAACGACCTTTTGGGTCTGGCCTACACCAAGGAGGTTGTCAACAACTACCCGCATATCAATCTCCACTGCATCAAACGGTCCAATTCATATCATGAAAAGACAATCACTCAAATCCCCTCGGCAACCTCGCTGCGCCTGGGGCTCTATGAAAAAAAGAATCTTGAGAAGATACTGATAAGTCCCGAGCATTTCTGTTTGGACCTGTTCTATCTCGAAAACCTGTTTCCCTTGTTGAAATACAAACTGATAACCAGCAGTCCGGCAAATCTTGCACAGATCCACCTGGTCGACGAGGGAATCGAGAACCTGATGCGCAAAAATATCATGGCCTGCCACAGCATGCATGACTTTGTCAACACCCTGACTTCCAAACGCTACAGCCGCTCCCGGATCCAGCGGACCATCATCCACATCCTGTTGAACAATACCCGCACTGATGTCAACGAAGCCCTGAAACTCGACTATCTCAGGATCCTAAAGGCCAACTCCCGCGGTTTTTCCTATCTAAAAAAACTCAGGAAGATCACCGGCTACAAAATTATCACCAATTTCTCATCGCACAGCCATCCAAGCCTCGAAACCGAACTCAAAGGCGCCGCATTGCTTTCGATGATTTCCAGCACCAACGATGTCCACATCCGGGAAATCGCAAACAAGCCTGGAACAACAGACACTTTCATGATCGCTCTTGAAAATAAAGATAACCACCAGTCCTTGACGAACTCTTTCTATGGCATCTGCCTGCACAACAGCAATGTCCTGATGATAAAAGGCAAAGACGGAGCTCTTTACCTTCCCGGGGGCGTTAGCGAGGACAATGATTACCAGATGTTTTTGAAAAAACAGATCGAGAACCAGACAAATGCCCCGGTCGGCCAGGTCCTCGAACTTTTAGGTGTCGCCAGCGCCGGATCGAAATCGAGCCGCAGTTTCTATTACCTTTGCCAGGTAAGACTCAAGAACCTTCAACTACATCCATCGTGCCGGTTTTTCGCAATCGACCAGGCTCTCAAAATCAACAGCGACCTGCTTTCGAGCCATCCTGAACTGGAAAAGGAAATTGCCGTTTTGACAAAAATCAGCCTGCAGACGCGTTAAAGACCCAGACAATTCTGGGTCTTTTATTATTTTCTCAAGTTGGCCTTGAACTGTTTTTCAACCGCCTTGATTATATTTTCCATGGTCTGATTGATTGTATTTTCATCGAGAGTCTTTTTCGGGTCTTGAAGCATGACTTTGAAGGCTACTGATTTTTCACCTACACCGACATGTTCACCCATATATTCGTCAAACAGTGTAACGTTTGTCGCGAGACCTTTAGATGCCTGTACTATTTTGCGGATAACATCATAGCTGTAAACATCTTTGGCCATCACAAACGCCACGTCACGCATTACCGCAGGATATTGAGGAATGATTCCGGCTTTCAGGTTAGGTGTCTTCATGGTTAGAAGAGCCGCCAGATTCAATTCGCAGACATAGACATCTTTGACATCGTACTTTTTCGCCATCAGCGGGTGGATGCATCCCACAACCCCGATTATGTCTTTGCCCATCTTGATATAGGCTGAACGGCCAGGGTGATAGAATTCATTTTCCTTTTCAACCCGGACAAGGCTGTAGCGTGAAGGCGCGATTGCCAATTTGTCCAAGATTGTTTCCACAAAACCTTTCACCAGAAGGTAATCGGCCCCGTGGCGGATCTGACGGAAGCTTTGCTCCATATATGTTCCATGACAGGCGATAGCCAGTGTCTGGATTTCCTGCTCACTTGAATAGGTGTTTGAAATCTCAAAGATGTGGACATCGTTGTTCTTGCGGGCCACATTGTATTTGACAACTTCAAGAAGCGAAGGGATCAGCGACTTTCTGACAACCGAACGTTCCTCACCAAGCGGGAACATCAACTTTACCTGTTCCCCTTGGTGGAACAGGTTGAAATCATCGGCTTTTCCCGGCGAGCTCAGCGTGTAGGTGATAGTCTCATGCAAGGCAACATTGCTTAGATAATCCTTGATCATCTTGACTTTCGCCTGTTCTCCACTCCGTTTTCCGATTGTCGTACCCATTTCCGGCAGACAGCTTGGAATATTGTCATATCCGTGGATTCTGGCAACCTCTTCGATAAGGTCGGCCACCATGGTGATGTCCTTGCGGTAGCTTGGAATGGCAATGTTCAACTTGTTGCCATCGAGGCTGTAATCAAATTTGAGATCAGTGAAGATGTCACGGATTTCACTTAGGGAGATGTCGGTTCCCAAAAGGCCATTGACATCCTCAACGCTTAACGCCAGTTCGGTCGGTTCGTATTCGTATGGGGTGATTACCGTTTCCTGGATTTCTTTGGCATCCGCGTATTCCACAAGCAGATTAGCCACGCGGTCGAGCACTTCAGCCGTCTTGGCGCTGTCAATTGACCCCTTGATGTAATGTTGTGACGCATCGGTCAGCAGATTCAAACGGCGCGCCGTTTCCCTTAACGAAGGACCATCGAATGTCGCCGCCTCGATTGCGATATTCACGCTGTCGTCGGTGATTTTTGTCGATTCGCCCCCCATGACTCCGGCCAGACACCCAAGTTTGCCGTCAACTTCGATAACGATATCCCCTTGGACAACGTCATATTCGTTTCCATCCAAAAACATTTCTTTGCTTTGGTAGTTGTCTTTGATTGTGAAAGTCTTGTTTGCAATCTTGTCATAGTCGTACATGTGGATCGGCTGCCCGGTCTCGAGCATGATCAGATTGGAGATGTCGACGATGTTGTTGATTGGCTTGATTCCACTTGCCATCAAAGCCGCCTTTAGCCATTGAGGCGATTCCTTGGTGGTGACTCCTTTGACAACCTTGATTCCAAATACCGGACATTTGTCCGTTTCCACCTGGATTTTCACATCGCCAGGCTGGGTATCCATCGCCTTCAGTTCCACCGGTTTGATATCCCTTTTCAAAATCGCTCCAACTTCATAAGCGAATGCCTTCAAAGCCATGCAATCAGCACGGTTTGGCGTCAGTCCGATATCCAAGATATCATCCTTGAGGCCCAGGTAATCAAGGGCATCAGCCCCTAGAGGCGCGTTTTGGTCCAGAACTTCAATCCCGGCTTTTTGTTGCTCGGTCACGAACCTGCTGTCAAGACCCAGTTCCGCCAGGGAGCAGATCATCCCGTTCGATTCAACCCCACGGATCTGGGATTTCTTGATTGTGATTTCCTTGAGTTCGCATCCTGGCAAGGCAACGATTACTTTCTGCCCTGCCTGGACATTTGGAGCCCCGCAGACAATCTGGAACACGTCATTGTCATTGACTTGAACCTGGCAGACATGAAGATGGTCGCTGTCAGGATGATCGACACATTCCTTGACAAGACCGACCACCAGGTCATCACCGACAGCCAGGGTTTCGATTCCTTCGACCTCGTGTCCGATGGAGGTGATCTTGGCCGCCAGATCCAGCGCGCTTTGGTCCTGTATATCTATATAATGGTTCAATAATTTTAAACTAACTTGCATCCTACTTATCCTCTCTTGCAAACTGCGCTAAAAAGCGAATATCATTGTTATAGAAGTCACGGATATTGTCGATTCCATATTTCAACATGGCAACCCGCTCAATCCCGATACCGAAGGCGAATCCCTGGTAGACTTCAGGGTCGAACCCGCTCATCTTGAGCACTTTGGGATTTACCATACCGGCTCCTAGAATCTCAATCCATCCAGTTTGCTTGCACATCGAGCACCCAACACCGCCGCAGTTTGAACAGCTCACATCAACTTCGACTGAAGGTTCGGTGAACGGGAAATATGAAGGGCGCAGCCGGATCGCTCTTTTTTCACCAAAAAGTTCTTTGACAAACAATTCCAGGGTCCCTTTCAGGTTGGCCATGGTGATGTTCTTGTCAACGACAATCCCTTCGCATTGCATGAACTGATGCGAATGGGTCGCGTCATCGTCATCGCGGCGGTAAGTTTTACCCGGGCAGATAACCTTGATTGGCCCCTGGCCATTGGCCTTGAGCATTGTCCGTGCCTGAACCGGAGACGTGTGGGTTCTTAAAAGGTAGTTGACATCTATATAGAAAGTATCCTGCATGTCACGGGCCGGATGTCCCTGCGGCAGGTTCATCAGCTCGAAATTGTAATAATCGGTTTCCACTTCCGGACCTTGAGCTATCTGGTAGCCCATTCCCAGGAAGATCTCTTCCAATGTGTTAACCACATGGGTCAATGGATGCAGCGAACCTGAGGCAACCTTGAATCCTGGCAAAGTGATATCGATCGATTCGCTCGCCAGTTTTTCTTCCATCACGATTCTTTCAAGTTTTGCCTTGGCATCCTCGATCGCTTGGGAAACGTTCTGTTTGACCTCGTTGGACACTTTCCCGAACGCGATGCGTTCCTCTTGGCCCATGTCCTTCATCGATTTCATGGCCTCTTGGATCGGCCCTTTTTTCCCCAGGTAGTGCACCCGTAAATCATTCAATTCTTTCAAATCCGCCACTTGGGCGATTCTTTCTAGAGCTTCTTTTGAAATCTCCAACAGCTTGTCCATTAAATTTCCTCCTAAAATAAAAAAACGTTCCTGTATAGGAACGAAATATTCGCGGTACCATCCTACTTCATGACAATATTACTTGTCTGTCATGCGCTTGATTACTGTAACGTAGTTAACGGCGATGATTAGTCGCTCTCCGTGGTGAATTCAATATAAGCACGGTGGAAATTCCCAGCCTCATTCCATCTCTTTGCCGCGTTGTTACATTTACTAGTCCACATCATCGATTTGAAAACTATTATATCAAAATTTATTGAAATTTCAAGGGTAATTTTTAGCGGGCCGGCCCGATTTACCTGTAGTGGTACATCAGGATACTTCCGGCAATCGCCACGTTGAGCGATTCCATCGCCTCGATCTCGATGAATCCGATCCCATCGCAAAGGTCGATGATATCCTGATTCATGCCATTGCCCTCATTGCCAAGAACGAATGCCATCTTTTCTCGCGTCTCGATTGTGGCCAGAGGCTTTCCGCCGGTCAATGCGGTCGCCAGAACATAGACGCCACTTTCCTGAAGCTGGCGGATCAATTCATGAAGGTCCCCCTTGATGATCGAGACCCTGAAGTGCGCCCCTTGGGCCGAACGGAGCAGCTTGTCGTTGTACAGATCGACACACTCGTCACTGAGGATCACCTGATCGACGCCAAAAGCCAGAGCCGTCCTGATCAAAGTTCCGATATTGCCGGGATCCTGGAGACCGTCAAGGATCAAATAACGCTTTGCGGCAATCAGGGAGTTGTCATGATTCTTTTTGACCCGGGCCATCACATTCTGGGGGCTTCTGGTGAAAGCCAGTTTCTCCATCAGTCCCTGGCTGATCAAAAAGACCGGAAGCTCGCTCCGGTAATTTTCATCGGTGGTGATGATCAGATCGGCAAAACCGTGCCTGATCGCATCAGCGACCAGATGATCACCTTCGACAAGATAATGCTCATCCCGGTATTTTTTCTGCTTAAGTTTCAACAATTCCTTGAATGTCTGGTTGGTTGATGATGTTATCATATTTGCACCTGCTTTAACTCTTTCCTGTATGTCTGATAATCGGGCATCAGCCCCTCGACCTCCCGCCAGAAATCGGCTGAGTGATTAGGGTGTTTGAGATGCGCAATTTCATGATAGAAGACATAGTCGATTACATTTGTCGGCAAAAACGCCAGTTCGCCATTGAAGGCCAGAATCCGGGTCCGATAATTGCATGAGCCCCATTTCGACTTGTAGCGACCGATGCGCAAGCCGTTGATGGCCACCCCGCTGGAAATCGCCTTTTTTGCCATATAGTTGTGGAGCTGGCGGTAGGCAAAACCGTCAAGCTGTTCCTGGGCGTTTTGATGGCCGATTGAAATGACTCCTCCCTGGCAATGGGCCTGAGTCAGATTGGCGACCTTTTCTATCGAATATGTGCGTCCGACAATGGTCACTTGGCCTTGCCGGTCAACCCGGCGTCTCAACTGCCGCTGGCGTCTGATCTCAAGTTCGATCCTATCCTGGTTTTTCTCGATCAGGGCCGCGATCTGCTTTAGGGGGTATCCTTTAGGGGCGCTGGCCTTGATCACCTGGGAATCGACCCGGATGTTCACATTGACGCTGTTGGCCCGGAAAGTGATATCCAATGGCGTCGGGTTGCCGTTGATCATTATTGTGGTTTTGCGGCTCACTTATCTTCCTCCTTGGATAATATGTTTATATTCCAGCCAGTCGTAAATCATGACCCAAGCAGCCAGGATGATGAAGTTCGACTTGAATACGGCCGGAGGGTCCAGAGCAAGCACTGCGACTGTCACCACAAATCCGGCAAGCATTACCCCTGGTATCTTATGGTTGAATATGGCTATAGTCCTGATTTTAGAAACATGCTCGAAAATCTCGTTGACAGCTTCAAAAATCACGAAATTCATCAGCCACAGCAACACGAAATAACCGGCTGTGTATATGTTGTCGAAAAACAGGCGGGCCAATCCCGCAAATGGTGTTATCCGATAGTAACCGGCTATCGCCACAAGATTCGCAACCAGCGCCACAATGAATGTGGCAGCCAGGTTCAAAAGCAGGGAAAAAGGGATATTTTTGAATTTGTTCTTGTCCATTGTTGTATCCTCCTAATCCAGATCAATCTTGACGACTGTGCCCGTATCGCCACTTTTCATGACCACAGCCACCGACAGGGGCCTCAAGGGGATATCCCGCTGGGCGTTCGTGAAACGGTAGATGCCATAATCGGTTCCTGCAAGCATCTGCTCCGGAGTGCCTTCGATTTTTTCAAAAACCGTATAGGAATTGTTGTCAGCAGGATCGAGATCATCGCTGGTAAGATATCGATATTCCAAGGCAATGCTGTCGTAGCCGGAAAGATCCAAAGTCGTGACCAGCTGTCCTAACCTCATATATCGGGGACTCAAAGTCACCTTTTCAAGACGCATCGTCTTGTTGTAGCCATTAATAAGCCGAGCCGGAGTCATTGTCAAAACTTCACTGGCAACAGCCTGGTTTGATTCGTCGTAAACTGTCGCGACAACACGACCGACACTTGGTAGAAGAGTTGCATCTTCAAGCATCTCGATTGGATATTCATGTTCCCCGTCAGAGTAGGTGAAGGTATAATCGCATATTGCAACCCGGTCGTCAAGCCTGATTTCCAGGGTATAATTCTTCTGGTCGGTAAAATTGTCGCCCGCCAGGACTGTCAGCTTTCCGCCCTGGATGCTGCCGCCATCACCATCGCGGTAGATGTTCAAATCCGCCAAGGTGAATATAGCGTTGAAGTCGCCATTGTAAAGTTCGATATCATAGCGGACTTGTTTGTTGAAGGTATGGAACTGGTACAGCGGATAAAAAAGGCTCATGATATAGCCGATTACCGCAACTGTGGCCAGGGCCATAATTATGTTTATATTCAGTATTTTTTTCATTTCTATCACCTTTTTCATTATACACAGTTTGCTTAAAGAAACCAACCCAAAATATCAGTGCAAAACGGGCCCCATTCTGTTACCGGATGACCGCAAATTGCCCCGTTTTTTTAGATATTATAAATTATTAAAATAAATTTTCTCAATTCCGAAAAATGTTCAATTATTCTTGTAATTTGTGTTTAAAAGTGGTATTGTATGGGCATATTTAGGTTGGAGGTCCATATATTAATGAAAAAAATAGTTAAGTTTGGTGGTTCGTCATTGGCTGATGCGAATCAGTTCAAGAAAGTTTATGACATCATCACAAGTGATGAAAGCCGCCATTACGTTGTTCCAAGTGCCCCAGGTCGCCGCTATGATGGTGACACCAAAGTCACTGATTTGTTGTACGCTGCATACTACGCTGATGATGAAGCGACATTCAAAAAAACCTTTGAGGAAATCAAAGATCGTTACAATAGCATTATTGCCGGGCTGAAACTGGATTTGTCTTTGGAGGAAGAATATCAAACAATCGAGAAAGACTTCAAAGCCAAAATCGGAGTGAATTATGCTGCCAGCCGTGGCGAGTATCTAAACGGAATCATCTTAGCTAATTATCTAGGCTTTGATTTCATTGACCCTGCAACATGTATCTATATCGACAGTTATGGAAATTACGATTATAAGAAGACTGATGCCATCCTGGAAAAAACCCTGAAAAATCATGATTATGCGGTTATTCCTGGATTCTACGGACAAGCCAATGACGAGTCCGGTGCGATCCAGACATTCTCACGCGGCGGTTCCGATGTGACCGGTTCAGTCATCGCGAGAAATTCCGATGTCGACCTTTATGAAAACTGGACTGACGTTTCAGGATGTCTTGTTTGCGATCCAAGAATTGTCGACAATCCAGAAACAATTGAAACAATCACTTACAAGGAATTGCGGGAGCTTTCTTACATGGGTGCTAGCGTGCTTCATGAGAATTCAATTTTCCCAATCCGTTCCCAAGGGATTCCAATTGTCATCAAGAACACTAACCGTCCTCAAGACAAAGGGACAATCATCGTCGAATCGACTTGCCACAAGCCTAGCCACATCATTACCGGTATCGCCGGAAAAAAAGACATGGCTACAATCATGATCGAAAAAGACATGATGAACGCCGAAATCGGATTCGGCCGCAAAGTGCTGCAAGTGCTTGAAGAAAACGGTCTTTCTTTCGAACATATGCCTTCGGGAATCGACACAATGACAATCGTGGTCAACACCAAAGACTTTATCGAAAAAGAACAGAATGTCATCGCCGGAATCCACCGTGCGGTCAACCCTGATTCAATCACTTTGGAATCGGGACTGGCTCTTATCGCCATCGTTGGACGTGGTATGAAGGACGGTCGCGGAACTGCTGCCAAGATCTTCAAATCACTGGCCAATGCCAATATCAACGTCAAGATGATCGACCAAGGTTCATCAGAGCTTAATATCATTGTCGGAGTCAAAAACGTCCACTTTGAAAAAGCCATCAACGCGATCTATGACGAATTCATCACAAAAGAAGAAGCCTAAGCTTCTTCTTTTTTTGCCTTCACCCGAATCCGGTCACAAAAAAAAAGATGAATTATACTAATTCACCTTTGATGTTTGATACGTTTTCGCTGACCGACTGGCAGTAATCGCCGATTCTTTCAATCAGGCTCGCTGCATCGTCGTATAACGAGTTGATCACATTAGTGCATTCCTGTTTGTTCAGGACACGATGAACGTGTGCGTCTTTGAATTCATGATATTTGACGTCAAGCAACGATTCGCCCGCATCAATTTCTTCAGCCAGGTCATAGCTGTATTCTTTATAAACCAGGTAAGTCTTGTCGACAAGATCAACAGCGATCGCCAACAGTTCACCGATTTCGCCACGCGTCTTTTCATGCATGGTCTCATTGGAATCCTTCATTTGTTCAAAAAGGGAAACCAGACGCACTCCAAGATCGCCAATCAGCTCGAAATCCTTGATAATCTTGCTGGAATTGATATACATGATTGAAGTGTGTACATCGAATTTTTCATGGGGAATATTTGCCAGATAGACCGTCAGTTTCTTCTCCATGATATTGATCGCATTTTCCAATTCCTGACAGGCATCAGCCTTGGACTGGACTCCGGAATCGAAATACGATTTGACGCTGGAAATAAGTTCGCAAGTCAAGGCTCCCATTTTGCCGGTCTGTTCGATTGCCAGATTCAATGAAGCTTCCGGGAACAAGCCAACGACATCTTCATTGAGAGTGGACAAGTCGATTTCGACCTCGTATGATTTTTTCTTGATCAGCTTCTTGATCAGCTTTTCGTTGGTATGGATCAATGGGTACATCAACGCTGTCGTAGTGATGTTGAAAACACCATGGGCCATGGCCAACGACATTTCCGGAGTTGTATTGAGCGACTGGCTCAGACTCACAATAAGGCTTGTGAATGGTACCAGAAGGCACATAAACAAAACTGTCCCGAAAACATTGAAGATGACATGGTAGGTCGCCGCTCTTTTTGAAGAAGTCGAACCACCAAAAGCCGCCAGGATTGCAGTAATTGTCGTTCCGATATTCGAACCGAACAAGAAAGGCAATGAGATTGACAAAGTGATTGCCCCAACCCCATACATCTGTTGGACAATCGCAATAACCGCCGACGAAGACTGGATTGCCATTGTCATCACCGTTCCACCAAGCAATGCCAGAAGCGGATTGGCCGACAATATCTCCGTTGCCTGGGTAAACTCAGGCACTTTTGAGATGAGTTTCAGGTTTTCTCCCATCAGCTCAAGCCCGTAGAACAGACACCCGAATCCAAACAGGATCTGCCCAAAATATTTCATTCTCTTTCTTGAAGAGAACATGATCAACACAGCCCCCAAAATGATGAAGTAGACTGCATATTCCGAGATTTTCAACCCGACGATGAAGGCGGTGATTGTCGTCCCGATGTTCGCTCCCATAATTACCCCGATTGCTTGTGGGAAGGTCATCAGACCTGATCTGATCAGACCAATTGTCAAGGCAGTCGTTCCTGAAGATGATTGAATCAAACAGGTGATAACTGTCCCAACGATAATTCCATGAAGCGGGGTTTTTGTATAACGGTCAATGATGTCTTTCAATCCGTCACCGGCGAACGATTTCAACCCGTTCCCCATATAATCGATACCAAACAGGAATAGTCCAAGACCACCTAGTATTAACGGCCAATCGATTTGTCCTAAAGTCATATAATCACTCTCCTACTCGTACATTATAATTGCATAAAAAGTCAATTGTAAAGAAAAATTTATTTTTTTTGGGTCATAATTGAATATATGCCCATTTAACGGATTTATGGTATCATAATCGAGTAAAATCGGCCGATTTCTCCGTTAATTTCCGGCAAATCCACTTACCGAAAATTTACAAAGGCACGAAAAAAGGAATCCGAAGATTCCTCTTTGATTGCTAAGTGTCGCTGTTAGCTAAGCAGGCTTTCAAGACAGTCGCGGACATAATCGACATTGATCATCTTCTCCTCCGGTTTTTCCAGAAGGACGTGGGCCTTGATCTTGTGGGTATCCAATATTGTTTGAAGTTCCCGGGCCGAGTCGAATGTGGCCGGCTCGTGGTTGTTCAAAATATAAATCTTGTCAAGCTCATTGTAGCGCTTGATATAGGGATGATTTTCCGCCATCATCGACAAATAGATCGTCGGGCAGTTGTCATAGACGTTCTTGTTGATGAAATCGCCGAAGTAAAACGACAGATTGAAGATTCCGTTGAGACTGAGTGTCCCCAGGAAAATATCCGGCCGCCGCAGGAAATAATTGACCGCAGCACCCGATACCCTACCCTCACCGGCGGTATAGACTCCCTGTTGTCTTTGGCCGTCATTAGCGCGGGTGTTCAACCTGAATACATGAGGTATGACTTCGTGGACGATGTAGTAGTAAAACTGTTCGAGCAAATAACTGGCATGGTTCTGGTTGTTTCTGTTGTCGATCACGCTCAAAGGATTGGCGATCTCGAATATCTGGACCCGGTTCGCCTGGGCAAGTTCCATAAGACAGTCATGGACTATCTTGTCCTCCTCATTGTTGACAAAGTAAAGCACCGGAGCCCCCTTGCTCCCGTACACTTTGATTTCCGTTTCCCGTTGCAGACACTGACTGAATTCCCGATAATACTTTATATCCATAATCTTACCTCTGTTATCATATACTTTAATTATAACTCAATCACGACTTTTTTCAAACATTATTCTTGTTTTTTATATACTTGTATACTTTTTACCACACGACTACATATTGTAAGCGTAAACATCAAAAAAATCGCCATCTCTGGCGATTAAATGTTGAACAAGTCCAAATATGACTGGATGATTTTAGGCCCGTAGAACACGGCCGCAACGATTCCCATGCAAAGATAAGGGCCGAATGCGATATGGGATTTGCGATTCACCTTTTTGGTCAGGATAAGATAAAACGCATAGCCACCCGCAACAATCACCCCGATAAATCCGGCGAGGAGACTGTTGGCCAGACCCAGTCCAATCCCACTGGCAATCATCAGTTTGACATCGCCTCCGCCAAACGATGAAGGTACCAAAAGATTGGTCGCAATCATTATTCCTGGCACAACCAGAGCCCCTAAAAGATGGCTTTGCCAGCTTTGATAAGTGAAGAAAAGATAAACCCCAAACAGGATAAGCAGGATTGCATTCAATGAATCGGGAATGATCATATGACGCCAATCGATTATGGCAATAACCATCAGGACCATCATGATCGCATAGACAACAAGACCCAGTGGGTCGAATTTGAAAAACCAGAAACAAAATACCGCAACCAGTCCACCCATCAGTTCGATGATGGGATGGATGATGCCGATCTTCTCATTGCAGAATCGACACCGCCCTTTAAGGATGACGTAGGAAACAATCGGAATCAGGTCATATGCGGGAATCTGTCTGTTGCAGCCACCGCAATGGCTTCGCCCCTTGGCAATGCTTTGTTTCAACGGGATGCGATATATCAATACATTCGAAAAGGAACCCAGGCAGACGCCTACCACAAAAAAGTATAGGTAGGCGACAACCATTATGTTCAAATCAGCCATTCAGGAAAGTTGTAAAATCGCGGACATTGATGGCTTGTTCCTGGGCCGCTGCCTGCGACACTCTCCCTTCTTTGACCAGGTTGGCCAAGGCGTTGTCGAGGGTGATCATTCCAAAGTCGGATCCGGTAGCCATGACATTCAATATCTGGTGGATCTTGTTGTCACGGATCATGGTCTTGACCGCTCCGGTGGCCACAAGGATTTCCAGAGCGGGAACCCGGCTGTGGTTGTCGATTGTCGGAACGAGCGTCTGGGTCACAACCGCATTGAGGATACCAGCCAGCTGCGAACGGATCTGGTTCTGGCGATGCGGTGGGAATACGTCGATGATCCGGTCAATCGTCCGGGCAGCACCCGAGGTATGGATGGTCGAAAGGACCAGATGGCCCGTTTCCGCCAGGGTGATTGCAGCAGCGATTGTTTCATAGTCACGCATTTCTCCGACCAGGATGACATCCGGATCCTCACGCATCGCGGATTTCAACGCTTCATCGAAGCCGCTGACGTCATCGAAGATCTCCCGCTGATGAACCATGGCTTTTTTCTTTTGATACAGGTATTCGATCGGATCTTCGATCGTCAGGATATGACAGCTGCGGTTTTCGTTGATATAGTCGATCATCGCTGCGAGCGTTGTCGATTTCCCGGAACCGGTCGGGCCGGTGACGAGCACCAGACCCCGAGGCGCCATTGCCAGACGGTTTAGCAACGGCGGCAGATTCAATTCCATCAAGGTCTTGATATTGTCGTTGATAATCCGGAAGGCCGCATTGATCTTGTCCTGGGCATAGTAGACATTGACCCGGTAACGGTTGTTCAGGTTGTCGATGTAGACATAGTCGGCATCCCTTTTGTCCTTGAGCAGGTTCTGGCACCGTTCATTGGCCGAGTTGATGACCAGGGCTTCGAGTTCCATAGGACTCAAATCGCAAGGCATGTCACTAAGCTGGCCGTTGAGCCGATACATTATTCCGGTTCCCGTAGAAATATGAACATCCGAACAGCCCTTCAAGCGGGCTTGCTGTAAAATATCATCTAATTTCATACACTCTCTCCTAATCTGAATAAAGCATAATTTTTCGCATTTCTTCAATCGAGGTGACCCCGTCTTC